>NZ_JPEQ01000007.1:0-963527 GCF_000738495.1 Chryseobacterium sp. P1-3
AAGAATTGCTAACCGCTGTGACTAATCACGAAGATAATAAATTTTGAAAGCACTTCACAACGCTCCATTGAGCCGTAAAAAATACAGGTACGCTGTGACTAATCACGAAGATAATAAATTTTGAAAGCACTTCACAACAATTCGTAGAAGATGATTTACAGCAGTTATGCTGTGACTAATCACGAAGATAATAAATTTTGAAAGCACTTCACAACTTGCTATTAAAGGTTTAACCGAACAAACAAGCTGTGACTAATCACGAAGATAATAAATTTTGAAAGCACTTCACAACCATCAGAAATGGCAAATACTGTACTTTCACGCTGTGACTAATCACGAAGATAATAAATTTTGAAAGCACTTCACAACGCAGGTATTATAGACGCTTTGTCAGAGTTTGCTGTGACTAATCACGAAGATAATAAATTTTGAAAGCACTTCACAACAAGTCTGACATTATTGTTATGATATAAACTGCTGTGACTAATCACGAAGATAATAAATTTTGAAAGCACTTCACAACGTAAACGTAAAAAGCTTCTCGCATTGGCAGGCTGTGACTAATCACGAAGATAATAAATTTTGAAAGCACTTCACAACAACTCTGTCAATATTCATAGTATTTTCTGTGTTGTGGTTAATCACAAAGTTAGTGATTTCAACCCAATAAAGTCCCCAGCTTAAAGCAAGGGACTTAACTCTTGCTGATACATTCGAATTATTCTCTGTTTTTAACAAGTACCCAGCCGTTGTACCTGACTGAGGTGTTGGCATTGTTATTTTCATTCCATGAGATTGTGTACCAATAGGTGGCGGTAGGAAGCTTCTTGCCAAATGCGGTGCCGTCCCATTTGAAGTTTCTTATTTTACCGGCCTCATAAAGCTTATTTCCATACCGGTCATAAACTTCAAAAATAAGGTTTCTCTTGTAAGCCAGGGCTGAATAATCAATATTATCATTTTTACCATCTTCGTTTGGAGTAATGGCATTTATCAGGTTAGGAACTGTAATTTCTGCTGCTACGGGAACGCAGTTGTATTGATCTTTTATATAGAAGATATGTTGTCCTCTCGTAAGATTCGTGAAAATATTGACATCCTGCCACTTACCGGTCTGGTCTGCAGCGTACTGATACGGCGGAGTCCCTCCGGTGGCATTGATTGTCGCTGTATTATTGACAATGTCAATTGATCTGATAACAGGATTAGGAGAAGCATGGACTTTTACCGTTTGTTTAGTGGTACATTCTCCAGATTTTAAATTAACCCAATATGTACCAACCCCTACATTGGTGATCTGCTGGGTTGTGGCTCCGGTACTCCATAAATAGGCATTGAAGCCGGGACCGGCATCAAGACTGGTTTTATCCTCAATACAGATTGTTTTATCAATCAATACAGATGAAGTTTTGGGTGGGATAACCTCTAAAGTTACTTTTGCTATCGAAAAACATCCGTTACTGTTGGTGACCCTGATGTAAATTGTGCTATTGGAGGCAATATACGAAGCAGGATTTGCAGTAATTTCATACGTTCCGTTCGTGGCATCTGCCAGTGATGGAAAATACCGTTTGGTAACTCCTGTCTCAGATGTTACATTGGCTGTTGTAAGATTAAAAGAAGCTGTAGAAGGGTTATTTTCAATATAACATGATTTCACGGTAGTATCATTGACTTTCGGAAGGCTGCTTACCGTTACAGTAGTTGGCTGGCTGATTGCATTGCATTGTGAGTTTAAGACAGAGCCCTGAGGTCCTGCTTTAAACCTGATTAAATAATTACCGGCAGGTAACCCCGCAGAATTGAATGTGTAATTAGGATTATGAGTCGGCGTTCCCTGGTCTATCCATGTTGTTCCACCATCACTGCTATATTGCCACTGGTATTCCACAGGGTTGTATGAGCTTCCCGTAAGGGTGGCCGTAAAATCTACAGTAGCATTCTTGTTTGGACACAACGTGGTGCTGGAGCCGGGTAGTGCCTGCATGGTGGCCGGAATACAGGGTTGTACAGTAATGTCATCAATCGCCAGGTCATTACCACAGCCATTACCAACAGAGTTGTTGACAAACTGAAGTTTTACGGATGAGCTGGAAGCATTGTTGAAAATAATAGAATATTGTGTCCAGGTTTGATTGGTCGGAATATTTCCTGTGGCCGAAGTACCCAGCGTGTTACCTGTGGCCGGATCAATTGCCCGGAGTGTAACGTTGGGATATTGATATCCTGTACCGCAGGTGCCGGGAGGGTTAACATTGAGAATCCAAACAGCTAATTTTAAAGTAGTGTTTGGACAAAGGTTGCTCATTGTATATTCAAAAAAAATGGTAGCTGCTGTAGACGGTGCATTAATCAGCATCATCAGCCCATTGGGATTCCCGGTATGATCAGCGGAATTTAAAAAACCATTGCCTCCTGTACTTGGCGTTTTTACCAATCCGGAATAGCCATCCGCCAAAGCGCCTCCACCGGGAGGGCCTGCCGTACCTACAAAAATAGTTGAGGTAGTGGCGCCTGGAGCATAAGTGGATAATGGACCATACCATTTATCAGTTGCGTTGCCCTGTCCGAAAGTTTGATTCACAATCGGGGGTCCCCATGTTCCGGCACAGGTTGGAGGAGCTTGCGCATTAAGTTGCAAAACGCTAAAAATCGAAAATAAGAAAACCAATATAGAACCGGCTTTCTTTCCTGAAAGTAATGTTTTCTTCATATCTTAAAGTGTGTTTTTTTAATGGATATTATATCATAATGGTTATGTATTTAATTGATTTAATATCGAAATTTTAATACTTAATTAAAAGTTGTAGTAAATTTTCAAGGAAGTTGATGTTTTTAGTTTTTATTTATGTTTTTATTATTTATTTTAGTTAATTATTTGAAATTTAATTGTATTTAAAGTGTTTTGTTTGTGAATTTACATAAAAATAATGATATTTTTTAATTAATTATCTTTTTGAAACTTCTATGTCAGGATGGTGATTTTAAATGAAAATAGATTTAATTAGAAAGTAAAAAGAAATAAAAATTTCATTTCTTGATATATGTTAAGATATCGGACAATAGCTTTCTCTATTTTTGTACCCGAAAACAACAAAAATTTCGATAAACTTTTAAAACAATTTAATAATATGAAAAAAACTTAGTGTAATTGCATTAGTAGGAGTAGGATTGCTGGCAGCATCATGTAATAGCAAAGAAAAAATCAGATACGGCTGTAGCTACAGAACAGGCTGTTGCAGAAAGCAAAGGTGAGGTATTGGCTGTAGATACAACGGCTTCAGTAGTAAACTGGAAAGCCTTCCACAAAGGTGGTTTCGCGCCTCGTTGGGGAACTTTAAATATAAAAACAGGTGATCTAAGTATCGAAGGCGGGCAGGTTACCGCTGGAAATTTTACTATTGATATGACCTCAATTAAAGTAGATCCGGCTTCAGTAACAGAAAAAGATAAAAAGCCTGCAGATCTTGAAGCCCACCTGAAAAACCCTGACTTCTTTGATGTAGAGAAAAATCCTGTTTCCGACTTTAAAATTACCAGCGTAGCCGATTTAAAAGAAGCTCCTAAAGATGCAGTTGCAGGAGCAAACAAAACAGTAAGCGGAAACCTTACACTATCAGGAAAAACAATGAATGTAAGCTTCCCGGCTAAAGTAGATGTGGCAGATAATACAGCAGCTATTCAGGCTAAATTTACAGTGAACAGAGCAGATTGGGGAATCAAATTCGGAACGTCAGAAGCAGATCCTGCTGAATGGATGATCAGCAAAGACATCGAAATTGCAATTGATGTAAAAGCTAAAAAATAAGGTATTAAACAAAATAAGTTATAAACCCTTAATAACAATTGAGCTGCCCTATGAGGCGGCTCTTTTACTTTTTCAGATTCATGACTAAATTAAGTAGACAAAAATCAATTCAATTCCCATGAATCCTGAATACGGACACCGTATTCACTTCCAAGGTACAAAGGATTTCCATGTTTTTCAGACCAGAATCCATCGAGGATATCTTTACTCAGGCAACGGTATACGGCAACTCCTTTGTAGATTTTGGAATCGTCTCCTTCATAATTGAAATTAATGACTAAAATATGGTCTTTGTAAAATCCTGTACCGTTTTGGATGTGATTTCCAATAATCCACCGGGCAATAATACGGTTGTTTTCATCAACGGATAATGTTAATATGCCGCGGTAAGTAGCTTCGGAAGTGTCTTCCTGATTGCTTCCCTCAATAGAAAAGGTTCCGGCCAGATCATGTATTGTCATTGGTTTATTGTATGGAGAAGCAAAATTAAAAAATTCCTGCTCATAGTAACATGCAATCGTGTCAATATCTGAAACATCTCTGAGGGAACTTTTCATTAAAAACTTTATTTTTGCTGCAAATTAATTGTAGATGATTCCTTTTCTGCTGATCGCTAACTTTATTACATTCGGGGTTTTTGGATTTGACAAATGGCAAGCCAGGAAACACCAGTGGAGAGTTTCTGAAAATGCCCTTTTAGGACTTTCATTCATCGGACTGTTAGGAGCAGCTTCGGGAATGATTATTTTTAACCATAAAGTTTCCAAAAAATCATTTCTTGTGAAATTTGTTCTCGTTACCGTCATTGATGTTGTACTGCTTTACAGGCTGATAAGACATTAATGAGTACTGGCTAGAGCCTTTTTGATGTATCTTAACTTTTTTTTAGCAATCTATAACAGGCAGGCGGCATTATTTTTTCTGTGCTATTAAGATAACACCTTAAATCATAATATCATGTCAAAAAAGATTGCAATTCTGGCCACGAATGGCTTTGAGGAAAGTGAACTTCAATCACCAAAAGAGTATCTGGAACAACAGGGGTGGACTGCGCACATTGTAAGTCCAACTTCCGGGACAATAAAATCCTGGGCTGAAAAAGATTGGGGAAAAGAATATAACGTAGACAAAACCCTGGATGAAGCATCTGCTTCTGACTATGATGCACTGGTACTTCCGGGAGGAGTAATTAATCCGGATCAATTGAGAACCAATGATCAGGCTTTATCATTTGTGAAAGATTTCTTTATACAGAATAAACCTGTTGCAGCGATTTGTCACGGACCTCAGGTTTTAATCAATGCAGAAGTTGTCAACGGCAGAAATATGACTTCAGTAAAGTCAATCAGCAAAGACCTTATCAATGCCGGAGCCCATTGGGAAGATAAGGAAGTTGTTGTTGACAATGGATTGGTAACAAGCAGAACGCCCAAAGACCTTCCGGCCTTCAACGCCAAAATGGTAGAGGAGTTCAAAGAAGGAAAACATGCGGAACAAGGCGTATAGCCCACGCTGAAATAATAAAGCCCGGATATCAGATCCGGGCTTTTTATATTAATTTTTATCCATTGTCTGAACAGGCCCTTGAAAATGAACCGTACCACATTTTTATTTTTAATAATGAATGTGATATATTGGTGCAGGAATTATATTGAAACAAAGTACAATTGAACATTCTGCAGAACCAGATGTAGCTCGTTTTTTTCAATATCCCAAAGTAGCCGTATCTAAAATTCTCATTATGAAATTGTTAAATATTGCATAAACTTTTTAATTAATTCATTTAAAATCACTATTTTTGCACCCGTAAAAATCCTATATGCAAAACATTAGAAATATTGCGATTATCGCACACGTTGACCACGGGAAGACGACCTTGGTTGACAAAATCATCCACGCTACCAACATTTTCAGAGAAAATCAGGAGAGTGGAGAATTAATTATGGATAATAATGATCTTGAAAGAGAAAGAGGGATCACCATCTTATCCAAAAATATTTCTGTTACCTATAAAGACACTAAAATTAACGTAATTGATACTCCTGGTCACGCCGATTTCGGTGGGGAAGTAGAAAGAGTATTAAAAATGGCGGATGGAGTTATTTTGTTGGTGGACGCGTTCGAAGGGCCAATGCCACAAACAAGATTCGTACTTCAGAAAGCTTTGGAACTGGGACTAAGACCACTTGTGGTTATCAATAAAGTAGACAAACCAAACTGCCGTCCGGACGAAGTTCACGATCAGGTATTTGATTTGTTCTTTAACCTTGAAGCTACCGAAGAACAACTGGATTTCCCAACTTTCTACGGTTCTTCCAAACAAGGCTGGTTCAATACTTCATTAGAACAGACTGAAGATATTTTGCCGTTATTAGATGGTATCTTACAATATGTACCTGCCCCAACTGTAACTGAAGGGAATCTTCAGATGCAGATTACTTCCCTTGATTACTCTTCTTTCTTAGGAAGAATTGCAATCGGAAAAGTAACCAGGGGGGAGCTTAAAGAATCCCAATGGATCGGTCTTGCCCAGGCAGATGGTAAAATCATAAAAGGAAAAGTAAAAGAACTTTACGTTTTTGAAGGATTAGGAAAGAAAAAAGTAACCGAGGTACAGGCAGGAGATATCTGTGCTGTAGTAGGTTTCGATGCATTCCAGATCGGTGATTCTTTCGTAGATCTTGAAAACCCTGAACCATTGGAAAGAACGGCTATTGATGAGCCTACCCTGAACATGACGTTCTCTATCAACAATTCACCTTTCTTTGGTAAAGACGGTAAATATGTAACTTCTAACCACCTGAAAGAAAGATTAACAAAAGAATTGGAGAAAAACCTGGCATTAAGAGTCCAGCAGACTGATGATGCCAATACTTTCCTGGTATTCGGTAGAGGTATTCTTCACTTATCCGTTTTGATTGAAACAATGAGAAGAGAAGGGTACGAAATGACCATCGGACAACCGCAGGTTATCTTAAGAGAAATCGACGGGGTAAGCTGTGAGCCTTACGAATCTTTAGTAGTAGACGTTCCTGAAGAATATGCATCAAGAGTTATCGATCTGGCAACACAGAGAAAAGGTGACCTTCATATTATGGAAACCAAAGGAGAAATGCAGCACATGGAATTCGAAATTCCTTCAAGAGGTCTGATCGGATTACGTTCCCAGATGCTGACTGCTACTGCAGGGGAAGCTATTATGGCGCACCGTTTCACGGAATATAAGCCTTTCAAAGGAGCTATTCCGGGAAGAAACAACGGGGTATTGATCAGCAAAACCACAGGTCCTGCTACAGAATATTCTATTAATAAACTACAGGATAGAGGTAAATTCTTTGTTGATCCGGGTGAGGAAATTTACACAGGAATGATCGTTGGAGAACAAAATAAACCAGGGGATCTTGTGGTAAACATTGTTGAAGCAAAACAGCTGAACAACATGCGTGCAGCCGGAAAAGATAAAGACACCGGTGTTGCGCCAAAAATCCTTTTCTCTCTTGAAGAATGTATGGAATATATCCAGGCTGATGAAGCTATTGAGGTTACTCCGAATTTCATCAGGATGAGAAAGAAAATCCTTTCCGAAGAAGAAAGAAAAAGAGTGGAAAGATCTGCAAAAGCATAATAAAACTCTATATATAAAATCAAAGCCTCGATTTTCGAGGCTTTTTTCTAATCTATCATATATTTTGTTTATTTTTCAAAAGAATATTCAAAATATTAAAATATAATTTAAAGTAGTTTTGCGGCTATGAAAATGAATACATTAAAACTTATCGTTTTATTGGGAGTTGGTGCATCGTATAGTGTTTCGTGTTCTACCCAGAGCGCAGTTTCGAAGACACCTCCCGCTAACAAGACAACAAAACCTATCAACAATACCACCCAACCCAAACCTTCTGTAACGGCAACAAAACCAGCGCCAGGCGTACCACCTGCAGCAGATGAAGTCTTCAGAACAAATCTTCCTGAAATTAAAAGGGAATTCCGTGGAGCATGGATTGCGAGTGTTGCCAATATCAACTGGCCTTCAAGAAACGACCTTACCGTAGACCAGCAGAAAGCAGAAGCCATCAATATGCTTGAAATGCTGAAAAATAACAATTTTAACGCCGCTATTTTTCAGATCAGACCCTCTGCTGACGCATTGTACACCAGTAATATTGAACCCTGGTCTTACTTCCTGACCGGGGAAACCGGAACCGCTCCTTATCCCAATTATGATCCGTTACAGTTTTGGATTGAAGAAGCCCACAAAAGGGGACTGGAACTTCACGTCTGGCTGAATCCATACCGCGCCCACCATACCAATGGAGGCTCTGTAAATAACCTTTCCATGGTTAATAAGCTGTCTGATATTGTGGTAAGATTGAAGAATGGTATGTATTGGTTTGATCCTGCTAATCCTAAAACACAAGGTCATGTTTCCAATGTGGTAAAAGATATTGTTAAAAGATATGATATCGATGCAATTCATTTTGACGATTATTTTTATCCCTATGCTACTTATAACAAAGGAGCTGATTTTCCTGACAATGCAACCTGGAATGCCTATGTAAACAGTGGTGGAACACTGTCCAGGGCAGACTGGAGAAGAGATAATGTGAATAGGTTTGTGGAGCGTATCTACAAAGAAATTCATGCAGAAAAAAGCCATGTAAAGTTTGGAATCAGCCCGTTTGGAATCTGGAAACCGGGATATCCGGCAGGAATTGTGGGATCTTCACAATATGACGAGCTGTATGCTGATGCAAAATTATGGTTAAATAAAGGATGGGTAGACTATTTCTCACCCCAGCTATATTGGCCGATTGATTCGAAAGGTCAGAGCTTCGAGGCCTTGTTAAGCTGGTGGCAATCTGAAAATACAATGAACCGCCATCTGTGGCCCGGGTTAAATACCGTAGAAATAAAAGTATCCGATCGCCCAACGGAAATTAAAAATCAGATTGAAATTTCAAGAAATGTTCTGAAAAAGGATGCCGGAGAAATTCATTGGAGCATTGCAGGGCTTACCAGGAATCCCAATATGCTTCCTGTCCTGAAAAACAGCGTGTACAGTGAAAAAGCATTAATTCCGAAGACCCCGTGGATTAAGGCTGTTCCTTTGCAGACACCTACCTTGTTTATAGCAGATAACGGAAGTTTTGCACAAACAAACTGGAGCTCCGGGAATATGAGTAATGTTTTCCAGTGGGTTCTTTTCAAACAGTACAATGGAGTATGGGAAACGGAAATTTTAACCCTGGATACTCTTTCAAAGGATATCCCTAAGTTTAAAGACGGAAAAAAACTGAATGCAGTTGCTATTAAAGCTATTGACAGATTAGGAAATGAAAGTGATTATATGGCGAGAAAGATTAAATAATTTCAGATCATTCATTAGATAACGCAATCAGTAGTACTATCTATAAAATAAAACCGGTCCTTTCGGGACCGGTTTTATTTTAGAATAACTATAAATTATTAGTTTAATATGTTGAAAATCAGCATTGTTTTAAAGTATTCTGCCTCTTTTTATATAAAAAAATAAGCTTATCGGAATCATTTTTGCTTAGTTAACACCATAATCACCAAAATATAAACATTATGAATACTAAAAGACTTTCCGAAAACATGGAAAAAGCACTTAGTGACCAGATGAACAAGGAAATTCATGCCTCACACGTTTTTTTTATCTTATGGAATCTGGGCTGATGATAAAGGATATCAGGGAATTGCCAATTTCCTTTACCGCCATGCTCAGGAAGAAAGAAACCACTCAATTAAATTCATGGAATATATTTTAAACAGAGGGGGGAAACCAAAAGTAGAAGCTATCCCGGCTCCTCCGGCTGATCCTGAAAACCTTACCGCCTGTTTTGATGGGGTTTTTAAACATGAAGTTGACAATACAACTGCCATTTACAGAATTGTAGATCTCTCTATGGAAGAGAAAGACTGGGCAACCTGGAATTTCATGCAGTGGTTCGTACAAGAGCAGATTGAAGAAGAAACATTAGCCCAGAATCTGATTGATAAATTAAAAATCGCAGGTGGTGACAGAGCTACAGACGAATCTTTATTCACGTTAGATAAAACTTTACAGGACGCACCGAATGACGTTCCGCTGGCTCAGGAAGCCACAGGAGATAACCCATAAAACTCAGCGGATACAATCAGACCGTTTAAAATCTGCCGGAATGCCGGCAGATTTTTTTATTATGAAACTCCCTTAAAAATCACTATCTTTGCGCACTCGTAATTCAATGTTCAGTATGCAATGGCAAAGTAACCGGAACTTTGAATTACCCTAAATCTTAAACTTTGAATTTTACAATATGAAATGTGGAATCGTAGGCCTGCCAAATGTAGGTAAATCAACTCTTTTTAACTGTCTGAGCAATGCAAAAGCTCAATCGGCAAACTATCCTTTCTGTACTATTGAACCTAACCTGGGAACAGTTTCCGTACCGGATCAGAGACTATTTGAACTGGAAAAAATTGTAAAACCAGAAAGAGTATTGCCCGCTGTAGTTGAAATCGTTGATATTGCAGGTCTTGTAAAGGGAGCCAGCAAAGGAGAGGGACTAGGAAATCAGTTTTTAGCGAATATCCGTGAGTGTGAGGCTATCATCCATGTTTTAAGATGTTTTGACAACGGAAATATTGTTCACGTTGAAGGTTCTGTAGATCCTTTAAGAGATAAAGAAATCATTGATATCGAATTACAGCTGAAAGACCTTGAAACAGTAGGAAAAGCTGTTGAAAAAGCTAAAAAGTTCATTAAGTCCGGAAAGAAAGAAGATATCTTAACATATGAAACGCTTCAAAATCTGCAAAAATTCCTTGAAGACGGGAAAAATGCCAGAGAATTTGCTGTAGATGATTTGACAAAGTCAATTATCGGCGAAGTTCAGTTGTTGACTAACAAGCCGGTCCTTTACGTTTGTAACGTAGATGAAAACTCCATCAAGAACGGAAACGAATGGGTGGGAAAGATTGAAGAAATGGCAAAAAACGAAGGCGCTGAAGTAGTTGTTTTGGCAGCGCAGATTGAAGCCGATATCAATGAACTGGAAACTTACGAAGAAAGAGAAATTTTCCTTGACGAACTAGGCCTTACAGAACCGGGAGTCAACCGTCTGATCAGAAAAGCTTATGATCTGTTAAAACTTCAGACATATTTTACGGCCGGAGTAAAAGAAGTAAGAGCATGGACGATAGGGCAAGGGTGGACGGCTCCCCAGGCAGCCGGTGTGATCCACACTGACTTTGAAAAAGGTTTCATCCGTGCAGAGGTGATCAAATATAATGATTATATCCAGTATGGTTCTGAGGTAAAAGTAAAAGAAGCCGGAAAACTTTCTGTGGAAGGTAAAGAATATATCGTTCAGGACGGAGACATTATGCACTTCAGATTCAACGTATAAAAGAAAATATTAAAGTTAGTTATAGTTAAAAAACGTTCCCATATATTTTGGGAGCGTTTTTTTATTGAAGAGCGCCCCTTGCTTTAAGATCCTGTCCAAATAAAAACGCTTCCCGGAGGAAGCGTTTAATATAGTTGTAAACTTATTCAACATCAATGATAGGCTGACATTGTGGTTCCGCACAGCTTAAAGAAATCTTGCTGCACTCTAATGTAGGCAGCCAGCACATTTCTTTTCCACCGGTAATGACTCTTAGTTGTTTTTTATTTAACTTTTTTCCGTGGTTTACATTTTTATTTTCCATTGTTTCAAGATCTTTAATTACATTAATCCAATATAGGTCCCACTATAAGCCTGCATCGACGTTCTGCGCAAGCATCACTGATTTCTGTACAAAAACCGGTTGAAGGATCAACGCATAATCTTAATCCTCCGGTAATAACTTTAAGTTCTTTCTTGTTTAATTTTTTGCCTTTGTTCAAATTTTGATTTTTCATACTAATCGATTTAATGTTGTTATTGATTTATAATTAAGGTCTGCATATTTTTTGACCGCAAAACGGAGAGATCATCGTACAGCCATTGGCATCTGCATGAGATTCACAGGGCCCAGGATAAGGTTCACAAGGTTCGGGAGCCATACAGTCGTACATTCCGCCGGTAATTGTTTTCAGTTCTTTTTTGTTGAGCTTTTTGCCGGTTTTTGTAATCTGGTTTTTCATTGTTTTGGTTTTTAGATAGTTAATGGTGTCTAATGTAGTTAAAATAATTAAAAACATGTCACTTTTTTATAGAAAAAAATGAATATTTGTTTCATTTTTATGTGATTCCAACTTTTGTATATTTGAATTTTACAAATCATTTGTTTATGGAAAAAATTGTGCATACTTCATTGGAAGATTTTTACAGGGAAATGGCAGCCAAGCTGGGTAAAGATCTGGAAAGTATTTTTCCAAAGGGGCTTCATAAAGATATCGGACACTTTAATGTATTTGATATTGCCCAAACTATTGAAAAAGTAAAAAACACTTCCGAAATGCCCTACAATAGGAGGAAATATTATAAAATCAGTTTTATCAAAGGAAAAAACAGGGCAGAGTATGCAGATAAGGTGATTTCCATACAACAAAATGCATTGCTGTTTGCCACCCCTAAGGTTCCGTACCACTGGATTCCGGAAGACCCGCAGCAGTCAGGCAGTTTTTGTGTGTTTACAGAAGACTTTTTTATTAAAGATAAATCCTATAATAGTCTGGAAGACCTGCCTATTTTTCAACCCGGAAATGTGCCGGTATTTGAGATTGATGATGCCCTTGCAGATGAAATAGAAATATTATTTACCAAGATCAAAAAGGAAATCGATTCAGATTATATTTTTAAATATGACCTGATCAGGAATTATGTACTGGAGCTGATCCATTATGGTCAGAAACTACAGCCCGCCACCCAGCTATCAACTGTCAATGATGCTTCTATGCGGGTTGTTTCTTTATTTATAGAACTACTGGAAAGGCAGTTTCCCATTGAATCTTTAGAACAGAGGCTGCAGCTGAAAACAGCAAAAGACTATTCAGACAGGCTTGCCGTCCACGTTAACTACCTTAATAAAAGGCTGAAAGAAAGCACGGGAAAAACGACTACAGAACTGATCAGTGAACGTATTATCCAGGAAGCAAAAATACTGTTAAAGCAAACCAGGTGGAATGTATCTGAGATTTCTTATGCTTTGGGCTTTGAGGAAATCGCTCATTTTTCCAACTTCTTTAAGAGAAAAACTTCATTTACCCCGCTGGAATTCAGATCATGATTTGATTTATGCAAATTTCAGATTGATTCAAGCAAACAAATCCGCCTGAAAATATCCCAACTTTGTCACATCAAAAAATCAAATAAAATGACCACAAAAACAAATATTGCACTGGTTACGGGAGGTAACCGTGGTTTAGGAAAGAATTCTGCAGTTAAAATCGCCCAAAAAGGCCTGGATGTTATTATTACCTATAGAAGCAATAAGGACGAAGCGGAAGCCGTAGTGGAGGAGATCAGGAAAATGGGGAGAAATGCAGTTGCTTTTCAGCTGGATACAAAAAATATTAAAAGCTTCGATGCATTTGTGAAAGAAGTGACGGATTATTTACAGCAAAATACAGGAAACTCCCGGATTGATTATCTTATCAACAATGCAGGAACTGCTTTATATTCACCGATTACAGAAGTTACGGAAGAACAGCTTGATGATATGGTGGATATTCACTTCAAAGGGGTATTCTTCCTGACACAAAAATTATTGCCCGTAATGAATGACGGAGGAGGTATTATTAATATTTCTTCAGGATTGGCAAGGTTTGCAACTCCGGGATCATCTGTTTATGGCTCTGTAAAAGCAGGGGTGGAAATGCTGACGAAATATATGGCCAAAGAGTTAGGAGAAAGGAAAATAAAAGCCAATGTCATTGCTCCCGGCGCAATTGAAACCGACTTTGGTGGCGGAAGAGTAAGGGATAATAAAGAAATCAATGCCGTAGTGGCAGGGGCTACCGCCTTGGGAAGGGTAGGACTTCCGGATGATATCGGTGGCGTGGTGGCATTCTTATGTACTGAGGATGCACGATGGATCAACGGACAACGAATTGAAGTTTCAGGAGGAATGTTTCTGTAAAATTCCGGAGTCCATCTTTTACTAAACAAAAGAACCAGCCGGTTTAGGTTGGTTCTTTTTATTCAATTATAAACTTCCTGGATCCGGAAGGATAATGGGACCATCAGGATCAACAGGTTCTACAGGTACAGGAAGCTGACATTTTTCTTCTCTGCATCCCGGCCCTATAAACTTGCAATAGCCGGAAGAAGTAGCACAAGGATAAGTGCCAAGTCCTCCGTAGATAAATCTTAATTGTTTTTTGCTTAATTTTTTTCTTTTTTCCATGGTTATTTATTTTGATGATTACAATTATATTCTCCTTGCCTGCGAGTTGTTTTTATGTTTTGACTGTGCACAGGATTTTCCCAAAAGAATAGATGCTAATATAAAAAATATTTATGATAAGTCACATGTTGAGGACTTTTTAGTTTGAAAAATCATCATGACAGAGCAAACTATAATTTTCATGGAAAAATTTTCAATATAAAGTTGTTAAACTTTTGAAAGATTTTCAATAGCCTTTTCCAGGGTTTCCTGTTTTTTAGCAAAACAAAGTCTGATCACATTTTCGTTGACTTTATTTTTGTAAAAAGATGAAAAAGGAACGGTAGCTACTTTATGCTGTACAGTAAGCTCCGTTGCAAAATCAAAATCATTCTTTTCTGAAATAGCCGTGTATTTCACTGCCTGGAAATAGGTTCCTTCGCAGTCCAGCAGCTCAAAAGAAGTTCCGGAAAGCCCTTTTCTCAGAAAGTCCCTTTTTTCCTGGAAAAACTGATTAAGGTGATTATAGTGGTCTTCATTCTTCATATATTCTGCCAGGGCAAGCTGAATGGGAGTATTTACACAAAAAACATTAAACTGGTGGACCTTCCTGAATTCAGCTGTTAAATTTTCAGGGGCAGCACAATAGCCCACTTTCCAGCCTGTCACATGAAAAAGTTTCCCGAAAGAAGCTACAAGAAGGCTTCTCTCTTTAAGTTCAGGATATTTGCAAATGCTCAGGTGTTTTTTCCCGTCAAAAACAATATTTTCGTATACTTCATCACTTAAAATAAGAATAGAAGTTCCTTTTACCAACTGGATCAGCTCCTGCAGGTCACTTTCTTTCAAAATCCTTCCTGAAGGATTGTTAGGATTATTGAGAATGATCATTTTGGTTTTATCACTGACCAGTTTTTTTTACAGACACCCAATCGATGGTATAATCAGGTGCTTTCATTTCAAAAAACGTTTTTACAATGCCTCCGAAAAGCTCTACGGTAGGCTCATAACAATCGTAGGCAGGCTCGAAGATAATGACTTCATCGTCCTTTTTTATGAATGCTGCAATGGCTGTAAAAATAGCCTGTGTACCTCCGGCAGTCACTGTGATCTCTGAATCCGGATGATACGTTGCCTTATGGCTGTTTTCTATTTTTCTGGCAATTTCCTCTTTCAGCCCGATCATACCTCCCAAAGGAGCATACTGGTTGAATCCTTTCCTGATAAAATGATCTACATGATTCAGCAATTCCATATCCGGCATGAAATCAGGAAAGCCCTGAGACAGATTGATGGCTTCATTTTCATTGGCGAGCTGTGTCATCTGACTGAAAATCGTGGTTCCCACATTGGAAAGTTTTGATAAAGGAAGTTGTATCATACAATAGGTTTTATTACAGCCGAATTTAATGAAATATTCAAAACCATTTGATTGTATCAGAAAATAAAACTGCGGTTTTTAATAATTTATAGCCTTCCGTTAATCCATCTGCTCAACTCTCGTTAAAAAATCATTCTTCTTACGCACAGAAACATCCAGTACAGAATTATCTGTCATCACTACCTGCCCCCCTTTACCTTTTATATATTCTTTCAGATGCGTAAGATTGATAAGATGCTTATGATGAATTCTGAAAAAATTATGCTCGGTCAGGAATTCCTCAAACTCATGCAGGGTTTTGGAGACCAGGATTTTAGTTTTATCAATCAGGTAGAACGTGGTATAGCTGCTGTCAGCTTCACAGCGTATAATATCATCAATATCAGTGAGCTTGAATCCTTGCAGGGTAGGGAGGCTGATCTTATTTCTTCCGGAAGAAGAACTTATGGCAGTTTTTGTTTTGGCAATGTTTTCCAGTGTTTTATGTACTGCAACAATAAAATCTATTTTCCTGATGGGTTTCAGCAGGTAATCTGCCGCTCCGTTTTTTATAGCCTGAATGGCAAAATTCTCAAATGCTGTAATGAAAATAATCTGTGATCTGATTTCCCTGAATTTTGAAAGTAAATCAAATGCGGTTCCGTCTTTAAGCTGTACATCCAGAAAAAGGATATCCGGAGAATGCCTGGAGAGATAAATATATGCCTCCTCTACACTGGATGCGAGAAAGCTGATCTGGATTTCAGGAAACTCGTTTTGTAGCAAAAGCGAAATATAATCTCTTCCGTCCTGTTCATCATCAATGATGCATGCTTGTATTTTAGTTTTCATAAGGCGTAATATAGAGTTTGATTTGAGTTCCGTGTTTAGATTCCTGTTCAGGAAAGCTTTTGATCTCCAGTGTGATATGAGTCTCAAAAAGTTGTTTAAATGTTTCAATCCTCTTTTGAGATAACCTGACCCCAAATGAACCGGTCTTTGTAATGGATTGATTGACACTGTTTATACCCACTCCGTTATCTTCAATCGTGATACAAAGCGAAGCATTGATATAATCGAAAAAAAATCCCGATTTTTCCTTTTCTGTCCGTGATGCTGGCAATACCATGCTTAATGGCATTTTCCACAAAGGGTTGTATCAGCAATGAAGGAATGACCCAGTTTTCATTCACGGTCTCCGAGACTTTTATAGTGTATTCAAACTGTTCTTTTAAACGTAATTTTTCCATATTCAGGTATAAAGAAAGATATTCTACTTCTTCTTTGACCGGCATAAATGTTTTTTCAGAATAGTACAGGGTTTTCCTGATCATCTGGGAGAAAATATTAAGGTAATTTTCCGTCTCTTCATAATCTTTTTTATACAGCAGGAATTGGATGGAATTCAGGCAGTTGTAAATAAAATGCGGATTAATCTGGGCTTTAATGGCCTGAAGTTCGAGTTCTGCAATTTTCTTTTCATAATATAATGTTTCCAGCTTTTTGTTCCGTTTCTTCTGAAAATACCAGTTAATGAGGATGAAAAGGAGAGCCGTTCCGCACACTATAAGCAACGTTCTGAACCACCATGTCTGCCAGAACTGAGGTTTGATTTCGAAATACAATTCTGTAGGGATAGTTGCCTGCCTACCATTATAGCCCAATCCGAAAACTTTTAATACATATTCGCCCGGTGGAACAGAGTTTAAAATGATTTTGGGAGAGCTGCTGATCAGCCAGCTTTCACCCAGTCCTTCCACTTTATATTTATAACGTATTTTCCCCTGTGATACATAATCCGGGAAACTTAAATTAAACATGATATCATTTTCGGGAGCCTGGCTGATAAACTTTTGATTGACATTGAAAAACTCTTTATGCCCGATCATCACAGAATTAATAATGGCTTTTTTCTCAATCAGCTTTTGTTGCATAAGGAGATCTTTAACAGATAAAATGCCCAGTCCTTTAGAAGTACCTACATAGATGGTGTCATTCTTTATAACACAGCCTGCGACTAAATTAGAAGGCAGTCCGTCCGGCTGGGTAAAATTATTGATTCTGAAACGGGATCCTGTGATTTCAACTCTGCTGAGTCCCGAATTGGTGCTTGCCCAGAAAACCTTTTCATTTTCAACTTCTATTTTTTTGATTTGATTGGTAGGCAAACCTGTATTTTCGCTTAATTTATGCAGGATTTTATGATTGGTGAAAATAATAATTCCATTCCGGTTGGTAGCACCTACATATACGGTACTGCTTAGTTTTTTCAGATCTGTAAAATAATAATCTTCCAGGAACAATTTTTTTTTCTTTTGTCTTAGTATTGAATTTATACAGGTCTTTAAAACTGCCGGCAAAAAGACTGTCCTTGTCATAGGGTAAAGCTGTATACACTCTTTCCTGCCTGATCATTTCAGTATATTGACGGCTGGGATAGTGATAGGAGGTAAGTCCTTCAGAAGAGCAAATGAGAATGGAATTATTGGTATAAGGGACAATACTTTTAAGGTTAAAATCCCCTAAAATCTGCTTTTGCCCTGTAGCCATATTGTATTGTACAAGACTTCTGCTGAGACCGAAGAAGACCATATTACTATCTGAAACAATGGCTTTGTGTTCAATTTTTCTGTTTTCTTCAAATACAAGGTCCCTGATTGTATGGGAATTGTAAATACCGGCTTTAGATTCGTTGTATCCCAGGAGTATGTTATTATCATTTTTCGAAATGGCTGTAATATAGGCAGAATTATTTCGGACAGGCAGATGAACATAGCTCTTCAAAAACTTCTCTGTGATGAAATAAACACCATTATTCCTGGTAGAAAACCAGGTGTTGTTATCTCTGTCAACCATAAGATGGTTAATGATATTTCCGGAAAGAAATGATATGGGAGTGGTCAGTTTCTTATGATCCTTTAAGGTTTCCCTGAAATATAATGCACCTCCTTCTTCTATGCAAAGCCATATCCTGTAATTTTTATCAACAATAACCTGATGAATATTTTCTTTGACAGAATAAGTTTGAATTTTCTTAAAAATAAATTTGTTGCAGAGCTGGTAGATCGTAATTTTTCTTTTCTCTTTAAATATAAAAAAATCGTCTTTTCTGTAGAGTGTCACTTCTTTTCCCAAAGGAATATTGCACGTTGTTTTCTTACCGGTAAAAATATCATAAGCCAGAATGTTTTCTTTACTATTATTCTTATTGGATAAATAAAGCAGATGGGTCGCAGGGTCTAAAGTAAGGGCATAATAAATATCTGAAGAATTGCGAGTGTTGAAATGCAAAGGGATTGTTGTAACTTTTTCATTTTTAAAGACATAAATATTTTCGGGATTATAGCTGGTAAAAATATAAATCGACTGATGATCATAAGAATAGTTGGCATTATACTTAAAATGTATTTTTCTGAGCTCTTTATTGGAATCTGAGTTTATGATTTGACCATTTTTCAGATAAGCAAAATCATTTAAAAAAGGAAATATAAAGATTTCACCATTGTCAAGGGGAAGAGAGGATAGGATTTCAAGGTTCTTTAAACCACTTTTTTTACTGTATTGTATAAATTCTTTTCCATCAAACCTGAAGAATCCGTTATCGCTTCCCACCCAGATAAAGCCATTGTGGTCCTGGCTCAGATTATAGGTATACGAATTATTCAATCCACTCTCTTCACCGTAATTAACCAATCCTGGAATTTGTGGGAAAAAGAACGGACTGAGAAAAATTAATAATAAAAATGAAATAAATAAGGTTGATTTTTTCACTTTTTATTGATATAATCATGTAAATATATAATTTGTACTGATAATATTACAAAGTATTATGATAAATATTAATAAAAAACGGATTGAAAAAAACGGATAATTTTGTATTTTTGTATGTTTGCTGAAATCATATATGTCACAAGAAATAAATCCAACCTATTCCGAAGATAATATCAGAACCCTGGATTGGCAGGAACATATCCGTCTGCGCCCCGGCATGTACATCGGGAAGCTGGGCGATGGCTCCTCTGCTGATGACGGGATTTATATTTTGCTTAAAGAAATCCTGGACAACTCTATCGATGAGTTCAGGATGAAAGCAGGTAAAAGAATTGAAATAAAACTGGACGACGGTAAAGTTACCATCCGCGATTTTGGACGTGGAATTCCGCTGGGAAAAGTAGTGGATGCTGTTTCCAAAATGAATACCGGGGGTAAATACGACAGTAAGGCCTTCAAAAAATCCGTAGGATTGAACGGGGTCGGTACCAAAGCCGTAAACGCACTTTCAGATTATTTCCGGGTGCGCTCTTTCCGTGACGGAAAAATGAAAGCGGCTGAGTTCTCCCGGGGGATTATCAAAGAAAACTTTGATGAAAAAGATACCTCGGACAGAAACGGTACCGAAATTTCATTCATCCCTGACGGAGAAATATTCCTGCACTTTAAATACAGAAAAGAGTATATCGAAAGAATGCTCCGGAATTATGCGTACCTGAATCCGGGATTGAAGATTCTCTTCAACGGAGAAACCTATTATTCGGAAAATGGGCTTAAAGACCTTTTGGAAGAAGAACTGGAAAGCGATATCCTTTATCCTATCGTTCATTTGAAGGATGACGATATTGAAGTGGCCATTACCCATTCTGATAAATCGCAGACAGAAACCTATTTTTCATTTGTAAATGGACAGAATACCACTCAGGGGGGAACTCACCTTAATGCCTTCCGCGAGGCTTACGTAAAAACCATCCGTGAGTTTTTTAATAAAAAATTTTGATGCATCCGATATCAGGAAATCTATTATTGCAGCTATTTCCATCAACGTGGAAGAACCGGTTTTTGAATCTCAGACAAAAACAAAGTTAGGTTCCAACGATATGGGCCCTAATGGTCCTACTGTAAGAACCTTCATTATTGATTTCCTGAAAAGCAAACTGGATAATTTTCTTCATAAAAACCCGGAAATTGCAGAAGCCATTCAAAGGAAGATCCTGATCTCGGAAAGAGAAAGAAAGGAACTATCCGGAATTCAAAAACTGGCAAGAGAGAGAGCCAAAAAAGTATCCCTTCATAATAAAAAAACTGCGTGACTGCAGACAGCATTATAACGATCAGAAAGCCGAAAGAAAGGGCGATACCCAAATATTTATAACAGAGGGAGATTCTGCATCCGGTTCAATTACAAAATCCAGGGACGTGGAAACACAGGCCGTATTTTCACTAAAAGGAAAGCCGCTAAATTGCTATGGGCTTACTAAAAAAGTGGTGTATGAAAATGAAGAATTTAATCTTCTTCAGGCAGCCCTGAATATCGAAGAAAGTCTGGAGGATCTCAGATACAATCAGGTGATTATTGCTACCGATGCCGATGTAGACGGAATGCACATCCGCCTGCTGATGATCACCTTCTTCCTGCAGTTTTTTCCTGACCTGATCAAGAACAACCATCTTTATATTCTTCAGACCCCGCTTTTCAGGGTCAGAAATAAAAAAGAAACACGATACTGCTATACGGAAGCAGAGAGAATAAAAGCCCTGAATGAGCTCGGAAAAAATCCTGAGATTACCCGGTTCAAAGGACTGGGAGAGATTTCTCCCGATGAATTCAAACACTTTATCGGCAAGGATATCCGTTTGGAACCTGTAGTGATAGGAAAAGATCAGACTATTGATCAGCTTCTGGAGTTCTATATGGGTAAAAATACACCGGACAGACAAACCTTTATCCTGGAAAATCTGGTGGTGGAAGATCCGGATATTGATAAAAAGGAAATTTTAGATGAAGTAGCCGGTTGATAAACAAAAGAATCAAATGAGACTAAGTAACCGTAACAAAGCATCAGTTTATAATTTTATAAACACCGTATTGATGATGATGGTCGTATTGGGAATATTAGGATTTCTGGCTAACGAATATAGATTTAATGTATTGGAAAGTGAAAGCTATTTATTAATTATTATTCCCGTTTTAATGCTCATTCTTTTTCATCTGAACGGGCGCCAGATTTTTGAATACGACAGCGATGGGGAAGCATTGAACTTTAAGAACAGGAATATTATCCCTTTTCTGAATAAACCCCTTCACGATGAATTTCCAAAATATAAACTGATCAAATATGATATCATAAGTATCTTCTTTATCAAAAGACTATACATCACCGTTTCAAGTAAGACTAATGGTTCTACCATGCTGAAGTACCAGATTTCTTATCTGACACAAAAAGAAGTAAACGATTTAAAACTCTCTCTGAACAAAGTAGTGAAAGCTAATAAGGAGAAAAAAGATTAAAAAAACAGATGACGACAGAAGAATATTCGCATGAGAGTGAAAGCTTAAAGAAAGTTTCGGGTCTCTATAAAGACTGGTTCCTGGATTATGCTTCTTATGTAATTCTAGATAGAGCCATTCCTTCAGTATATGATGGCTTAAAACCGGTTCAGAGAAGAATCATGCACTCTATGCGTGAATTGGAAGACGGCCGCTACAATAAAGTAGCCAATATCGTGGGAAATACCATGAAATATCATCCTCACGGTGATGCTTCAATTACTGATGCAATGGTGCAGATCGGGCAAAAAGAATTACTGATCGATACCCAGGGAAACTGGGGAAATATCTATACCGGTGACTCTGCTGCTGCTGCGAGATATATTGAAGCAAGGTTAACACCCTTTGCGCTGGAAGTAGTCTTTAATCCAAAAACAACGGAATGGGCTAAATCTTACGATGGCCGGAATAATGAGCCCATCGACCTTCCCGTAAAATTCCCGCTGCTTCTGGCTCAGGGAGTGGAAGGAATCGGGGTAGGACTTTCTACCAAGATACTCCCGCATAATTTTAACGAGCTGATCAATGCCTCTGTAGCCTATCTGAAAGGAAAAAAATTCGAGCTCTTTCCCGATTTTCTGACGGCGGGATATCTGGATGTTTCCGAGTATAATGACGGTCATAGAGGAGGAAAAGTAAGGGCCAGGGCTAAAATTACCCAAACAGATAAGCATACACTGGTTATTTCCGAGCTGCCTTATTCCAAGACAACGAGTGACCTCATTGATTCTATCTTAAAAGCCAATGAGAAAGGGAAAATCAAAATCAAAAAAATTGAAGACAATACTTCAGATAAGGTTGAAATCCTGATTCATATTCATAATGATGTTTCTCCGGATAAAACCATTGATGCCCTTTATGCCTTTACAGACTGCCAGGTAACAATTTCTCCGAATGCATGTGTAATTGTAGGAGATAAGCCTATGTTTATGTCTGTTTCCGAAATTCTGAAAATGAATACGGATCATACTGTTTCTTTACTGAAAAAAAGAACTTGAGATAGAGCTTCATGAACTTCAGGAAAACTGGCATTTTTCTTCATTGGAAAGGATTTTTATCGAAAACAGGATTTATCACGATATTGAAGAAGTAAAAACATGGGAAGAAGTCCTGAAAACCATTGATGAAGGTTTAAAACCACACACCGGACACCTTTTGAGAGAAGTCACGGAAGAAGATATCCTGAAACTTACTGAGATCAGGATCAAAAGGATATCAAGATTCGATCTGGATAAATTTAAAGAGAATATCGCGGCTCTTGAAGGTAAAATAGAACAGGTAAAACATAACCTGGCCAATCTGATAGCTTATGCCATTGATTATTACTTAAATATCCAGAAGAAATACGGAAAAGATAAACAAAGAAGAACCGAACTTAGAATTTTTGATACCATTGATGCTACCAAAGTAGCCGTTGCCAATGAAAAATTCTATGCCAATTTTGAAGAAGGCTTCATAGGAACTTCGTTAAAAAAAGATCAATATCTGTTCGACTGCTCCGATATAGACGATATCATTACATTCCGGAAAGACGGCAGCATGAAAGTGGTAAAAGTGGAAGCCAAAACATTTATCGGGAAAGATATCCTCCATGTAGCGGTCTGGAAGAAAAATGACAAAAGAACGGTGTATAATATGATCTACCGGGAAGGCCGGGAAGGACCTTATTATATGAAACGTTTCTCTGTAACCGGAGTAACCCGGAATACGGACTATCCTTTAGCTTCCGATAAAAAAGGATCCGAAACATTATACTTCTCTGCCAATCCCAACGGAGAAGCAGAAACGGTAACAGTATTATTAAAGCCCAACCCAAGAATCAGGAAGAATAAAATGGAGATCAATTTTTCCGATCTCGCCATCAAAGGACGTGATTCCAAAGGAAATCTCGTAACAAAATACGCGGTAAAGAAAGTAGATCTGAAAGAAGAAGGAGTTTCTACCCTGGCTCCAAGAAGAATATGGTTTGATGATACCGTAAGAAGGCTGAATGCAGATGCAAGAGGTACCTTATTGGGAAGTTTCAAAGGCGATGATAAAATCCTTACCATCAATACCAATGGAGAAGTAAAACTGGTTTCTTTTGATCTGGGGAACCGTTTTGATGATGAATACCTGGTTCTGGAAAAATGGAAACCGGAGCAGCCGATTACCTGTATTTACTATGACGGGGAGAAAGATATTTACTTTATTAAACGGTTTTTACTGGAGAATACAGTAAATGTACAGACCTTCATGCCTTCTGACCATCCTAAGTCTTTTATTGAAAACGTTATAGTGGCCAATGGCGCAACGGCGGAAATTATTTTTGCAAAAGACAAAGGAAAAGAGAGGGAACCCGAAACAGTGAATATTGATGAGTTCATTGCTGTAAAAGGAATAAAAGCAATTGGGAACCAGTTCACGAAATTTAAAGTGAAAGCGATCAATATCACCACGCCTGAACCTGTAGAAGAGGAGCCTGAAGTCTATGAAGAACCGGAATCCACCGGAGATACAGATGAAGATGGAGGAATCATCGGAGACCTGTTTCAGGATGGTGAGTCTGAAAATTAAGAATCAAAATTATGAGTATACCTGTTTTAATCATTATTGCCGTAACCTGTATATTGAGCTACAGAGGGTTTAATGATGTGGCTTTATTTGAGAAATATAAATTCAATGTAGGCGCCATTGAAAACCGGAAAGAATATATAAGGCTGATCAGCTCAGCATTTCTGCACGCAGACTTTATGCATCTTTTCTTCAATATGCTTTCATTGTATTTTTTCCAGGCTGCTGTTACCATGTTTTTTGGAAATATAGGCTTCCTGATCATTTATTTTGGTTCTATGATCCTGGGAAATCTCTTCAGTCTTATCATCTATAAAAAACAGCCCTGGTATTCGGCAATCGGAGCATCAGGAGCAGTGTCAGGAATCATTTTTGCTTCCATTGCCATGGCCCCGAATGAGATCAGTGTTAACTTCCTGCCGGGATGGCTGTTCGGAACATTATATTTCGGGTATTCCGTATACATGATGCTGAATCCTAAGCAATGGGATAATCTGGGCCATGCGGCACACCTTGGAGGAGCTTTTTTCGGTCTTGTTTACTCTATCGCCCTCCATCCGCAGCAGGCTATGGGTAATATCCTCTATTTAGGTGCGATGTCCCTTCCGTTGATCTATCTGGCTTATCAGATTTTTGTCAGGAAACGAATACGATAAAAGAATTATTTAATAAAATACCGAAACCAATGAACACATCAGAATTAAACAGTTTCATCGTGATACTTATCTATGGTTCATTGGTTTTGTTGTCTCTGCTCAAGCTTACCAATCCTTTAAAGGTAAACAGAAAAGCCAATTTCTGGTTCGGAATCTTTCTGTTTCTCTGGTCAACCTTCTGGATGGATGAGGTTTTGTTTCTAATCACAGGAGAAACCGTAGAATTTCATTCCCTGTTTCCCATCCGGATGATCCAGTTTTTCACTCCTGTTGTTTTTTATTTCAGTGTATTGTTTTATACCAACCCTTCCTTTAGATTCAAAGCGGCCGACATCTGGTTTCTATTGCTTCCTGCGGCGTTCCTTATCTGCCTCTTATTGGTAAAATGGGGTTATACAACACCATTTGAGTACCTGAGTGTAATCCTGATCCTGATTCAGGCATTGTTTTATACAGGACTTTCCTATGTGACAATCAGAAGACACCAGCGAAAAATTCAGCAATTTTCTTCCAATACGGAAGGAATTAACCTGAACTGGCTTGAATATATTATTCTCGTCCTTCTTATTGTAAATATCATCTATGTGATATATAATCTGTTTTATGATCCCAAATCGCTGAACTTTTTTTATCAATGCCGTTTTTTTGCTGGTGATTTACTGGGTAGCCTATTACTCTCTGAAACAGAAGGAAATTTACCCCCTGGAAGAAAAACAGCGTCAGGAACTGATCTCCATAGATGCTGATTCTGATACGGAAGAAGTAAAACGAAAGCTGATTTCTGATGATGAACTTGTTAAAATTAAAAAGCAGCTTGAAAAGGTGATGGATGCTCAAAAGCCTTATCTGGACAGTGAGCTGAACCTTATTAAACTGGCGGAAATACTGCTGGTCTCTACTCATCATCTATCCTATGTTATCAATACCGGCTTCGGTAAGAATTTCTTTCAGTATGTTAATGAATACAGAATTGAGCATGCCAAAAAGCTATTGCAGGATTCAGATCATAAATATTCAATCCTGGGCATTGCATATGAATCCGGATTCAATTCCAAGACATCTTTTAATACTACCTTTAAAAAATTGACAGGTAAGACTCCTTCAGAATACAAAAGAATGAGTTCGGGTTTATAAAGTTTTACTTTATTTTATTTACAATTTACTAAATATCAGTCATTTATATGTTTTGTTTGTTGTATTTAAAAATAGGTTCGTTCAGATAATCCTGAACATGTAAAGATGATTTCTATGGTAGTTTTGTATCATAATTTTTTGCTTATGGATACTAAAGAATCATATGCCGTCGTTACAGGAGCAAGTCAGGGATTAGGAAAAGCATTTGCTGAGAATCTGGCCAGGAAAAAGATTAATGTTATTCTGGTAAGTCTTCCTCATCAGAATTTAAAAAACGTTTTGTGAAGAACTGGAAGAGACCTATGGGATCAAAGCGCGGTATTACGAGGTAGATCTTTCTGTGAACGAAAATGTAATGAAACTGGCGGAGTGGATCAACAGGTCTTTTGATATCCATATTCTGATCAATAATGCAGGGTTGGGGGGAACCAAAAAATTTACGGAAGCTACACCTGATTATATTAATACGATTTTACAGGTGAATGTAATGGCAACTTCATTAATGACGCACCAGTTACTTCCCAATCTTTTAAAACAGCCCAAAGCCTATATTCTGAATGTATCAAGTATGGCAGCCTTTTCACCTATCGGGTTTAAAACCGTATATCCGGCTTCCAAAACTTTTATCCATTCCTTTTCAAGAGGTTTGCATGAAGAGCTGAAAGATACGAATGTATTTGTAAGTGTTGTGAATCCCGGTGCTATGAAAACCAATACAGATGTTTGCAAGCGGATAGAAAAACAAGGACTTTTAGGAAAGCTAACCCTCTTAGATCCGGATAATGTGGCCTCTTACAGTATACGTCAGTTATTTAAAAAAGATTCCGTAATTATGGTCAACCCAATAAGCTGGCTGGTCATGAAGATAGTACCGATATGGATCAAACTTCCTTTAATGACCCAGGCTATTAAAAGAGAAATCGAAGCATGAAAAAAGTTTTTGTCACGGGAGTCACCGGGCTTCTGGGAACCAATGTCGTTATTAAATTATTAAAATATGGTTATTCTGTTATTGCTTTGGTGCGCAAGGAAAGCAGCTACCTGGGTGAAAAGAACGAGAATCTGAAGCTGATTAAAGGAGATTTGTCAGCCGATGTATCGCCCTGTCTGGAAGGTGTGGATTATATAATTCACATTGCTGCAGAAACAAGACAAAACCTACCTACATATGATGAATACAGAAAGGTGAATTATGATATCACTTTGAATCTGTTGGTTCATGCCAAAGCCAAAGGGATAAAGAAATTTTTATTCGTCAGTTCAGCCAATACAATGGGATTTGGAAGCGAAGATGAGCCCGGGAATGAAAAAGCTGCCCAGAAATATCCTTTTACAAAATCTTTATATGCCCAGAGTAAATTGGAGGCAGAAAATTTTCTTTTGCAAAACCGGAAAAACATAGATATCATTATTCTGAATCCTGCCTTTATGATCGGAGCGTACGACAGCAAGCCAAGCTCAGGAAAAATTATATTCTGGGCCTGGAAAAAGAAGCTTATCTTTTATCCGAAGGGTGGAAAAAATTTCGTTCACGCTGAAGATGCAGCAGAAGGAATCATCAGGGCAATAGAAAAGGGAAAAGATGGTGAAAAATATCTGTTGGCCAATGAAAATCTGAGCTATAGAAACTTTTTCAGAAAAGTAAATAAAATAACAGGCCAGCATCCCGTTATGATTCCTATACCGGATACCGTATTATCTGTTTTGGGACGGATAGGAGACGTTTTGCGAAAGCTGAATGTGAAGACGAATGTAAGCACTCCGAATATGAAAGCCCTTCGGATCCGGAATTATTATTCTAATCAGAAATCCATGGAAGAGCTCGGACTTCATTACAGGCCGGTAGATCAAGCGATAGAAGAAGCTATTGAATATTTTAAGAATAAAGAATAAAGAATAAAGGTCTTTGATTAAGCAACAGGATTATTTGTCGCTATTTCGAAAAATTTTCAAGCGCTTCTTCAAGCATGGTAACAAAGTTGACATGCCGGGTCTTATTGCTTTCAAAAATAAAATCCTGTAAACTCTTATTTTCATGTTTGCTGAAGTCACCCACAATAGCTAGCCCGATACGGTAGTTGGAAAATTTTTTGCAAAATTTCGCCTGCCAGTTTTGTTTTCAGATCGAAAAAATCGGGAGTGATGTTTTTTTCATATACAATAACTTTATCAAACCCCTGATAATAAATATCACCCATCAGATCCATACCGTCCTGTACTGATTCAATAACTATTTTGTCAGAAATTACTTCGGCAATTTTAACACCATTTACCGTATGTGATTTGATGATCATACTTTTATTGATTGGTTATTTGATTCCATAAATGAACCTGTCATTGTCGGATAAATCTTTTAATAATTCAGCTTTTGACAGGTCTTTGTACAACTCAAGTGTTTCAATACCCAGTTTCTGATTGATTTCTAAAAATAAAAGCCCATGATCTTTTAAGTGCTTCCTGGCATCTTCTGCAATTTTCCTGTAGAAAACCAATGCATCGGAAGTAGGGGAGAAAAGGGCCATTTTAGGTTCAAACTCTTTTACGGAGTCTGCTATTTCAGTTTCTTCTTCTCTGTCTATATAAGGAGGATTGGAAATAATGATATCATAATGTTCCTCCAGTTTAAAAGTAAGATAATCCGCATGAATGAATTCAATATTCAGCTGATGAAAATCAGCATTCCGTTTTGCGGTTTCCAGTGCTTTTGCTGAAAAATCAATCGATGAAACTTCAGCGTCTGGAAAATATTTTTTTAAAACCAGCGGAATCACACCGCTCCCTGTTCCGATATCCAGGATTTTTAATCCCGGGATTTCTAATTCCGAACATTGTATTTCCCGGATTGCCATTTCCAGTAGTTCCTCAGTTTCGGGGCGGGGGATCAGTACGTTATCATCTACAAAAAATTTCATTCCGTAAAATTCGGTTTCTCCTAAAAGCTGTTGGTAGGGTTTTCCCGTTCTCAGAACGGAAATCATATCATTCAGTTGTTTCTCATCATCTGTCAGCAACTGCTGGTCAGAAAACCTCCGTTGCTGAAAATGGTCAAATCCTGTAATCTTATGGATGAAAAGTGAAGATAAAAAAGCACTTTCCGATGCTGTATAAAGATCCGAAAGGGAGGAACTGAAGTGTTTTTTAAATGCTGAAATTGTCATTTATCTTGTAAAAACCAGTTTCGTATCTGTAGATTTCTCTTCATCTATTCTATAACCTTCATAATTAAAAGCTTTCACATCATCCAGGGTTTGGGCCTGAGTTTCTGCGCAAAATCTTACGACAAGACCTCTTGCATGTTTGGTATACACTACGATAGTCTTTAATTTTCCGTCTTTTAATTCATAAAAATCAAAATCAATAACCTTATGATTTAGCTTTTTCCTGTCAATAACCTTTCCGTACTCATTACTGGCCAGATGCAGGAGAATTTCCCCTTTTTTCATCTCAGTATTCAGCTGTCCGGTTATTTTTTCTCTCCAGAATTCATACAGGTTTTTATACTGGTCAAATTGGAAAGGGCGTCCCATTTCCAGCCTGTACAACATAACTTTATCAGAAGGTTTCAGTAATCCATATAATCCGGAAAGCATCCGGTGATTCTTTTGCAGGTAATCTACAGCATCTTTATCAAGAGTTTTGGCGTCCAATCCCCGGTATACTTCTCCTGTAAAGGCAAATAAAGCAGGTGCAGACTCTTTTGCAGTGGGTCTGGATTTCCATTTTTGGTTTCTTTCCCAGTTTTCATCAGCCAGTTTAGAAGATATCTCCATCAATTCGGAAAGATATTTGGGCGATTTTTCTTTTAAATAGGATTGTATAAATGCTGCCTCCTCAATAAATTTTGGTGTGGTAGATCTCAGAAAATCTGTTGAGTTTTCTACATTCATTAATTTGGCAGGGGATGTTATAATTTTCATAATGTTTAAAATACAGATAAGTGCTTACTATCAAAACTATTCATAATCATCAGAGACACAAAGTCTATCATAAAATGACAGCTGATCAGAATAGTGATATTTGAATATTTTTTATAAAAAACAGCCAAAAACGACTCCAATAAAGAAAGGGATGATCACCTGGCTTATTGTTCCGTAAGTACTGTGCAGGAGGCCGAACAAAAGGGCTGAAATAAAAATTCCTAAAACAGGACTGTTATAAATCTTCTCAATCCGGGGCTGTACATACCCCCCGCATCAGGAATTCCTCTACAGCACCCGCCGTAAAGCATGTAAAAAATAATTAAAAAAATAATTATGTCTAAAAAATTGAAGTGAGATCAAAAAAGTTTTTCGCTCATCTTCTCCTGTACCAGAAGCTGCAGAACCACATTCAGAAATGCTCCGCCGATAGCACAGATCAAGTAAAGGCTGATCATTGCTTTTACCCGGAATGCCAGGGAATATTTTTTTTCTCCTTTTAACAAAAAAGAGCCTTTTTCCACAAAATGACTGTACAGAAACAGCATCAGTAAAATGGCCCAGAGTACTATTCTGCTGAGAGAAAAACTGAATGCTGTAATCCCCTTTATTCCCGTAATCATAGAAATAACAGGAAAGACATACAGCATTGCTGCTGCTAACAGTATAAATGTAAGTAAAACACCTATAGAATATTTCCCATGAAGTCCTATCGCCATCCGTCTGCTAAACCTTGAATTTTAAATAATTCCTTTTCCCTGACGGATAATCTCAGGTTCCCCGGAAGTAAGGTCCACAATAGTTGAAGCTACATTGTCTCCATATCCTGAATCAATGACGATATCTACAAGATGATCGTATTTTTCTGCGATCAGTTCAGGATCTGTGGAATATTCAATAATTTCATCATCATCTCTGATGGAAGTGGAAGCAATAGGATGCCCCAGTTTTTCAACGATAAGTTGTGGAATGGAGTGGTCCGGAACACGGATACCGATGGTTTTATGACCTTTATAAGCTAAAGGCAGGCTTTTATTAGCTTCCAGAATAAAAGTAAAAGGCCCGGGAAGATGGCTCTTCAGAAACCTGAATACGGAAGTTTCAATAGGCCTTGTAAAGTCGGAAAGATGGCTGAGGTCATTACAGATTATCGAAAATTTTGCCTTATCCAGCCTGATTTTCTTCAGCTGAGCCAGTTTCTCCATGGCTTTGATATCAAAAATATTACAACCCAAGGCATATATTGTATCTGATGGATAAATAATCAAGCCTCCATTATTCAATGTTTTAATCACCTCGTTCACAAGATTTTCCTGAGGGTTTTCCGGATAAATTTTTAATATTTTTGCCATAGAACAAAGATACAAATAATAAAATAGTTTTTATAAAACACCTTTATTTAAAAAGAAAAATTAGGATTTTAAATAAAAAAATCGTACATTTGCAGTCCAATATCGCGGGATGGAGCAGTAGGTAGCTCGTCGGGCTCATAACCCGAAGGTCATCGGTTCGAGTCCGGTTCCCGCTACTAAGTAAGCGTTGTCGGTAAACGCTCTAAAAATACACCGCGGGGTGGAGCAGTAGGTAGCTCGTCGGGCTCATAACCCGAAGGTCATCGGTTCGAGTCCGGTTCCCGCTACTAAGCAAGCGTTGTCGGTAAACGCTCTAAAAATACACCGCGGGATGGAGCAGTAGGTAGCTCGTCGGGCTCATAACCCGAAGGTCATCGGTTCGAGTCCGGTTCCCGCTACTAAACCAGAGAAGCAATACTATATTGCTTCTCTTTTTATTTTATACAAACCTAGTCCAAAACTCAGTTCTGCTTAATTTTCAACTGTTGCGACTAATTTTTTTATTACCGGTTTTTCGCAGGATTAGTCAGTTTTTAGTGTATTTAGAGGAATCCTTTGATAACACTTAGGTGTCTTACTTATAATCTATTTTTTTATTTAATTCAATGACATTATTGTATTCTTTAAGATCGCTTTGGATTGAAAGTGTACTTTCCCGAAGATTTACCTTTTTGAGTCCTCCACTTCCATCATCTGTCATTACTTTAATACTTTGTGTTTTTGTAAATGAAAAAGGGTCTTTGTAATAATCTTGTTGAAGTTTTGTCAATTCTTCCCAACTTACTTTTTTTCCGCCTTTCATTGAAAACAAATTCTTGTGATTAGATTTTCTAATTTTAACTAATTTAAATAAATAATCATTATTACTATCATAAATTTCGACTACAAGCCCAGGAAGGCCATTAAAAACATATGGTCCTTCTGAAGGCTTGATATTTTCGGAGAACCATGCGGTCCAACTCCTTCCACCGTAATTAACTTCTGCTTTCTGACATTTTATTTCATCAATAATTTTAGTTTCAGAAAAAAAGCTTCCAAGTCAGGGCTTCGTTTACACCAACATAGAAAACATCTCTACTTAATGGCAGAACCATATACTTAAGAAGGGTATTGGTTTTTAAATCCTTTTTTAAATAAAGTTGGTCATTTATATTATTAGGGTATCCCAATCCATAGCCATTGCCATAAAAAATTAAAGAATCAGACTGTCTTCTCATTGCATCTCTAAAAATAGATTCATTGTTTATAATATCTAAAAAATATAATTTAGACCTACTCGAATCTTTTCTACTAGTAGAGGGCTTATATGTAAGTTCGTAAGCTATCGTTAAATTTTGTGCCGAAGTAATAATAAATACTATAAGAAAGATTAGGGCACTATATTTTTTTACCATAGCAATAATATTTTGAACTATTACAAATATAAAATAAAAACTCCCTCAGCGAGAGGGAGCTTGTTTTTTTTAATTATGAAATGATTACATACATCTTAATGCATTCATCCATGAAGTAAAATTACAGTACATTACGTTGCTTACCTTACGGAATTTCGTATTGATAGATGTTTATTGCTTAATATTTTTACAAATAAAAAAATGAAAGAATTTATTAAGGAATGCTTGCTCTTAAAAAGCCAGGATAATGAACAGAATTTTTTATATTCAGACCCAATTTATTATGTCCCCAACTTTTGCTTCTGATCCGTTTTTCCATTTTTTATACTCCTCTCTCATACAGTGCGCACAAGGACGGTAGTGATGCTGTAAAGCCTGCTCTTCATTCAGAAAGAAAACGCGGTTTTCCTTTTTCATCCTTTTACCTGAAGTACATCTCAAGGTTCCGTAAATTTTTAATTTTTTGTTTCCACCCAAACGGATTTCCTTGCGTCGGATCATATTTCTGAATAACGAGTCTGAAAGCTGGGTATGGTATATCATATCTTTATTGCTAAGTGAAATAAAAAACCAGGAAGTTCTAGCTTGCTGCATCATGAAAAATGATACCCAAAGCATAACGGGTTCCTTTTCTAACTTTACTTACTCCATGCTTCATATTGACTCTGTAATATCCTTTTGTCCCTTTTTCAGGCTTAAAATGAGTGGTAAAGATAAGAATATCACCTTTGCGTGGCTGTAGGACAATAGCTTTTGATTGGGCTCTTGGAACCTGTTGGGTAAGAACAAATTCTCCTCCTGTGAAATCCTTTTCAGGCTCACTCAGCATCAATACCATCTGAATAGGAAAATATACCTCACCATATAAATCCTGGTGCAAGGTATTAAAGCCTCCTTCTTCATATTTCAGGATTAGCGGAGTCGCTTTTAGCTGGCCATTATGATGACATTGCTTTAAGAACTCATCATGTTCCTGTGGAAAATGAGTGTCAATATGTAACGCATTAAACCATGAATTGGCAATAGGAGCGAGATAAGGATAAAACCGGTTTCTTAAGGTATTTATTAATGCAGGAAGAGGGTAATTAAAATATTTGTATTCACCCAGGCCAAAACGATGCCGGGCCATTACAACTGTTTTACGGTATAAAGCAGAATGATCATAACCGGATTTTAAAAGTTCACATTCGTCATCCGGTACCATACCTGAAATGAGGGCGTACCCGTTTTGATGCATTTCTTCGGTGATTGCTGTCCAATCAACATTTTCGATTTTTGGGATTATGTCTGTCATTTTTTTTTTAATGTATGACAAAGATCCGATGTCCTGACCAGGTATAAAATCCAAAACGTGTGGTATTTAGGAATTGTAAGTTAAATAAAGGGCAATAATTAATTCAATTGTATGCCTTTCCATCTAAGTTTTTCTCTGTCAGGTAGTATTACTTCTACAATTTCTGAAATTTATTTCTACAGGGATTTTTTCAGAAGTAAAAGACATAGCCTTATTTTTGTGAGGCTCTTATAGATCAGGGTAGGACAGTTGACCTTATAGAGCAGATGCAAAATAATCTCCGCCTCATTTTCTACTTTTTCAACAAGTTTTATGATTAGTACCACAAAACTGCTTTTTTGGGCGGAGATATTTTTGCTGGCAGCAAACAAAAAGAGAACGGCAATTATATGCCGTTCTCTTTTTGTTCTATAGTATATACGATATTTATATTATGGTGCCAGTTGAGCATAAGGAGCCAGTTTATTGTCATCAGACATAGTCTGTCCCAGGAATTCCCTTTTCTGATCGGCTTTCATTCTTCCTGCAGCATCATTGGCATTAAAATAAGCTTCGCTGAGTTTTGTTGCAATTTCTGCCGGTTTGAAATCAAACTTAGTATCACCTTCCACTCCAAGATATCCGTTCTTTCTCGTAAGGTTGGTAATATAGTTGCTGTAATTAATAAATGTATTTCTCAGATACTGGGTGTGATATTCCATACATTTTTTTGCTTTTTTGGAAGAATTATTGAGAATGCAGTTTTTCATATTATTCCTGTATAAATACCATTCAGATTCCAGGATGCCATATTGTTTACCTACAGCAATCTTGCCATTAATGACAATGTTATTGTCTCCTTCTTTAGTAGCAATAGTCTGAAGGTGTTGAATCACCAACGGAACAGTCGCTTCAATTTTTGATTTTGTTTGCTTTAATATGCTGAGATCAGCAGCCGGAGAATTCTTCTTTTGTGCTGTAGTAACATTAAAAATAAGCAGTAATAGTACAATCAATAAATTATATCTTTTCATGAGAAATTTTTAAAGCACTAAAATAAATATAATTTCCCGGTTAAAACAAATTCATTTTAATTTTTGTTTAATAAAAATTAACAAGTTTTAAGAAATTTCATTTGAAACTTTTATTTTTCTATTGATTATATAGGCATAAGAATAAGTATGTTGAAAATTTAATATATTGTATTTAAATTTATATATCTGATTTTCAGTAATTTATATATTATTAAGTTGTTATCACTAAAAAAAATAGTTGTTTGAATCAGATTTATTTCTACATTTGTATAACTAATTTCTTAGTGATATGAAATTACATTGATTTTATATCACAATAATGATAAAATGAACAGGATATGAAAATTCAGACTTTAACAAAGGCAGAAGAGCAGGTAATGCAGTATTTATGGAAATTGGAAAAAGGGTTCCTTAAAGATATTTTAGATCTTTTTCCGGAACCGAAACCTCATACCAATACTGTTTCTACTATTTTAAAAGTATTGAAGGATAAAGAATTCGTAGACTATCGTGTTTACGGAAGGCAGCATGAGTATTTTCCACTGGTTTCAAAAGAACAGTATTCAGGAAAAACAATGAAAAGCCTTGTAAAAAATTATTTTAAAGGATCTTATAAAAGTGCCGTTTCATTTTTGGTAGAAAAAAATGAAATGACAGTAGAAGATCTGGAAATGCTGTTAGACGAACTTAAAAAGAAAAACTAATACCTATGGAAACCCTGCTTCTGTACTTTGGAAAAGTGATTGTATGTTCAGGTGTAACGTTTTTGTACTATCAGTTGTCTTTAAAAGACAAGACGTTTCATCATTATAACAGATTTTATCTGTTGTCTGCTATGCTGATATCGCTGCTGCTGCCGCTTATCGAAGTAGATTATTTTACGATAGAAGTGAATAATGATATGTATATGCTTCTTGATAAAATTCAAAATTTTTAATACAGAAAAAAAAATTAGACAATGGTAACTTTTATTTTAACATTATTTTTTCAGCTCTGGGACTGGTTTCTTTCTATTTTTTAGGAAAACTGCTGTACGGGATTTTTAAAATCGAGCAGTTTAAGAAACAATTCAAAAGAGAAAGTTTTGACGGTATTAATTTTTACCGTACAGACTTAACCGAAGCTCCGTTTTCCTACTTTAAAAATCTTTTCTGGAAGAATACCATCACCTTGAATTCTGATATCGGAAAACAAATTTTAAAGCATGAAATGGTACACATTGAACAGAAACATTCATTTGATAAAATTTTTATCGAAGTGATTACTTCTGTTTTCTGGTTCAATCCGTTCTTTCATATCATCAAAAAAGAAATTAATCTCATCCATGAATACCTGGCTGATAAAAAGGCCATAAAAAATTCGGACACCAAAGCATTTGCGCAGATGCTTTTAGCAAGCCACTTTTCCGGAACACAGTTGCCTGCCACCAGTCCGTTTCTAAGTTCAAACCTTAAAAAAAGACTTAAGATGTTACAAAAACCCAAAACCAGATTCGGATATGCGCGAAGAATTTTTGCCTTGCCGGTTTTATTTACAGTTGCGTTCGTCTATATGGTAAATGCAAAGAATAAAGAAATTGAAGAAAAAAATATTTCAATCCAAAAAGCAGTTTCCCGGATTATAAAAGATACGGTAAGGTCTGAAAGAAATGTACAGACAAATATCAATGAGCCTTCATCTAAACCATCTGATAACGAAAAAAGGTTAGCAGAAATAGAAAAAAAGATGAAGGAGAAGGAAAAGGAACTGAATCTACTGAAACCTGAGACTGCCAGCCTTTAATAAAAAAATCGAAGAAATAAACGAGCTTGCTTTGGAAATAGGGGATCTTGCAGCAGAAAAAGCAGATAAAAGGCTGACTGACTATTTTAAATCTCCTGAATGGACAAACAAAATGCAGTCTCTTGAAAAAATGGAGATTGATATGCCGGAACTTTCCGATATTGATATCGATGTTTCTTTCCCTGATCCGCCTCAGCCACCTGTAGCTCCGGGAGCTCCGGGTGCCCCTAAAGCCCCCAAAATCAGTATTTTTAAATCAGGTAAAACGGTATATTATGAAGGCTTAAGCAAGGAAGAAAAAGAGGATATCCGTAAAGCTATGAAAGAGGCCGATAAAGCAAGGCGCCAGGCTGACAGGGCAAGAAAGGAGAGCGATAAGATGAGGAAAGAAGCGGATAAAGCAAGACAGGAAAGTCAGAAAATGAGGCTTCAGGCTGATAAAATGAGAATAGAAGCTGATAAAGCCAGAGCGGAAGCTCAACAAATAGCGGCGGAAACAGCAAAGGAATTCAAAAAATTCAATTTTATCACAACCCATAATCCTCCCAAGGTAATCGTAATGCAGGCCGATTATATTAAAAAAGACGGAAATGGAAACATTGCCATGAATGGTGTGAAAAAATTTAATGTAAATGGCATGGACGATGCAAGATACTATGTGGACGGAACCGAGGTATCTAAAAAAGAAGCCATGTCTGTGGATCCTAAAAGTATTGCAAGTATTAATATCAATAAAGAAAGTCTGGTAAAAGGCACAAAAAGCGAAGTCAGAATTCAGACAAAGAAATAAAGTTCCATTAAGCTTTGACAATGATAAATTGGCAAAGCTTTTTATTGACAATATATTATGAAAAATAAAATTCTATTTTGTATGTTTTTGGGGATCCTGGTCCAGGCACAGGTCAACAGGTTCTTTTATGAGTATAAATTTATCCCGGATTCCGGCAATAAAGAAGATGTGAAAAAAGAAATGATGCTTCTGGATATAGATAAAAACGGATCAAATTATTATAGTCATGATAAATTTGTAGCCGATTCTATCGGAAGGGCTGAAATAGAAAAACAGATCAAATCCGGAGGAGGAAGTATAAGTGTAAACAAAAGAGAAAATCCCGGACAGGTATCTTATAAAGTAACCAAACAATACCCTGAGTTTAAGACCTATCTTTTCAGAAGCATCTCTATGGACCGCTATAAAATCCGGGAAGACAAAAAACCGGAATGGAAAATATTACCGGACAAAGAAAAGATTGGAAATTATAATGCTCAAAAAGCTGTCACCAATTTTGGAGGAAGAGAATGGACCGCCTGGTTTACCCAGGATATTCCTTTTCAGGATGGGCCATATAAATTTTACGGACTTCCGGGGCTTATTGTAAAGATTGAAGATGCCACCGGTTCCCACAGCATGACACTTGTAGGAAATAAAACCATAAATACGCCCAATGCAGAAAAGGATATACAGCTTCCTGAAAATGTAAAAATACTGGGTGTAGGAGGAAAGGAAATTGAAGTTACAAAAGAACAGTTTAAAAAAGCCTGGAAAGCTTATGTAAACGACCCAACAAAGAATATGCGGGAGCTGATGATGAATAGCGGGGGAAATTCCAATATGAAAGTAGCTTTTAAAGTGAAAACTTCAGACGGAAAAGAAATTTCAGATCCCAATCAGGTTTTCAGGGAAATGGAAAAAAGGACCAAGGAAAGTCTCCTGAAAGATAATAACCCGATTGAACCGGATCTGGTGAATTAAAATTATTCATTTTTATATAAAAACAGAATGCTTTGGAAGTGTTCTGTTTTTGTTTTAATAGCAACGAATAAGGTGACAAAAATATAATTACTTTATTATAACATTTCTTATCTTTCAATACGTAACCACAATTGATATTATCCCTATGACAGAAAAAGAAAAAATGTGCAGCCGGGCTGTTATACAACGCCAATTATGATAAAGAACTGATTCGGGAGCGGATAGCCTGCAAAGATCTGTGCCAGGAATATAACGGGCTGAAAAATTCAGACTCTGAAAACAGGTACAGGCTTCTCAAAAGAATTATCGGAAATATAAAAGAAAATATCTGTATAGAGCCTGCTTTCTGGTGCGATTACGGTTATAATATCAAAACGGGGGAGAATTTCTATGCCAATCATAACCTCGTTATTTTAGATTGTGCCAGGGTAGAATTCGGTGACAATGTATTTATTGGCCCAAACTGTAGCTTTTATACAGCCGGGCATCCATTGGATGTCAAACAAAGAAATGAGGGTCTGGAATATGCCCGCCCGATTAAAGTTGGCGATAACGTATGGCTCGGCGGTAATGTGGTGGTGCTTCCGGGAGTCTCTATAGGAAATAACTCAGTGATCGGCGCAGGAAGCGTAGTCACTAAAGATATTCCGGATAATGTGGTAGCAGTAGGAAATCCTTGTACAGTTGTAAAAAGTATCATTCAGGAAAATTAAAACTCCCAATTAAAATAATAATGAAAAAACTAATTATCACATTTACTCTGCTATCAGGATTAATAGTGAACGGACAGAATCAACGGTTTATGTATGAATATAAATATATTATAGATTCTACAGCAAAGGATAAACCGGAAACCGAAATTATGCTTTTGGATGTTATCCCGGCGGGATCAAAATTCTACAGTAAAGACTCCTTCGAATCGGATTCTCTGATGACAGCTTCTATGGAAAAACAATTGAAGGCCGGAAGCTCTGAAATAAATTTTTCGGGAATCAAATTGAAAGGAAAAATCGCCTATAGTGTCGAAAAGAGTTATCCTGATTATTCAGTTAATTTTTTTTACGAACCTGTCTGCTGATGAATATATGGTGCAGGATAAAAGAAGACAGGAATGGAAAATTCTTCCGGAGAAAGAAAAGATAGGAGAGTTTACCGCTCAGAAAGCCATCTGTAATTTTGCCGGCAGGAAATGGACGGCCTGGTTTACCACGGATCTTCCTATTCAGGATGGTCCTTACAAATTCTATGGTCTTCCCGGATTGATAGTAAAACTTGAAGACGCCACCCATAGTCATTTATATGAATTAAAGGGGAATAAAAAGCTTCCGGTAGATTACAAATGGCAGAGTACAAAGGAAAAAGAAAGATTTAATGCTCTTGTTACGATAAGTGAGGAAAAGTACAGGAAAGCGTTTAAAGAATATCGTGCCGATCCGATGAAAAGTGAAAAAGAGATGCTGGCCAGAGGTTTTATCCTTCAGGAAATAGATGCATCAGGAAAGCTGGTAGACTCTGAAAAAGGAAGAAAAGACAAAGAAATAAAAATGTTGAATGACCTGAAAAAACAAAATAATATCCTTGAACTGGATTTATTGAAATAACAGCTGCTATCATAAATAAATCCCGGAACAATGTCCGGGATTTTATATTCTTAATGATGGCTTATTATTAAGCCAGTTTTTGAGAATCTGAAACAAACTGAGCAAGTCCGCTGTCCGTTAGCGGATGCTTTAATAAGCTCAGGATCGGAGGCAGTGGAGAAGTGATTACATCCGCACCGATTTTAGCACAGTCAATAATATGCATTGAATGACGGATAGAAGCTGCCAGAATTTCGGTTTCAAACATATAGTTGTCGAAAATCAATCTTATCTCCTGGATAAGGTTTAATCCATCAGTAGAAATATCATCTAACCTTCCCAAGAAAGGAGAAACATAGGTAGCTCCGGCTTTTGCTGCTAAAAGAGCCTGCCCCGGAGAGAAAATCAGAGTACAATTAGTTTTGATTCCTTTATCAGAAAAATATTTTAAAGCTTTGATCCCGTCTTTAATCATTGGAATCTTCACAACGATATTTTCGTGAATGGCAGCCAATTCATCTCCTTCTTTGATCATTTCTTCATAAGTAGTAGAAAGTACTTCTGCAGAAATATCCCCGTCTACAAGTTCGCAGATCGTTTTATAATGGTTTTTGATTGCTTCAGCTCCCTGAATTCCTTCCTTAGCCATTAATGAAGGGTTGGTAGTAACACCATCTAAAATTCCAAGGTCTCTTGCTTCTTTGATTTGCTCTAAATTAGCTGTGTCAATAAAAAATTTCATTTCGTTAAATAGATTTATTGGTGCAAAGATAGCGAATTAATTCAGTTTTGAGACATGAATTTTAAGTTACAGGGTTCTACTTTGAGGCATGCAAAGGCCAGAACTGATGGGTTTAATGTGAGCTGAAGAGTGGCGGAGTCAGGGAAAAAATATTTTTTTATTTAATTCTAAACTAAACAGTTAATTTTGCTTCTAGCTTCTAGCTTCTAGCTTCTAGCCACATTGTACATTTGGAAAATCCATTTAAATTTGTTTCTCATGGAAAGTCATAGTTTTACAGCTCGCCTTGATATTATTGGAATCAATCCTTTTGTTTTTGTTCCCGAGGAAGTTCTGGCCTTTATTTTCACCCAATCCGGAAGGAATAAAAGCCCGATTCCGGTGAAAGGGACAGTGAACGGGAAGGAATTTACCCAAAATCTGATGAAATATCTTGGAGAATGGAGACTGTATATTAATTTAACAATGCTGAAAAACTCTCCTCAGAGAGTAGGTGAGGTCATTGAAGTAACTTTAGCATATGATAATTCTGACCGGATTATTTCCATACATCCTCAATTAGAAGAAGCCATTAAAAAAAAGTGCTGTTGCCAGTGCAAACTTTGATAAACTGATTCCATCCAGAAGGCATGAGCTGATCCGGTATATCAATAACCTGAAAACAGAAGCCGGTATCCAGCGAAATATTGAAAAAATCATCCGTCATTTGCATGGTGAAACGGATTTTTTCGGAAAGAAAATTGAATAGAATCCGTAGGCAAAAAAAATAAAATCCGGAAATTTTCCGGATTTTATGCTATGAATTTAAAGCTTTGCTAAGTTTTATAGCATCCTGATTGGTAGGATCGTATTGAAGAGATTTAGCAATATGCTCTTTTGCTTTATTCCGATCAGTCTGCTGTTCTGTAAAGGCCAGATAAAAATATGCGTAGGCCAGATTTTTCTTATTCTGTTCCACTTCTTCAGGTTTTACAGTTGCAATATATTTTTCGTAAGCAAGTTTTGCGTTGGCATCATCTTTAGCAGCCTGATAGGCATAGGCCTGGCTGTAATATGATGGAGCCCAGTCCGGTAATAAAACAGATATCTTTTTCCAGGTGTCAATGGCGTTAGTCCAATCTGAGGCTTCCTGATAGGCTGTTGCCAGCTTTGCCAGTGCATCAGTATCTTTTGGATTAGCCTCAACCTGTTTTTTAAGTCCTTCAATTGTTGGGTTGCTTGATTGTGCAGCAGCAGTATTCGTGGTGTTCGCTGTATTATTAGTGCTGTCTGTCTTCGTAGTTTGTGCATTTACCAGACTTACAGCTCCTGTAAGAATTAAACCTAAAAATAAACTTTTACTATTAACTTTCGACATTTTCATAATCTTATATTTTATAATTCTGTTTTCTCAAATTCAATAATAATTCCAGAAAAATCTAAATTTTAGAAGCTTTAGGTTTTTTTAGAAAATATTAACGGGATTACTGTTTTTTTTAGTTTAATTTTTGATTCTTCCTGATTGAGGTTATCTTTGTAACCCAACTTTAATTTCATTATATGAACATCATACTTGCTTCAACCTCCACACTTTTCGGAGGAGAATATCTGGAATACCTGAGAGAAGAACTTATTACATTATATGCAGGAACTGACGAAATTATTTTTATCCCTTTCGCAAGACCGGGTGGAATTTCTCATGATGATTATACGGCAAAGGCGCGTTCTTTCTTTAAAACGATGAATATCAAAGTAAAGGGTCTTCACGAATTTAAAGACAAAAAAGAAGCTCTAGACAAAGCAGAAGGATATTTTACAGGAGGCGGAAATACCTTTTTATTGGTAAAAACCCTCCATGAAGAAGGGTTGATGTCTGTTTTAAAAGAAAATGTGTTCCTCGGAAAACCGTATCTGGGGTGCAGTGCAGGAAGTAATATCGGAGGCCTGAATATGAAAACGACAAATGATATGCCTATCGTTTATCCACCGAGCTTCGATTGCATGGGATTGGTTCCGTTCAATATCAATCCTCACTATCTTGACCCGAATCCTGACTTAAAACATAATGGAGAAACAAGAGAAACCCGTATAAAAGAATTTCTGACCCAGAATGATGTCAAAGTAATAGGCTTAAGAGAAGGTAACTGGATCAGAAGAACAGGGGATTCTATTACGGTGGAAGGAAGTGAGCTGACAAGAATTTTTGAAAAGGACCGTGAACCTTATGAAATAGAGCCCGGCAGTTTCCTGTCTGAATAACTCTTATTTTGTTTATATTTGATTAAAATTAAAACTATAAGTGCTCTGTGAACGACATTTGAAGAATAAACACTTTACAGGGCAACTGTAGTACAACCTGTCTTAAATCACAATCAATGAAAAAAACACTTACTGTTCTCATCTTCTCCGTACAGTTTTTTTTCTGCCCAGAATATCGCTCAGAGACTGGATAAGGTAACCAAGGACCTCATGGATTCTTCCGGCGCCATTGCTTCTAACCTGTCATTTTATGTATCAGACGAAAATGGAAATTTCATATACGAATATCAGGGAAGCAAGGGATTATCTACTGCTTCCACACAGAAAATATTTACTGCCGGTGCAGCGTTGGAAACATTGGGGAAAAGCTATACCTACAAAACGACTTCAAGCTATTCCGGAAGTTTGTCCGGTGGCATTTTAAACGGAAATCTTTTTATCAGTTCAAATGGAGATCCCACATTGGGAAGCTGGAGGTATGAAGCTTATAAACCGGAAAGTTTTAAAAAGAAACTGATGGAAGCCATTAAGACCGCCGGAATTACCAAAATATCGGGGGATGTGGTCATTGACGATTCTTATTTTGATCATCAGACCATTCCGGGGGGATGGCCATGGGATGACCTGGGGAATTATTACGGAGCAGGTGTATGGGGAGTCAACTGGCGGGAAAATCAATTTGATATTAACATTAATGGGACGGAATTTAAAAGCTTTTCTTATCCTCTGGAAGGGGTAAAATGGCTTAATGATCTTAGCACAGGAGGAAGCTCTGACCAAAGCCTGATTTTTACAGCTCCTCATTCCAATACAGCGTTGATCAACGGAATGCTTCCCACAGGAAAGACGGTAACTGTTTCAGGTTCTGCCCCGAATCCTCCTTTACAATTGGCTGCAGAAGTAAAGCAATGGCTGAAAGAGTCCGGAATTGAAATTTCAGGAAAGGTGGTTACCAATTCCCAGCTTGAGCTGGATGGAAAACCGGTTTTGGAAGCTCCTAAAGATAATGTGATTCTTACTTATCAATCACCTACCTTAGACAAAATAGTGTACTGGTTTTTAAGAAAAAGTGTGAACCTGTATGGTGAAACCTTTATTAAGACCCTGGGGAAAGAAAAGAAAGGGAATTCAAGCTTTAAAAGCGGGGTTGCTTTCCTGAAGGAATTTTGGAAATCAAAAGGAATCAATCCGAATATGATCAATTTTGCCGATGGAAGTGGACTTTCACCTCAAAACTATGTTGCAGCCAAAGCGGAAGTGCAGGCCTTGTTATATGCAAAAAAACAACCATGGTTCGAGGCGTATTACGATGGTTTCCCGGTTCAGGAAAACGGAATGAAGATGAAGAGCGGTACTATGAGAGATACCAAATCTTTTGCAGGGTACCAGACAGCAAAAGACGGAAAGAAATATGTGTTTTCAATTATTATCAACAACTATCAGGGAAACGGAAGTGCAGAGCTGCAGAAAATTCTGAATGTTTTAAAATAAATAGCTTTGAGAAAATCCATACTGGCCAGACTGAATAACTGGATAATTTTTGTTATAATGACTACCCTGGTGATCGCCATTGTGGTAGCTTCTACATCACTTATTAATTTTCTTAGAAAAGAAGAGATTAAAAGAATCAATCTTCTTTCTAAAGCTATAAGAATTCAGCAGGAAGTTAAATCTCCGGATACGGATGTTTTAGATCTATTACCTGAAATTCTTAATATAAATAATACCATTCCGTTCATTGTAACAGATAAATACAGAAACCCTATAATTGATATAGGATATTATAGGAATATTCCTGAGAGTATCATTAAAAACCCTGTGAAGCTGGAACAGCTTATGAGGAATATGGAAAAAAATTATGATCCTATTGAGATTAAGGTACCTGATGGAAATAATCAGTTCGTCTATTACGATAATTCTCGTTTGCTTAATAATTTACGTTATTCTCCTTATATCTTAGGCTTATTTATTCTATTGTATTTCGGATTCTCTTTTTGGTTTTTTAAAACCATAAAAAAAACGGATGAAGGATATCTCTGGGCGGGGCTTGCTAAAGAAACTGCCCACCAGATCGGAACTCCTTTATCATCCATGATCGGATGGATGGAAATTATGAAATTGGAACACCCGGATTCCGAAGGGGTATACGAAATTGAAAAAGATATTGAAAGATTGAGAACTATTTCTGAAAGGTTTTCAAAAATAGGTTCTATTCCTGAATTGAATGATATGAACTTAAATCAGACCATTCAGGAAAATTACGATTATTTAAAAACAAGAATTTCAAAGAAAATCAATTTTACCCTGCATCTTCCTACTTATATGCTTTTAGTGCCTCATAATAGGATTCTGATGAGCTGGGTGATTGAAAACCTGGTTAAAAATGCGGTAGATGCTATGAAAGGGGAAGGAACCATAGTAATGTCGGTTTTTGAAAGAAACAAAAATATTCTGATAGAAGTAAAAGATAATGGAAGTGGTATGACAAAGCAACAGGCAAGAAATGCTTTTAAACCCGGATATTCTACAAAAAAAAGAGGTTGGGGTTTAGGCTTGTCTCTGGCTAAAAGAGTAATTCAGGAATATCATAATGGAGATATTAAAATCGCCCAAACAGAAGTGGCGAAAGGAACTATCTTTAGAATTATCATTAAAAAACAATAATACCCATATTAACATAAATTAATACGGGCAATTTTGTTTAGTGATAAATTTTATCCCTCTACTTCTACGCCAAGAATAGAATAAGTTTTTACAGTCCCATCGCTATACCATCTTTGGAACCATTTTCCATAAGTACAAGGATTACCTGCATAGCCTGTAAACATTGTGGTCTTTACGACTTTAGGCTGGTCAATGGGATGATGTTGTTTTTATCTCTGAGGAAAAGAAATTCAAAGAAATTTTTTAATGTAAAAAAATGGTAGGTGCCAAAAAAAGCGGAGAAACATTCCCCGCTTTCTTCTTATTTTTTACCAGTAAGCCACTGATCTTGCAGTTTCTGTTCTGCCGGGCTTGGATTCGTTTTATAGCTGAGGATTTCCATCGTCATCTTGTCCAGGATAGCTTTTCCCTTTAAGGTCATTTTTTCTTTCTTTCCTGCATTATCCCTTAAAATAGTAACACTCACTTCCTGACCATCCTTGATGGTTCTCGTATAGTTGATGAAATCCTGAATCTTTTGAATATCCACTGTTTTTCCGTCCAGGGCAAGTACCTGATCGGTGATTTTGAATCCGATGCTTTTGGCAAATGGCGACAACGCTGAGTTTTCGTCAAAAGCAAATGCTTTGGTCTTTTCATCAAAACCGGTCTGATTCGGATCTTTAATAAACCAGAAAATAGGCTGGCTTTCCTGTTTCTTGATCTCTACTCCTACCATGTTCAGGTATTCTGCATAAGGAGTAGGCTGGTTGCCCGCAATATATTTGTTGTAAAAGTCTTTTACCTGGGAATAACCTGTTACTGCTACCAGCTCATCAATCAGTTTATCATCCTTGAAAGGCTTATTTTCGCCAAATCTCTGAGACAATTTTCTGATCATATCGCGATATCCCATTTCTCCGTTGGAAAGTTTTCTCAGCTCAATATCCAGACACATGGCCAGAAGAGCTCCTTTTTCATATACATTTCTGTATTGGTCTTTGTAAGGTTCCTTCAGAATGTTTTTACTCATTACCGTAAATGGCATGGTGTCATCATAGTTTTTTGAATTGGCGATTTTTTCGTTCATTCTTTGTAAAAATTCATTTTTATTGATCAGCCCTTCCTGAATCTGGAACAGGTTAGCAAAATATTCGGTTCCTCCTTCATACATCCACAGATGCTGAGACATTTTAGGATCTGCATAATCGAAGTAATGAATTTCTTCAGAATGTGTTTTCAAAGGATTTACCGTATGGAAAAACTCGTGTGAAACCACATCGGTGATTGTTTTGTCGATTGCATCTTTAGGCATCGCTTCCGGAAGAACAACACTTGTGGATTCATGATGTTCCAATGCCCCGAAACCTTTGATCTGAGGACCGTCTCCACCGGAAAGATAAAGCATGATTGCATACTTCTTATTGGTGTTCATATCCCCTAAAAATTTCTTCTGGGCAATGACCATTTTTTCAAGATTATCTTTAAAATCGGAAGCCTTGTATTTTCCTGTAGGAGAATAAACACCCAATACAAGTTCCATACCGCCTGCATTGAAGGTGATATAATCTGGTTTGGTGTACATCAGCGGAGAATCGGTTACTTTTGCATAATTAGCCAATGTAAACGTATCGGTAGATTCAGACTTATCCTGGTCTACGAGAGCCGTGGTTCCATAGAAATCGGTTGGTTTCTGAATGATAAGCTGATAGGGTACATCCTGCATATTATCAATATATCCGATAAAACCATGGGTGTTAAGTAAATACACCTTACCCTGCTCGATATCAGTTCCGGATGGTGAAAAAACGGCTTTATGTTTTGAAGTATCCATTTCATCATCAAAGCTGTCGTTCACCAGGTAGGTGATTTTATTTAAATTTTGAGCATTTTTCAACGAATAAGTATTGTCATTCACTTTCGTATATGTCAATTCCTTTCCTTTGTTATCATAGAATTTGATCCCCTCTATAAACCTTCCGTAATCATCTTCAGAATAGGTACCCGGAACCGTTTTAGGGAAATGAAATTTTATATCCCCTGATTTCATTTTCGGGAACTCCATGGTAACGGCTACTTTATCATCTTTTACGTTGACAAGGTCAATCGTTGTTTTTATAGATTGGGCATTCGCTAAAAAAGCGGCAAAAAGGCCTAAGCTAAGTGCTGTTTTTCTCATTGAATTTATATTTATAATGAAGTAGTTGTTTTTTTGCTCATTTTGTTACGAAAATGAATATTAAACTTTTCTTAAAATTTATAAACGAAAGGCAAATCTGCGGTTTGCAAATTTGCCTTTTTATACTTTACTGAACGTTTTTATAATGAATATAATAGTTTGGATTAAGCTCAACAGGAGTATTTTTCTTCAACTTGACTGTTTGCCAGCTTTCCGTCGGAGTAATGGCTTGATCTCCGTTAATGATTACAGGCAATTTCAGGTTTTCAACTACATCTGTATACCGGAATTTTAAACTGTCTCCGTTTTGAGAATACTCCAGGGTTGGAATTTTTATCGTTCTCAGGTATTGATTAAAAACACTTGAAAAATCAATTCCTGATTTTGCTGAAATGTAATCTTCAATCTGTTTTGTAGTAACGGTCTGATGATAAAACTCTTTGCTTAGGCCTCTTAAGATCTGCCTGAATTTTTCATCGTTATTGATGACCTGCCTTATCGTATGGAGCATATTGGCTCCTTTCGGATACATATCACCACTTCCTTCGTTTCTTACCCCATATTGTCCAATAATAGGAACATCATTCTGGATAACATTTCTGAGGCCGATCATATAAACGTCAGCCGATTTTTTGTCTAAAAATTTCTCTGTAAAAAAGAACCTCGGAATACATCGTAAAACTTTCATGGATCCACATATCCGCCTGATCTTTGGCAGTAATGTTATTGGCAAACCATTCATGGCCGCTTTCATGGATGATAATATAATCCCACTTTAGCCCGATACCTGTTCCAGAAAGATCTTTTCCACGATAGCCGTTCTGGTATCCGTTTCCATATGCAACATTACTTTGATGCTCCATTCCCAGGTACGGAGAATCTACCAATTTATAAGAGTCTTCATAAAATGGGTAAGGACCGAACCAGTATTCGAAAGCCGAAATCATAGGTTTTACCTGCTGGAATTGTTTTTGTGCCTTATCCAGATTATAATCCAGCACCCAGTAATCTAAATCCAGTTTTCCCTTTTCCCCGTTGAATGTATCTTTAAAATTGACGTACTTTCCAATGTTAGGAATAATAGAATAAGCATTGATCGGGTTTTTAACCTGCCACGTGTAGGTTGTTTTATTACCGTCGGTTTTTTTGTCAATAAGCCTTCCGTTTCCGACTCCCACAAGGTCATTCGGGGTAATGATTTTCATGATAATCCCATTATCAGGCTCATCGCTCCAGATATCTTTGGTAGGAAGCCAGATAGAAGCTCCGATGCCTTCGTCAGCAACGCTCATCCATGGATTTCCTTTCTCATCTTTGGTGAAAACCCAGCCTCCGTCCCACGGCGCATTTTTAGCAATAAGAGGATTCCCTGAGTAGGTAACATCAATGGTGTATTTTTCCCCTTTTTTAAATTTTTTATTGGCAGTAATAAAAATAAAGTCACCTTCTTGTTTCCAGTCTTTAATAGAAAAATTTCCTTCTACCTTATCAGCTTTCATGGGCTGCTGAAGATCAATCTGGAATACCGGATTGGTAATGTCTTTGATGATTTCAAAACTTATTTTGTTGTTTCCCCTGATACTTTTTTGGGCAAAATCAGGCTCTACGGAGAGATCGTATTTTTTAACATCCCAAAAAATTTCTGAACTGAGTATTACTGCCTTTTAAAGTGTCCTGCCTGGTGAAAACCTTATCTTTTTCAAAAAATTGTCCAAAAGCAAGTCCTGATGCAAGAATAAGGGTATATGATAATTTTTTCATTTTGAAATCTAATTAATAATCTTTTCAAAAATAGAAAATTTAATTAACAGCAAAATTGTGAAAATGTAAAAATGTGAATAAATAAAGTAAAAAGACGAGCTATAATGATAGTCTTAAATTTTAAAAAAATGCACATAAGAAATCATGGGATACAACAAAATAGCCGGGGTTCAAAACTGAACCCCGGCTATTTTTTAAAGTATATTTTCTGTCTTAATAATCTTTTGTATCCTGATTATTCTTGCACGGCAGGAAGATTACTGTTGCTCTTCTGAATTTTTTTTGTACGTGATACTACACATCATAATACTGAATTCATATAATACAAGCAGTGGGAAAGCTGCCATAAGCATACTCAAAACATCTGCCGGAGTAATAATGGCCGCTACCACCATAATCAGAACAATGGCATGACGGCGATAGGTTTTCATAAACATTGGAGTGAGAATTCCAATGCTGGTAAGGAAATAAATCAGAATGGGAAAAAGAAAAATAACTCCCATACCTAAAACCACCTGTAAAAACAGGGTAGTATAATCACTCAGATCATAAAGCGGAACAATAATATCCGAAATTTTAAAAATCACTCCAAAGTTAACAGCGAAAGGCAGGATTAAAAAATAGCCACATAAAACTCCTGTCATAAAAAGAATCCATACAGCATTGATGATATAGATAGAATTCTTTTTCTCCCTCGGATGTAAAGCGGGACTGATGAAACGCCACAATTCCCAGACAATATAAGGGAAAGCCGCTACCATTCCTCCAAAAATAGAAACAGCCATCATCACATTAAATTGCTGGTAAAGTCTCTGTACACGTACAGGAAAATCTTTGGGGAGGTGAATGCTGTCTTCCCCCAAAAGCAATCTGGAAAAATGGTTAACAATTCTGAAAGTAGGAAAATCATTCCTCGTAGGGCCAAAAAAGATATGGTCCATAATCCAGTTGATATTGAAACCAACAGCAAAAGCAGCAATTATAATAGCAATAATCGAGCGGACGAGATGACCTCTTAGCTCTCCAATGTGCCCAAGAAAGGACATGTCTTTTTTATCCTCCATATCGTAAAATCTACACCTGTAAAAGGTAAGCTGGTTTAAGTCTGCGAAATTATGAAATAATAATCAGTATTTAGAATTTATTGGTCATGATTTTGTTCAAGTTTACAAAGCACTTTCCGGCGAAATACCTACACTGTTGTTTTCATATAAAAAAACAGATAATAAAAGCTATTATCTGTTGTTAAAAAAATGATTGTATTCCTTATTTTTCCAGGATTTCAAGAACCTTTTCACCTACTGCTCCCCCGGATTGCGGATTCTGACCTGTAACCAATCTCTCATCTGATACGGCGAAAGGTACAAAGTCCTGATCTGCTTTTACATAGTGAGCTCCTTTGCTTTTCAATACATCTTCTGTAAGGTAAGGCACATGATCTGCGAGTTCTGCAGCAATCTCTTCGGAATTTGAAAACCCTGTTACCGTTTTTCCTTTAATCAGCAGTTCTCCATCAGATAATTGAATGTTGAAAAGCCCGGCAGCTCCGTGACATACCGAAGAGATAATCCCTCCGTTTTCATAAATTGTACGGGCTATTTCCTGAATAGCTCCGTTATCAGGGAAATCCCATATCACACCGTGCCCTCCGGTATAATAAATAACACTGTAATCTTCAGGCTTGATCTCTTCCGGTTTCAGTGTATTGCCCAGTTTTTCTCTGAAAGTGGGATCAGCATAATATTTCCAGTCAACCGGCTGTACAAACATCTGCAGGGAAACAGGATCAAGTGGGGTATATCCTCCTTTAGGGCTTACAAAATCAATTTCATAGCCTTTTTCATGCAGCTTTTCATAAAAATGAACAGCTTCTCCCAGCCATAAACCGGTTGCCCTGTCCATACCGGGATATTTTTCTACGCTTGTTACAACAATTAATGCTTTCTTTTTCATGGATTTATCATTAAAAATTATACACAAAGATTGTCATTTTCTGAGGATTAGTATAAGGACATACCTCAAAAAAAAAGATGTGATCCATGTCACATCTTTATGAATATAGCCGGCTTAATGTTTCTCTTGAAACTCCCAGATAACTGGCAATGAGCTGTTTGGGAATGTGATCTATAAAACCGGGGTATTGTCTGATAAAATCTTCATAACGTTCTTTGGCAGATTTACTCATTAACGAAAGAATCCTCTGCTGCAGAGCCACATATCCAAAGTTCGATTTTACCCTGAAAAAAACGCTCCATCAAGGGAACTTCTGAGCAAAGAAGAGTAAGACTGGTATAAGATAGGGCGTAAACCTCTGAATCTTCAATACAATCCACAGCTAAAGAGGAGATTTCTTGTTTAAAAAATCCTGCAAAATCTGAAATCCACCAGTTAGGCGCCGCAAACTGCAGAATATGTTCTTTACCTGAATCATCTATCACACTGCTTTTGAGAAAGCCTTTTTCAATCAGGTATATCTCATGAACGGGTTGATTTTCCTGAATCAGGAATTGTCTTTTCCGGAATTTCTTTTGGGTAAAAAAAGTCCGTACGGTTTCAAACTCTTCATCACTAAGGTCTGTTACCTGCCTGATATGGTTTTTCAAAAACTGGCTCATGAGAATGGATTAATTTATTCCTTCATCAAGCAGCTTATGCAGATCGATAATACCAAAATACTTCCCGTTTTCAGTGACAACAAGCTGCCCGATATTGTTTTCTTTTAATACTTTCATAGCTTCTTTAGCAAGCGCATCTTTTTCAATGGTTCTGGGATTTGCAGACATGATGTCTTTAGCAAGAACTTTACTGATGTCTTCTTCCTTCATGAGCATTCTTCTCAGATCTCCGTCTGTAATCACCCCGATAATCCGATCACCATTGGTAACTACTGTAATACCATGGCTGGAAGCACTGATAGAAATAATAACATCTCTGATGGGTGCATTTTCAGTCACCTGTGGCTTTTGAGAGGACAGAAATTGCTCTACCTTGGAAGTAAGATTTTTTCCGAGGCTTCCACCCGGATGAAATTTGGCAAAATCATTAGCTTTGAACTCATTGAGCTCCATTAGCGCTACAGCCAACGCATCTCCCAATGCCATCTGGATAGTAGTAGAACTTGTGGGAGCCAGTTTATTAGGGCAAGCTTCCACATCAACATGAGTATCCAGAATAACTTCAGAAAATTCAGCCAGCTTACTGTTTTTATTTCCTGTCATTCCGATCAGGGCAGAAGAGTAATCTTTTAAGTAGGGAACCAGGTTGGCTATTTCCGGAGAATTCCCGGAATTGGAAATGCACAGTACTACATCCTGTTTCTGTATCACCCCCAGATCTCCGTGGATAGCTTCTGAAGCATGAAGGAACTGTGAAGGAGTTCCGGTAGAGTTGAGAGTAGCTACAATTTTGTTTCCTACATGGGCAGATTTTCCTATTCCTACTACAATCAGTTTCCCTTTTGCTGAATGAATGATCTCCACAGCGCGGGCAAAATCGTCATTTATTCTGTTTTTTAATTTTTCTAATTCTGAAATCTCAATTTCTAAAGTACTTTTAGCAATTGTTATAATGTTGGTTCTATCCATTTTATGAAGATAATGTATACAAAAAAGTTCTTAAAAAACGTTATATTTTAAAAAGAATATTTAATATAAATTTTATTTTTTATAAATTCGTTCGCTTTTATTTTAAGCAGAAATTTTATAACTTTGGGTTATATGCAAATTTAGCAATAGAAAATTAGATGAGCGCAAAAAAAGCCAATTTATCAGGCGAATTGAAAAAGTATTTTGGATTTTCTACATTTAAAGGACAGCAGGAACAAATCATTGAAAACCTTTTAAACGGGAAAGATATTTTTGTACTGATGCCCACAGGAGGTGGGAAATCATTATGTTATCAACTTCCGGCACTGATTTCCGAAGGTACGGCAATCGTCGTTTCGCCCTTAATAGCATTAATGAAGAATCAGGTAGATGCAGTGAATGGCCTTTCATCTGATGATGGGGTAGCACATGTATTAAATTCATCATTGAATAAGACACAGACAAAACAGGTTTTTGATGACATAAAAAGCGGGAAGACCAAGCTTTTGTACGTAGCTCCGGAATCATTGATTAAAGATGATTATCTGGACTTTTTGAAAGAAGTTAAAATTTCTTTCTTCGCGATTGACGAGGCGCACTGTATTTCAGAGTGGGGGCACGATTTCAGACCGGAGTACAGAAATTTGAAAATGATCATTGATAAAATCGCAAATGTACCGGTGATTGCTTTAACGGCTACTGCCACTCCCAAGGTCCAGGATGATATCCAGAAAACTTTGGGAATGACTAATGCAATGGTTTTTAAAGAGAGCTTCAACCGTCCGAATCTGTATTATGAAGTATGTCCTAAAATTAATGTAGATAAGGAAATTGTTAAATTTATCAACCAGCATAAAGGAAAATCAGGAATTGTATATTGCCTGAGCCGGAGAAAAGTAGAAGAGTTTGCTCAGCTATTGCAGGTAAACGGAATCAATGCACTCCCTTATCATGCAGGACTTGATCAAAAGATAAGAGTTGCCAATCAGGATAAATTCCTGATGGAGGAAGTAGATGTCATTGTGGCAACCATTGCTTTCGGAATGGGAATTGATAAACCGGACGTACGTTTTGTGATCCATTACGACTTCCCAAAATCGCTGGAAAGTTATTACCAGGAAACCGGAAGAGCAGGAAGAGACGGAGGTGAAGGACACTGTCTGGCTTTCTACGATCCTAAGGATATTGAAAAACTGGAGAAATTTTTAGCCCAAAAACCTGTTTCAGAAAGAGAAATAGGATTGCAGCTTCTGAATGAAGTGGTAGGGTATGCCGAAACTTCAATGAGCAGAAGACAATATATCCTTTATTATTTCGGAGAGAGCTTTGATCCTGTGAATGGAGAAGGTGCAAAAATGTGTGATAATTCGTCTAATCCCCCAAAATTGAAGGACGCTACTTCCGATTTGAAAAAAGTTTTGGAACTTATCAGCAACACCGGAGAAAAGTTTAAAGCCAAAGATCTGATTTCTGTTATTGCAGGAAAAGAAACAGCGGTAACCAAGTCTTACAAGCTGGAACAAAATCCTTATTTCGGCTTTGGAAAAGAAGAGAAAGACAATTATTGGAAAACGATCCTGAGACAGGCAACTGTTCAGAATTTTTTACAGAAAGATATTGAAACCTATGGGGTTTTAAAGATTGCAGAAAAAGGCAAAAAAATGCTGGAAGGCAAATCCAAAGAAGTCTTTTTAATTGCTGAAGACCGGGAATTTGACCTTACTCAGGCTAAAGCCGATAGCGATCAGATACAGATGCAGGCGGGAGGAGGTCTGGATCAGAATCTCTTTAATCAATTAAAAGAGCTGAGGAAAAAAGTTGCCAAAAAACATGGGATCCCTCCCTATACGGTATTTATGGATCCGAGTTTAGAGGATATGACGGTTCAGTATCCTATCACTGTGGAAGAAATTATGAAAATTTACGGGGTAGGAGAAGGAAAAGCTAAAAAATACGGTAAGGAATTCGCAGATTTCATAAAAACCTATGTAGAAGATCACAATATAGAACGTACCCAGGATATGGTATTGAAACAGGTGGCTAATAAATCCAGCCATAAAGTTTTCATCATCCAGAGTACTGATAAGAAAATCGACCTTGAGGATATTGCGAGAGCTAAGAATCTTTCCATGGATGAGCTTTTGAAAGAAATGGAAAGAATTGTTTACCAGGGAACCAAGCTCAATATTGATTATTATATTGAAGATAATTTTGATGAAGACATTGTAGATGGTTTCATGGAGTTTATGAATGAATCCGAAAGTGATAGCATGAAGGTATTGCTGGATGAATTCGGGGATGAGCTTTCCGATGAAGAGGTAAGGATGCTGAGAATTAAATTCATTAGTGATGTTGCCAACTAAAGAGGAAATATCATTTATTTAAACTGTTTTTTAGAAAGAATAATAAAATATTGAGCAGAGCTGAAATTTTCTTCAGCTCTGCTTATTTATTACAGGGTCATCAAGAATAGAGGCTATTTTCAAAAAGTTGGGAATGAGCAACTTTTACACTTGATCAGAGCCTAGCTTTTTAACCCGGAATAAGTATTTTTGTGAATTATCGGTCGGGTTGTGGAGCTGACCGTAGCTGATTAAAAAATCTTCGTTTCATCAATATTTGACACGTAATGAAACTTTTTAGTAACTTTAACTGATGAAAAAAATATCTGTCATATTTATTCTGCCGGACTTAGAAACCGGAGGTGCAGAAAGAATTGTTACTACTATAGCGAATCATCTTTCCAGGGATCGGTTTGATCCTAAGATCTTGCTGTTGCGTAAACAGGGCGGATATCTCAATTTCCTGAAAAAAGATGTTGAAATTATAGACATCAATACCGAAAGAATCAGACATTCATTAAAACCGATTTTAGGAGAAATTTACAGAAGGAAACCTGATGTTGTATTTTCCGGTTTTGGAGAAGTGAATGCTTACCTGGCGTTGTTTATCAAGCTTTTTCCCAGAACGAAATTTATTGCCAGGGAAACTAATGTAGTTTCACAACATGTGACAAGGAAGGAAATAAAATTCTTTTATAATTTTTACAATAATTATCAAAGAATTATTGCTCAAAGTGATGATATGATGAAAGATCTGATTGATAATTTTAATATTAAAAAAAAGAAAATCATCAAGATCAATAACCCTGTCGATTTTGAATTTATAGATGATAAATTGGCATTATCCATTAAGCCGGAAAGCTATAAATACAACTATAAACATGTAGTGGCTATTGGTAATTTATCAGCCAGGAAGGGCTTTGATAACCTGTTGAAAGTTTTTTCAAGGCTTAAAAATGAAAATATCCTTCTCCATATTCTGGGGGATGGAAAAGACAAAGAGGTTTTGCTTCAGATGAAAGAGTTTTTAGGATTGAAAAATGTTATTTTCCATGGCAGACAGGAGAATCCGTATCAGTTTCTAAAGTATGCGGATCTGTTTATCCTTTCTTCAAGATATGAAGGATTTCCCAATGTACTTTTGGAAGCGGGTGCTTGTGGAACTTACTCGCTGGCCAATAACTGTCCGGGAGGAATTAACGAAATCATCCAGCACAATGTGAATGGTGAAATTGCCAATATTGAAGATTATGAAAGCTTTGCCCAAAAGATAATCAACGTGATGCACCAGGATAATAATCGTGATGCTATAAAAAAACTCGATTAAATCTAGGTTTTCAAAAAATATTATTCTGGATAAATACGAAAAAGTACTACTGGACCTTATCAAATAATATGAATAAATTTGAAGAACTGAAACGGAACCGATATATCAAAAAGATGCATTCCAATGCCATCGCGATGTCTACCAGGCAGATTGACCTCCGGGAAGGATGTTTGAAGATGGAATATTTTTATGATCAGATTGAATATATTCAGTCTCTGGAAGGAGTTGATATTGATATTTTCGAAGAGTTTTCTTCAAAAACCAGCTTTTTCCCTTTATCCAAAGAACGGGAGGTTTATAATCAGGAATATTTATCTAAACTGGATGCCAGATTATCAGCAATTACAGATCAATACTATGATCGGGTAGTACAGAAATGTGAAGAACTTATTAATAAACTGCAGTATATCAAAACGGTTATCTAATGTTGATATTGGGAAGCGTTGCTTTTTCGGGGATCATTATTGCATTCATGTGCATAGCATTGCTGTTTTCCAAAAAGAAAAATGTTTCTTCAGATTATTACCTTATGGTTTGGCTGTTGGTAGGGGCCGCTAATCTTGCCTATTATTTATTTCCATCTTTACTTCCTGAGAAAGTTCAGGCTTTCGGGTTTGCGCTTCCGGTATTAAGTATGGGAATGCTTTATCTTTACGTTATTTCAATTACTTTTAATATTCCGTTTCGTTCAGACTATCTGATCAGGCATTCTTTGTTCTTTCTGGGGTACAGTTTGTTTTTTATCGGGATTTCAATATTCTACAGCCGTATAGGGTTTAAAAATAGTATTCCTTATTTTACTGAAAAGGATCAAAACGGATTATTGAATCTGATAACATTTCCAATGGCTGTTGTGCCGGTGGTTTATATTGTTTTATGTTTTCTTGCTTTGAAAAAATATCAGAAAATGCTCCCTGAATATTATTCAGCACTTGAAAAGATCAATCTTAACTGGCTGAAGTATATTATTATTTCTTTAATTATCCTTTTTATTGGAGTTTTCTGCATGATTGCATTAGGAACACGAACGGATGTGATTCCTTTTGATAAGATTTTTCAAATTGTTGCTGTAGTACAAAGCGGATATTTATTCTGTATTGTATTCTTTAGCTTAAGACAGAGTATTGTGTTCCATCAGCAGACAACTCTTACTGAAGAGATCATCCTGAAACAGGAAGAGAAATCCGACGTTATGAATAAAAACAGTTCCGATGGTATTTCTCAAAAGCTTTTAGAATTCATGGAAACAGCTAAACCTTATCTGGATGAAGAGCTGAGTCTGCAGAAACTGTCTTCATTAATGAATATTTCCACCCATCAGCTTTCGCAGACTATAAATCAAGGACTCAATACGAATTTTTACAAGTTTGTGAATGCTTACAGAATAGAAGAGGTAAAGGAAAAACTGAAAGATCCTGAATTTGAAAAATATTCAATCTTAGGCATTGCATTTGAGTCAGGCTTTAATTCAAAATCTACTTTCAATAAGATCTTTAAAGAAGAAACAGGGATGACGCCTTCTGAGTTTAAGAAGTCCGGATCTGTCAAAAAAGAGTCCTAACCGATCATTTAGGACGATCAAACCTGTGTTTTATAGGAGTTTTGCCATCAAAAAATTATGGACACACCTCTTCATTTAAGTAATATTGTTGTGCATGTTATCAGTGGAACCATCGCACTCATTGTCGGATTTTTGATTCTGTTTAAAACAAAAGGAACACCTCTGCATGTAAAACTCGGAACCCTTTTTATCTATTGTATGATTGTTGTGGTAACGACTGGAGCTTTCGGAGTCATTGTATTTAAAAGAAACCTGTTCCTGTTATTAATTACTGTATTGGCAGCCTATAATACGTATTCCGGATTCCGGGTTTTAAAAGAAAAATCAAACCGTTTTTATTTAAAAGACCTTTTGGCCATGTTGGGTGCTTTAACCATTGCTTTGGTGTTTGTGTATTATCTTAAATTCATAGGCTTTTATTGGAACCCTGTAGTCATTTACTCCGGAGTAGGATATTTGCTGTTGGTGGTTTCTTATGATGTTTTTCGGTATTGTATTCCGGCATCCCGATATGGCAATTTGTGGCGCTATGAGCATTCCAGTAAAATGATCAGTGCAATGGGAGCGCTTTTATCTGCTTTTATAGGAACTCTTTTGCCGGATTATAAACCCTATAGCCAGATTTTACCGTCTTTGGTTATGATTTTGATTATGATTTTTTTCAACATTAAAATTTACATCCGATTGAAAAACAAGATGTAAGACCGAGTAATTAGATGTTTTGTATGTAAAAGAACCATTTACTTGAGGTATACTGTTGATTGTAATTTCAGGTTGATGGGTTTTTTAGTATTTTTGTGCCTCAAATAAGAAATACAATGAATATGATTCCTAAAATAGGGTGCGCTTGTGAAAAACCAGACCATAATTATACTGAATTTAGAAGCTCTGAACTAGGTATTGATCATACTAACGGAAGACATGGAGAAGTAACAATTCAGCAATGCAAATTATGTCAGAGAATATGGATTCATTATTTTGTTGAATATGAACATTATTCCAAATCGGGAAGATGGTACAAAGGAATTGTTTCTAAAAAAAGACCGTCCACAGATCACTCCGGAAAATGCCGTGGAGTTCTTAGAAAGTCTCGAATGGTATGTATATGGAGGTTCATTTTTTGACAGTACGGGAACGATCGGAAAAGGCGCTTTACAGCTAGATTGATCAACGCGTTAAGGTATTTAAATTTTTTTGATCTCAAAATTGATAAAACTCACTTTGGTGCTTGGTAATTTATATGTAAATTTGTGAGACTTAAGTAAGATAATAATAAACAAATTCATAAAATAACATGAGTCAATTCGATGTTACCGTAATAGGTTCTGGTCCTGGTGGTTATGTAGCTGCAATCCGTGCAGCACAGTTAGGTTTCAAAACAGCAATTATTGAAAAATATTCAACTTTAGGCGGAACTTGTCTTAACGTTGGATGTATTCCGTCAAAAGCGCTTCTTGACAGCTCTGAGCATTTCGAGAATGCAAAGCATAATTTTGCAAGCCACGGGATTATTATTAATGAACCTCAGGCAGATATTGCAAGAATAATTGAGCGTAAAAATGAAGTAGTGGATCAGACAACCAAAGGGATTAACTTCCTGATGGACAAAAATAAAATTACTGTTTTTGAAGGAGTAGGAAGCTTTGAATCTGCTACCCAGATCAAAATCACTAAAAAAGACGGTTCTTCTGAAACGATTGAATCTACATACACCATTATTGCAACAGGTTCCAAGCCATCCAGCTTACCTTTCATCTCTTTGGATAAAGAAAGAATCATTACTTCTACGGAAGCTTTAAATCTTAAAGAAATCCCTAAGCATTTAGTAGTGATCGGAGGAGGAGTAATCGGTCTTGAACTGGGATCTGTTTACTTAAGATTAGGAGCTCAGGTAACCATTGTTGAATTCATGGATAAAATTATTCCGGGAATGGATGGAGCTTTAAGCAAAGAATTGACTAAAGTTCTTAAAAAACAAGGAATGAAGTTCATGCTTTCTACAGCGGTATCTGCAGTTGAAAGAAATGGGGATACAGTAAAAGTTACAGCTAAAGATAAAAAAGGAGAAGAGGTAGTTGTAGAAGGAGATTATTGTTTGGTTTCTGTAGGAAGAAGACCTTATACAGAAGGTCTGGGTCTTGAAAAAGCAGGTGTGGAGCTTGATGAAAGAGGAAGAGTAAAAGTAAATGAACATTTACAGACTAACGTAGCCAACATCTATGCTATCGGAGATGTAATCAAAGGAGCAATGCTTGCTCACAAAGCGAGTGAAGAAGGAACATTGGTTGCGGAAATATTGGCAGGCCAAAAACCACATATTAACTATAACTTAATCCCTGGTGTTGTTTATACATGGCCTGAAGTAGCGGGTGTAGGTAAAACTGAAGAACAGCTGAAAGAAGAAGGAGTTGCTTACAAGGTAGGTTCTTTCCCAATGAGAGCATTGGGAAGAAGCCGTGCAAGTGGTGATGTTGATGGACTTGTTAAGATTATTGCAGATGAAAAAACAGATGAGGTTTTAGGAATGCACATCATAGGAGCAAGAGCTGCCGATCTTATTGCAGAAGGCGTGATTGCTATGGAGTTCCGTGCTAGTGCCGAAGATATTGCAAGAAGTTCCCATGCACACCCAACATATGCTGAAGCAATTAAAGAAGCAGCATTGGATGCTACAGGAAAAAGGCCTATCCACATATAGGATTTGATTAAATAATCATACATATAAAAAAGAGAAATCAGTTTTTGGTTTCTCTTTTTTTGTAAAAATCTACATAATCTTCTGAATCAGCAAGGCTTCTAATATTGCCTCAAACGCACTAAATCCGTGAAAAATCAAAAAACTTTATTGGTACTTTTTGATTTTCTTGGCTCTACAGCAATATACTGGTAAAACTTTTTAATGGCTTTGCAGTACCGAGATAGCTAGCAAGAAAAAGAAGGCTCTTATGATTTAGAATTTGTTTGAGGTAAATGTTATAGGTTTTATAGGATAAATACTCTTTAAAAAAGGGAAGATGATTCAATAGGTTTAAAATCTTTAAATTTCCGTACCTTTGTCAGCTAATTTTATCATCAATGCAACTCGGAAAAACTCAAAGTTTAGAAATTTCAGAAAAAAATAACTCAGGATGGATTCTCACGGATGGGTCTGGTGAAAAGGCTTTTTTACCTAAAATCTTTATTCAGGAAGAAAAAGAAATCGGTGAAGAAGTGGAGGTTTTCATATATCAGGATGATAGTAAATTAAAAGCGACTACCGAAATTCCATTGGCTGAAGTTGGTGAGTTTGCTGTAATGAGCTGTGTACAGAGCCTTCCCAGTGGGGCATTTATGGATTGGGGAATCATTAAAGACCTGTTTATTCCTTATAAGCAGCAGAAAACTAAAATTATTGAAGGAAAAAGATATCTGGTATATGTCTATGTGGAAGAAGACATGGAGCTGATCACCGGAACGACAAAATTCAAAAGAAACCCGCAATATCAGGATTTACCATTTAAAAAAGGTGATAAAGTAGACCTGATTATGATGAATGAAAGTGAACTGGGCTGGAATGTGGTGATCAATAAAAAATATATCGGGTTGATTTATACATCTGATGTTTTCAAAAAATTATATCCTTTATCAGAAGAAACGGGATATATTAAAGCAATCCGTGAAGATGGGAAAATTGATGTTTCTTTACAGCCTGAAGGATTTGAAAACATTGATGAATTCAAACAAAAGATTCTTAATAAGCTGGAAGAAAATTACGGACTCCTGTATGTTTCTGATAAATCTTCACCGGAAGAAATTAAAGAAGAGCTTCAGATGAGTAAAAAGAACTTTAAAAAAGCAATCGGAGGACTTTATAAAGATAAAATCATCGATATTTCAGATGATAAGATCAAATTGTTATAAACGCAATATTTTTATAAAAAAAAATAGAGAAAGGCTGCCTGTTGAGGCAGCCTTTTCTGTATCTCCAGCTTTTAATTAAAAAATAAAAACCTGATGCATATCATAACAATTCTGTTTAATTTTTTTGTTTAACAATTTTGTCAAAAACAAAAAAGAATTAATTTTGCACAAATTTGTTTAACAAAAATGTCAAATCAAGCAAAAAAAGACCAAACACAGGAATTGATCAAGGAGACAGCGAAGAATTTATTCTTTGTGAAAGGAAAATTTGATGCTACTACGCAGGAGATTGCCGATGCAGCGGGAGTGAACAGAACACTTATAAATTATTATTTCCGGTCAAGGGATAAACTGATTCAGATCATCTTTGATGAAGCCCAGAGAGTGGAACAGGAAAAATCAAAAATCATTCAGACAGCAAATCTTCCTTTCAAAGAGAAGATCAGCAAGTTTATTGAAAGCAGTCTGGCAACGAGTCTTCAGTATCCGTATCTGGAAACCTATATTGTTTCGCAGATCAACAAAGGGACCTGCCATCAGAGAGAAATTGAAGAAGATATCCTGGAAACCTTATACAAGGATATTGAAAAAGAAATGGAATTGGGAAATATTGAAAAAATGGCCCCTGTACAATTTATTCTGAATATGGTGTCGCTATTGGTTTTTCCAAGTGCTATAAGACCTTTATTTATGGAGAATCTTATGATTAGTGATGAAGAATATGATAAGATTATTTCTGAAAGAAAAGAAATAATTATCAATATGTTATTTAAAAGTTAAAAAAAACTAAAGTATTTCTAAAGATGATCCGTCATGCAGAAATAAAAATAATAACTAAAACAAACAAAAAATAAACGAAGTATAAAAATTATGAAAAGAAAACGTATAACTGCTAAAAAGCTAAAAATTGGGATAGCTGCAGCATTTATGATTTTCAGCTTTTCATCGGTGTCTGCCCAGCAGCAGGTTTCTCTGCAGGAAGCAATTAAACAGGCACTCCAGAATAAGGCAGAAGCTAAAAAAAGCTGCCTTACAGGTCAAAAAAGCTGAATACAAGATTGACGAGGCGAAGGCTGGAGCTCTTCCTCAGATCAGTGTCGCAGGAGGGGTTTCTTATAACCCGATTATCCAGGAGACTGTGGTGGAGATTATGGGGCAGAGAAACATTTTTAAAATGGGGCAGCCTTGGAACTCAAGCATTTCTGCAACACTTAATCAAGCTTTGTTTGATCAGAGAGTGTTCATTGGGTTAAAAGCAGCTAAATCTACAAGGGAGTTTTATGTGCTGAATTCTCAGTTGACCAATGAGCAGATCATTGTGAACGTAGCGACAGCCTATTATAATGTGTTTGTTCAGGAAGAGAATCTGAAAACATTGGAAACAAGCTATAAGAATACGGAAAAAGTAAGAAATATTATTAAAAGCTTGGTGGATAACGGGCTTGCAAAACCTATAGATCTTGACAGAACAAATGTTCAGCTTACCAATATTGCTTCCAATAAGCAAAAATTAATCAACGGAGTGGAGCTTGCCAAAAACTCTTTGAAATTTTATATGGGAGTTCCTATCGATTCACCTATTGAATTAGAGGAGAAAAGCATAGAACCGAGACCGGAACTTATAGCAGGACAGATCAACCTGGACAACAGGTCTGAAATTAAGGTTCTTAGAAAACAGATGGAACTTCTACAGTTTAATAAAAAAGCGACAGAAGCATTCCTTTATCCTACAGTAAGCCTTCAGGCTAATTATGGCTGGTACGGAATGGGAACAAAATTTCCTTGGTTTAATGGAATTAATAATGGGGTGAACTGGAGTGATGCAGCCTCTATAGGACTCAATGTAAACATACCGATCTTTACGGGAGGAGCTACGAAATCTAAAATCCAGCAGGCTGAAATCGATATTCAGGATCTGAACCAGGATATCGAAAATACCCAGCTAAGCCTGAGTTTAGATTATAAAAATGCAGCAACCAATATGGAAAATGCCTTAATCAATATTCAAAGTATGAAAGACAATGTTGCTTTGGCTGAAAAAGTACAGGCGAATACGCAGTCTAACTATCAATATGGTCTTGCAACACTTACAGATCTGCTTGATACTGATAATTCTTTGACTGAGGCAAAACAAAATTATGCGAACGCTTTATTAGATTATAAGCAAGCTGAAATTCAGTTGATGAAAGCAAGAGGAGAGTTAAACACATTACAAAACCCATAATAAACAATGAAAAAAACTTTAATATATATCATCGTAGCAGCTGTACTTATAGGATTGGCAGCATACAAGATTGCCGGCAACAAAGAGAAACAGACTCAGGAAGTAAAAGAGGTTGCCAAGCAGGTAGATAAAATCAATGTTAATATTGTAACCGTTACAAGAGAAAATATAGATACGGATTATTCTGCGAACGGAACTTTTATTCCTAAGCAGGAAATGAATCAGTCTTCCGAAATCTCAGGACGTATTGTCAACGTTTTGGTAAAAGAAGGTTCAAGAGTTTCTGCAGGTCAGGTGCTGGCAACCATTAAAAGAGACGCCATAGAGGTTGATGTTACCCAGGCTCAGAATAACCTGCAGAATGCTATTATTGATAACCAACGTTATGAAAACGCATACAAGACAGGTGGAGTTACCAAACAACAGCTAGATAACTCCAGACTTCAGCTTAAAAATGCTCAGGCAGCGGTGAGAGCCCAGGGAGTTAAAGTAAATGATACAAGTATCCGTGCTGGTATCAGTGGTACCATCAATAAAAAAATGGTTGAACCGGGAACTGTAGTTTCTCCCGGAACAGCGATGTTTGAAATCGTTAATATCAACAGCTTAAAACTTTCAGTTTTAGTAGATGAAAGCCAGATCGGAAAAATTCAGCTAGGCCAGGAAGTACCGATTAAAGTGAATGTTTTACCGGAAGATTCTTTCGTTGGAAGAATTACCTTTATTGCCCCTAAAAGTGATGCTTCTTTAAATTTCCCAGTTGAAATCGAAGTTCAGAACAGAGGCAACCTGAAAGCAGGTATGTATGCAACTGCTACGTTTAAAACAAACAATGGAGCAGAAACCCAAAATATGTTAACAGTACCTGCTGAAGCGTTTGTAAACGGAGTAAGCTCAGGACAGTTATTTGTAGTTGAAAATGGTGTTGCTAAAATGATCAAAGTAACCATCGGAAAAGTTTACGGAGACAAAGTACAGGTATTAAGCGGATTAAACGGTGGTGAAAAAGTTGTAACCAGCGGGCAGATCAACCTGGACAACGGGTCTAAAGTGAACATTATAAAGTAAACGATTTATGAAGTTAGCAGAAATATCGATTAAAAGACCTTCGCTGGTAATTGTATTGTTTACAATTCTGACGCTGGGAGGTATCCTGAGTTATACACTCATGGGATACGAATTGATTCCAAAGTTTGAAACCAATATGGTAACAATTTCCACGGTGTATCCGGGAGCTTCTCCCGCAGAAGTGGAAACTTCGGTCACCCGGAAGATTGAGGATGCCGTAGGTTCTTTGGAAAACGTAAAAAAAGTAGAATCTTCTTCATATGAAAGTTTATCCGTGATCATGGTTCAGCTGAACGATGGGGCTGATGTGGACTTCGCCTTGAATGATGCGCAGAGAAAGGTAAATGCTATTCTTGCAGACCTTCCGGATGATGTGAAAGCACCGTCATTGAACAAATTCTCCTTAGATGATTTACCGATTATTACGATGAGTATTTCATCAGATAAACTAAACAGTAAGGATCTCTATGACTTACTCGATAAAAAGATAGAACCTATTTTTTCCCGTGTAAACGGAGTGGCTCAGGTTGATCTTGTAGGCGGACAGGAAAGAGAAATCCAGGTGAACCTGGATGAAAAAAAATTGCAGGGGTATGGGCTTTCTATCGGGGATGTTCAGCAGGCAATTCTTTCTTCAAACCTGGATTTCCCGACGGGGAGCTTGAAAACAAGAACTACAAAATCCACGATCAGGCTATCCGGAAAGTATAAATCTATCGGGGAAATGAACAATCTTGTAGTCTCCAATAAAAATGGGGCACAGGTTCGTTTATCTGATATTGCTACCGTTTTTGACTCTCAGAAAGATGTAGAAAAAGTAGCAAGATTCAATCAGTTTCCAACGATCCTGATGCAGGTTAAGAAACAATCTGATGCGAATGCGGTAGCAGTATCTGAAAGTGTTCAGAAAACAATTAAAACCGTTGAAGAAGCATATAAAGTTCAGGGAGTAAAAGTAAAAATCGTAAACGATACAACAGAATTTACCCTTGAATCAGCAAACCACGTAATCTTTGACTTATTCTTAGCTATTATTCTCGTGGCCATTGTAATGTTGTTGTTCCTTCACAGTATCAGAAACGCATTCATTGTAATGGTTTCTATTCCGGCTTCATTGGTAGCAGCATTTATCGGAATGAATCTGATGGGGTATACGCTGAACCTGATGAGTTTGCTGGGACTGTCACTTGTGGTAGGGATTCTTGTAGATGATGCGATCGTGGTACTGGAAAACATTTACCGCCACATGGAGATGGGGAAAAGTAAGATCAGAGCAGCCTATGACGGAGCTTCGGAAATTGGATTTACGGTAGCAGCGATTACCCTGGTAATTGTGGTAGTATTCTTACCGATTGCGATGAGTTCCGGTCTTGTAGCCAACATTCTTGCACAATTCTGTGTCACGGTGGTTATTGCGACGATGCTATCGTTATTGGCTTCATTTACCATTATTCCATGGCTATCATCAAGGTTTGGTAAACTGGAACATTTGACAGGGAAGAACTGGTTTGAGAAATTTATTCTTTGGTTTGAAGGGTTAATCGACAAGTTTACTCACTGGGTTACAGATATCCTTGAATGGTGTCTGAAAACAACCTTAAGAAGAATTTCTACCGTTGTTGTTACATTCATTATTCTGATCAGTTCATTCTCTTTGGTAATCTTCGGATTTATTGGAGGCGAATTCTTCCCGCCGATTGACCGTGGGCAGTTCCTGGTACAGATGGAGCTTTCAAAGGATGCAACCGTTGAAAAGACCAACCAATTAACATTAGAAGTTGAGAAGTTTTTAAGAAACGATAAAGATGTTGTAGACCTTATTACAACCGTTGGACAGCAATCAACAGGTTTTGGTGGTGCTCAGGCAACTACTTACCAATCTGAGGTTCAGGTAAACCTTACAGACAAATCTGAACGTTCTGAAAGTACCAACATCAAGGCTGCAAAAGTAAAAAGAGCCTTAGAAGAGAAATTTACAGGAGTTGAGTTTAAAACAGCACCAATCGGTATCATGGGAGCAGAAAATGCACCGATCGAAATGGTAGTCACAGCTCCGGATAACGCAACAGCGGTAAAAGAAGCGACAAGAATTCTTGAGCTATTGAAAAAAAGTTCCGGGAGCAGTAGATGCAGAATTATCTACAGACTCTGGTAACCCGGAAGTACAGGTCAATATCGACAGAGACAAAATGGCTTCTCTGGGCTTAAACCTTTCAAGCGTAGGACAGACAATGCAGACTGCGTTTAACGGGAATACAGACGGAAAATTCAGAGCCGGAGAGTATGAATATGATATTAACATCCGTTTTGGGGACCTGAACAGACAGTCCATAGATGATGTTAAAAACCTGATGTTTACCAATCCTCAGGGACAGCAGGTTCGCCTGAGTCAGTTCGCTGAAGTGAAAATGGGTTCAGGGCCAAGTTTGCTTGAACGTAGAGATAAGTCTCCTTCTGTGAAAGTAAGAGCTAAAGCGGTAGGTAGACCGGTAGGGGATGTAGCCAATGAATGGGCCGCAAAATTCATGAATGATAAAAAGCCTGTAGGGGTAGATTATATCTGGAGCGGAGATATGGAAAACCAGCAGGAAGGTTTCGGTACGTTAGGAATCGCATTATTAGCAGCTATCGTATTGGTATATCTGGTAATGGTATCCTTGTATGACAGTTTTGTATATCCATTCGTAGTATTATTCTCTATTCCGTTGGCGATGATCGGAGTAATGGTGATCCTTGCCTTAACTGCCAACTCGTTGAACATCTTTACGATGCTAGGGATGATCATGCTGATTGGTCTTGTTGCGAAAAACGCGATTATGATCGTTGACTTTACCAACGCAAGAAAAGCAGCTGGTGCAACTACTCATGATGCATTGATCCAGGCTAATCACGCGCGTCTCCGTCCGATCCTGATGACCACGATTGCGATGATCTTCGGTATGTTACCGATCGCATTGGCAACCGGAGCAGGAGCGGAGATGAACAAAGGTCTTGCATGGGTAGTTATTGGTGGTTTGACATCATCTCTATTCCTGACCTTGATCATTGTACCGGTAGTATACTCCTTATTTGACTCTCTTCTGAGAAGAATGGGTAAAGATAATAAAGTAGACTACGAAGCTGAAATGAAAGCAGATTACGTACACAGAGAACTTAATGATGACGGGTTTACGCCTAAGCATCTGGATAAATAAAAATTAGCCTTTAATTAACCGGGAGCGCCTCAGATTTCTGAGGCGCTTTTTTATTAAAAATTACGACAGAAAATTATATGAAAAGAGATATAAATTTTGGCTGAAGTTGTATGATTGTTCTGATATTGAAAAATGGGCTTTAGCCCATTCCTATTAATGGTTATAAAAAATCAATAGGAGCGGGCTAAAGCCCGCTTAAGAATTTTAGCCTAAACACAATATTTTACATTTTTACAAAAAAAGACCTCTGGAACAACCAGAAGTCTCTCTATTTTAAATGGAAAAAATTATTCCGCCATTGCTTCCCCGGCTTTTCTATAGACAAAACTTCCATAGATATGTCTTCTCGCAAAACGGCTTGGTGAATCAGAGTTAATCATTTTAATATAGGTATTTCTCGGAACTCCCATATATTCATAGATATTTCCATTCAGATGCTGGACCGTTAAAACCGCTTTTTCAAGATAAAAATCCTGAATATTGGATTTTGTAATGGTTTCCGTATATTCTTCCTTGTATTTTTCCTGTGTTTCCGGATTGATACTTACCAGAAAATGATAGGCTTCGATCACAGACTTACTTTTTTCTTCCGCTTCCTGTTTACCGGCTTCATCATTGATAAATTTATCAGGATGCGTATCTTTCATCGTATTCCTGTAAATGGTTTTTAACTCTTTTAAGGTAACATTTTGATCAACTCCAAGAAGCTTTCTGTGTTCACCGATTCTTTTCATATGTAATTATCTATTGATTTCCAAGGATATTTCCAGTGCAATTTTTGCAGCCACCTGTTTTAGGAGACTTGTTCGTATTATCCTTATTTTCGGGGTGCAAAATTACAAAATTAAATCTGATAATCTGTAAAGTATTCATTATTAATTCATTTTATAATTATAATCACAGAAGTATTACCTGAAGGCTGCTGTTTACTATTAAGGAATGGATATCATAATAATGCGGAAGATTGCCTTCAACCGAAACAGACTTTAACCGCTAATGCTTACATTAAATTTGTTTTGGCCAAATATACAAAAGACAAAAGCAGAAGTTTGAACTCCTGCTTAAGAACTATCTCATTATGGTGCTGGCTATGCAAAGACCGCACTGGCCTCTCTTGAAGCTTCTACCATGGCAATAAGAGCTTTTTCAGTCTCTTCCCAATGGCGGGTTTTCAATCCACAGTCAGGGTTTACCCAAAGCTGCTGAGCGGGGATTACAGCCTGGGCTTTTTTCAGCAGCTCCAGCATCTCCTCCTTGGACGGCACTCTGGGTGAGTGGATATCATAAACTCCCGATCCTATTTCATTCGGATATTTAAAGTCTGCGAAGGCATTTAATAATTCCATCTGGCTTCTGGAACATTCTATGGTAATCACGTCAGCATCCATATCGGCAATATCCTTAATAATATCGTTAAACTCGGAATAACACATATGAGTATGAACCTGAGTAGAATCTTCAACACCGCTTGCTGAAATTCTAAAGGCTTCTACTGCCCATTTCAGATAATTTTGCCATTCAGATTTTCTTAAAGGAAGACCCTCCCGGATAGCCGGCTCATCGATCTGGATGATTCTGATGCCCGCTTTTTCCAGATCTTTAACCTCATTCCGGATAGCTAAGGCGATCTGCTTGCAGGTCAGGGAACGGGGCTGATCGTCACGCACAAAAGACCACTGCAGAATGGTAACAGGCCCGGTCAGCATTCCTTTTACCCATTTTTGAGTGAGAGACTGAGCATATTGTGACCAGTATACGGTCATAGGGTGAGGACGGTGTACATCTCCGTAAATGACAGGTGGTTTTACACACCGGCTACCATAACTCTGTACCCATCCGTTTTGGGTAAATGCAAACCCATCAAGCTGTTCCCCGAAATACTCTACCATATCATTGCGCTCAAATTCTCCATGAACCAGTACATCAATTCCGATTTCTTCCTGCCAGCGGATGGTTCTTTCCGTTTCTTTTTTCAGCAGCTCGTTATAATGAGCGGCTGTAAGTTCTCCCTTTTTGAATTGAGCCCTCCAGTTTCTTACTTCCATGGTTTGCGGGAAGGAACCAATGGTTGTGGTAGGAAATAATGGCAACTGCAGTACTTTTTGCTGAACTTCTTTCCTTACCGCAAAAGGATTTTTTCTTCTTGCATCTCCATCCGTAATGGCTCCGACACGGTTTTCCAGTGCCTTTTTGTTTTCGGCCAATAGCTGCAGCGTGTGATAATCGGGATTTCCTGACGCCAGTTTTTTTTAAGACAGCGATCTCATCTACTTTCTGTTTTGCAAAGGCCATCCATTGCTTGATTTCAGGCGATAAAATTGCTTCGTTTTTCTCCAGGTCAAGATCAAAAGGAGAGTGGAGTAATGAGCAGGATGGAGCAATCAATACTCTTTCCGGACCGATTTCATGGATTGCTTTTTTGATCAGTGCCAATGATTTTTCGAAATCATTTTTCCATATATTCCTTCCGTCTACAATGCCTAGTGAAAGGCTTAAAGTACCGGGTATTGCTTGCAGGACTTCATCCAATTGTTCAGGACATCTTACGAGATCAATATGCAAAACATCTGCTGGCAAAGAAACGGCCAGGGAAAGATTGTCCTTTAATCCCTCAAAATAAGTAGTTACAATAAATTTAAGATTGGGAAACTGTTTTCTGATTTCACCGTAAACCCATTGATAGGTCTCTTTTGTTTTTTCATTCAGGTCTAATGCTAAAAAAGGTTCATCAAATTGAACATATTCTGCACCATAGGCTTCCAGTTTCCGGAGGATTTCAAGATAAACAGGCAATAGATTTTGTGCTAAATCCATTTTGTCAAAACCATTTTCTTTTTCTTTACCCAGAAGAAGATAGGTAAGCAATCCGATTATAACAGGCTTTGCATTCATTCCTGCTTCCTTTGCACGGATAAACTCACTGATGATTTTATCGGAAAACAATCTGAACTGCTGGTTTTTTTGAAATTCAGGGACAATATAGTGGTAGTTGGTATCAAACCACTTTGTCATTTCCATAGCCGTGATATCCAATCCGTTTTTCTGGTAACCTCTTGCCATGGCAAAATAAAGATCCGGTTCTGAGTGAGATTCGTTTGAAGCAATTTCCTGGTAACGCTCCGGGATGGCTCCTACGGTCAAAGTCATATCCAGCACCTGATCGTAGTAAGAAAAATCATTACATGGGATAAGATCAATCCCTGCTTCCTGTTGCAATTTCCAGTTTTGAAGACTGATGGTTTTACCGGTTTCCAGTAATTGATTGAGAGAAATCTTGTCTGCCCAATAGTGTTCACAAGCTTTTTTAAGCTCTCTGTTGCTACCAATACGCGGGTAGCCAAGTAAGTGAGTTTGCATTTTTTATCAACTTTTAAATTAAACAATGATTTTAAAAGTTCCTTTGAATGCTTCAAAATACTTGCGCAGGAAGCTTGTAAAGAGGACAGGATACAAAAAGGACGTAAATTTCCTGTTAACGGTGGAATACGTTCAAAATGTATCATCTGTATGACCCGAAGCCTCAAACCGCGAAAGCATTGTCAATTCAGAACAGGCAGGTCTCCTGGCTTACAGCAGTATCTGTCATCCTTCCCGCTCTTTGGCAGTGGATATCCGGGACAGAACTTTTGGTATGCTGATTACAGTTGCGCGACAGCTCATGATTTACACATGATTCCCTATTAATTTACCTTACGTAAAACCTTTTCCGTTTGATGAAGTATTATAAAGAACAAAATAGGGTGTAAAGATATTTATTTAAGATAATTGATTGGGTATTTGATGAAAATTAAGGATGATATTTTTATTTTATGTTTTTTTAAAAGATAAATATTCTGTACATTTGAAAAAATGTCAGTAAAAAAAGAATATTATTCTGTGGATAGATTGGATGATAAGGATCTCCAGCTGCTGAGAATCCTTCAAAAAAAATGCGAAATTAACTGTAAAAGAGCTTGCGAAAGAAGTTAATCTCTCACCATCACCTGTTTTTGAGCGGGTAAAAAGACTGGAGCAGGAAGGGTATATTAAACACTATGCTGCCGTTTTGGAAGCTGAAAAGCTGAACCGCGGATTTACTGTTTTTTGCCAGGTTAAATTAAAGATCCATGACCGGGCTATCGGAAACAGCTTTGTAAAAGATATTATTCAAATTGAAGAAGTAGCAGAATGTTATAATATTTCCGGTGATTTTGATTTTCTGCTAAAAGTTCAGGTAAGAGATATGAGGCATTATCAGGATTTTGTATTCAATAAGCTTGGGTCGGTGGATTCTATCGGGAGCACCCATAGTACTTTTGTGATGGCGGAGGTGAAGAATACGCATGGGGTTTCGATATAGTATTGAATTTGTCAACGCGAAAACTTCGAGATGGATCCTATAATTCAATCCTCATATTATCAAATAAAAAACAGTACCCAATGGTGTACTGTCATTTAGTTTTATTATTTAATCAACCTTATGGCTCATCACAATTTTTCTTCAGCTTTGTAAAAATTTTATCAAAATCTTTATAGGCATTTCCCTCATCATCACGTTTAGGCCTGAAACTGCTGTTGGCACAGTTGTGAAAGCTTAGCCCGATCATGTCGATCAGTGCATAATCTTCTTTCTGGGGATCATTCATTTTAGCATTGAATCTTGCCATTACGCCTTTGGGATCAGCATTATTCTTACTTTTAAGCTCAATATAGGCTTTCCATGCAGCAAACATTTTTTTCTCGGTCAGGAGAAGAGATTGCATCAATGTGCTCTTTGCAGGTGCTGTAAAATTTACTGTCTTTAAGAGTGGAGGGATCAGAATAAGCGAGAATTTCTTCCTTATTCAGCTGATATTCATTCTCAAAAGACATAATGGTTTCCTGTTGTAGTTTTTTCCACATAGGGAGATTGATGACTTCAAGGCTGTAAAGCTCTTTTTTCTTTTCCTGATATTGTTTTTCTAATTGCTGTAAATATTCCTCTTTGTTTTTACGGATTTCTTCAAGGTTGGAAAGTTTAAATACAGGCTGGATATCAAATTGAACTCCATTGAATTGATACAGAAGTTTATTCACACCGTCTATTTCCTCTTTCTTATATTTGGTAGAATCAAAATATCCTTTGTTATCACAATTGAAAGTCTGATAATTGTAAGGGGTAAGATTGTTGTTTTTTGCAGGAGTTTTCTGCCCGCATATAGTAGTAACAGATAAGGCTAAAGAAAGCCCAACCATCATTTTTTTCATGTACATAGTAGTTGAAGAATCCGGATTTGCTATTTTGCTTCAAAATTAAGGCTTTAAATTTGAAAATTAAAGGATTAGACCAACTTTATATGTTTATTTTCTCACTTTGATAATTTTTTTAATGTCTATTGTTGTTTTGAGTGAATTTTTTGTTAAAAATCAGGAGGTTACATTATAATTCTATCCTTATGGTTCGTCACAATCTCTTTTCAGTTGTATGAAAACCTTTTCGAAAGTTTTCAATAAAATGTTCTCTTCATCAGCTTTGGGTCTGAAACTATGGTTTGCGCAATTATTAAAGGCATTCATAAGATCGATGAGTGCATAATCATCTTTTCGCGGGTCATTCCATTTAGCATTAAAGGTGTCGTTTGTTCCGGAATAAGAATCTTCATTTTTTTTAGGTTCAGATAAGCTCTTCCATACGAGGTGCATTTTCTGCTTATCCTGAGCAGTCATTGCATCAATATATTCTCTACAGGTATTGTAAAACTTAGTATTCTGAAGAGATTGCGGGTCAGTATAGCCCATGAGCAGGGCTTTGGTAAGCTGATATTCGTTTTCGAGAAGCTGAACAGATTCGTCACGCTGTTTTTTCCATATAGGGAGATCAATGAATCTGAGATTATTAAGCTCCTTTTTTCTTCCCAGGTATTCTTTTTCAGCTTGTTGTAAAAGCTGAGTGTTGTTTTTCCTGACTTTATCTAATTTTACAGGATTAAAAACAATAAGAGAAGAAAACGGGGACAGGGCCAGAGGATATAAAAGCTTATAGGTACCATCTATCTCTTCTTTTTTATATCGTGCAGGATCATAATACCCCTTGACATCACATCCAAAGGTTTGATAATTGTAAAGAACCAATGGACTTTTCTTAACAGAAGTCTTTTGTCCATAAGCAACAGCTGATAGCAATAAAGAAAAACCGATTATTGTTTTTTTCATATGAATTATTGTAAGGAAGCGGATTCTGATCTGATAACCGCAGAGTATATTCCGGACAAAATTAAGGTTTTATTTTCAGAATATATTTCGTCAGATAAAATCGTATACTTAAATTTTATAGATTTTAAAGAGCTTTTATGTGTTTTTAGTTTTGTTTTTTTTATTATTTTGCGTACACAAAGTAAACCTGGTCCTGTTTCCAGGAAATGCAACGATAGAATTATAAAACAAAATATTAATGTACGAAAACTTAGAACAACTGTTTTACAGGGGAGACCTGGAGCAGTGTATTGCAGAAGGAGAACACTACTTATTATCCCACCCGGAAGATGAAGAGGTTTTATTTTTAATGGCAGTTGCTTACCATGACATCGTTTATTATGACGGACATGAAGCAGTGTACGACGCCATCAGGGATCATGTAATACCTTACCTGCGCAGAATCCTGCATCTAAACCCAAATAATCAAAAAGCACTATACAATATTCTGGATTATCCTTTAGGCAATGAATATAACCTGATGCAGATAGCCAGAAGCAAAAAACATATCACCCAGGAAAATAAGGGGGAATTTATAGGGTATGCGGAACGTATGCTGGAAGACCGGGATTATGTAGGATATGGCTATGACTTTTTGGCTAAAATATATGAATCCCTTGAAGAAAATAAAGCGCTTTTGAACAGTCTTGAAGCCGGAATATATCATTTTCAGAAAGCAGATGCTGATAACCGTGAGATCAGGAACAAAAACACCTCGCTTTTCTGGATTAAAAAGATCTATTTACTGGACCGTACAAAAATGATTTCAGGAGAGGAACTTACAGCACTTATTGATAAAGAACATGCTACTTTTGTGAGCCGTAATGAATATGATTTTATCAATCTTGCCGATATTGCATTTGAAAATAATGCACCCGATCTTTCACTTAAAATGATGCTAAAGGCAATTAATGGTGAAAATTCAGCAGTTCATATTCATGAGAAACTGGCAGAATGGCACCAGCGTTTTGCGAAACTCATTCAAAACGGATTTAATAACCCTGATGTTTTCTATTATCAGCTCATTATTGAAAGAAATTATTGTGATCTGCTGAACCTTTCCCCGGACTTTTACTACTATCATGCTCTTGAAGTGATCAATTCCCGTCCGGAACTGTTCTCAGGATATCATTTTGCGGGTACATTCCTGTATGAAAACGAGCGCTATGCTGAAGCTATTCCTTTATTGGAAAAAGCTGTGCAATTATCATCCAATACTACGGCCTGGAGAAGAAAAGTAGAATCAGAATATCTTTTGAATGGAACCCTGCCATCCGAAATCCCTGTATTTTCTGATGATCCGACAGACATTTACAACGAAGGGGTTATGGTGAACGAGTTTATAGATGTATTAGAAGATGAAAGCGATAAACTGAAATGGCATGAAGCTGGCCGGATCGTATATGAGCAGGCACATGAAGCATTCCGAAAATATTTTGAGGAAGGTAAGTTTGAGAGTGATTATTATAACGATCTGCATACCAGGGCGATGTGTTGTAACAATTTAGCCATTAAGCATTCGTTGCTGGGAGATTATCAGGCAGCAATAGAGACTGCTTCTGAAGGACTCAGATATTCAGAGTTTATGGAACTTCACCTGACTTTGATTGATGCTCTGCTGAATGGAGGAAATTATGAAAGGGCAGAAGAAGCACTGAATAATTATTTCAGCTTATACGGAGAATCCGAAGATTATTTTTATAAAAGCCTTTACAACAGAGCACGTCAGGTTCAGCTTCATGCATTACTGGGAACTGATGATGTTTATAAAGAAGCAGAAGAAGTTCTTACCTATGCCTATCAGCATACGGTAGAGAATCCTGAAATTGATGATTATGACTACAGAGATCTGGAAGCCGGTAAAAATATATTGGAAGGTATTTTATTTCAACATCTGGACAGCCAGGAACTTCCTGTCAGAAAAGCTCATTATGAAGGGATGGCAGAACGTTTTCCACAGGAACCGAATCCTCAGTACGCCTTGATGCAGATTTATAATGAAGAGGAAAACTATGGAAAAGTAGCCTTAGCAGCGAAAAGATACCTTGAAAATAAAAAGGAATTCCTTTTAGATGCTTTTGATAAAGCAAAAACTATTTATATGATCGTGAAAAGTGATTTTCTTCAGGGAAATTACCAGGAAGCAGCTTCTGTTTTCAGTGAGTATGATGCTGAATGTGAAGAAGCCATGGATCCCGAAGAATATGTGCTTTGGTTAAGCTATGGAGTAAGAGTGTATGAAAAACTTAACAATAAAGAGCAGACTTTATCCCTCGCAGACCGATTCAATACTATTTATAATGCTGAAGGATGGGGCTATGACGATCTTGTGGAAAGTGTTGAGCTATCAAAAGCAGTTGTTTTGTATCAGTCCGGCAATTTGAAAGAAGCGCATGCCATATTGGATCAGGTGCGTTCGGTTGCAGATTATGATCCTGTTGCGGATGAATATAAAGCTTCATGGAAAAAACCGGGACTGTTTTCTAAATTCGGATTTTAATCACTAGAGCAAAAAATGGCACATCGTCTTTACGTTTATAATATAGATTCCAAAACAGGAGAGCAGTATCCATACTACCTGGGGGAATGGAATTACGAGATCCCGGAATTGCTCCTTCCTTTATTCTCGTGTGATCCAAGAGCAAAAGGAAAACTTCTGTATTTTGATAAAATTAATGGAGTAGAAAGGTTAAAATCATTCTATCAGTTGCTGGGCGAACATTATCAGTTGCTTTACAAAAAAGCATACTATGAACCCGTTAACAAAATGTTTGAAATGCTGGATAATCTTCCTTATGATACCTTCGTCATCAATGGATGGGATGTCTTCAATATGAGTGATGAAAAACATTCCGATCAGGCCAGAAACTGGGTATTTGAAATTAAGGAAAGAAGTAAGTTGTATGATAAAGCTATGGCCAAGCAGGATCTGGGCTGGCTGGAAAAAGAAATCATAACCAGAAGCGGTTATGGATCTTTTTTAGAAATGCTGGAAACAGACTGGATTGACTATGGTTTGGGTTACTGGAATGAAGATTTATATAAAGATATTTCAGAAACTTTTGAAGACAATGGCCTTTGGGGATTGAAGGACAAAAAAGGCAATATCATCACTCCGCCGGTTTATGAAGAGATCTTCGCTTTTAGTGAAGAAGGAATTGCAGTAGCACAGAAAAATGGTAAATATGGTTACCTGAGAAATGATGGGAAGGTCCTTATTGAATGTATTTATGAAGAAGCTTATGATTCTCTTTTTATCGGTAATAAAAATTATGGAATTATAGAAATAGATCAAAAATGTGGGTTACTTAATATTGAAACAGGGGAAATTGTAATCCCTTGTGAATATGAAGATCTTGAAATGTTAAGACATGTCTACCTTTTTAATGCTAAAAAAGAGGATAAGTTTTATCTCATTGATGTTTCCAATAAACGTGTTATTGAAGAGGGCTTTGATGAACCTTTCGAGTTTAATTATTCAGGATTGGTCTATCGTTCGTTGAAAGGAACATCCAAAAAAGCCTTTTACACATTTGAAGGGGTCTTTTTAGGAGAGCATCCTGAAGATGTATTGAGTGAAATTGGAGAAGGATATTATTGGGTTAAACCAAACAAATTTCAGAAAAAAATCAGTATTATTAAATCAGATGGAAGTCTTCTGGATACTGAAATAGACACCATAATGCTTCTGGATTATTATACTTCTTTTGCCTACAGGAAAGCCAAGAAATGGTACATCTATGATATAAAATCCGGTGAATTCAGGTTACAAACACATACCATCGAAAACATTCACAGGGATTGGTTTGTCCAGTTTATGAAAAATGTATTCCTGCTGTCTGATGAAAACGGCTGGGGCTTATATAACGCTGCTGAAGACCGTTGGCTGTTGCCTTCCTCTAAAGAATATAAAAAAAATAGAATCCTGCCGGGAAGAAATTTTCCGTGTGACTACTTCAGACGGAATGTTTTATTTTGATCAGAAAACTGATACTCAAAGCAGCATCTATGATTATATCGGTGAAGGAATAGAGTATAATGAACAGATGCTTTGTCTTTATAAAGGCGAGCAAATGTTTATATTGGACACCAAAAGACAATTACATCAGGTTTCAGATAACCAGCTGGGAGCTTTGTATGAAAAAAGACATAACCTTCGCGGAAAAGATCAAAAATATTTTCTTGATTTTTATAAAGGTTGGACGGAAAGAAAGGGCGCAGGCTATGAGAAATATTTTGATGACGCAACCCTGATGTCACGGGCTGAAGAATATATCAATGAAGGAAAAATTGAAGAAGCTGTAAGATTATATGAAATAGGTGTGAGCCGGGGAAATACAGACATGATGGTGGAACTCGGGTATATTTATGTTCACGATGATTACCCTGAGTTTTATGACCTGGAAAAAGGGCTCGCCCTCTATGAAAAAGCAGCTGCCAAGAATCACGCCATTGCATGGAATAACCTGGGCTATCATTATCAGAATGGTATTGGCTATCCTCAGGATATTAAAAAAGCGTTGAAATGCTTCAAAAAATCTGCAGAATCAGGAGAAGGGCTGGCCATGCAGAATCTTGGACTTCTGTATTTTTACGGCGAGTATGTACTGCAGGATTATGATCTTGCTTTAGAATACTATAAACAGGCAGAAAAGAAATTCTATTTTAATGATGAGAAGATCGCTGAAATCTATTACCAGAAAAAGTGATTATGACAATCTTCAGCGGTATTTAAGAAAAGACAAAGAAAATACCTATTCCAATATCTATTACGGAATCATGTATGACGAAGGGCTGGGAGTAAAGATGAACTCTAAAAAAGCAATTAAATACTACGAAAAATCGCTGGAATACGGCTATTACACTACGGCGTTAAGCAGGCTTTTATATTTTTATAAAGAAGATCCGGTCTTTACTGATCCGGAGAAATATCAGTACTGGAAGAGATTTGGTGAAGAGAATGATATGGAGCTGTAAGCAACATTTATTTTTTATATCATCATTACTATAAATGAACAGAGCTTTTGCCATTCCAAACTAATCCGACAGTGGAATGGCAAAGGTTTTTATAATACCGGGTTATTAATTACAAATATAGTATGCCAGAGCTTACAAAATTCCTTTTATACGCAGGTGTTGCAAAAGCATAATTGTTTTAGCATCATTTATATCCCCACTGTCAATCATTGTCAGTGTTTCTTCAAAAGGAAGCTCCAGAACTTCAATATTTTCACCCTCTTCTGCAAGTCCGCCACCGTCTGCCACTTTCATTTCATTAGAATATTCAGCAATGAAAAAATGTAGGATTTCCGTTACGGAACCGGGAGACATATAGGCTTCAAACACCTTTTCAACCTTGGAAATTTTATATCCTGTTTCTTCTTCCGTTTCCCGTTTGATGCAATCTTCAGGATTATCATTGTCTAAAAGCCCGGCACAGGCTTCAATAAGCATTCCGGAAGCATTTCCGTTAATGTAAGTCGGCAAACGGAATTGTCTTGTCAGAACAACAGTTTTAGATTGGGTATTATACAAAAGAATAACAGCTCCGTTTCCTCTGTCATATGCTTCTCTGCTATGTGTTTCAGTTGTTCCGTCTTTTTTTAGAATACTATAGGTTACTTTATTTAAGGTGTACCAGTTATCTGATAAAATTTCAGTTTTTAGAATGGTAATATTAGGATTTTGCATGGAATCTTTATGTTATGTCGTCAGACTTGTTTTTGATTAATTCTTATCTTTTTGGCTCCCTTTCTTGTAATAAATCAGATAATGCATCATTCAGATCCGGAAATTTAAAACGAAAACCCTCCTTCTGAATCTTAAGAGAAGAGGCCCGTGACCCTTCCAGTATTGCTGTAGCCAATTCCCCGAACATAAGCTTTAAAATAAATCCGGGAACATTAGGCAAAAGTAAAGGTTTCTTAAGAACATGAGCAATTTCTTTTGTTAAATCGCGGTTGGTAATATGCTGCGGTGAGGCTGCATTATAAGCACCATCAACGGCAGTATTCTTCAGGGCAAATTCATAGGTGTAACAGATGTCTTCAATATGAATCCATGGCATATATTGTTTGCCACTTCCCAGAGGAGATCCTATATAGTATCGAATGGGACGGACCATTTTCTTCAACGCGCCCTCTTTTTCACTCAGGACAACAGCTGTTCGTATTTTAACAACCCTTTCAGCAAGATGCTGCTCTTTAAAATGATCGGCAGCTTTCTCCCATAAAACGACTATCTCACTTAAAAAGTCGTTTCCCGGAGAATCATTTTCTTCATATATTTTTTCTTCGGTTTTTGTTCCGTAAAAGTTGATGCCGGAAGCTGAAATAAAGGATTTAAGCCTGATGTTTTTCTTTTTTAAAGTATCAGACAGCAATTTTGCAGAGTCAATCCTGCTGGAAATCAGAACTCTTTTTCTTTCCTTTGTCCATCTTTTTTCTGAAATATTAGCACCAGCCAGATGAATAATGTGGGATAGATTTTCAAAAGCAGCTTCATCTATACTTCCATTCTCAATATTCCATTCATATTCATTAGGTCGTTTTTTTCTTACGGGTGAGAAATCTTACATTGTATTCATGCTCAATCTTTTTAGCCAGTTCCTGTGCAATCAGTCCTCCGGCGCCGGTAATCAAAACATTTTCTTTCATAATATTTAGGTGATAAGGTGAACATTTATATTTGATTTTTTAACAATCAGAACAAAGTCTTCTTCTAAAAGTTTATAGCCGTAATCATAAATAAATCTGTATTCAGAGCCATTTTTATAAACTTTCAGATTGGTAAAATAATCAAAATCGAAACCTAAATTGTCGAGTCTGGATTTTGTAATTTTTGTTTTTCCGTCCGTATTTATTTCTTTTAGGATACGATAATTTTTGCGGAGCTTATTATTGACATTCCGCATCAGATTGGTAGAATCTTTGTTCTGCTTATTGTTATAGGCATTCCGGCAGGCATCATTGCAGAATTTTTTATCAGACCTCCCGATAATTTTTTTCGCCACATTCCAGGCAATTCATCATATTTATTTTTTCACTTTGTGTCCATGAGCATGTTTTTTCTTTAACAATCTTATAAACCTGCTGTGTGAAGGATAACTCCTGTTGGGCGTTATATTGTTGAAAAATAAAGCCACAAGCAGCAGGATAATACATCCTGATAAAACAGGAGAGATAACGTACCAATATCCTAATTCCGGGATTTTTCCGGTAGAACTTACCGCAATCAGAGCTGTTGCTCCCCCTGGTGGATGCAGTGTTTTGGTATACTGCATCAATACTATGGAAAAGGCTACTGCCAACGGCGCAGAAAGCCAGATAATATCCGGTACAAGCTGATAAACGGTAACCCCGGCCAATGCTGAAAGAACATGCCCGCCCACCAGATTCCTCGGCTGGGCCAATGGGCTTTGAATGGCTCCATAAATAAGAACACTGGACGCTCCGAAAGAACCGATCAGAAATATATTTTCCGTTTCTGCTAAAGAATGAGACTGTATAAAAGCAATCAGTCCAATCCCGAAAAAAGCTCCCAAAAATGACCAGAAATGCTCCTTGTAATCAACAAGTGTTTCTCTATAGATTACATATTTCGAGACCCTGTATGTTCTTTTTATTGTCTTCTTCATTGGATGTTCTTCTTTACTTTATAGATTGATTTATAAAACAAAGATACAGAATTATCCATTTGTAAATGGATCGTCTTGCGTTGGTAACAGTTTTTTTAAAATAAAAAATATAATATGAATGAGCAGATAAAATTGTTGTATGAAATAAGTTGTTTAATGTTGAAGCTGTTTAAATTTTTAGATTAATTATTTTAAACCACAATAGATTTACTAAATCCAAACTTTATGCATAATAATTAAGTAAACTTTCTACAGAATTATTTTAAACTTCCTTACGTGAACTGAAGTGTTTTAAAAAAAAACTCTTTGTTACTTTTGCGGTTGTGTGAAGTTTAAATAATTTCATTGAATATTTTGAATAAAAAATATTATTTTCATGTAATTGTTATAAATTGATTAATTGTAAATTATTATTAAAGCCAATTCAAAAACTATTACTATGGAAAAACAAGCCGTAAAACCGGAATTTACTTTAAAAATGTTTGAAGTATTGGGTGGTATGTGGATCTCCGGTTGTGTAAAAACAGCAGCAGAATTAAACATTGCAGACCTGCTGTCAGAGGCCCCCAAAACAATTTCTCTTCTGGCGAAAGAAACTCAATCTGATGAAAAAGCACTTTACAGAATCATGAGGGCATTAAGCAGTGTCGGGATTTTTGAAGAACTTGAAAACAAAACCTTTATTATGAATGATTTGGGGGCGGCCTTGCAGACGGATGTTCCCGGAACCGTAAAAGATTTTGTGCTGGCCAATATGGGTGAACATTTTCCGGGTTTTGGAGAGCTTACCCGTACTGTGAAAGAAGGTAAGGTTCCTTTCGAGCATGTGTACGGAATGAATCTTTGGGAGTATTATAAAAAGTATCCTGAACTGGCTGCCAATTTCGGAAGAGGAATGACAGGACTATCCAATATGGAATTGCAGGGAATTATCGGAAACTATGATTTTAAGCCTTATAAAACCATCGTAGATATTGGAGGTGGCAATGGGGTGATGATGTATGCTATGCTCAAATCGGCTCCTGAAAGTTCCGGAGTTATCTTCGATGAAGCTCATGTTATAGAAAAAACTGTTGAATTAATTCCTGAAAATTTAAAAAACAGATGTTCAACTGCTACCGGGAGTTTCTTTGATAAAGTTCCTGCAGGTGGAGATCTGTATACTATGAAGTGGATTATCCATGATTGGAATGATGAGGAGTGTATCCGGATTCTGAAAGTATGTTATGAAGCAATGCCAAAAGGAGCAAAATTATTAATTATTGATGGGGTAATTCCTGATGATTCCCGGAACCAACCTCATCTTGCAAAACTGTTGGATATTGTAATGATGGCCTGCCTCACAGGAAGAGAAAGAACTTTAGATGAATTTAAGCAACTTATACAAAAAGCAGGATTAAAGTTTACCCGGCTTGTTGATATAGGCACGCAAAGTAAAAGCATTGTGGAATGTGAAAAGATATAAAATATAAGTACCAAAATCTTTTAGCAAAAAACAGGAAATCTATTTAGCTTATCCTTTACAATCTAAGGTATTCTTAGTTAAAAAGAAAATCAGGATAGAACATCTTCTATCCTGATTTAATATATCTTAGTATCAGTCATCATTAGGTGGAAAGAATAGTCTTACTGTTACTTCTTCAGTCTATTGATTTCCTCTTTTAGCAGGCTGATGTATTCCTGTAGATTTTTAATGATTTCTATGCTTAACTCATTATTAATGGTAGCATTATTATTCCCAACATTAGCTTGTGTGTTATCATTAAAAACCGGATTATTTACAATAACGTTTGCTTCATCCTCTTCATAAATTTCATCAACAGGAACATCTAAAAAATTAGCAATCTTAGTCCATTCCGCTTGTGTTATCGATACAGCACCGCTTTCTTTTCTGCTATAATTGGAAACATCAGTGGGTATTATATCAGCCATTTGTTGTTGAGTATAGCCCTTTCTTTTTCGTACTGTGCGTAATTTTTCTTTTTGCATGTTAGACGTTTTTTACAAATTTGCAAAAAATAACTTATAAAAAATAGGGGGCTTTAAAAATTTTTATCATGAAAAATAAAATTTATTATTCCTGAGTAAGTTCATATTATTGCTCTTATTTTCAAACTGTATCAATATTTTTTTTTCTGTAGAAAATAAGTATTACTAAACAATTTTAATTTTACATATCCGACCGCAAACGACTACAAATGAATTTAAATAGTTTATAACCGACTGTTTTTAGGTGAGATCGCAAACTTTGCAACAGAGATTTGAGAAAGCAGTGAACGTCTCTTATCTGAATTATTAATTTTAAAATCTAAACGTTATGTCACTAAGAAACAAAGTAACATTAATTGGTTACACAGGTAAAGAAGTTGAAATGGTAAACTTCGAAAATGGAAATGTAAAAGCAAGTGTATCTTTAGCCACCAGTGATCACTACACCAATGCTAAAGGTGAAAAAGTAGAAGAAACACAATGGCACAATCTGATTGCTTTCGGGAAAGTTGCAGAAATTATGGAAAAGTATGTCCCTAAAGGAAAAGAAATTGCCATTGAAGGTAAGCTTACATACAGGTCTTATGACGATAAGGATGGTGTAAAGCGTTACATTACGGAAATTAGAGTAGATGAGATCCTGTTGTTAGGAGGTAAATAATTCTAAGAACTCAAATGATGAAAGTAAAAGTTTTTAAGATCAGACTTCCGGAAGAATTTCTCTACAAAGATCAGAAAATGCTTGATGATTTTCTGGAAGGAAACGAGATTATAAAAGTAGAAACTGCTTTTGTAAACGACGAATGTTATTGGTCAGTTATATTGTATTTTGACGAGCAAAAGCCAGTGAAAAATATGGTAAAAGAACCCAAAATTGTAAAATACTCCGCAGAAAATGATTCATTGACTTACGATGAAGAACAGATTCTCAACGCCCTTAAACTTTGGCGGTCTGAGAAAGCCAGAGAACAAAATCTGCCAACTTACTTTATTGCAAGTAATAAGGAATTAATGTCTGTAGCCAAGTATAAACCCGCTAAAAAAGAAGAATTGCTGGAGATTAAAGGTTTCGGAAAACATAAGATTGAAAATTATGGTGAAGAAATACTGGAAATCCTGGAGAGTGTCTGAACTGTCAGATTCAATTAAACGAAAAGAGCTGAAGAGAATATTTCTTCAGCTTTTCTGCTGTGAAAAAGTCACAATTCCTTATTTTTGCAATGCTTATCAAAAAAAGAACCTAAGGCCTTCAAAAAAAATGATTTACATCTTTTTGTAGTTTACTTTAGATAAGCGAAATAAATTTAATTATCATCATTTATCAATTATAAAATGAAGCCAAGTTTAGCAAAAGGAACGAGAGATTTTACAGCACAGGAAGTTTCCAGAAGAAAATATATCATCAATATTTTACAGAATAATTTTGAATTATTCGGATTTCAGCCATTAGAGACTCCAAGCTTTGAAAATCTTTCTACATTGACGGGAAAGTATGGCGAAGAAGGAGATCGTCTGATTTTTAAAATTCTTAATTCAGGAGAATATGCTGCCAAAGTAAATCAGGAAGACTGGGATAACAAGAACCATCAGAAACTTACCTCTCAGATTTCAGACAAGGCTTTACGTTATGATCTTACCGTACCTTTTGCAAGATTTGTAGCTATGAACCATGGGAAATTGACATTTCCTTTCAAAAGATACCAGATTCAGCCGGTTTGGAGAGCAGACAGACCACAGAAAGGAAGGTTCAGAGAATTTTATCAGTGCGATGCAGATGTAGTTGGGAGTGAGAGCTTATTCCAGGAAGTAGATTTGGTTCAGTTATATTTGAAATCATTTTCTGATTTAAAAGTTCCTGTAACGATTCATATGAACAACAGAAAAATCCTTTCCGGATTAGCAGAATATGCAGGTATTACCGATAAACTGATTGATTTTACCGTAGCTCTGGATAAGCTGGATAAAATCGGGAAAGAAGGAGTGGTTAAGGAATTATTGGAAAGGGAAATTTCCCAGGAATCTATTGATAAACTGGACTTCTTATTTGAACAATCTGATGATGCCCTGGAAAATCTTCTGCAATTGAAAGAAAAATTTGCAGGCAATGAAATCGGTATGAAAGGAGTGGAAGAATTAGAATTTGTTCTTACACAATCTTTAAACCTGGGTGTTAACAGCCAGAATCTTGTATTTAATATTACTCTGGCAAGAGGATTAGACTATTATACCGGAGCTATTTTTGAAGTAAAAGCAGACGAAGTAGCCATGGGCTCCATTGGTGGAGGAGGCAGATATGATAACCTTACGGAAGTTTTTGGAGTGAAAAATATCCCCGGAATAGGAATTTCTTTTGGATTAGACAGGATTTATCTGGTTATGGAAGAGCTTAATCTTTTCCCTGAAGAAGCATCTACTAAAATAGAATATCTGTTTGCTAATTTCGGAGGTGAAGAAACAACAGAAGCCTTGAAATTAATCATGCAGCTGAGAGCAAAAGGGATCTCAGCAGAATTATATCCTGAAAGTGCAAAGATTAATAAACAATTTACCTACGCAGAGAAGAAAGGCATTAAAAACCTCGTTTTCCTGGGAGAAGAGGAAATCAAAAACGGAAATGTTACCTTTAAAAACCTGGAAGCCGGAGAACAGAAAACCGTTTCTTTAGAAGAGTTTTTAGGATAACTCAATTAAAAAATATTAAAATGATTATAGTAGCGGCAAATCGGAGATTTGCCGCTACTATAATTTTGAGCCTGGAGCAGGTAAGCATTTCAATAATCAATATTTTAAACCTGAAATTAAATCAGAATTTGTAATTTGGATCCGATATAAGCGTAGAGCAAACATTGCTTTACAATATTAAAAAACTTTTAAACCTAAAACTCAGATGAATGCCATTTGCTCATTATGCGGAACCCCGCTTATCCCTGCAGATATGCTTGTAGGGAAAAACAGACTTGCTGACGGAGGTTATTTATGCTCAACATGTTTCAATAAAGCAATCAGTATCAATAAAGAACTTATCAATACCCTGCATCAGTTTTATTTTGCAGAAATAACAGGGATGTTCCTTAAAAGTAAAATTGATGCAAGTCAAAATCAGCCAGGAGCACAGCCGTCAGAAAGAAATTATTATGAGTATGATGCGCCTACCCGGCTCGATGAAATCAAGGATCAGATCGTTGCGCTAAATGCAAGACTGAGCGTTCTTGCCAATGAAGAAGTAAACGCATTGGAATATGTTCTGGAAAAAGATGAAAAACTATTGGCAATCGCAGAATGCATTTACCTGCAAAATAAAAGAGAGGGAATTGTCTTTGCCACTCCTGAAAGAGTCGTTTTTATTGATAAAAAGATTCTGGGAGGAATTGTCAGGAATGAATTTCCGCTCCGGGAAATTATTTCTATAGAACATCATGAACATTTACTGTATTCTATTCTTAAAATCAATATCAAAGGCGCTTCCGCAGAATTTAAGTTGCATAACAAAAATGACGGAAGGGCCTTTTGTACTGTAGTAAACGGAGGCGTTAAAGATTCCGGGAGTCCTTTGGAACAAGTAGGACAAATGCAGGCTTTTCACCAGAACATTCCCGGTCTGGCTCAGGAAGATGTATTTACCACTCAAAAACAATCTTCTGAAGTGATTTTTGAACAATTGGAAAAATTAGGTAAGCTGAGAGAAGCAGGAGTTTTAACTGAAGATGAATTTGCAGAGCAGAAAAAGAAACTGCTTGATAAATTGTAAAAATAAAAAAATGAATAAGAATTGTTCCTTATGCAGGGTAACACTAACTTCTATGGACACGCTTTTGGGAGAAAATAAGCTTTCAGATGGTGGTGTTTTGTGTAATCGATGCCTGGATAAAGCAAGTAATGTTAATCAGGAGCTGTTGTATAATCTTAGTAACTTCAGTATTGAGGATATTAAAAGTTTATTAGACAAACCTATCCAACCGGCAATAAAGCCGAAACAAACTCTTTCCGTTGTTACAGAGTCAGCGTCATATACTATTTCCAGAGAAGAATATAAACGCAGAAGAAGAAAAATTAAACATGAACTGGAAGAATTAAATGCTAGTCTTTCCGTATTTACCAAAGGAGAAATTAAAGAACTTCCTTACTTGATTCCTGAAGATGAAAAGATTATTGCAATTACCGACGCCCAGTTCATTAATACACTTGATGCAGGGGTATTGGTAGTAACTCCTTTAAGAATACTTTCAGTTTCCAAATCAATGTTTGGGGCTGCCAAGATCAATAACTATCCTAACGAAAAAATCAAAGCGGTGAATTTTGTCGCCCATCAGAGATCACCTATTATCCAGTTCCATTCAGACGAGAGACTGGTTGAATTTGAATGTTATATGGATAAAGAAGATGCAGAAAAAGTTTTATGACCGAATAAAAGAACTCTACAATACCTCTGAGATGCAAGACCAAAAGCAAAGGCATACTCCTGTGAAGGAAATCTCATCCAAAGAAATTTTTGAACAATTGGAACAATTAGGCAAGCTGAGAGAAAATGGTATTCTTACCGATGCAGAGTTTACAGAACAAAAAAGAAAACTGTTGGAACAGTTAAAATAAAAACTTTTAATATTGAATAATGAAAAATAAAGTGGAAATAGTGGAAAGATGGCTTACAGGATGGTGCATATCAAGGGAAGTGTTTTTTCCTGTTCAGTATCAATCCGGATTCTACGTTTTTGTAGGAGATGAAAGACAAAAAGAACGGTATGTATTTCCGGAGCTTAATGACGATTTCTTTGAACTTGCCCGGTCAATTGAAGAACCTTGGGTTTACCTTAAAGTCTGCACTTCTTCTGATCAGTTTATAGGAAATATTCCTGAAAGATGGCAGCTTCAGCCACAAGGATATATGATGACCTGTTTTCATCCAATGAGTTTTCAGGAGATTAGCCTGGCTACCGGGTATCGCTTGGAATTTTCCCGGTACAATTCAACTTTCGTGATTAAAATTCTGGCAGAAAATGGTGAACAAGCTTCGATAGGCCGTGTTTCCCTGGTTAATGATTTTGCTGTTTACGACAGAATTGTTACAGAAAAACACCATCAAAGGAAAGGATTGGCTACCTTTTTACTTAAAGAACTTGAGAAAATAGCCGTATCAAAAGGATTTTTGAATAATATTTTAGTGGCGACAGAAGAAGGGAAATTATTGTACGAAACCTTGGGTTGGAAGGTATATAGTTTATATACTTCTATTGTCATCCCATCCGGAACAGAAATTTAGTGTTTTAGCCGACAAAATAAAGATGAAAAATTGCTGAAAAGAACAATCATGCTTTCAGTACTTAATAAAAAGAATAAGTATGGAAAATTACCTTGAAATTAATAAAAACTCCTGGAATGCTAAAGTAGAACCGCATTTGAAGTCGGATTTTTACTTCGTTGATGAATTTTTAAAAGGAAGAAGCTCACTCAATTCAATAGAGCTTGACCTTCTCGGGGATATAAAAGATAAAAGCATTTTGCATCTGCAATGCCATTTCGGGCAAGATTCTATTTCACTATCAAGAATGGGAGCGAAAGTAACCGGAATTGATCTTTCTGATAAGGCTATCGAAACAGGGAAGGACCTGGCCGGGCAATGTGGTACAGATACGGAATTTATCTGTTCCGATGTCTATGATTTACCCAATATTCTGGATCGGAAATTTGATTTTGTATACACCAGCTATGGAACTATAGGATGGCTTCCCGATCTTGAAAAATGGGCCGGAGTCATTCATCATTTTTTGAAGCCGGGCGGAAAATTTATTATGGCTGAATTTCATCCTGTGGTCTGGATGTTTGATGATGATTTTACCAAAGTGGCTTACAATTATTTTAACGAAAAACCTATTGTTGAAACCTATGAAGGAACTTATGCAGATCCGTCTGCACCCATTGTCCAGCAATATGTTATGTGGAATCATTCTCTGGCAGATGTTCTGAATAATCTGATTAAAAAGGAAATGCGGCTGGAAACTTTTCAGGAATTTGATTGGTCACCATATCCGTGTTTCAGACATGTTGATGAGTTTGAAAAAGGAAAATGGAGAATTCCTCAGTTCGGGAACAAAATACCATTAGTGTATGCTTTAATAGCGCAAAAAAATAGAGGAGATCAGGAGCAAAAGTAAAAGAGTATAACTTGTACCATTTAAATCAATTTCATTGATCCTTTTTAAGCGTACATATCCATTGGCTTATTCAGTGACTTTATCGCTTTCTTTAAAAAGGTAACAGTATAATAATCAAAAAAGTCATCGCAATAGTATACGATGACTTTTTCTATATGAATGTTAAAAAAACTACTTTCAGCTTTTTAGCTTAAAGAATCTTCAGCTTTTGTCTTAGCTTCGTCTACTTTATTCTGAACCTGGGAAGCTACGTCATTAGCCTTATTCTTAAGATCATTTCCCCATTTGTTAAGATTATCCTTAGCTGTATTAATTTTATCTTTTACCGCCTGTTGATCCTCAGGAGAAGAATTTTTTATATTTCCAATATGCTAAAGCACCTAAACCTAATAAAGCCAATAGGCCTTTTGTTTTATTTCCCATGATTTCTATTTTTTTTAAATATTAATATTAAATTTGTTATAAGTAGTTATGTAAAATACGTGCCAAAAAAATAATAGGAATTATAAAAAAAATGTTAAATTTATGAGAAGACTTCAAAATTTTCGCCGTCAAAACTTGCAAAAACCATGGTAGGATAAGAGTCCTGGTGAAATATATTCCCTTCTTTATCAATGGCAATAGCTCCGGCAAATCCATCAATTGTTTTAAGCTCTTCAAATGTTTTGCTAAAGGCAGTCTGAAGGTTCATACCATCCGTAACACGGGTCACAATTTTAGCAGCAGTAGCATTGCTTACAATATCTTCTCCCACACCGGTACAGCTTACGGCACAGAATGAGTTGGCATAATTTCCTGCCACGGTTGCAGAATCCGAAATTCGTCCCGGGATTTCAAAACCTTTACCTCCTGTAGAAGTAGCAACGGCCAGTTTACCGTTCTTATCAATAGCAACACAGCCTACCGTTCCTTTTCCTCCATTGTTACGCTTGGCTTCATATTCTTTTCTTCGTTGAGGGATTTCAGTAGAAAAATCATCAAAACCATGTGATGAAGCATAGTTCTTGGCTCCCTGACCTCCCAGAACCCTGTCATCTTCCCTGATCAGATTTTTGGCAACGAAAATAGGATTTTTTACATCCTGAATATTGATGACACCGCTTAATTTCTGGGTTTCGCCATCCATAATAGCTGCACTCATGCGGATAATACCGTCACTCTGGATTTGAGAACCGGTTCCTGCATTGTACAGCGGATCATCCTCAAGAAGAGAAACGGCATACGCTACCGTGTCAAAGGCAGAATGATCCTGAAGATATTCATAGGCTTTCTTCGCAATTTCCTTTAATGAATTTTGTTTTGCCGTTTTTATTTCATGGCTTTGGTCGCTTTCTGAGAAAAAACCGCCGTGGATAATGATTTTCATAATAGTAGAATTTCGTATGGCAGGAATTTGTATTGCTAATAATACTGTTCCTGGTTAATCACGGAGAAAAGATAAGGATTTTATTCATACCGGATCTCTCATTCAAAATGAAATTCAGACCCTGCATCTTATGATGTACATTATCTATCCTGGGGAATCGGGTTAAACTGGGAGTTTTCTATGGTAAGTACTTTTGTTGTCAGGTCATAGTGATCATTCATAGACATGACATGTACGGTTAAATTGTCTATGGAAATAGGCTCTCCCAAATTGATATTGGTAAGGTTGGTATCCTTAATAAATCTTCCGTCTACTAAGATTACAAGCCCCGAACCTACTGCGGTCATGACATCATTATGAATAAAAAGACCGGTGTCTTCTCCCAGCCCGATTCCCAATGTTCTCGGATTGTTGACAACAGCCTGGAAAAGGCGTCCGATCCGGCCCCGTTGTACAAAATGGGTGTCTATAATCACATTATCAATGAGCCCGAGGCCTTGTGTTGTTTTAATTTCTCCTTTTAACAAAGCTTCCGAGCTGCTTCCCTGGTAAATCATATTTTCTGAAGCTGCGGCAGCCCCGGCAGAAGTCCCGGAATAAATGAAATCCTGTTCCTGGTATTTTAATAAAACCGTATCATGAAACCTGGTGCCTCCCAGAATAGATGTAAGCCTCAGCTGATCTCCACCGGTAAACATCATGACATCGGCAGCATTGGCTCTTGCCACTATCGCATCAGAATTGGCTTCTTCACGGTTGTGAACATCAAGAATATTGACATTCTTTGCGCCAAGAAATTCAAAAGCTTTTTTATATTCGGCACCTACAATCTGTGGAATCTGCGATGCGGTGGTGATGATTTCAATGACTGAATCTTCCTTATGCTTTGACTCGTTGATAATCTTTCTTAGGATTCCTCGTTCAAAAAAGTTAAGATTCTTTTCGATATTCTGGTCATAATCGGTTTCTGCAAAGCTCCCTTTGTTCACAGCTCCACCGATAACTATTAATTTTCCAACAGGTTTCGTCATACTACAAAATTAAAAAATAATTAACATTTGGCGAAATTCATGCCATCTTTAAATCGATTTTTAATGTTTTAAAAATGCTAATTAAAATTATTTTTTTTTAGTAAATCTTTAATTACGGTATGGTTTTGTTTGGGGTTTTACATTATCTTTGAGAGGTAAAGGAGTTATTGTTAACTGTTAAAATGCCCACAGACTATGAAAATCGAAAAGATTCAGGCGCTACGTGGTCCTAACATCTGGAGTATCAGAAGAAAGAAGCTGATACAAATGAGATTGGACCTTGAGGAGATGGAAGAATATCCTACCAATAAAATTGCAGGATTCAGAGAAAGAATTGAACAATTAATCCCCTCGTTGATTACCCACCGTTGCTCGGAAGGAGTAGAGGGAGGCTTTTTCCATAGAGTGGAAACAGGAACCTGGATGGGGCATGTCATTGAGCATATTGCATTAGAAATTCAAACATTGGCGGGTATGGACGTTGGTTTCGGAAGAACCCGTGAAACAAAAAACGCCGGGAGTTTATAATGTAGTCTTCAATTACCTTGAAGAAAATGCAGGTATTTATGCCGCAGAAGAAGCAGTTAAAATTGCAGAAGCATTAATTGAAGGGAAAGACTATGACCTGAATGCATGTATCCACAAATTAAAAGAAATCAGGGAGCGTGTGCGGCTCGGGCCATCTACAGGAAGTATTGTAGAAGAGGCCGCTTCCAGAAAAATTCCGTGGATCAGATTAGGAACCAACTCTTTGGTACAGCTTGGCTATGGAGTGAACCAACAGCGTTTTCAGGCAACGATTACAGGAAATACCAGTTCGATTGCTGTGGATATTGCATGTAATAAAGAACTAACAAAGAAAATGCTTCATGATGCAGCTATTCCGGTGCCATTGGGAGATCTGGTTGCAGATGAGGAAAGTTTGAAAAGTGTTATCGGAAAAATTGGTTATCCTGTTGTTTTAAAACCTTTGGACGGAAACCACGGAAAGGGTTCTTCCATAAATGTAAACGATTGGGAAGCTGCTAAGAAAGGTCTGGAACATGCCCAGCAATATTCCAAAAAGGTCATTGTTGAAAAATACATCACCGGTTACGATTTCCGCGTGTTGGTAATTAATAATAAAATGGTGGCCGCTGCAAGAAGAGTTCCTGCTCATGTTGTAGGAGATGGAGATCTGAATATTCAGCAGCTTATAGAAAAGGAAAACAAAGATCCGAGAAGAGGATACGGACATGAAAATGTGCTTACCGAGATTGATGTGGATAAAGATACTTTAACGTTATTGGAAAAACTTCAATATACCCTTGAAACTATTCCGCAGAAAGGGGAAATTGTTTATCTGAAATCTACAGCCAATCTTTCAACAGGAGGTACATCAATTGATGTTACAGATATGGTACATCCGGAAAATATTACCATGGCTGAAAGGATTTCTAAAATCATAGGCCTGGACGTATGCGGCATTGATATCATGGCAGAAAACCTTACACAGCCTTTAAAAGAAAGCGGTGGAGCAATCATAGAAGTGAATGCAGCTCCCGGATTCAGAATGCACCTGGCTCCAAGTGAAGGTTTACCAAGAAATGTAGCAGCTCCTGTTGTGGATATGCTTTATCCGCCGGGAAAACCTTTTACTATTCCAATTATTGCTGTAACAGGAACCAATGGAAAAACCACCACCACAAGACTGATTTCGCATATCGTTAAAAGTAATGGATATAGGGTAGGCTTTACCACTTCAGACGGTATTTATATCCAGAACACAATGCTGTCTAAAGGAGATACCACAGGACCGCTTTCTGCAGAATTCATTTTAAAAGATCCTACCGTAGAATTTGCTGTTCTTGAAACTGCCAGAGGAGGTATCCTGCGCTCAGGTTTAGGCTTTTCCCAATGTGATATAGGTGTACTAACGAATATTGCCGAAGATCACCTGGGAATGAACGATATCCATAGCCTGAAGGATCTTACCAAAGTGAAAAGAGTGGTATTGGACAGTGTGAAAAAAAATGGCTGGAGCGTACTGAATGCTGATAACGAATACTCCATGAGAATTGTAAATGATCTCGACTGTAATGTAGCTATCTTCAGTATGGATGAAAATAATCCTCATATGGTAAGGTTTGCCAAAGAAGGAAAAATTACCTGTGTATACGAAGAAGGGTTTGTAACTATTAAAAAGGGGGATTGGAAGATCAGAATAGGAAAAGCCAAAGATTTTCCGATTACTATGGAAGGGAAGGCCCGCTTTATGATTGAAAATGTATTGGCTGCAAGCCTGGCAAGTTATCTTTATGGATTTGGAATTGAAGACATATCCAATTCCCTGAGGACATTTATTCCAAGTGCACAGCTTACTCCGGGTAGACTGAATGTTTTCAAATTTAAAAACTTTAAAGTATTGATCGACTTTGCCCACAATCCGGCAGGTTATGAGGCGATTGAAGATTATCTTAAAAATATAGAATCCACCAAAAAAATAGGTATTATTTCCGGTGTCGGAGACAGACGTGACAATGATATCAGAGAATGCGGAAAGATCGCGGGAAGAATGTTCGATCATATCATTATCAGGAATGAAAAACACCTTCGCGGAAGAACTGAAGATGAGATCAATGGACTGATTATTGAAGGAATGCAGTCTTCGGGAAGGGATGTGAGCTACGAAATTATTCCTAAGGAAATTGAAGCATTGAAGCATGCCATAGGAATGGCTGAAGAAGGTACCTTTATTACAGCATTAAGCGACGTTATTTCCAATGCTATTGACCTGGTTCAGGAATACCAGACAAAAGAGTTACTGGAAGACGACAAGAATTTGTAAAATCAAGAATTTGAAATAAGAAATGGCTGTACTGTAAAGTATAGCCATTTTTTTAAATATGCATACCTTACTTATTCTTCTGTAAAAAAAGCATTAGAACTTCCGATCCAGATCGCATCTTTTTTATTGAAATCCACGTTTACCATGGCTGCTTTCGTCATCCTTCCCAGATTTTCCATCAGAACAGGACGCTCATCATTTTCTTTCCAGATATACAATAAACGGATTTCAGCTTTTGAAAAGTCTCCATTAATATCTTCAAAAACAGGTTCGTAGGTTACCTTTCTCTGCAGGATATAATGCTCTTTGTCTTCAATAGCATCAGTGATCTCCCTGGTTGGATTTAAATTTACACCGCTTCCGGCAAATGAAAACAGCGGTTTCAATACAAAGTTCTCAAGGTTTTCATCTTCTGGAAACTCATGAAGAAAATAACTTTTAGGAACAAACTGATGTTTCAGGAATGGAAGTAAGAATTTTGAAATTTTAAAAAACCAGTTCGGATGAGTAATCCATTTGACATCCACTTCTTCCCGGAAATCAAATTCAGTTTTAAGATCAGGTATATTGTCAAGTTCATCGAAAATAACACGGTTGTAAATTCTTTTAATTTCAACAGATTGTCCGTTATTTTCATAATAAAGCTTCATGCCTTTTTTCTTTACTTGGGTCAGGCAGACTGTCTTTATGCCGAGCAATTGCTCCGTGAGGGCAAAATCAATAGCTGTTTTTTGTTTTTCAGGGAAAATTTCAAGAAGGACAACATTTTCCGGATTTTCATCTCCTACGATAAGTTCCTTCAGGTAATTTTTAAAGGTTTCATAGGACATTGGATTCCTGATGCCGGCAAGAAAAGGATAAACTTCACAAAAAGTATCTTCAAAAGTTTTTTGAAAGGCGTAGAGTGAAGGGAATGCCTGTAGCTCGATGAGCTGTGGCTCAATTTCCCCGTTCGCATTTCTGCAGATTCCAAAGTCTATCGTGAAAAAATGAGGTTGCCGTGTGTCATTGGGTACCCTGCAGTTTTCAGGAATAGCTTTTTGAAGAACTTCTGAAGGAATGGCTTTGATCTGGCTGATAATACTGTCACTCGCTTCGATAAGTTTATTTTCAAATTCTTTAGTAAGGAAAAGAGGGCTTTCTGAAATTCTGAAAGAGGGCTCTATACCACTTTTTTGTTTTAAAATATCTTTAAGCTGTTGATATTTTTCTTCTGAAAATTCCCGGTTAAACTGCTTTCTGTATTTTGGGATCATATTTTTTCTTTGTGTGATGTTGAAAAAACGAGCATTTTGGCCCGATTTGGTATTCAAAATAATTTAACTACAAAAGTCACAAAATATTGTTATAAAAAGCTTAGTATGCTTATGTTAGTTTAGAATGATTATGTTTAAAAATCCACATAAAGATGACAATCAAATATTTTTAGGAAACTTAAGTGTACTTTTTAAACAGTTAGTAGTAACTTAAAGAAACTTAAGTGTTAAAAAAATGTGACTTTTGTGTTTTATTTTATGCATTAAGCCAAAGACTCAGCTTCCTTTAAGATATTTTTTCTCGCGAACTGCAGGAACCTGGGAAGAATCTGGTTTCTGGTCAGGATGATTTTATCTTCATCATCTATTCTGTCTACGGTTTCCAGGTATTTTTCCATGCCGAAATTTTCAATCATTGCCTTTTTGTTTTTTTCATCCTTGAGATTTTCAATCAAAGCTTCGGGGCTGGCTTCCGGGTGGAATTGAGTTCCGAATATTTCTTCTGAAAAACGAATTGCCATTACAGCCCTTTCAAGATTAATATGAGGACGGAATTTTTCAATGGCCATAATTTTCATTCCCAATTCTTCAAGACGGTCGTGGTCCGGCTCTATAAACTGATAAGCTCTGGAATCTACTGCATAGAAAGGATCCTTGAGGTTTTTGAATAAAAATTCATTCTTTCCTTCTTTGGTTTTGTGAACCGGCATTACTCCAAAAGAATAAGATTTTCTTGGACAGATATTGCCCAGTTTCCAATGGATGCTGGCCAGCTGAAACGAATGGCAGATCAGGAAAAGGTATTTTTTATCTTCATTGTGTTGATTATGTTCAAAAACTGCATCTAAAAAACAGGCAAATCTGTTTTCCCATTCAAAACCTTCTCTGTGGGGAGTTCCCGGTCCACCTGAGGAAATAAAAATATCAAAGTTTCCGATCTCCGGCATTTCATCTTTAAACCTCACATCAAATGTTTGGATGGTTACATTTTCTTCAGAGTTCTGCTGGAATGCTTCGGAAATCTCTTTAATGTTCCTAAAGCCTTGATTCACATGGTTGTTGTTCATGTCCAGCAGAGCAATTCGAATATCTTTCATTACATCATATTTTTTGTAAAGTTACCAAAAATATTACGAAGCGGGTTCGCCATGTGTTATGCCATACTCGGTTTCTGATATCATATAGTCTACAACTTTTGTCAGATCTCCTGTTTCTTTGAAAATTTGTAGCTGGCGGTCGGCTCCGGTTCCGTTTTCAAGAATTTTCCAGGCATATTCCACCTCCTTACGGCATCCTAAATCATCTACAACATCGTCTATAAATTCTAAAAGCTCTTTTAATAAATGAGGATAGGGAACCGATTCTTCTTTTCCGAAATCGATAAGATGGGCTTCGATACCGCTTTTGGAGGCACGCCATTTATTTTCATTCAAAAGCAACCTTCTGTAGCTTCTGAAGCTCAGATTCTGCTGATGCAATTTGTAGATCTTGGCAACCAGGCTTTGCATAATAGCGGCAAGGCATACAGTTTCGTCAATCCTGAGCGGCATATCGCAGATTCTAAATTCAATAGTAGGATAGAAGGGATGTACCCTCAGATCCCACCATATTTTCTTGGCATTATCAATGGTTCCTGTTTTAACAAGAAGATCCACATAGCTGTCAAATTCAGATAAAGAGTTGAAATAACTCGGAATACCGGTCCTTGGGAATTTTACAAATATCTCCTGCCGGTAAGATTTGAAACCTGTATACCTTCCGATCCAGAAAGGCGAATTGGTGGAAAGGGCGTAAACATGAGGAAGAAAATACCGCATTACATTCTGTATCCTTACCCCTTCTTCACGGTTGGGAATACCGATATGGACGTGAAGTCCAAAAATCAGATTTTCACGGGCCACATCTCCCATGTCGTCAACGATTTTGACGTATCTCTCTCCCTGAGTAATTGTATTATCTGACCAATGCGAAAAAGGATGGGTTCCGCCTCCGGAAACCCGCAATCCCTGTTCGTGAGCAATATTGATCAGGTGTCTTCTTAAATTGGTTAACTCTGCTCTGGCTTCCTGAATATTCTGGCAGATACCCGTTTCCATTTCAATCATGGATTCGTGCATTTCATGTTTTAAATTTTCACTTAAAACAGCTTTTCCACCTTCAATGATCTTTGAAACATGAGAAACGAGATCCCTGCTTTCTACATCAATGATTTGATATTCTTCTTCGATTCCAATAGTAAACTGATGCATTTTTCTTGTGTTTTTTTATTTATGTTCAATGTTATTGTATTGAATCCCTTACAAAGGTTCCCCAGGCGATATTAGGTTTCCCCGGAACATATTCTTTGGCTTTTTCCACAGCCAGTTTTGCAGCATGTTCTATGATCCACGCAAAATTTTCTTCTCCTACGGAATTCCTGTCTGCATCAGGAGCTGGGTTGCAAAAATCGATAGCGTAAGGAATACCGTCCCTCACGGCAAATTCCACCGTATTGAAATCATAGCCTAGGGCTTCATTCATTGTAATGGTGTAATCATGAATGGTTTTCAGTAATTTTTCCAGTTCTTCTCCTTGTGTTTTATGAGTTGTTTCATATCGTAAATGCGGAGCATTTCTGGGTTCATAAGGCATAATATGAACATATTTTCTGCCCAGGCAATAGACCCTGTAGTAATCATCAAAGACAATCTCTTCCTGAACCATCATTACCAGTTGTTCCGTTTCTCCCAGTTTATTCCAAAGGTCATCCGGATTTTCCACCCTGTATACATTTCTCCATCCTCCTCCGTCGTGAGGCTTCATATAGGCCGGAAAACCAATATAGCTGAAGATGTATTCCCAATCGTGAGGGAATTTCAAATTCCTGAATGAAGTTTCCGAAGTATTGGCAGGCCTTTCATGGGAAGGCAGTAATACTGTTTTTGGAAGGGGGATTCCCAGTTTAGTCATCAGGGCATTATTGAAAAACTTTTCATCAGCACTCCACCAGAACGGATTGTTGATCACGTAAGTGCCATTAAGCGCTGCATTTTTCAAATAAGCCCTGTAAAAGGGAACATCCTGTGAAATTCTGTCGATGATTACCGCATAGCCATAATCTGCACCCTGTTCCAGTTTGTCAATGGTAACAGGTTCGGCTACGATTTCTCCACCTCCCAGTTCATTTACTTTATCTATAAATGCCCAGGGAAAGGTGTCTTCCATACCGAATAGAATTCCTACTTTTTTTGTCATAATTTTTGTTTTTAATGGTGTATATTCTGTTGATTTTTTATAAGTGTCATAATTTCTGCGGTCCTGTTTTAAATATCACCTTTTTACCACTCAGCCCGATATTTCATCTGCATCCCCGGGGAAGAGAATATTACGTCTTCAATTGTGAAATCCGGAAAATTGAAACCAAATTTTCAAAGACTTAAGTACACTTCTTAAACAGTTAGCAGTCCTTTAAAATAATTTTAAGTGCTATAAAATTTTAAGAGAAATAGGCTCCGATAAAGGTTGGAAAAACCATTCTCCACAGCGGCCAGTCATGACCGATCCATTTTCTTTCATCGTACCAGAAATCTATCCCTTTTATTCTTAAAATTTCAGCCATTTCAACATTTTTATCTTTACAGATATCCTGATCGGAAGTGCTCAGAACAATATGCATGTGCTTGTATTTCCAGGCCTCATCATTTCTTACAAACTCTCTGGGGCAGTTGAAATAGACCAGATCATCGGAGTATCCATCCATGAAATTTCTGATACTGAACGCTCCTGAAAGACAGAATAAGTGCGATACAACATCCGGAAACCTGAAAGCAAAATTGGCCGCATGATAACCTCCGAAACTGGCTCCGGCTACGGCCACACGATGAACTTTATGAAGTTTCTGGATATAAGGCACAAATTCTTTGATCAGAAACTGTACATACCGCTCGTAGTTCCTTATCCTTTGTTTAGGAGGTATTTTGTCATCATAAAAACTCCAGCTATCAATGGTCTGAATATTATAAAGCTTTACTTTCCCCTGCTCAATAAACCAATTGATACTTCCGTTAAGGTGAAAATCATGGTTTTGGGTGTATTGTCCCTGTGAGGTAGGAAACATAATAACAGGGTAGCCGTAATGTCCGGTTACTTCTACTTTAAGGCTTACACCTAGTATGTTTGAATAATATTCCGTGTGTTCTGTTTGAGGCATTGATTACATGTTTAATAATTATGAATTAGCTGCTCAGTTTACTGCTTTTGGGAGGCAGGATATTCAACATTTCCGTATGGATCTTTTTAGCAGCACTGTCTAACCTTTCCTGTATAATATCAGCATCAGGGGATTTATAAACTATCCCTACATGGTAATCTATCGGAAGAAATTTTACTGCTTCTTCGCATTCAAATTGGCTGTAATCAGGTTCTCTATCTTTAATCAGAGCAACAATTAATCCCGAATAATATTCTGCAGGAGGAGAGATATGATAACTCTTACCTCTTAAAAGGGCATCTTCAATCCTTGCCCATTCTCTCCAGATATTGATCCCGCTGGAAGCTTCTACCAAATCGGGAATATGGGCCCCTCCAACTCTTGATGAGGTTTCCAGGAAATACCATTTTCCATCTTCTTTCCCCCGGATAAACTCCGTATGGGTAGCTCCATTGATAAGACCAAATCCGGATAGTACTCTGGCATTAACCTCCTCCAGTGCTTTAAATTCTTCAGAATCTCTTCCTAATGTTTTGGACCTGAATACCCCTCCTTCATGGGATACCTGCATAGGTGGAGCAAGGTATCTGGAAGCGGAAGTAAATACGATTTCTTTATGGAAGGTCAGACTGTCTACATGATATACATCTCCGGGTTTAAAACTTTCCAGCAAAAAAAGATGACGCTCTTCTCCCAATGTGTCCAAAGCTTCAAAAAGCTGTTCTTTGGAAGTAATTTTTTTGATACCTGATGCAGATGCTTCCGACCGGGGTTTCAATACCCAGGGGGGAGGTGTTCTGTCTACAAAATCATTTACTATATCATCATTAAAGACTGCTGTGAACTCCGGAACATTGATGTCTGATTCTTTTGCTTTTTGCCGCATAGCCAGTTTATCTCTGAAATAACGATGGGTAGTTTGTCCCATTCCCGGAATACGAAAGGTTTCCCGGATCAGGGCTGCTTTTTCCACATCATAATCATCAAGGGCAACTACCGCGTCTATTTTCCTTGTTTTCATCAGGTGTGAAAATCCCTGGATCAGATGTTCCAGGTTCCAAACGGACGGTTTAAGCTCAGGCATATAATATGCCTCTTCAATAGCATGCCAGGGCCAGTTTTTTTCTTTAAGGTTCTCTGATGTTACTAAGATGATTTTATTACCAAGCTTCTTCATTTCGTCCATGAAATCGTAGCCTTTGTAATAGCACGAAATGCATACAATAATTTTCTCCTCCATATAATGTTTTTTTAATTTTAGTAGATTATCAAAAATAAAAGCAAATCTTTATTGTTTGATTAATATCAAAAATGAAAATATGATGTACTTTTGAAAACTACTAATCAAGTATACAGAGAATTTTTGTAATAAACTAATTTTTAGTGATAATTTTCGATTAAATTCACCAGCAATTGGACACCAAAACCAGTAGCCGCTTTTTCCTTGGCATAGCCTACATTTCCGAATGCCACACCTGCAATATCCAGATGAGCCCATTTAGAATGGCCTTCAATGAAATGCTCTAAGAATTTGGCAGCGATAATACAATCTCCAACAGGTTTTAGGGACATGTTTTTCAAGTCGGCTACGTCAGACTGTATATCGTCTTTCCAAACCTCCCACAATGGCAGATTCCAGAGCCTTTGATTGGTTTGGTCTCCGGTTTTTATCAAAAGGTTTTTCAGTTCTTCATTGTTGGAAAAAAGTGCCCCGCAGGTGTCCCCAAACATCCTTACCGAACTTCCTGTCAAAGTGGCCAGATCAATAAGGAAATCTGTTTTATAGTTTTTGGCTAAGTACGAAAGCCCATCGGCAAGAATCAGCCTGCCTTCGGCATCAGTATCCATAACCTCAATGGTCTTCCCGTTGTAGGCTGTAATAACATCACTTGGAAGCAGGGCTTTTTCAGAAATAGCATTATCTGTGATAGGAAGAACAGCGATGATATTAACGGGCAGATTCATTTCTGCAGCGTAGATTAAAGTTCCCAAAACAGCGGTTGCCCCACCCAAGTCAGATTTCATATAATGCATATTGGTAAAGGGTTTCAGGGAAATTCCTCCGGTGTCAAACAGTACACATTTTCCCACCAAGCCAAATGTTTTGGCATTTTTTACCGTGGTTTTATATTCCAGGATGGTGAATGCTGCATCATACGCACTCGCCTGATTGACGGCCAGATATGCACCCAGTCCTATCTCTTCACACTTCTTTCTGTTGAAAACCGTATATTTTAAATCATATTTTTTAGCAAGGTTTTTAAGGTACAGACTGAAAGTATCCGGTTTTTTAAGGTTTGCGGGTTTATTCAGCCATTCCTGGCAGGCAATTTGTCCATTGCTGATCGCTTCTGATCTTTGGATGATATGATCTAGTTTTTTCTGGCTCAGGTTTTCGAAATGAAGTTCAAATTTAGGGGACCAGAAAGGATGGCTTTTTTCAAAAGGGTAATGATAGGTTCCGATAAGCAATCCTTTTACAAACTCTTCAAATTGTTTTTCGTTAAGAAAATCTGCAATCATTAATGTTGGAACATTTTGTAGCTTTTCTTTTTGGGTTTGTGAGAACTTCACGGCCACCTGCTGAATCTCGAAATTCTGAAAGGTGGATTTTCCCAGACCAATAAAGTAGATAATTCCCTCTTCATGAGTACTGATGAAAACCTCATGCTTTTTCCCTGTGAAAAATGTATCTATGTTTTTGTTGAAATTTTTCCCTGATTTTATCCATTCTTCTTCAGTGAACAACTGGAAAACCTGAGTGTAGTTTTTTATTTTTTTTATTGATTAGTTTCATAAAATTAGTTCTTAATGCTTTGTTGCTGAGGTTTTACTTCTACCGGGTTTTCAGTATTGTCATAAAACAGCCATTCGATGGCTCTTGGAAATTCCTGGGACCAATAAAATTCATTGTGTGTACCTTCAGGATTAATATTGGTCCTGAATTCAAAATCAAAAAGGTTTTTCTTTTCCCATCTTTTCAGATACTCTTCGAAAATATGAATTCTTTTGACCATTTTAGAACCTTCCTGCCCTCCGCCATATAAATAGATTTTTGTTTTAAAAGGAACCCTGAAGTTCATCATGGGAAAATTATTATTAGGTTCTACCCAGAGTGAGGGAGAAAAAATCAACAATTTAGAATATACTTCCGGGTAAAGGAAACCACTGTAAATGCTGATAAGGGCACCTAATGAGCTGCCGCCAATACCTGTATTTTCACGATCTTTTTTAGTACGGTAGTTTTCGTCTACAAAGGGCTTTAAGGTGTCGGCAATGAAGCGGATGTATTTTTTGCCCTCAGAGCCATTGGCAACGTTATCATTATCAAAAATATATTCTTTAATTCTTTCTTCACTTCCATGTTCTATTGCAATAATGATCAGGTCACCACGCCCGTATTCCGAAAGAATAGAGAGTTTTTTTATCAATTTCCCAGTTTCCGAAACCGCTGCCTTCATTGAAAAGGTTCTGAGCATCCTGAAGGTATAAAACCGGATAGCTTTTATTGGATACATAATAATCATGGGGAAGCAGGGCCCATACTTTACGGTACCGGTCAAGCTGGGGAATATAAAACTCTTCAGAAATTACTTCAGCGATGGGAAAGAACTCGTCTTTGAAAGGCCCCCAGTTCAGCCTCCATTTTTCAACCGTATCACAGGTTTTTCCTGCTGTTAATTTTACTTTCCGGTTGGGAGTGATATTTCCATATTGGTCCAGTTCTACGTTTTCCCAGCCTCCTTTGGTGAATTTGTACTCAATTTCGTCCGGGAGAATCCGGTTGTCTATCTCTGTAAAGTAAGTGTTGGAATTTTTCTGTTTGAGCTGATAGTTGTAGTCTTTAGGATTCCAATTGTTGAAATTTCCCGTGATAAATACAGGTCTATCATCTTTTTCATCTGTATACAGTTCAAACCTCATCGTGTGTGTTTAGTTAATGTTGATGCTAAATTTATAAAAAAGTTTGTTTCGAAATCATAAAAAAGTGAGTTTAAAAAAATGATATATTTGATAGATTGAGTGGAGGAGAAAAATTAACTTGACGATTATTTGATTAATTATTAACCGCTGTTGTCAGTATTTTTCTTAGTTTCAGAGAAAATATAAATACAAACCGGTCTTGATGAATTCTGTTAAAACCTATACGCTTTTCACTGATCATGATGTGTACCTTTTCAAAGAAGGCAGGCACTATAAGCTATATGGTAAATTCGGTTCCCATTCTGTAGAGAAGGACGGTATACAAGGCGTCTACTTTTCAGTCTGGGCACCCCATGCAAAAAAAGTTTCCGTGATCGGGAATTTTAATAACTGGAATCATAAAGATCATATCCTGTTTCCGAGATGGGACGGATCAGGGATCTGGGAAGGATTTATAGAAGGACTTACCTGGGGAACGTTATACAAATATGCTATTGAAACGGCAAGAGGTGAAATCCTGGAAAAAAGTGACCCTTATGCTTTAAGCTGGGAGCAAAATATTCAGGCTGCCTCATTGGTTTCTACCACCTGGTATGAATGGAATGACGCAGGATGGATGGAAAAAAGATGGAAAAAAAATAGCCTGAAGGCCCCGCTATCCGTATATGAAATGCATCTGGGATCATGGATAAGAGATAAAGATGCCCCCGAACGGTTTTTAAATTATCGTGATATTGCCCAAAAACTTATTCCCTATATTAAAGAAATGGAGTTTACCCATGTGGAGTTTATGCCGGTAATGGAGTATCCGTATGATCCCAGCTGGGGATATCAGATTACAGGTTTTTATGCAGCGACTTCACGTTTTGGCTCACCTCAGGATCTGATGTTTCTGATTGATGAGCTCCATCAGAATGATATCGGGGTTATTCTGGATTGGGTACCTTCCCACTTTCCGGGAGATGCCAACGGACTTCATCGTTTTGACGGTACCCATCTCTATGAACACGAAGATCCCAGAAAAGGTTTTCATCCCGACTGGAAATCTTATATTTTCAATTACGGAAGAAATGAGGTAAAATCTTTCCTTATTTCCAATGCCATGTTCTGGCTGGACCGGTATCATGCTGACGGATTACGGGTAGATGCAGTAACTTCAATGCTTCATCTGGACTATTCCCGGAACGAAGGAGAATGGGAACCCAATATATACGGAGGAAATGTAAATCTCGAAGCAAAAACTTTCCTGGAGGAATTCAATACAGCAGTATATAAGGAATTCGGGGATTATATTATAACCATAGCAGAAGAAAGCTCAGATTTTCCTATGCTTACAAAACCTGTTCATGATGGCGGGGTGGGCTTCGGAATGAAATGGATGATGGGATGGATGCATGACACGCTGGATTATTTTAAGGAAGATTTTATCAACAGGAAATTTCATCATCATAAGCTTACATTTGCTTCTATGTACATGTATAATGAAAATTATATGATGCCCTTGTCCCATGATGAGGTGGTGCATGGAAAAGCAAGCTTAATTTACAAAATGAGAGGTGATGAGTGGCAGAAGTTTGCTAATCTTCGTACCTTGTATGTATATATGTTTACCCATCCGGGGGCCAAACTGCTTTTTATGGGAGATGAATTCGGACAAACCAATGAATGGAATTTTACCCGAAGCCTGGATTGGCATCTGCTGGAATATCCTGTCCATAAAGGATTGCAGACTCTTGTAAAAGAACTGAATCATCTCTACAGGACAGAATCTGCACTTTATGAAAATCAGTTTGAGAAAGCCGGTTTTGAATGGGTGGAGGCTGATGATCTGGAAAATTCAATATACGTATATGTAAGGAAAGGGAAAAAGAGGGATGATGTTTGTATGGTGATTCTTAATCTGGCTCCCAGGGTGCTTGACTATAAAATCGGGACTCATACGGGAACACATTGGGACGTGGTTTTAAATTCAGATGATATGGAATATGGTGGTAGCGGAGTGAATCCTGAAATCCTGGAAGAGAAATATGAAGAATGGCGAGGATATCAGAAAACAATAACAATAAAGCTGCCCCCGTTAGCAGGAGTTATTTTGAAACAGAGAAAAGATAAAAAATATAAATTGCACAGAATTAAACACAAAAGATAAAATGGTTGTCTATCATTTAAGTACAGAATGTTATCCTGTAGCCAAAGTAGGAGGACTTGCAGATGTAGTAGGGGCCCTTCCGAAATATCAGAATAAAATAAAAGGAGTAGATGCCAGGGTAGTAATGCCCTGGTATAATAAACCTTTCGTGTATGATCATGAGTTTGAGCTTGTTTTTGATGGTTTTATTCATCAGGGACCTAACATGCTCCAGGTTCAGGTTTTAAAAGAAAAAAACGATGCGCTGGGATTCGGATTATATATGGTGAAAATTCCCGGATTGCTGGACAGGGATAATCCCTATGGATATCAGGATGAAAGTTTTCAGTTCCTGGCCTTTCAGCAGGGGCTGTTGCATTGGATGTGTGCAATGGAAATCCGGCCGGATATTTTGCATTGCCATGATTATCATACAGGTCTGGTCCCTTTTATGATTGAAAATTGCCCCGAATTTATATCCCTGAAAGGGGTAAAGACTATCGGGACTATTCATAATGGGGAGTATCAGGGAATGATGAGTTGGGATATGGCGAATTACATGCCGTCTTTTGACCGGTATAAGTGGGGACTTATGGATTGGAACGGATTGATTAATCCGCTGGCCAGTATGATTAAATGTTCTCATGCTTTTACCACGGTTTCCGAAGGATATCTGGAGGAACTTTTTATCAGTTTCAGAGGACTGGAAAGTCTGGTCCGTCAGGAATTCGGGAAGGCTTACGGAATTATCAACGGTATTGATACAGAAGTCTGGAATCCTGAAACAGATCCGATGCTTGATTTTAATTTCACCAGTAAAAATGCCGTTGCCCAAAAGAAAAAAAATAAAGAGAAATTATGCAAAGAATACGGGCTTAAACCTGAACTTCCTTTATTTGCTTTTATCGGAAGGTTTGCTACTGAAAAAGGTGCAGATCTCTTGCCTGATGTCGTGTGGAAAAGTATCAAGCAAAGCTATGGCGCTTTAAACATCATGATTCTGGGTTCAGGAAATACTTATATAGAGAATAAACTGAAAGAATATGATTATACCTATACCAATTTTGCATTGGATCTTGGATATAAAGAGCACCTTTCTCATAAAATCTATGCATCTGCAGATTTTCTTCTGATGCCCTCAAGAGTGGAACCTTGCGGATTGAACCAGATGTATTCGATGCGATACGGAACCGTTCCTGTAGTAAGATATACGGGAGGACTTAAGGATACCGTAGAAGACATTTCCACAGGAGGAGCAGGGTTGAATTTTACTTACCCGGGCGTAGATGATATTGTCCATGCAATGAATAGGGCGCTGGGAGTCTATAATCAAAAAGGAATGATGGAAAATCTTATTCATGCCAATATGAATTTTGATTTTGCATGGGAGAAATCTGCGGAAAAATACATAGCTTTATATAATAGCTGAAAAGGTAAAGAACTTTATCTTTTATCTCTATAACAGGACCTGGTTACCAATCGGCCAATCAGGGAACAGCTTAAGAAATGTAATAGAAATTGATGGGGCAGGTAAAGAGATAAATTGCAGGGTCATGCAGAAATGTATGAAGTGAAAATCTATGCTTGTGACTAAATAATAAGAGAAACAATTGCTGTACGGTGCATGCAGATATTAAAATAGAACAGTCAACTTAATACAATAAAAAACGCAAGATATTTATGAAACGAAACGTAATCTCCATTGTTTTGGGAGGCGGCAGAGGGACAAGACTATTCCCGTTAACGTATTCAAGATCTAAACCGGCAGTTCCTATTGCGGGAAAATACAGGTTGGTAGATATTCCTATTTCAAATTGCCTGAATTCAGGATTAAATAAGATTTTGGTTTTAACACAGTTTAATTCCGCATCCCTCAATTCACATATCAAGAATTCCTATCATTTTGATATTTTCAGTAAAGGATTTGTAGATATTCTGGCGGCTGAGCAGAATGTAGAAAATGACAGCTGGTATCAGGGTACAGCAGATGCAGTACGCCAATCTATGAAGCATCTTGAGAAATATGATTATGACTATATCTTAATTCTTTCAGGAGACCAGCTCTACCAGATGGATTTCAGGGAAATGCTTGATTTCCATATTGAAAATGGCGGTGATCTTACGATTGCAACCATCCCGGTCAATGCCAAAGACGCTACAGGTTTTGGAATTTTAAAATCTGATGATGACGGCAATATTACCTCTTTCGTGGAAAAACCCGGTTATGATATGCTGGAAGGTCTTCAGTCCGAAGTTTCAGAGGAAAATAAACATAAGGGAAAAGAATTCCTGGCTTCCATGGGAATTTATATTTTCACAAAGAATATCCTTAAAAAAATGTTTGAAGAAGGAGCGGGAGATGATTTCGGAAAAGATATTATCCCAAGTTCGATCGGGAAATATAAAACCCTGAGCTATCAGTATGAAGGATACTGGACAGATATCGGAACCATTGAGTCTTTCTACGAAGCCAATCTGGATCTTTGTCAGGATTTTCCTCAGTTCAATCTTTTCTCTTCTTCTCCTATCTATACAAGAGCGAGAATGCTGCCTCCTTCTAAAATTAACGGCTCATATGTCAGCAAAGCTGTTTTTGGAGACGGATGTATCATTATGGCTGATAAGATTGAAAACTCTGTGATTGGAAACCGGACAAGAATTGATAAAGGCAGTACGATTGTTAATTCCTATGTAATGGGAGCTGATTTTTATCAGAATACCACAGATATTGTTGCGAACGACAGAGCAGGACGCCCTAATATGGGAATCGGAAAATATTGTTATATCGAAAAGGCAATTCTGGATAAAAACTGTTACATCGGCGACAATGTAAAGATTATCGGAGGAAAACATCTTTCAGATGGTGATTATGGAACCTACTCGGTGCAGGATGGTATTGTGGTGGTGAAGAAAGGAGTGGTCCTGGCTCCGGGAACGCATATTGGATAAAAAGTAGAAAAACAGATGTTTATCTGGGCATCAAAAATAGTTTTCAGCGTAATGTTGAAGAGAATAATTTTACTGAAAATATAGATAAAAGCACTTCAGATTGAGGTGCTTTTGTTGTTTTTATACTATTTTATACGTTAGTTTAAAGATATAGTATGAAATATTGATCACTGGTGTGGGATTAATTATTTTTTTATACATTTGGAGCTGAAAAATACAATTGAAATTATGAAAAAAAATTTGATCATTGCAGCTATTGCTGTGTTCGGAATGATGAATGCGCAGAAAAACACCTTGTTATTAGGAGGAAATATCGGGTATACCAGTGATAATACCAGTGTTTCAGGTAAGAAAAGTGAAGTGGAATCCTTTAGTTTTACCCCAACCGTAGGGTATCAGTTTAATGACCACTGGACAGTAGGTATTAATTCCACCATTACATCAGGAAAAAAAACCTGACGATTTAGGTACATTAAAGGAAAATAGTTTTGCTATCGGGCCATTTATACGTTACGCGGTACCATTAAGCCAGACTTTTGCCGTGTATGGAGATTTGGGGGCGGGATATCAGAACATGAAAGACACCTATACTATTGCTGCAACCACCAGTGAAAGAAAAATGAATGGTTTCTATGCCAATTTTACGCCGGCATTGTTTATTAACTTTAGAAACGGCTTTGGGTTAAACTTCAATATCGGAGGGATAAGGTATGGCTATTTGAAAGATAGTGATGCTGATGTTACCAATAACAGATTTAATTTTTCTTTCGGTAAGGAAGTCGGGGTAGGTATCTCGAAGAATTTCGGACTAAAATAGGTTTCTATTGAAATACAAAATGAAAAAAGCCGGGATTTTCCGGCTTTTGTTGTTTATTTTTTAGAAAATAAAGTAAGTGAATACTCCAGTTCAGGATCCTTATGTGCTTTCAGTGACGTTAAGAAATCATTACTGCTTATAGTATGGTCGGGGATTACGCCTTTACAGTTGGAAACATTTTCTTTATCATTATTGTTGAAGAAAATTTCCGTCCGGGGAATAGAGATAACAGCTTTAGTGTTCGGAAGCCTGTAAGTAAGAAACCATGCGGCGGTAGTAAAATTACTGCAAGAGCCTGTTTCTTTTCCTACGATTTTACCTCTTTTTTCACTTTTGAACAGAGAAGCAAAATAAGTTGCAGCAGAGAAAGTACGGTTGTTGGTAAGCACTATAACCTTTCCGCCAAAAAACAATCCGTCTCTGGGATAGTTCTTTATATAAGTATTATCAAGTCTTGAATTGCCAAAATAGTAATCTCCTTTTTCTGCTTTGTCAAACCGTTGTCTCATAAAATTATTCTGGTCCGCAATGTCTTTATCAGAATAATATCGGTTGGTTTGGGGATCCACCAGATAATCGGTATACTTAATGTCTACCACTTTAGTGGCATATTGATACTCATTATTAAAGCTTTTGTCCTTGGCAATAAAAGAATATAATAAAGGAACGTTACTGATGGCTCCTCCCGAATTATTGCGGATATCTATAATCAGCTTCTTAGAGGAAAGGTCTTTAATCTCCTGGAAATATTTCTTTAATCGCTCATAAAAGAAACTTTCATCATAGGAAAAAGATTTTACAGACAAATAATAGGTGTCAGCATCTATTTTATATCCATAAATCCCATAACTTTCAGAAATCAGATCAATAGGCAGTATGGCATGTTTGGCCTCGTAATAAAATCTTGGATATTGTATACCGCTTAGCTTGGCGGTTTTATTTTCGCCGGTAAGCGTCTTATATTTTAAGGTGAAATCTTGAGGGTGGTTTTTCAAAATAAACGGAATATAAAAGGGAAGGTCTACATCTTCTACTTTAATATTTCCATCTGCTGCTTTAGGAACTGCTTTTAACAGATCCGGAGCAGTTACATTATTAATCTCAAGAATCTGGCTGCCCACTTCAATATGGTAAGGATTGTCTCCATTTACATACAACTCGTTGTTATGTACATAAATCTGCAAAGGAAAAAAAATAAATAGAACTCAGAACGTCCTCAAAATAATTAGAATCAGCGCTGAAATTACTGTGGCCATCCCCGATAATCCGGGTTGGGTTATGAATCAGTAAATTGGTATAGCTGGGATCTTTTTTTAACAATAGTACGCAGAGAGTCTATTTTCTTAGTAATACTTTCCTTACTGTGAAACCGGTAAGGATTAGGGTGCTGTTTTTGAATGATATCAACGGCAATATCGAAGTCTTTGAGATAGCCATCTTCCGGAATTTCTGAAACAGAATATTGAGAAAATACCATGGATGAGAACACCATCAAAGGAAATGCGAATAACTTCTTCATAGGAAAAAATTTAAAATTAAGCTATACCTGGCATCAACATATATACCACCATACCTGCTGAAGTAGTTGATTTTAATCATTAAATCAATATTTTCCAGCAAAAAAAAATTTTACAGATCATTCAGCATATTGGTCACTTTTTTTATTTGTATTACTTTTGTGCGATGCGTATTTTTAAAATCATAACTTTAATCATTGTGCTTTTGGGGGGAGCTTATGCTGCTTCCATGTATTATTTTGTGGATGAAAGCAAAAACTTTACGATTGAAAAAGAAATCGATTATCCGGTGGATAAAGTATTTGCCCAGTTTAATAATCTCCAGAATTTTACGCGTTGGAATAATTTTTTCACCAGCTCACAATCAATCGATATAGATTATTATACGCCCTATGAAGGACAGGGAAGTGCTATCAGTTATGTAGATCCTAAAAATGATACCGGTGGTGAAATGTTTATCCGGTACGAAAACCCCAATAAGACTTTAAAATATCAGCTTTTCGAGGATGAAAATGAAAATCCTACCCTGGTGGATGTTAAATTCAAACCTGTTTCCGCAGAAAAGACAAAAATTATCTGGTACGTACATACTCCTAAGCTTCCGGTATGGAAGAGGGTGGAAAACTTCTGGACTGAGGACCGCTTTGCAGAAAACATTACCAAAAGTATGGTCAACCTGAAAAACGTGCTTGGAAATAAGGTGGAAAAAGATAATCAGATGGCAGCCATTAAATACGATAGTCTGATGGTGGAAAACGAAGAAGATAAAATGCTGCTCGGAATCAATGTAAGTACCTCCAACAAGAAAGATGCCTTGTATAAAAACATTGTGATGAACTATAACAAGATTTATAATTTTGTTACCATGGATCTTGGGAAAAAAGACGATGAATTCGGGTACCCTATTCTGATGACCGATGCCGATAACTATAAAGATAAAGAAGTTTCCTATTTCCTGGGTATTCCGCTTTCCAAAAAAATAGGAATTACCGACAATAATTTTAACTTCAGAACGGTGAATCCGTCCCAAAGCTATGTGATGTACTATAAAGGAACCTATGAAGGCAGAATTAAGGCAATTCAGCAGCTGATTCAGAAAGCAAAGAAGGATCAGATGCGTTTTGGGGACATCTCCCAGACTTTTATTGAACGCCCCATGGAAGGACAACCAGTGAACATGAAGCTCTCATTATCAGTGTTTAAGTGATTTTTATTTTCTTAATTTTTTTTAACGGTTTGAGACTGTTCTAAGTCGGTTTTTTTTATTAAATTTGAAGATTAATTCTACAAATAAATTTTAATAAATAGATAAACTGTAATAATGGACAGATTTTCATTCCTAAACGCAGCTCATTCTCAGTTAATTGAGGATTTATACCAACAGTACTTAAAATTCCCGGATTCCCTAGAACCATCATGGAAAGCTTTCTTTCAAGGCTTCGATTTTGCTTTAGAGAACTACGGAGATGACGATAACATCCAATTTACTCAGGCTTCGGCCAGCACTGCTCCGGCAGTACAGCAAATTTCTCAGGCCGTATCAAATGGAGAGGTTCCTGAGCACATTAAAAAAGAATTCAAAGTTGTAAACCTTATTGAGGCTTACAGAACAAGAGGGCATCTGTTTACAAAAACAAACCCTGTCAGAGAAAGAAGACATTATACCCCTACTTTAGATATCGAAAACTTCGGTCTTTCTAAAGAAGATTTAAATACAAAATTCAACTGTGCCGTTGAAACAGGAATGAAAGAGCCTGCTACATTAGCAGAATTGATCAAGCACCTTGAAAATATCTACTGTGATTCTATCGGGGTGGAATATATGCACATCAACAATGTTGAAGAAAAAGATTTTATCAAGAAATGGCTGCAGGTAAATGAAAACCATCCGAGTCTTTCTGCGAATGAAAAAACAGAAATCTTATTAAAATTAAATCAGGCAGTTGCGTTTGAAAACTATCTTCATACGAAATTTGTAGGTCAGAAGAGATTCTCTCTGGAAGGAGGAGAAACATTGATTCCTGCTTTAGACCAGCTGATCTCAAGATCTTCTCAATTGGGAGTGGATGAAGTGGTATTAGGAATGGCTCACAGAGGGAGATTAAATGTATTGACCAATATTTTCGGAAAATCCTATAAGCAGATCTTTTCAGAATTTGAAGGAAAAGAATTCGAAGAAGATGTATTCTCAGGGGATGTTAAATACCATTTGGGATCATCCAAAAAGATCAAAACGGCTTCAGGAGAAGAAGTTTGCATTAACCTGACTCCGAACCCATCTCACCTTGAAACGGTTGCTGCTCTTGTAGAAGGGATCTGCCGTGCAAAGGTAGACGATAAGTACAAGGATTTCTCTAAAGTTTTACCTATCATCATTCATGGTGATGGAGCTATTGCTGGACAAGGTATAGCTTATGAAGTTGCCCAGATGATGACATTGGAAGGCTACAGAACAGGCGGAACAGTTCATATCGTTGTAAACAACCAGGTATCGTTTACAACAAATTATATGGATGCAAGATCTTCAACCTACTGTACAGACATCGCAAAAGTTACGGAATCTCCTGTAATGCATGTCAATGCAGATGATGCTGAAGCTGTTGTTCATGCCATTCACTTTGCTGCTGATTTCAGGGCTAAATTTGGTAAAGATGTTTATATCGACCTTTTAGGATATAGAAAATACGGTCACAACGAAGGTGACGAACCAAGGTTCACCCAACCTAATTTGTATAAAATAATTTCAAAACACCCGAATCCAAGAGAAATTTATAAAGATAAATTACTGAAAGATAGTGTTACTTCAAACGATGTAATCGCTAAAATGGAGACGGAATTCAAAGCCCTTCTGGATAAGGATTTTGATGCTTCCAAGGAAATTGAGAAAAATGTAATGGATGTGTTCATGGCCGAAGATTGGGTAAATTATCCGATCGGAAAAAGAGGAGCACTTCAGTTACCGGTTGATACAAAATATGACCTGGCCAAATTGAAAGAACTGGCTATTAAAATGTCAACCCTTCCTGCAGATAAGAAATTCATCAATAAGATTACAAGACTTTTTGATAACCGTATCAAAGCGATCGAAGGAAACTCATTAGACTGGGCGTTAGGAGAGTGGCTGGCATATGCAACCCTTCTTGTAGAAGGTCATAATGTGAGAATCTCCGGAGAAGACGTGGAAAGAGGAACTTTCTCTCACAGGCATGCTGTAGTAAAAACAGAAGATACAGAAGAAGAATACATCCCGTTAAGACACGTATCTGAAAGCAGATTTGATGTTTACAATTCCCATCTTTCGGAATATGGGGTTTTAGGCTTCGATTACGGATATGCAATGGCTTCACCAAATACATTAACGATCTGGGAGGCTCAGTTCGGAGATTTCGTGAACGGTGCCCAGATTATCGTAGACCAATATCTGGCGGCAGCAGAAGAAAAATGGAAAATCCAGGATGGTTTAGTAATGCTATTGCCTCACGGATCAGAAGGCCAGGGTGCAGAACACTCTTCAGCAAGACTGGAAAGATTCTTAACACTTTGTGCTAATGAAAATATGGTAGTAGCTAACGTTACTTCACCAGCCAACTATTTCCACCTGTTGAGAAGACAACTGAAATGGGCATTCAGAAAACCATTGGTGGTAATGAGTCCTAAATCCCTGTTGAGACATCCAAAAGTAGTTTCTCCGCTTGAAGACTTTGCAAACGGTTCATTCCAGCCAATTCTGGATGATCCTACAGCAGATCCTAAAAAAGTTGAAAAATTAGTTCTTTGCTCAGGTAAATTATACTTTGAACTATTGGCGAAAAAAGAAGAATTAAACTGTGAAAATATTGCATTGGTAAGATTTGAGCAGCTATATCCTCTTCAAACGGATGCTATTGAAGCTATTTTCAACAAATATGAGAACAGGAAACAGTTGATTTGGGCACAGGAAGAACCTGAGAATATGGGAGCCTGGTCTTATATCCTGAGAAACTTCAGAGACACCGGAATCCAGGTAGTGGCTCCGGTACCAAGTGGTGCACCGGCTCCGGGTAGCCACAAAATGTTCGAGAAAAACCAGAACGCAGTAATCAACAGGGTTTTCGACAGAGACGATGCTCCGGCAAAAAGACCTGTTACCGCTTAATTTAAATAATAATCAATTAAAAAAATAAAAAAATACTCAATATGTCAGTTTTAGAAATGAAAGTTCCTTCACCGGGCGAATCAATTACAGAAGTTGAAATTGCAACTTGGCTTGTAAAAGATGGTGATTATGTAGAAAAGGATCAACCTATCGCTGAAGTAGATTCAGACAAAGCAACTCTTGAATTGCCGGCAGAACAAAGTGGGGTCATCACTTTGAAAGCAGAAGAAGGTGATGTGGTACAAGTAGGTCAGGTAGTTTGTTTAATTGATATGGATGCTGCAAAACCAGAAGGTGGAAGTGCACCTGCTGCTGAAGCTCCAAAACAGGAAGAAGCTCCGAAAGCTGTTGAACCTGCTAAACAAGAAGCACCAAAACCAGCTGCTCCGGTTGCTGCTGCACAAACTTACGCAACGGGAGCTCCATCTCCGGCTGCTAAAAAGATCCTTGATGAAAAAGGAGTAGATGCTGCACAGGTTTCAGGAACAGGAAGAGACGGAAGAATCACTAAATCTGACGCTGAGTTGGCTGCAGTTCCTGCTTTAGGAGGAAGTCCGCTTACTGCAACAGGTTCAAGATCTACTACTACAACCAAGCTTTCAGTTTTAAGAAGAAAAATTGCTCAGAGATTAGTTTCTGTGAAAAATGAAACGGCAATGTTGACTACTTTCAATGAAGTTGACATGTCTGAAATCTTCAGATTAAGAAAACAATATAAAGAAGAATTCGCTCAAAAACATGGAGTAGGACTTGGTTTCATGTCCTTCTTCACAAAAGCGGTTACAAGAGCATTACAAATGTATCCGGATGTAAACGCATCTATCGACGGAGACTTCAAAGTAAACTATGATTTCTGCGATATTTCAATTGCAGTATCAGGCCCTAAAGGATTAATGGTTCCTGTATTGAGAAATGCAGAAAACATGTCTTTCAGTGCAATCGAAGCCAATATCAAAGACCTTGCTACAAAAGTAAGAGACGGTAAGATTACTGTAGATGAAATGACCGGCGGTACTTTCACCATTACAAACGGTGGTACTTTCGGATCAATGATGTCTACACCGATCATTAATCCGCCACAATCTGCAATCTTAGGTATGCACAATATCATTCAGAGACCGGTAGCGGTTGACGGACAGGTGGTAATCAGACCAATGATGTATGTGGCTATGTCTTATGACCACAGAATTATCGACGGAAAAGAATCTGTAGGTTTCCTTGTTGCAGTAAAAGAAGCTATCGATAATCCTGTTGGAATTTTAATGGGAGGTGACGAAAGAAAAGGCCTTGGCTTATAAGTTTTAATAAAATTATAATGCAAATATATAATCTCGCCTTAAAAAAGGCGAGATTTTTGTATCTATTAAGGAAATACTACAATGATGTTTTCAAAAATGACTTCCAATATCAAAGTTTCAGTAATACCTGAATATGATAGTAAAAACAGTTACCCATCCGAAAACCGATATGTTTTCAAATACAGTATCACTATAGAAAATGACGGAAGCTTTCCTATAAAAGTACTGAAAAGGAAATGGTTGATTTTTGATGTAGGCTTTGGATATACGGAGATTATAGGAGACGGAGTAATCGGGTTAACACCGGAAATAGGAACAAATGAAAATTTTGCTTATTTCTCGAATGTAATGCTTCGTTCCGGAGTGGGAAATATGAGCGGAAAATACCTGGTTAAAAACCTTGAGACGCAGGAAACCTTTGAAATAGATATTCCGAAATTTAATCTGCTATCTGAAGTTCTAAGCAATTGAAGTAAAAAAGCAGATACAGGATAAAGGAATATTATACATAAATCATCTGTGCCAATCTGCAAAATCTGTGATTAAAATCCTGAACAGCAAATAAGATCAGAAAAACTATATCCGTATTCTGTGGTCAAATATGAATCAAAGCTTCCTGATTTTTGCTTTCATATATTCATTGACTTCATCATTACTGGTGATGAACAGTTTTTCAAAAGCAAGCAGGGATATTTTGGCGCAAACTTCCGCATCAGCCCCGGCTCTGTGGTGATTAAATTCGATCTGATGATATTCAGCAAGAGGCTTTAAACCATACCTGGGAAGATAATTCCATGACTTTTTAGCGAGTTGTATACTGCACAGGTAATTGAGCTTGGGCGTAAACATTCCGTAATGCTCAAAACATCCCCTTAAAACTGAAGCATCAAAACCTGCATTGTGGGCAATCATCAGGCTTCCATACATCATTTCCTGAGCTTCATACCATATTTCATCAAAAGTAGGAGCGTCCTTTACATCTTCAGGCTGAATTCCATGTACTGCAATATTAAATTTATTGAAATATGGAAAGCTGGGTGGCTTGATCAGCCAGGTCTTAGTCTCTACAATTTTAGAATCCTGTACCACACAAATTCCCATTTCACAAGCAGAACTTTTCTCGTGAGTAGCTGTTTCAAAATCTATTGCGCAGAAATCCATTTATTGTAAATTAGTTGTTTTTTTGTTTCTTCTCCTGGTTAAAATTTAAACGTTTGAAGGATGATTTTTTCTGTTGATTAAAATTAATATTTAAAATTCAAAGAAAGAGATTTTAATCTGCAATCTTTAACTATTTTTCCCGCCTAAAAAATGTTTAAAAATGAGCCATTTTGATTGATAGAATTTTTCTTTCTGATGTTTTTGTCTGAGTTTCCAGGTTCCCGGAGCCTGTGCATAAAACCCAAAGTGGGCTCTTACAACAGCCCATAAATGAGGAAAACCATGCTTCAATCCGAAATAAATCCCCGCAACACCATCCAGGCACAGCCTGAAAAAGATCAGCCAGATCAGCCTTGGAAAAGGCAGGTTTTTTAACATCATAGAAAGATTGTTCCTGATATTTAAATAGGTTTTTTGAGCATTTTGCTTGTTTAAAGTTCCGCCACCTACATGATATACCGTTGATTTCGCAGTATAAAAAATCTTTTTTCCCGAATTGATAAGCCTCCAGCACAGATCTATTTCTTCCTGGTGGGCAAAAAATCTTTCATCAAAACCTTGCTGGTCCCAGAAATCTTTAGAGCGGATGAAAAAACAGCATCCGGAAGCCCAGAAAATTTCTGTTTCATCATTATACTGACCTTTATCTTCTTCCAGGTCATCAAAAATCCTTCCCCGGCAATAAGGATAGCCCAGATTATCAATCAAACCGCCTGCAGCTCCTGCAAACTCAAAATATTCCTTATAATCATAAGATAAAACTTTGGGCTGTATTGCTGAGATCTGAAGGTCTTTTTCAAACAATTCCAATACAGGATCTATCCAGTTTGCGGTAACCTCTACATCAGAATTCAGAAGGCAGTAAAATTCATGGGTAATACTTTTTAATCCTTCGTTATAACCGCCGGCAAATCCGTGGTTTTTATTGTTTCGGATAATTGTTACGGTAGGAAAATGAGATTCTACAAATTCTATAGAATCATCTGTAGAAAGATTGTCAATAACAAAGATATCTGCATTTTGAGAAGATTGGACCACGCCTGGAAGAAATTTCTCAAGCCAATTTTTTCCATTCCAGTTTAAGATGGCAACTGCCAGTTTTTTCTGCATTTCAATCTAATTTTTTTTCAGAATCATACGTTTTGATAGAGTCCTGGTATTTCCATTTACGGTGAGACCAGAGGTAATTATCAGGATGTTTGTGTAAGGTGTTTTCCAGTAATTTGTGGAACTTTCTTACCACCTCATATTCGGTAAACTTTTCGCCATCAGGTTCTATTCTGTGATAATTAACCTGGTAATAGCCACGTTTTACCTTCTTCATTTCACAGTAAATAAAAATGAGGTCCATTCTTGTAGCCAGTTTATCATAGCCTATAAAAACAGGAGTCCGTTGGTTCAGGAATTCTAAGCCATAAGTAACATGGGCAAAATGCGGGGTCTGATCAGCCACAAACATATATGCCGAATCACCATTGTTTTTAGAACGGAATATATTTAATATAACGGAATTGGCTTCCAAAGCTTCATTTCCAAATTTATTCCTGACTTTCTTCATCTGATTTTCCCAGAAGTCACTATTTACTTTTCTGTAGACAGGATGGCAGTGAGATTGTGGTATAACTCTGGCCAACGCATTGATCCATTCCCAATTGAAAACGTGTCCTGCCAGTAAAATGATATTTTTTCCTTCTTTTTTGGCATCATGAAACAGTTCCTGGTTGATATGCTGCATTCTGACTCTTGATTCCGTTTCAGAAATACTGAAAGATTTAATGGTTTCTACCAGATAATCTGAAAAATTGCGATAAAATTTCTTACGGATTTTTCTTATTTCTTCGTCAGACTTATCCGGGAAAGAGTTTTTCAGATTTTGGGTAATGACATTTTTTCTATATCCTACCAGATAATAGTTTAAAAAAAAAGATAATGTCTGAGAAAATATACAATACTCTCAGTGGTAGTTTGGAAACAAAAAATAATATTTTGATCAGGAAATTCATAAAACATGCAAATCTAGTGATAATAAAATTATGGTTCTATTTTTGCTGGGGGATAAGTATTATTTTTTTATTTTTATATTATGAAAAAACTGATATGTATAGCTTTCCTGGGATTAAGTGTACTTGGCTTTTCCCAGGCTACCAATAAACCAAAGGAGGAAAGGAAAGGGGATAATACCCTTTTGGTAAAAACGGATCATGCAGAACTGGAAGCAAAGAAAAAAGCAGCTGAAGAAAAAGCGAAGCTTCCTAAACCTTATAATCCAAAGGCTGATGCTGAAGCAGATATTAAAAAGCTGGTTGCTCAGGCGAAAAAGGAAGGTAAGAATATTATGATTCAGGCCGGCGGAAACTGGTGTGGATGGTGCCTTCGTTTTAATAACTTTGTACAAACAACTCCTGAACTGAAGGAAGTTGTAGATAAAAATTACCTTTATTATCATTTGAATGATTCTCCTGAAAATAAAAATGAAAAAGTCCTATCAAGATATGGGAAGCCTGGGGAAAAATATGGATATCCGGTTTTCATTGTTTTAGATACAAATGGTAAAATGATTCATGTTCAGGATAGTAAACCATTAGAAGAAGGAAATGGTTATGATTTATCCAGAGTAAAAGAATTTTTTGAAACTTGGAAAACTAAAAAGTAGACGTACTGTTTGATAATAATAATTCCTGTTACAATTTTGTAATAGGAATTATTATTACGTAAATTTTGCTTAGCAGGTTTCAACATAAATGCTCTGCTCATGTGAATTATAACATGCTGCTCCACCTGAATAATCGATACATGATGTACATGAACTAACATATACAAAAGAACCATTAGAGCATGTCGCAACACAAGAATCTTTTCCTGAAACAGTTCTTAACTGATCACGAGATAATTTTTTTAAATTTTTCATAATGTTTTTATTTTGTTGACCAACAGAAATAAAACTACAATATTATTTTAAAAATTCTCTACTTTGGGATTAAATTACATTAATTTCTTTATCCAGCTTAATTTTTTCTCAGAATAAGGTGGATATTTAATATCAGGTTCGCCCCATGTTCTTTTTTCCAAAATGGCTTTTTGGTGTGAGAAGGCCGCAAAGCCATATTTTCCATGATAACTTCCAAAACCTGAGCTTCCTACTCCTCCAAACGGTAGATGATCATTACTCAGATGCATTACAGTATCATTGATACAGCCTCCTCCGAATGACAATTTTTTGGTGAACAGGTCTTTTTCTTCAGCATTATTGGTGAAAAGATATGCTGCCAATGGCTTTTCAAGTTCCATGATGGAATTCAGTGCTGCATTATAACTTTGGAAAGTAATAACGGGAAGAATCGGTCCAAAAATTTCTTCCTGCATGACTTCATCATTCCAGTTCACATCACTCAGAATTGTAGGTTCTATGTAAAGCTGTTCCTCATTGAAATTTCCGCCGCAATAGATTTTATTTCTGTCAATAAGGTGGGTCAGCCGTTGATAATGGCTATGGTTAATAATCCTGGTGTATTGTTCAGCCCCGGATTCGTACCGGAATTCTTTGATGTATTTTCTCAGCATTTCCAGAAACTGTTCCTGCACAGGTTCTTCAATCAAAAGGTAATCGGGAGCTACGCAGGTTTGTCCGGCGTTTAAAAATTTGCCCCAGACAATTCTCCTGGCGGCTATTTCAAGGGAAGCATCCTTCGTTACAATAGCAGGAGACTTGCCGCCCAATTCAAGCACTACGGGGGTCAGGTGTTCGGCAGCGGCCTTGTAGACAATTTTCCCGACACGGGTACTTCCGGTGAAGAATATTTTATCAAACTTCAGCTTCAAGAGCGCTGTAGTTTCATTAATTCCACCTTCGTAAACATAGAGGTATTCGGAAGGAAAATTCTGGTTGATTATGGAAGATATTGCCTTCATGGTATTTTCAGCAATTTCACTGGGTTTCACAATGCAACAGTTACCCGCTGCAATGGCTGCTATCATAGGGGATAATGAGAGCTGGTAGGGATAGTTCCAGGCTCCGATGATTAAAGTACAGCCCAGGGGTTCGGAATAAATTTTACTTTTCCCAAGTTGATTAACAAGGTTTGTTCTAACTTTTTCAGGTTTGGCAAGAGATTTTAAATTTTTTATATAATAATCAATATCATTCAGAATAAAGGAAATCTCTGTAGTGAAAGTATCAAATCTGGATTTGCCAAAGTCTTTATGGATGGCTTCATAGAGTACATTTTCATTGGAAATAATAAGATTCCGAAGCTTCTCAAGGTACATTTTTCTAAAAGCAAGACTTTTGGTCTGCTGCGTCATAAAAAAATCTCTTTGGCGCAGTAAAATTTTTTCAATTTCCATACGATCGCTTTTTGTGGTTTTGTAGTGAAAAACAAGCAACAATAAACCGGCCAAAGTTGGTTAGGCTGGAAGCTGGGAGAGGGAAGCTGGAAGTTTGATTTTGTCGTTTGGGAGGGGCTGTTATTTTAAGGGAATTATTGTAAAGAGATTTAAGGTTTTATTCAATCAATAAGAGCTCAGATTATTTTTAAGACTTCAGGAACTTCGGACTTCCAGCCTCCAGCTTCCCTCCTTTACATAATATTTCTCACTGCTATCTTTACCGGATGGTAAAGCAGCAAAAGAAGGGCTGTAATCAAAGCCAGCCAGAATAATCCTGTGAAAATTTCCATATTGGAAAGAAGAATGGATTGTGCTGTAATTTTTGCTTTAAAAGTTCCTGCAGTCACTGATAACGATTCATTAACGGGAAGTTTTGAAATATGGGTTCCAAAAACCTGGTTCCACTGCGTATAAAAAACAGGATTGGTAGCTGTAAGATTAAAACTTAAGGTATCGGAATGCTTTAATGTCAGAAATAACATCAGGTTTTGCATTAAGGCATACCCAATGGCTGTGGCCCAGAAGCGGGTAGTGGTTCCCATTGCACTGGCATTAGCTACAAATTCTTCCGGCATTCCTGAAATCAGAAAGAATACCAAAGGAGTAAATAACAATCCTTGTGCTACCCCCTGTAGGAACAGCGGCGGGCAGATAGTTGCTAAGGTGGTGTCAGGGTAAAAGGTGTAGGTAAACCATGCACAGTCTATTGCGAGCAGGAGAAAACCTGTAAAGAATACAATCCTGGATGAAATGCCACGAACCAGGCAAATTCCTGATAAAAGAACTCCAATGAGTGTTCCTGCCACATTCCAGTACTGGATGTTAACAATATAATCCCACGGCCATCTCCATACTGTTGCCATAATGCCGTATACATTATTTAGCCCTGAACGAATGAGATAGAAAATGAAAAACAAGATCATTCCTGCAATCACATTTTTTTGAACTGAAAATTTCATAATGAAATAAAGGACGTTTTTGAATTCCTTTGTTTCAACATGAATAAACCGCCGGAAATCAGGAATATAAAAATGCAAATAATGATGGTATCAGATTCAAACCACATCAATCTCTTTCCATACACAATAGCATATGCCCCGGACTGGAGGCAAACCCAAAGCAAAAACCAGCTTGGGATATCCATTTGGTATAACGGTTTTTTGGGGAAGAAACGGTTCTTGTTGAAAATAACAAAGCCCAGAATCAAAACGAAAACATGAAAGTAAGCCATCATTAAAATCATATGCTGAAAATCATAATCCTGGATGCTTGATTTAAGCAGGGTAGTCGTTACAGTTCCCCCTGTCAGCATAAGAGCATACATGAAAAGGTAAGCGATAACTTTTGCATGTTTTGTTTTTAATTCAGCGATGATTAATGGAAGGAAAACAGCCCCTTCCAGCAATCCAAAAAAGCCTTCTAAAAAGCGGATTACCAGAATGACATGATAATCATTGGTGACAGATAAGATATAAAGAAGGATCACAGAAACGGAAGACATAAGCAGTACATAATACTTCACACTGAAATACGACATAAACCGCTGTAAAACCAAAAGAGTGACTACGAATGTTCCATACATCAGCATCATCAGATATTGAATGTCATCTGAATCCACATCCATAAAAGAAGAGGTGAAAGCACTATTGGAATGCAGCAATGACAACAACATGATGTGAGGGAATAATGCCAGGATAAGAAGAGGCAATTTTAACCATTGCGGTAACCATTTATGATAAACTGTATTGTGCTGCATAGTAGTTTAAAAGCTAAGAAGGTGAATCAGTAAATTCATTTTGTTTATAATAAAAATGCGAAAAGACAAAAAGCAGTGGGGTAAAGTAAAAGGTAAAATGCCAAATATGCTTAACATAAGCACGCAGGCCACTTCGCGGTTTGCCTTTTCGCGATGATAAATCCGGTAATTTGAAATAATTTAAACCAAGTTCGAAATAAGAAAAATGAATGGTTATTTTAGTCCCAGCTTCCCACTTCCATCTTTTCCATCAGGTTTATATTTTTTTCGCACTCACCAGAACATTCATTCCGGAGAGTAATTTTTCGTTCTCTTTATTATTATCAAGAATAATTTTTACAGGAAATCTTTGCTCTATTTTTACAAAGTTCCCGGTTGCATTATCAGGTTTTACAAGGGAAAATTGAGAACCGGATGCCGGGGAAACAGAAACAATTTTTCCTTTAAATTCAATATCAGGATAGGCATCTGCCGTAATTGTTACTTCCTGTTTGGGATCAATTTGTCCAAGTTGGGTTTCTTTGTAATTGGCAATAATCCATTTTTCTTTGCTGACAATTTGTACCAGGGCCTGGCCTTCTTTGATCAATTGTCCTTCCTGAATCGTTTTTTTGCCTACCCAACCGTCATAAGGAGCTGTAATTACCGTATATGACAGGAAAAGCTTGGCATTGTTCAGGCTGGCAGCGCTTTGTTGTATCTGGCTTTTTGCAGGAGCTACTTTCGTTTGTTGTTCATTAGCACCTGCTTTTATCGCGTTTTTTTTGTTGCTCCAGAGCCAGAAGATTCGCTTTGGCCTGTTCATAGGAAGCTTTCACATTCTCAAACTCTTGTTCTGTGGCAGCATCTTCCGCCAACAGATTCTGATATCTTTTATAATCCTGTTCATTTTTCCAGATATCAATTTTTTGCAGAAGCAATTTTTCGCTTCTATAATCCTGGTATCACTTTCCTTCGTAGTAACACCACTCTGAATGGTTGTAATATTTTCAGTATTGGCATGAAGACTCGCCTCTGCCATATGTACCTGATTGACAAACTCCCTGTTATCAATGACAATTAACGTGTCTCCCTGATGTACAAACTGATTTTCATTAAATTTTATCGTTTTGATGAATCCTGATACTTTGCTGGATACGGGAGTAATATATTGCTCAATCTGTGCATCATTCGTAGTTACATTTTTTCTCGAAAAAAGATAAAAACTTACCATTCCTGTTATTCCGCTTATGATCAGGATCCAGGCCAGTAACGTGATGACCCTGTTGATTCTTTTTTCCTTTTGTGTCAGTTGTTTTTTTGCCATAGTTTTTACAAGTTTCCTATCGTATATTGGAGTTGATAATATTTGAGCTGTCGGTTAATTTTTACAGAGATAAGATTAGATTCGGCTTCCAGATAAGCATTGTCTGCATCAATGAGTTCCGTAATCAGGCTGAGTTTGTTGGCGTATTTGGTTTTTACAATACGATAATTCTCTTTAGCCTGGTCAATAGCTTCTTCAGCAATTTTTACCTTCTGGTCTGTTTCCTCAAACCTTTTGTAAGCTTCATAGACGCTATGCCTTATTTTTTCTTCGTTCTCTTCAACCTGAAGTCTGGCCAGATCAATGTTTTCCCTGGCCTCCTGCATTTTGTATTTGTTCTTATACAGGTTTTCTATGGGATAGGTAAGATTCACACCCACCATTCCCAGACGATAGGCATAAGGTTCCGGAGGAAAAAACATCATATTGGGATATTTCAGAAAATATTCTCCACCCGCTGTCACCTTCGGTAAATAATTAGCCTTGGTTATCTTTTGATCCAGCTCTTTTAAAGAAAGGTTTTTGTGGGTGATTTCAACAGATTCATTTTTATTCAAAGCGGTTTCTATCAGCTCATCGATGTAGGGTATTGCTGCTTTGTCTGAAATAAGGTCTTCCGTATTTACATGTATTTCTTGCTTTTCAGGTAGTGAAAGTATGGTTTTCAATTTGTGTTCGGCAATCTGGATATCATTATCCAGCTCCGTCCAGCTCATTTTATGATTGGATAGCTGTAAAGAAGTTCTTAATACTTCATTTATCGTTACAACACCATTCGCTTTCAGTACTTTTACCTGTTTAATGTTCACGGAATCTTCTTTCATCTTGTCGTTGATAAGGTTTTGTTGCTCTTTTAAATGATGAATCTGCAGAAAAGCTGTAATAATTTCCATGGTAAGCTGTCTTTCATCCCGATGGGTTTTTAATGCAGAGATTTCCGTATCAATAGCTGCTTTCTTTTCGGTGTTTTTTATTTTTCCACCCATATATACCGGAATGGAAGCTGATAAGGTAAAATCATACATTCCATTGATGACATCGTATTTTGCAGGGGTATTGAATACACCATCCTGGTATTGGAAAAGATTGGTTACCTGATTATAACTGGTATGGAATTCAATGTCCGGAAGCCTTTCCATTGCAAGATCCTTCTCTTTTGTAACAGACATTTCCTGTTTCAGATAGCTGATCCGGATATTTTTGTTGTTTTTCAAGCCTATCTCAATAGCTTGTTGTAAGCCAAGGTTGTGATAGTCTATCATTTGTGCAGGTAAAAAAATGGCTCAGTAATAAGCACAACGCAATGCACTGATATCGGCATGCGTTCAATATCATATTCATAAATTTATTAAAAGATTTTTGCTAAAAAGATTTTGATGCAGCAAAGTTACGACAGCCGGTAATAGTCACGATTTGTGAAAGCAGAAAAAGATTTGCTCATTTACGCCATTTAAAAAAAAACTTCTTATCTTTATTTGATGAATGACAGTCATTTTCAGGCAGTAGAAGACGATGATGCCGAATTTTACGTGTATCATGTGCTTACGGGAAATATTACCACGGATATTCATTATCACAGTTCTGCACAGCTGGTCTATGCGGAAGGGGGAATTGTACATGTTTTTACAGATTTAAAACATTGGTATCTTCCGGCAAGATGCTTTATGTGGATTCCTGCGGGCACGCCTCATTATCTATTTTCTACAAGCCCTAAAGTAGATCTGTATAATTTTTACTTTAAAAAAAGAAAAAAATGAAAGTGGCTTTTTTGATGAAATTAATATTTATTCAGTCAATGAGCTGCTAAGGGAAATGATTTTATATACCAAAGACTGGGATGGGAAAATCAACAAAAAATGATGGATCTAAGTATTATTTTCTTAAAGCGTTAAAAGGAATTCTACCTGAAAAAAGAGATAAAAAACTGGCATTTCCTGTACAACATCCTTTTCCCAAAGATGAAACATTACTGAAGATTGCAAGATATATTCATGCCAACCTGGAAAAGCCCCTTACCATTGAATCTACGGCCAAAGAGTTCGGAATGAGTACCCGAACCCTTTCCAGAAAGTTTAAAGAGATTCTGGGCATGAATTACGTCCGGTTTTTAAGAGCTTTAAGAATTACCCGTTCCCTTGAATTGATGCTGGAAGGAAAATACAATATGTACGAAATTGCAATGATGGTAGGTTACAACAGTCTGTCATCTTTCAGCAATATTTTTAAAAAAGTGATTGGGGTTGCGCCAACGGAGTATCAGCAGAAATTAAGAGGAGACCGGTAGATTTAAAATTCGTAGAGACCTGTAAAGAACCGTGTGAATCCAGATCCTGATCTTTTTAATTTTTTTACAGTAATATTTTCAAGGCATTATACTAAAACTGCTGCACAACCGGCCTGAAGATGTTTTTTGTTTGTAAAAAAGAACGGGGCACAAAAAAACCACCTCAAAAATTGAGATGGTCCTATATGGTGAGAAATTCTCGGTCGCTTATTAAGCTTCTTCAGTTTTAGCTTCTTCTTTTTTAGCAGGAGCAGCTTCAACCGGAGCATCAGAAACGATATCAAACTCATAATTGTACTCAACATTTCTGTGAAGTCTGATAAGAGCTGAGAATTTACCAGTTCTTTTGATTGTGTTACCAGGGATTTTGATGTATTTTTTCTCTACAGAAACACCAGCTTTTTCTAAAGCAGCAGATAGATCAGCATTGTTGATAGATCCGAATAGTTTATCACCACTACCTACTTTTGCAGGAATAGTGATAGAAGTTTTCTTCAATTGATCAACTACAGCGTTAGCAGCAGCGATTAATTTAGCTTCTTCTTCTTTTCTGGCTTCTAATGTAGCTTCTAAAGCAGCTTTGTTTTTAGGGGTAGCTAAAAGTGCAAATCCTTGAGGGATTAAGAAGTTTCTAGCATAACCTGGCTTTACGTTTACTGTATCAAACTCAAGTCCTAAGTTTTCTACGTCTTTTTTTAGGATAATTTCCATTGTTGTTGTCCGTTTTTTAGTTTTAGAGAAAAGAGCAAAGAAAAAAGAAAAAAGACTGATGTCTTAGAAATTATTTCTTTTCTTTAATCTAAAAATCGTTAGAATTAATGATGTATTCAGCAACTTAAAAAAAGAGAAAAAGATCTGGATCTTTCCTCTTTCTTCTTGTTTATTTTTGTCTTATTTTAATAAGTCAGCTACGTATGGTAGTAATGCAAGGTGTCTTGCTCTTTTGATAGCAGCAGAAACTTTTCTTTGGTATTTTAAAGAAGTTCCGGTGTATCTTCTTGGTAAAATTTTACCTTGCTCGTTCACGAACTGTAATAAGAAATCAGCATCTTTGTAATCAACGTGCTTAATTCCGTATTTTTTTGAATCTACAATATTTCTTTTCAGATTTTGTATTGATATCAAGCGGAGTAAGGAATTTTACTTCTGATTCTCCTCCTGCTGAGGCTTGTTTAGCCATTTCATCTATTGCCATGTCTTGTCTTTTTAAAAAATAGGGTTAATAATTAAGCTTTAGCTGCTTTTACTTTTGCTCTTCTAGTTACAGCGTACTCAACAGCGTGTTTGTCAAGTTTTGTAGTAAGGTAACGGATTACTCTTTCGTCACGCTTGAATGCTAATTCTAAATCAGCAACTACAGAACCTTCTCCTTTAAATTCAATTAAAGTGTAAAATCCGTTCTTTTTCAATTGGATTGGATAAGCTAATTTTTTTAATCCCCAGTTTTCTTTAGCAACGATTTCGCAGTTCTTTTCTTTGATAAGATCTACATACTTGTTCACTGCTTCCTCTACCTGTGACTCAGATAGAACGGGAGTTAAAATGAAAACAGTTTCGTAATTGTTCATAATGTTAAATGAATTTGTTAATTATTTCGAGGTGCAAAAGTAGAGAATATATTTGTAATATACAATAGTAATGTGAAATAGTTGCTGGTGCCAACCGAACGATAACAGATGTTTTTGTATACTATGAAAACCAAATTTATTTATTTTCAACTAATCACGTTGCCTGATTTCTGTTAAAAAAATTCACTTTCAAAACATCATATAAAGAATGCCTGCTTACCAAAATAGAGGCAATAGAAGAAACCATCCCGGCCAGCATCAGATGAAAAATCAGTGAATGTCTGTCGGTCATTTCCAATACAATGATGGCTGATGTAAACGGCGCTCTGGTAATTCCTGTAAGGAAAGCAACCATCCCACCAAGAATGACTACATTGGTTTCATTGGGTGTGAGATGAATTGCTCCTGAAATGACAGAACCAATACTGGCCCCCGCAGTAAGAGCCGGAGCAAAAATTCCTCCTGCACCTCCGGAAGTGAAAGACAGGGCAGGGCCCAGCATTCTTAAAACCGGGACATACCAATCTTCATGTTTGTCTTTGGTGAAAAGGACACGCTCCATAATTTCTTTTCCGGAGCCCAGGATTTCTCTGTTAATAAAATAAGCGATAGAGGCTATAAACAAAGCACATGCAATCAGGAAAATAACATTAGCTTTATCTGTTTTCAGTGTTTTCTTTTTCCAGCCGTTAATTTTTAGCATAACCACGGAAAGCTGGCTGGCAAGAATTCCGGCTGTGGCAGCCACCAGAATGATCGGAAACATGATCATTAAAGAAACATCATTTGTTTTTGGATAACCCAGATATAAATAAGACCCGGCCAGGGTTTGGGCAGTTAAGCCGGCGATAATAACCGCCGTAAATAAAGCTGTTTTAAAATAATTAATATGTGTTTTCGACAATTCCTCTACAGCGAAAACAATTCCTCCGAGAGGAGTGTTAAAAGCAGCAGCAAGCCCGGCCGCAGCTCCTGTCATGATCATGTTCTTCTTGGAGATTTTAGGCCACCAATCCGGAAGATATTCGTTTACTTTTCTGAAAACCGAGCCGGCAATCTGAATGGTAGGACCTTCACGTCCTACGGCACCACCTCCGATCACCAGAACTACTGAGGAAATAATTTTAAAAATGATGATTTTAAGGCTTAAAAGGCTTCTGATCTTTTTATGTTCTTTAGGATTGGCCAGTTCCACTGCGGCCATCACTTGCGGGATACCACTTCCTTTGGCATTGGGAGCAAATTCTTTTACCAGCCACCATGAAAGCACAAAACCTACAGGAGCAATGATAAATATCATCCACGTATGCCAGTCAAGAATGAAATTCAGGAGGTTTTCTCCCCAGGCAAATAGTTGTGCATATAATACAGCAAAAAAGCCGGTAATCACTGAGCCTATCCAGAAAGGAATGGCCTGAAGAAGGTTGTACTTCAGCTGTTCATTCCGGATATTATCAAAGGAATTTTTAATGGATCTTCGTATCAGGACAAGGATTTTCAGCATTTGTTCATTTTGTGGGATGAAATTACGGCAAAATTTTGAGAATTATAGGTCTTCTGAAAATTTTGCGGCCATTAAGCATTATCAATACTTAGTGTCTTTGGTATCCAATCAGATTAATGATAAAAAGATAAGAGATATTTATTTTTACTTTTGAGGGTAAACAACAAGAACCTTTCAATCAAGAATTTTAATCAGAGTGAGCAATACTAAAAAATCCAATATATTTATTTCTTTTTCATCAGATCTTCTAGCTTATGAATCATATTTACAGCATTGGTATTATCAGGATTTAATGCTAAGGATTTTTTATAATTCTCTAAAGCTAAAGCATAATTTTTGGATAAAAAGTAACCTTCACCCAAGCTGTCAAAGGCATTTGCCGATTGTGGATTTTCCTTGGAATTTAAAGAAAATACCTTAACGGCTTCATCAATTCTCGAATTTCTCAAAAGAATATAACCTATTTCATTCAATGTGTTTTCAAAATTCCATTTTGAATTTTTTGCTTTCATTGAATAGTAGATTTTTTCTGCATCAAGATTATTTTTTTTTGAAAATTCAGAGATGATGGTTTCTTCTGCTAATGAATAGTCGTCTGCTAAACTTTTATCAATAATAGCTGCAATGTGATTGACAATCCGGTATTGAACAGGAAATAAACTGTATCCGTTAGACATCATAACTATTGCCAGATTATTTTGCGGATAAATTTTATAGGAGCTTACATTGCCACCGGAAAAATTGTAAGAGGTTATATTATTTACTTTCGTAATGTCCCATCCGTAGGAAAAAACATCTTTTTTATTACCGAAATCAAAAGGCTGCCACATCATTTCTTTGGTTTTTTGATGAAGTAACTCATTTTTACTAAGATGGATGCTCCATTTTAAAAAGGCAGGAAGTGTGATTGCTATTCCATTGGCGGAATGAGCCCGAGTTCCATTAACATCTGTGGATTTTTCATATTGTTCTTTTGCAGCATTGTAATTGTATTTTACAACACGATGGGGGATTGTTTCAAGAGCATTTGAAGAAAAAACAACCTGGTTTTTAGCATCTGAAAACTGGTTGTTTATAATGAAATCTTCAAAAGACTGTCCCGTGATTTTTTCGATAATCATGGTAAGAAGAAAATAATTGGTCTGGTTATAACTGAATTGATTTCCTGTTTTAAATTCCATTTTTTCCTTAGCCAGTCTTTCAATAACCTTGGCATTAGAATCATCTGCTAAAATATCATTATAAGCAATAAGATTGGGAATTCCAGAAGAATGCGTCAATAGATGTTTTACTTTAACGCCCTGCCATTCTTTAGGGAGGTTTTCAATATACTTTGAAATATTGTCTTCTAAAGATAATTGACCTTTTTCAACCAGTTGAAAAACACCAACATTTGACATCAATTTTGAAGTGGAATATATCCTGAATATTGAATTTGAATCAACCTTTTTATCACTTTCCAGCGTTTCTCTGCCATAATATTGCTGGAAAATAATCTTATCATCTTTTATGACTCCAATAGCCAAACCCGGGATCTGGTTGATGGTAATCATTTCTTTCACATACTGATCAATCAATGCCGATTGTTCAGCTTTCTGAGAGAAGACTGTCATAGAAATACTTAACGCTAATGTGGTCAAAATGAATTGCTTCATATGTAATTTGGTTATGTTCTTATATTAGACAACCTGAATCCTGTTTATGTTACTTCTTAATTCAAAGATACACAGATTGATCTACAAAAAAAACCTCCGATAATATATCGAAGGTTTATCATTTTAAATATACCGGATAAGCCTGAATCATTAATCAATTATCACTTATCCTCCATCAATTATAATAGACAGTAAGTAAGTTACTCATTGCTTATTACCCGTACTTATATTTCCGTGTTCAGATCCCAGTTTTCAAGATAGTCGTGAACATGCTTCAGCATCATTCCTCCTAAGGATCCGTCAACTACTCTGTGATCATAAGAGTGAGACATGAACATTAAGTTTCTGATCGCGATTACGTCACCATCTTTGGTTTCAAGAACTGCAGGCTTTTTAACGATAGCCCCAATTGCTAAAATAGCCACCTGAGGCTGAGGAATAATTGGAGTTCCCATAAGGTTTCCGAAACTTCCTACGTTAGAAATTGTATAGGTTGCTCCCTGAGTATCTTCAGGTCTTAGTTTTTTATTTCTTGCCCGGTATGCCAGGTCATTAATGGCTTTTGCCAGTCCTGAAAGAGACAGCTGATCTGCATTTTTGATAACAGGAACAATAAGGTTACCATCCGGAAGGGCAGTAGCCATACCAATATTGATGTTTTTCTTCTTGATGATGTTTTCACCACTTACAGAAACGTTGATCATCGGGAAATCCTGAATTGCTTTCACTACCGCTTTTACAAAAATTGGCATGAAAGTCAGTTTTTCACCTTCACGTTTTTCGAAAATCGCTTTGTTTTTATTTCTCCATTTTACAACGTTGGTAACGTCTGTTTCAATGAAAGAAGTAACATGAGGAGCAATTTGCTTAGCTTTTACCATGTTTTCAGCGATGATCTTTCTCATTCTGTCCATAGGAATGATTTCGTCACCAGCACTTACCGGAACGGTAGCTGCAGGGGCTGAAACTGCTGGTTGCGGAGTAACAGCGGTTGGTGCAGGAGCCGCCTGTGGAGCAGGTTGGTTTCCTCTGTTGGCAACATATCCTAATATATCTTCCTTGGTAATTCTTCCTTCCAGACCACTTCCTTTGATAGATTTCAGCTCAGCTTCAGAAATATTTTCCTGTTGTGCAATAGATTTTACTAATGGAGATAAATAAAGATCTCCTGAGAATTCTGTCGTTGAAGTTGCTGCTGTTTTTAAAGGCTCTTCAATCGTTTTTAATGTTTCGGTATCCGGAGCAGCGGCTGTTGTTGTTTCTGATGATACTTCTTCTGAAGCCGTTCCTTCACCTTCAATTTCTAAAATAGCAATCGGCTCACCTACTTTTGCAACTTCATCTTTTTGCTTTAAAATTTTTACAATTTTTCCCGAAACTGGTGTCGGTACATCTGAATCTACTTTATCTGTTGCAATTTCTACTACGGAATCATCTTCTTTAACATTATCACCTTCATTGAATAACCAAGTGATAATTGTCGCTTCCATAACCCCTTCTCCCATAGAAGGAAGCAATAATTTGTATTCTGCCATTTTTGATTTTTAGATTTTGACAAATATATAAAAAAAATCGGTTTTTTTATGAAATATATAATTTTAGGCAAATTCAATGTAAATATTCTCGCCTACATTCAATCCAAACAGGCTTTTTGCCCCGTTTTTCCTGCTTCCCTTATAGATGGTAAGTTCTAATAACTGACTGTCATTAAAGATTGCTGCAGACTGCCCATGGAATTCAGTCTCTCTTTCCCAGTCAGAAACCACTTCTGTGTGGCTGGAAAATACCCTGGAAAGAGTTAAATTCCTGAATTTTATCGTAAAACTATTATATCCTTTGCCGATATTTTCAAAGAAATCTTTGCTGATATTTGAGATTATATTTCCGAAATTATCAATATAGGTAACTTCCCCGATGATCATTCTTTCGGATTCATTATAAACCGGCTTAGGGAACATCAGCTGTTTGGCGGTATCTATTTTTCTTCCGATGACCTCCGGAAGTCCTCCATTGGCAAGATGTACAGCCGCAGGGACAAAAATATCCGTAGAAGTAAAATTGATAATGTCATCAAAACGGTTATTTAAGGTAATCTCATAGATCGCCTCGGGTTTGATGTCAAAAAATATAAGGCTTAAAATACCATTGTCGGCCGCCAGGAAATAAGATCCGTCCGCCTTGTAAAGGATATTTTTTCTTGATCTGTTATAAAAACTATCTACAGAAATGATATGAATGGTTCCTTTAGGGAAATATTTATAAGCATTTCGTACGATATAAGAAGTCTGTATGAGGTTGAATGCCTGGATATCGTGGGTTATATCAATAATATTAACCTCAGGGTTTAGAGACAGAATTTTGCCTTTTACAGCGGCTACTCTGTAATCTAAATTTCCGAAATCCGAAGTAAGGGTAATAATTGACATGAGCAATTTATAGAATAATGTAATATCGCAAAGTTATTTAAAATAAAAAGAAAGCCCGAAAGATTGTTGAAAAGAATTTGATATAAATTTGAAAAAAAACTTTAATTTTAAAAATCTAAAAATAAAAATACTGCATGTTTGAATTAACATATGATTTGGAAGATATCGACGCTAAAATCTTCTATGGAGTTAATAACCAATATTTCAACTTAATAAAATCTACTTTTCCGACTCTTAAAATCACAGGGAGAGATCACTTTTATCTTTGCGATGGGAAACCAGGAAGCTTTAGATATTCTGAAACAAAAACTGGATGATATTGTCCGTTTCATTTCTAAAAAACAACTCAATAGGCCTGAAAGATGTTGAAAATATCCTGAATATTAAAGATGAAAATGAGAAACAACTGATTTTCGACCAGGATATTATTGTAAAAGGAGTAAACGGGAAAATAATCAAAGCCAAAACGACCAATCTGAAAAAACTGGTAAAGGAAACCGAGAAAAAAGATATGGTCTTTGCCATAGGTCCCGCAGGTACCGGGAAAACCTATACCAGTGTAGCCTTAGCTGCAAAAGCATTAAGAGATAAAGAGGTTAAAAGGATTATCCTGACAAGGCCGGCAGTAGAAGCAGGGGAAAGCCTTGGATTTTTACCCGGTGATCTTAAAGAAAAGCTGGACCCTTATTTACAACCTTTGTATGATGCCCTTCGCGACATGATTCCGCATGAAAAACTGGAAGGTTTTATGGAAAAGAAAGTTATAGAGGTGGCTCCGTTAGCTTTTATGAGAGGACGTACCCTTGATGATGCTTTTGTAATTCTTGATGAAGCACAGAATACGACTCATGCACAGATGAAAATGTTTTTAACCAGGATGGGGATGAATGCCAAGTTTATCATTACAGGGGATCCAAGTCAGATTGACCTGCCTAAAAACCAGCAATCCGGGCTGAAAGAAGCAATGAGAATCCTGAAAGGAGTCAATGAAATCGGTTTTGTACATCTTACAGAAGAAGATGTGGTAAGACACCCGGTAGTAAAGAAAATCATTCTGGCTTACAATGATGAAGAAAAAAGATTAAGAAATGACTGATTCTAGGATTAAAATTCTAGTAAAATCTTATTAATGTTTATTTTTTATATTAAAATTTGGTAATCTGGAAAAATTAATTAGTTTTGCTTTCCTAAAAATTAAAACTAATTAACAATGAAAAAACTTTTACTGATTGCAGCTGTAGCTGTTATGGGAATTACAGCCAATGCGCAGGAATTTAGATTTGGTCCGAAGGCAGGGTATTCATATTCTACCTTAAAAGCAAAAGGGGATGGACAGTCTGAAACTTCAGATCCGTTACATACCTTTTACATCGGAGGAATCGCCGAATATAAACTGAGTGATAAGTTTGCCCTTCAGGGAGAACTTTTATATTCACCATTAGGAGGAAAGGTAAAGATACAGGAAGCTGATCCCGATGATCCGACTACTTTTTTTAATTTCAAAGCCAAGCAGACTTTCCATACTTTATTGGTTCCTGTATCGGCTAAGTATTTTATTACTGAAGGGCTTTCTGTTTCTGCAGGAGTAAATGTAGGACTTATCCTTTCTGCGAAATCAAAGCTTTCTGCTGATCTGGGAATGGGCCCATTATTTGAATTTGATGCGGATAAAGAGGTGGATATCAAAGATCAGGTGAATACACTAAACCTCGCTCCTTTCCTTGGAGCTGAATACGCGCTGGAAAACGGATTGTTCTTTGATGCAAGATATAACCTCGGTGTTTCCAATCTTGCTAAAAATGCACAAGGAAATGAAAAACTGACGAACAGCTTTATTCAGGTGGGTGTCGGTTTTAAATTCGGAGGTAATTAATGAAGGATTTTAATATATAAACAAAAACAGGATTAATTTTAGTCCTGTTTTTTTTATTTTAAGGAACATGATTCATGAAAATTTTATCAATAAAGAAAATAATTAGTATTTTTGGGCGATAATTAAACAACTAAAAATGAAAAAACTGTTATTACTAGGTGCTTTTGCGCTTTTAGGAGGTGCTGCACAGGCGCAGGAAGGTTTTAAATTAGGTGGACATATTGGGGTACCGGTAGCTGATGCAAGTGATATCTCTTCATTTACATTAGGAGTGGATGCCGCTTATATGTGGAATATCACTAAAGGTCTTGATCTTGGTGTTACAACAGGATATTCTCATTTTTTCGGAAAAGATCATTTTGATGATTTCGGATTTATTCCCGTAGCAGTTTCCGGAAAATATAAATTTAAAGGTGCTCCTATTTTTGTAGGATTGGATCTTGGATATGGCATTTCTACTAAAGATGGTATAGACGGAGGTTTCTATGCACAACCCAAATTCGGATACCAGATGTCTAAAGGAGAATTGTATATAGGATACCAGTCTGTAAGTAACAGACGTGACTACGGTTGGTACAGAGACAGCTGGAATATAGGTGCTGTAAACTTAGGATATAACTTCTTTATCAAATAAGGATAGCTAAAAGATAACAGGACTCCGGCCGAAGGCCGGAGTTTTTTTTATCATAAAATTTGAGCTCAGTAGAGCTGATTCCCGAACAGGCCAGCTTTGTTTTATCCAGATATTATAATATTGGTTGAATTTTAAGATTTAATACCCTTATTGTTAACGTTTTGTATCGTATATTTTCATTAAACAGATAAAAAAGGAAAAGGGTTGATAAAAATGAAGGATTGTACATTATAAGAATATTCCGCTCTTGTTAAATAAAAATTATTTTTTTATTCATAATATTGTGAAAAAGTCAAAAATGTTTTATCGGATATAATTTATTTCTATAAATACCAATATTTAACAATGATATTAATCACATTAACAAATTTTAATATTAAAGGCTGCCTCTGTAAATTTGCTCCCAGAAAGTATTAAAATTTTTTAAAATGAAAAAAATATTATTAGCGGGTGCTGTTGCACTTTTTGGTTTATCAAACGCTCAGATTGCTAAAGGAACTACATATTTATCAGGACAAGTTGGTTATTCTCAAAAAGAAAACAACAATACAGATAAAAAAGTTGAAAGCTTCAAAATTCTTCCAACTGTAGGATATTTTGTAGATACTAACTTAGCAGTAGGTTTAGGTGTTGGTTACAAAAACGATAATGAAAAAGTAACAAAAACTACAGGAACTAATCCTTTAATGGTAACTGAAGGTAAAGTAACTGAATCTGCATTCGTTGTTGCTCCTTTCGTAAGAAAATATTGGACTTTAGCTGATAAATTATATATCTTCGGTCAATTAGAAGTTCCAATGGCATTTGGTCAAAACAAAGTTGAAGGAACTACTACAACTACAACAACTACTGCAGCTGGAACAACTACTACAACTTCATCTGCATCTGATAAAGCTAACTTCACTTCAATCGGTGTAAACATTAAGCCAGGTTTAGATTATTTCTTAAACAAAAACTGGACTATCGAAGCTACTATCGGTGAATTCGGATACAACACTTACAAGCAAAATGTTGACGGAGCTAAGAGAGTTAATGATTATAACTTCGGTTTAAACTTAACTTCTGTAACTTTCGGAGTTAAATATGTATTTTCAAAATAATAAATACAGCATATAGCAATAGAGCCCTGAGATTTTCTCAGGGCTTTTTTATTGAAAATAAAATGTTGTTTTAATATTTTATCATAATTAATTGTTCTTAATTAAATAAAATCATTGAAAACGACATATTTTGTTTAAATATTTAACTTTTTATTATCTTTGCACCCGAAATTTTTAATATAATAATCATGAAAAAACTATTACTAGCTGGTGCTATCGCACTTTTTGGGTGGTCTAATGCTCAAATGACTAAGGGAGATTGGGTGATCAGTGGAAATACAGGCTTTGGCTTCAACAGTGTTACTACAACCGTGAAAGTAGGAGGTCAATCCGCAGACGGCCCTAAAGTAAGTACGATCTCATTAACGCCTTCAGTAGGATATTTTGTAATTGATAAATTGGCTGTTGGTATTGACTTGGGGCTTACAAGTGCTACTACAAAATATCAAGGTGTAAAGGCTACTACAACGAGTTTCTCTGTAATGCCTACAGCTACTTATTACTTTGCTAATGAAAGTAAATTTGTTCCGTTTTTAGGAGCCGGAATTGGATATGCTTCAGTAAAAAACAAAGGAAATGTTACTCTTGGTGGAGTTTCCAGCTCTGATGAAAGTACCACTGATGGTCTGGCATGGAAAGTAAAAGGAGGAGTTACGTATATGGCAACACAGTCTTTAGGAATAAATTTAGGTGTTTCCTATGACCAGTTTTCTAATAAACAGACCTATTACGGAATGGATGTTAAAACGAATGTGAAAACTTTCGGAGTAAATGTTGGTTTCTCTTATTTTATCAAAGCTAAGGCTCAAAAATCTGATAAATAATCAAAACTGTTTAAAGATAAGAAATAAAAAAATCCGACTCAATTTTGAGTCGGATTTTATATTTTGATTAGATGTTTCAGCATTATTTTCCAAACATTCCGCCCATTCCAGGCATGTTTGGCATCTTGCTCATCATCTGCATCATTTGCTTTCCTTGAGGTCCTTGCATCATCTTCATCATTTTACCCATCTGATCAAATTGTTTCATCAATTGATTCACATCTTCGATTTTTCTTCCCGCACCTTTTGCAATCCTGTTTTTCCTTTGCGTATTGATGATGGATGGTTTTCTTCTTTCTTCAGGAGTCATAGAGTAGATAATTGCTTCAATATGCTTAAACGCATCGTCACTAATCTCTACATCTTTAATGGCTTTTCCTACACCAGGAATCATCCCCATCAGATCCTTCATGTTACCCATTTTCTTAATCTGGTTGATCTGCTTCAGGAAGTCATCGAAACCAAATTCATTTTTAGCAATTTTCTTGTGAAGTTTTTTGGCTTCTTCTTCATCAAACTGCTCCTGGGCTCTTTCTACCAAGGAAACAACGTCCCCCATTCCCAGGATTCTGTCTGCCATCCTTTCCGGATAGAAAAGGTCTAAGGCTTCCATTTTTTCTCCTGTGGAGATAAATTTGATTGGTTTTTCAACTACAGAACGGATCGTTAATGCAGCACCCCCTCTTGTATCACCGTCTAACTTGGTAAGAACAACCCCGTCAAAGTTCAAAGCTTCGTTGAACGCCTTTGCCGTATTTACAGCATCCTGACCGGTCATAGAGTCTACCACAAAAAGGGTTTCCTGTGGCTTGATGAAATAATGTACGGATTTAATCTCGTTCATCATCTGCTCATCAATTGCCAGACGGCCGGCAGTATCCACGATTACGACATCATGGTGGTTGGCTTTTGCAAAATTGATAGCATTTTCAGCAATGGTAGAAGGATTTGTGGCTCCTTCTTCAGTATATACAGGAACATTAATTTGTCCTCCTAAAACCTTTAGCTGGTCAATCGCTGCAGGACGATAAACGTCACAAGCCACCAATAAAGGTTTCTTATTTCTTTTGGTTTGTAAATAATTGGCAAGTTTTCCGGAAAAAGTTGTCTTACCTGAACCCTGAAGACCTGCAATAAGGATTACCGTCGGTTTTCCTGAAAGATTAATACCTTCCTGAGAACCTCCCATTAAATCTACTAATTCATCATGAACAATTTTAGTCATTAATTGTCCCGGAGTCAGGGAAGTAAGAACATTTTGTCCTAAGGCTTTGTCCTGAACTCTCTTTGTAAGGTCTTTTGCAACTTTATAGTTAACGTCGGCATCTACTAATGCTCTGCGGATCTCCTTTACGGTTTCCGCCACATTGATTTCTGTAATTTTTCCACGTCCGGAAATATTATGTAATGCCTTGTCTAATTTATCCTGTAAACTATTAAACATATGTATTGTAAATTATAGGTTTGCAAAAATAAGGAATTTTTAGCATATCCAAAGGATGAATACACGTAATATTATATATAGAAAAACTCGTTGGGCATTTTGAGCCAAAAATTACAGTTCGGAGTAGGAAAGTCTGGTAATGGGTTGGAAGCTGGAAGAAAGAAGCTGGAAGTTACTTTCGGTTGTAAAGACTGACAGCTATTACATCATTAATTTTTGCCTCAAGATCGATAAAAAAGATGAATCGTTATTCTTTACGACCTTCATGACTCCCAGCTCCCAGTTCCCCGGCTTTAAAACTGCTTTATTCTGAACTGCCATTTAATATCAAAATGCACAACGGCTATATGGAAAAATGATAATTATCAAATCATAGGATAATACGATAGAAAAAGTCTATTTTTGCGATCAATTGAATAAACCATGTTTTATACATGGATGAAAATTTAACGAAAGAATGAAATCTAATCCTAATATTCTTGTTGTAGTCTTATTTTTCCTGACATTCCTGATTCATTTTTCTCTTTGGAAATTTGTTTTTCATCTGGATGAAATTGTCATTATTAAATTTTACCTTTTCCTGAGCGTTATGTTTATGATGATGATAACTTTGATTGTTTTGATCAATAGGGTAGCTCCTGAGTTTTTAGGGCTGTCTGTCATCGGATTGATCCTTTTAAAATTCGGTTTAATGTATTTAATCCGGAAAAAATTGAACTTTGAAGCCATTCCCGGCTATAAATTTCATTTTATCATGCCTTATTTTGTCCTGACAACGCTGCTTACGTACTATGCGATTAAGCTTATTAATCATGATAAAAAACAGTAAAATTATTTATTGAAACTAGAAAAAATATTATATTTTTGCACAACGAAAAAAACCTATCAATGTTTAAGAAATTCGCAGTTTTATTCTACAGTATTTTTGTATTAAACTTGGTGTCTGCACAGCACGGCGAGGCAACTGCTGGGGCGGCTCCTGCTCAAGAGCTTTCAGAGAAAGACAAAGTAAGTAAAGAAAACAAAGAATTCATCGATCATCACTTATTGGATGCGCATGATTTCACATTGATGGTTGACAAAGAAGGTCACCACATCGGTTTCCCTCTTCCTGTTATTTTTTATGATAACGGTTTCCATGCTTTCATGAGCAATAAAGAAGGTTTTATGCATGGTGAGCCGACTGAGGTGGATGGAGCTTATTACATGTTGCACCACGAAAAGATTTACAAGACTGATGCAGCAGGAACATTGCCTGTGGATGAAGCAGGTCATCCTACCGCTGAGAAAGTGCTGGATCTTTCTATTACGAAAAGTGTACTGATCATAATCTTGGTGTCAGTTTTCATGTTGGTATTGTTTACCGGAATGGCTAAGTCTTATAAAAAATCACCGGTTCCAAGTGGAGCTGCCAGATTCCTGGAGCCATTGGTAATCTTTGTGAGAGATGAAATCGCTATTCCAAACATCGGACATAAGTATAAAAGATTTATCGGTTATTTATTAACAGTGTTTTTCTTTATTCTTTTCCTGAATGTTTTAGGATTAATGCCATTCGGAATCAATGTTACCGGTAATATTACCATGACTTTCTTCCTGGCTATCCTTACTTATCTGATTACTACATTCTCTGCCAATAAAGATTACTGGAAACACATCTTCTGGATGCCGGGAGTACCAGTGCCAATGAAGCTGATCATGCTTCCTATCGAATTATTAGGAACCATCACTAAGCCATTCGCATTGATGATCCGACTTTTTGCCAACATGACGGCAGGTCACATCGTCGTAATGAGTTTGATCGGGTTGATCTACGTATTCAAGAATGTTATTGCAGGAGTAGCATTCCCGTTCTTAACATTAGTCATTTATTTATTGGAAGTATTAGTAGCATTCCTACAGGCTTATATCTTCACGATGTTATCAGCTTTGTTTATCGGAATGGCGGTGCAGGAGCACGAGCATGAACACCACGCAGCTCACTAATCATTTGAATTAAAAAAAGTATTTAAACAAATTTTTTTAAAATTATATATTATGGAAATCCCTAAAATTGTAGGTGCTGGTATCGTAGTACTAGGTGTAGGTATCGGTCTTGGTAAAATCGGAGCTGCTGCTCTTGAAGCTATCGCTAGACAACCTGAACAATCTGGAAAAATCCAAACAGCTATGCTTATCGCAGCTGCACTTGTAGAAGGTGTTGCGTTTGCTGCTCTATTCGCAGTAAACTAATTCAATCAGATCATTATCTGCAACGGTTGGTTGCAGGTAATGATTCTTTAAAAAAGTAATAATTATTTATACATTTATATAATGGAATTAATTCATCAGTTTTCATCAGGATTATTTATTATCCAGTCTGTTATCTTTCTAGCGTTATTATTTCTGTTAGGTAAATTCGCTTGGAAACCTATTTTAAAGTCTATTAACGACAGAGAAACTTCTATAGTTGACGCTCTTAATCAAGCTAAATTGGCTAGAAAAGAAATGGAAACTTTAAAAGAGGATAACGAAAGAATTATTCGTGAAGCTAAAATCGAAAGAGATGCTATCCTTAAAGAAGCTAGAGAAATTAAGGACAGAATCGTAGGAGAAGCCAAAGATGCTGCTAAAGCTGAAGGAGACAAAATGATCGAAGCTGCTAAGCAGACCATCACTGCTGAGAAGAATGCTGCCATGGCAGACATCAAAACCCAAATCGGTACTTTATCTGTGAACATTGCTGAATCTATCCTGAAGCAAAAACTCGATAACACTGAAGCTCAAAACGAATTAGTTCAAAATTATTTAAACAAATCAAACCTTAACTAAGAATGCTTACATCTAAAGTAGCTAAAAGATACGCACAAGGTTTACTTGACTTCACGAATGAAGCAGGGCAAACGGCTACTGTATTTTCTGAAATGAAAGATGTAGTAAAGGTAATGACTGAATCTAAAGATTTAAATAAGTTTTTCCTTACTCCTTACATCGATTCTAAAAAGAAAATAGAAGTAGCAAACGAAATATTCAAAGGTTTATCTGTTTCTACCCAAAATCTGATCACACTGGTGATTAAACACGGACGTGAAAACCAATTGAAAAATATCGCTCAGGAATTTATCAATAAAGTAGAAGACCTTAACGGTGTGCAGAGAGTAACGCTTACTACAGCAACTCCGCTTTCAAAAGAAAACCTTGACCAGATTTTAAGATCTACCAATCTTGTAAATACTGACTCAAACTTTGATCTGAAAGTAAATGTTAAGCCTGAAATCCTTGGAGGATATATTCTGAGAGTAGGAGACCAGCAGGTAGATGCATCTGTGAAGACCAAACTGAACCAAGTTAAAAAAGATTTTCAATTAAATTAAGAAAAACAACCATACAATGGCAGAAATAAATCCGGCAGAAGTATCTGCGATCTTAAAACAGCAATTGGCCAACTTCGACACTCAATCAAACGTTGAGGAAGTAGGTACAGTTTTAACCATCGGTGATGGTATTGCTCGTGTATACGGGTTAGAAAACGTACAATACGGAGAGTTGGTGAAATTTTCTAGTGATGTAGAAGGTATTGTACTTAACCTTGAAGAAGACAACGTGGGGGTTGCTTTATTAGGTGAAAGTAAATTAGTAAAAGAAGGGGATACAGTAAGAAGAACAAACAGAATCTCTTCTATCAAAGTAGGAGAAGGAATGTTAGGAAGAGTAGTAGATACTCTTGGTAACCCTATCGATGGTAAAGGTCCTATCACAGGGGATTTATACGAAATGCCACTGGAAAGAAAAGCTCCTGGGGTTATCTACAGACAGCCGGTAACTGAACCTTTGCAGTCAGGTATCGTGGCAATTGACTCTATGATTCCTGTAGGAAGAGGACAAAGAGAGCTTATCATCGGTGACAGACAAACAGGTAAAACAACTGTTGCGATCGATACGATCATCAACCAAAAAGAATTCTTTGATGCTGGTAAACCAGTATATTGTATATATGTAGCTATCGGTCAGAAAGCTTCTACTGTAGCACAAATCGTTAAAACTCTTTCTGATAAGGGAGCTTTGGCATATACGGTAATTGTTGCGGCTAACGCATCAGATCCGGTTCCGATGCAGGTATATTCTGCGATGGCAGGTGCTGCTATCGGTGAGTACTTCAGAGACACAGGTAGACCGGCATTGATCGTTTATGATGATTTATCTAAACAAGCTGTTGCTTACCGTGAGCTTTCCCTACTTTTAAGAAGACCACCGGGCCGTGAAGCTTACCCTGGAGACGTTTTCTATCTTCACTCAAGACTATTGGAAAGAGCTGCAAAAATCATTGCTGATGACGAAATTGCCAAGCAAATGAATGACTTACCAGAGTCTTTAAAGCCAATCGTAAAAGGTGGTGGATCATTAACGGCACTTCCAATCATCGAAACTCAGGCAGGTGACGTTTCTGCGTATATCCCAACTAACGTAATCTCTATTACAGATGGACAGATCTTCCTGGAGTCTGATCTATTCAACTCAGGGGTTCGTCCTGCGATTAACGTAGGTATCTCTGTATCAAGAGTAGGAGGTAATGCTCAGATCAAATCAATGAAAAAAGTATCTGGTACATTGAAACTTGACCAGGCTCAATATAAAGAATTAGAAGCGTTTGCCAAGTTCGGTTCTGATCTTGATGCTTCTACTTTAGCAGTAATCTCTAAAGGAGAAAGAAACGTGGAGCTTCTTAAGCAGCCGGTTAACTCTCCACTTCCGGTAGACAGCCAGGTAGCAATGATCTATGCGGGTACTGAGAACTTATTGAGAAACGTTCCATTGAACAAGATTAAAGAATTCCAACATGAGTACATCGAGTTCCTGAGATCTAAGCACCCTGATACAATGGCTGCGATCAAAGCTGGAAAAATCGATAATGATATTACAGGTGTTCTTAAGCAGGCAGCTAACGATTTAGCTTCTAAATACAACTAAAAAAATTCAATGTTTAAGGTTTAAAATATAGCGTTTTAAGCCTTAAACTTTAGACCTTAAACTTTGAACCCAAATTAATGGCAAACTTAAAAGAAATACGAGGCAGAATTACGTCAATTTCATCTACGATGCAGATTACACGTGCTATGAAAATGGTTTCCGCTGCGAAACTTAAAAAAGCACAGGATGCAATCGTAATGTTAAGACCATATTCTGAAAAATTACAGGAGCTTATCCAGAATGTAAATTCTAGCTCTGATCCTGATCAGATTTCTGTATATGCTCAGAAAAGAGAGGTTAAAAGAATACTTTTCATCGCTGTTACTTCAAACAGGGGTCTTGCGGGAGCTTTTAACTCTTCAATCGTAAAAGAGCTTAACCTTCAGTTTCAGAACAATTCTCAATATGAGATTGAAGTTCTTCCTGTAGGAAAAAAGGTATATGATGCAGTAAGAAAAAGCCGTACGGTATATGCCAATGGAAGCTCTGTGTACGATAACATGAACTTTGATACTGTTGCTCACATCGTTGAAGGAGTAATGACTAGTTTCACGGAAGGAAAATTTGACGAAGTTTATGTTATTTACAATAAATTCGTGAATGCAGCGACTCAGGAAGTAACAACAGAAAGAGTTCTTCCTATCTCAATGCCTGAAAATACAGAATCAGAAGTTGAAACAGATTATATCTTTGAGCCAAACAGAGCTGAGATTCTTGATAATTTGATTCCAAAATCTATCAAAACTCAGATTTTCAAAGCAATTTTAGACTCAATTGCATCAGAGCACGGAGCGAGAATGACTGCAATGCACAAAGCAACAGACAACGCCCAGGCTCTAAAGAATGATCTTGTGATCTTCTACAACAAAGCGAGACAGGCAGCAATTACCAACGAAATCCTGGAAATTGTTTCCGGAGCAGAAGCTTTGAAAAATTCGTAAGAATTATTTTAACATACCATCAAAAGCATCGATATTATCGGTGCTTTTTTTATGGTTAAAAGCTAAAAACTCTCATTTACTGCCTTAAAATCTTCTTTAGGAATAGTTGGGGACAAAAGATATCGGAATATTTTTTCATGAGAAATTAAGGCTGTTTTAAAGCCTCGTTTTTTCACTTCAAAAAGCGCCTCCATTGAAATAAGTTAACTGTACCGGATTCAGGTTATTTATATTTTGCATATCTTTGTAGTTAATAAAATTTATACAACTTCTAAATGGATTCGGACATAGTCAGGCTTTTGCTGGCCTTATTTCTTGTTTTACTAAATGGCTTTTTCGTAGCCGCAGAATTTTCAATTGTTAAAGTTCGTTATTCACAGATTCAACTTAAAGCCGCAGAAGGTGATTCTATGGCAAAACAGGCAGAACATATCATTAAACACCTTGATGAGTATCTTTCTGCTACTCAGTTAGGAATTACATTGGCTTCCCTTGCCCTGGGTTGGGTGGGAGAAAGTGCTTTGCATCATATCGTTGAAAATATTTTTCATTCACTTAATTTCAATATGAGCCAGGCTACTGTTACCTCAGTTTCCCTGGTGATCAGTTTTGTTTTGATTACCATTATGCATATTGTATTTGGTGAGCTTATTCCAAAATCCATAGCGATCAGAAAATCAGAAGCTACAACGATGGCCACAGCGGTTCCGTTGAGAGTTTTCTATACTATTTTTAAACCGTTTATCTGGTTGATGAACTCTATGTCAAACGGTTTCCTGAGATTGATCAAAATACACCCGGCTTCTGAGCAGGAAATCCACTCCACGGAAGAACTTCAGCTTTTGGTAAAACAAAGTGCAGACAGCGGTGAGATCGAAGAAGAGAACTATGAAATCATCAAAAATGCCTTTGATTTTACAGATCACTCTGCAAAGCAGATCATGGTTCCAAGGCAAAATATTACTTCAATTGATTTTGAAGAAGATGTCAATGAGATTATTAATAAGATTATGGATAGCGGTTATTCCCGTATTCCTGTCTATATTGGCTCTATCGATAATGTGATCGGGATTTTCTATACCAAAGAAATCATAAGGGAATTTGTCAAAAGAAAAGGAGACCTGGATCATGAAGACCTTAAGGACTTAATGCGTGATGCCTTTTTCGTGGTAGAAAGCAAGAAAGTTTCAGACTTATTAAAAACCTTCCAGCTTAAAAAACAGCATATTGCTGTTGTTATTGATGAATTTGGAGGAACAGAGGGGATTATCACCCTGGAGGATATCCTTGAGGAATTGGTAGGAGAAATCCAGGATGAAGAAGATGATGAAGAAAAAATCGTTGATAAAATAGGAGATAATACGTATTGGGTACAGGCAACCCAACCTTTGGATGAGATTAATGAATTCTTACCGAAGAAACTCCCTCTTTCTGAAGAAAGTGAGTACAATTCACTGGCAGGATTTATTCTTTATGAACTTGAAGAAATTCCGGAAGAAAACCAGGAATTTGATCTTGATAATTATCATTTTAAGATCCTGAAAATGAATAATAAAAGTGTAGAATTGGTAGAGCTGGTATATCATGGGCCTAATTCTATAGATAATTTAGCAGAAAAAATCGGAGAAGTTTAAAAAAAATTACTTACAATGAATTTTTATAATACGATCAAAGATTACGAAAATCCGAAACGACAGTATGAAGAAGAAGTTCTGGTCCTGGATGATACGGATGATGTTTATAAATTGGTATTGCATAATGATGATGTTCATACTTTTGATTATGTCATTGACTGTTTAATTGAAATTTGTAAGCACACGCTGGAACAGGCGGAACAATGTACGATTCTGGTGCATTATAAAGGTAAATGCACAGTGAAAACAGGCTCAATGGATATTCTGAAGCCTATGCATGAAAAACTTATTTCACGGGAATTAACCAGTGAAATCGTATAAAATAAGAGCCGGTCAATTTATTGACCGGCTTTTTTATGAAAAACATTTAACGTATTGATTATTTATTTTTGAGAAAGACTTATGGTAGTTGTTCCTACTACTTAACGTAACGCTCCATACAGCTTTCTAAATTCTTAGCGTATTTTCTGGTGCTTTAAAGATCAATTTTAACCTCAGGATATAAGAATTTCTTAATTGGTCAATTTCTCTATCTTCGTTGTCATATTTTATCTAAAATAGTATATTTGTACCAACTATAAAGAAACAAAAAAGAATGCTTGTAATAGGAATTGCCGGTGGTACAGGATCCGGCAAAACTACAGTTGTTGACAAGATACTTCAGCAGCTAGATATTGAAGGAATGAATATCCTTTCACAGGATAATTATTATCATGACAATCAAAACCTTACCCTGACAGAAAGAGAGGCGCTAAACTACGACCACCCCAAGTCTATTGATTTTGAATTATTGATAAAACATGTTAAAGCTTTAAAGAATAATGAGCCGATTGAACAGCCGATTTACAGCTTTGTAACCCATTCCAGAACAGGAGATCATGTCACTGTAGAACCTAAGAATGTATTGGTCGTAGAGGGAATTTTGGTTTTAACCAATAAAGAACTGTTGAAAGAATTTGACCTGAAAGTGTTTGTGCATGCAGATTCAGATGAAAGGCTGATCAGGAGGATCAGAAGAGACACCCAGGAAAGAGGAAGAGATCTGAGCGAGGTATTACACCGCTATCAGACCACTTTGAAACCAATGCACCAGGAATTTATAGAGCCTTCTAAAAATGAAGCCGATCTTATTATCCCTAATATGAGACAGAATTCCGTAGCGATTGATTTTTTAACTACGGTTATTAAAAACTCGTTGAAAAAACATTAAAAATGGAAGAAAATAACCTTATCAAAGACATTCAGCCGAAATCTGAAAACTTTAAATTAATCCAGAAATATATTCTGAATAAGTATACCATTACGATCTGTCTGTTTTTGGTATGGATGATTTTCTTCGACAAAACTTCATTTTTGGTGATTAACGAACTGAATGGGGAGATCAAAAAATATGAAGAACAATTGGAGTATTACAAGAAAGAATACGAAAAGAACGATGCTTTTTATAAAAAAACTGATGAACAACAAATCAGAGAAAGAAAAGTACGCAAGAGAAAACTATTTTATGAAAAAACCGAACGAAGAGATTTTTATTCTGGTAGTAGACAGTACTAAAACCAAAAAATAATCATTCCTTCATAAAATACCCATTTTCAACTTATAACCTCCATCGCAATGTCAGATACCAATACATTTCCAAACTGGGAAAACTTAGTAAAAAAACAGCTTAAAACAGAAGATATTTACACGATCCTTGAAAAAGAAAACCTGGAAGGGATAGAAGTAAAGCCTTTTTACACAGAAGTTCAGAAACCTTTGGCCAACCTGCCAAAAGTAGAAGAAAGTACCCATCTGGTCGCCAGGTACCATGAAAGTCTGGAAGATGAAGTATTTGCTTTCCTGTTAGACCATAATGTGGAAAACCTTGAACAAAAAACAATTTTTGTCAATAATAAAGATCTTGCTGGTCACATCAGTCCTAAAGAAGAAGACCAGTATTTTTCACTGATTGACGTTTTTAACGAAAAAGAAGGAATCATTGATGATCAATTGACCAAAGAACTTCTTTCAAAAGATTTTAGAAGAAGCATTTGTGTTGATATTTCATTGCACCAGAATGCAGGAGCAGCTATTTATCAGCAATTAGGTATTGCCCTTGCCAAAACTAAGGAACTGATAGAAGCATATGGCACAGATATTCTGAATAAGCTGATCTTCCGAATCGCCATTGGAGGAAATTATTTCTTTGAAATGGCTAAGCTGAGAGCCTTTAAAATGGTTTTCAATCAACTTTCAAAAGAATACGGACTGGATGATATCCCTTATATTTTTGCGGAAACCTCTTTGAGAAATAAAGCGGTCTCCGACAATGAAAATAACCTCATCCGCTCTACATTGGAACTTGCTTCAGCAATGATTGGAGGGGCAGACGCTGTTTTTACCAATAATTACCTGGTAGACAGAACTACAGACAACTCAGAAGAAATATCCTTTAAACAACAGATAGTTTTAGCTTACGAAAGCATTATCAACGTATTTGAAGACGCTGCCAACGGAAGCTACTACGTGGAAGATATCACCAGACAGATTGCTGAAAAATCATGGGCGCTGTTGGTAGAAATAGAAGAAGCCGGAGGTTATCTGGAGCTTATTAAACAGGGAATTATTCAGAAAAAAAATCTGCGAACATGCCATAGCAGAGCAGCAATGGATTGAAGAAGGTAAAATAAAGCTGATTGGCGTTAATTTATACCCTAAATTAGAAGTTAAAAAGTCTATCGCAGAATTATATAACGAAAAAGAAATAAAAGCAGTCCGCTGGGCGGAAATGTTTGAGTAATGAAAGAAAAACTGATTGATTTATTTGAATACACCCATCATTTCAACCTTGAAATGATTAAATTGATTGCTGAAAACAGAGCGGCTGTAGACGATAGAGTAATCAGTCTGATGAACCATACACTCAATGCTCAACAAATCTGGAATGCCCGGATATTAGGAGAAAGACCTTTTGAAGTCTGGCAGCTTAATCCCTTGGATACGCTCACAGAAATCAATCATCAGAATTTTCTGAAAAGTATTGATATTATTCAAAAATTTGATCCGGACAAACAAATAGAATATCAGAATTCGGGAGGTACAAAGTTTAGGAACAGCGTTTTTGAAATGCTTTTCCATGCAGTGAATCACTCTACCTATCATAGAGGACAAATCAATTCTCTCCTTAAACAGAACGGCATAAAACCTATATTGACTGATTATATTTTTTACAAAAGGTAAATAATGCTTCCATAAAAATATAAAACGTATTTGATTTTGTGTAGATTTACGAAACACAAAATACAAATACGATGAAAGAAAATGAAATAAGTTTTTATATCAGAAAATCAATATTTTCTGTTTATAATGAGCTCGGCCCGGCCTGTTAGAAAAGGTATATGAGAAAGTCCTGGCTTATGAACTGAAAATAATGGCTTAAAAATTAGAACTCAGGTCCCCATGAGTGTCAAATTTAAAAATACTTTTATTGATTCAGGTTTTATTGCTGATATTATAGTTGAAGATAAGGTAATTATCGAAGTTAAAGCAGTAGCGGAAATCGCCAATATTCATCATCAACAATTATTGACTTATTTAAAATTAACAGATTTAAAACTGGGAATTCTGGTCAATTTCAATACCGACTATATTGGTAAAAGTATCTTTAGAAAAATAAATGGAGATTTAAGTTAAATATAAATAAAAAATCTGCGAAAATCTGTGGTTTATAATTTAAAGATTTTGTATCACCTCAGATGGCACAGATTGACACAGATGATTGCGGATAAATGAGGCTAGTTTTCCGAGCTCACAACCTGACATAAGTTTTTGTAGGATGAGTATAAAAATCTGTGAAAATCTGCGGTTTATAATTTAAAGATTTTTTGTATCACCACAGATGGCACAGATTGGCACAGATGATTGCGGATAAAATAAGATATAAACCTGGGATAATATAGAATAATACAAAACTGTGGTTAAACTTTTAAATAAAGAAGTTCAAAATTATATCAATGCCAATCTGAACACAGATTTGCATGCATTGTTGTTGAAAAAATCTCCGTTTCCTGATATTACTATGCAGGAAATCGTTCAACAGATCAAAGGAAAACAGGTTGCACAGAAAAAATTTCCTTTTTTATTGAAAGACGGGATTATTTTTCCACCACAACTCAATTTAGAACAGTCATCCTCTGAAAAAACGGCAATCTACAAATCTGAAGCTCTAAAAGGAGAAAAATTTATCGATCTTACCAGTGGTTTTGGTATTGATGCTTATTACCTGTCCCGGAATTTCAATGACATTACTTTAATAGAACAAAATCCTGAGCTCCTGGCAATTGTCGAGCATAACTGGGCTATGTTGGACAAAAAAGCAAAGTTTGTCAATGCTAAGCTGGAAGATTTTTTATACAATAATCAAGAATATTTTGATGTTATTTATTTGGATCCGGCGCGTAGAGATCAGAATAAGAACAAAGTTTTTCTCCTGGAAGACCTCTCTCCGGATATTTTGGAAATTCAGGAGAAGTTGCTATCTATCTCGGATCAGGTCGTTATTAAACTTTCACCGCTGATTGATCTTAAATATCTTATTTCCGTTTTACCCCGGATTTCCAGGATTGATATTGTTGCTTTAAAAAACGATGTGAAAGAGGTGGTGATTTTTCTGTCTAAAGAGGCTCAGAATGAAATTATCTGCCATTGCGTAAATCTGGAAAGTGGAGAATCTGAGTTTAGCTTTAATTTTGGAGAAGAAGAAAATGCCAATTCAGAATACTCCGAGCCTGAAAGATATATTTATATCCCTAATAATTCCGTTTTAAAGGCTGGAATATTTAATCTGATCGCTGAAAAGTTTAATTTAAAAAAGCTTCATCCTAATACCCATCTTTATACTTCAGACGAAATAAAAGCGGATTTTCCGGGAAGGATTATGGAAACAGAAGTTATTGATTCTAAAAGCATTAAAAAGAAAGGGCAATTTAATATTATCTCGAAAAACTATCCTTTAAAACCTGAAGAAATCAAAAAAAAATATGGGTTGAAAGATGGGGGAGATGACTACCTTATTTTTACACAGTCCAAAAAAGGAAAAATTATATTAAAATCAGTATAAAAATGTTGCCGAAAAAAGCAGGATTTCTTACTTTTGGGCAATCAAAAATTTAGTATGAAATCGTCAACTGTTTCAATAATTAATACAGGGCGATTCCATATGATCTTTAAAAATTAAAAATTTACATATGAAAAAATTAGTTATATGTTTAGCCATTGCAACGGTAGCAGTAAGTTGTAAAAAAGTAGCAGCAGGAGGGAATAGAGGTACTTTGAAACTGGAAGAAGGAGTAGAAAGATATTCTGATGATGCTCAGGGTGGGGAAGCCCATGGAGGACATGAGGCTACTGCTGAGCACAAAGAAGAAGCTGCAAAGCCTGAAGCTGAAGCTCCTAAAACTGACAGTACTGCCGCTGCTGCGAAGCCTGCTGAAGCTGAAAAAGCTCCAAAAGCTGAACACTAATTATGACTATAAGATCTCTGATGCCCTGTTTTTGCAGGGCATTTTTTATTTTTTGAAATGACTGCCGGGTGAATCATCAGAAATAATCTTTTCTTAGAAAATCCTGTTTTTACTTGGTCCAGCGGTGCATTTTTTTTAATTTTAACCAAACAAAATTTTACAATGCAAGAGACATTAAATTACATCAACGAAAACAAGCAGCGTTTCGTGGATGAATTATTTGAGTTATTGAGAATTCCTTCTATTTCTGCAGATCCGGCTTATAAAAATGACGTGCTGAAATGTGCAGATGTATGCGCGGAACACCTTAGAAATGCAGGAGCAGACCATGTTGAAATCTGCAAAACTAAAGGGTATCCTATCGTTTTTGGAGAGAAAATTATAGATAAAAGCTTACCAACGGTACTGGTATATGGACATTATGATGTGCAGCCTGCAGATCCGCTGGAATTATGGAGAAAGCCACCCTTTGAACCGTATATTGAAAAAACTGAATTGCATCCTGACGGTGCTATTTTTGCAAGAGGAGCTGCTGACGATAAAGGACAGTTCTTTATGCATCTGAAAGCTTTTGAAGCGATGATGAAAACCAATACCCTTCCATGCAATGTGAAGTTTATTTTGGAGGGGGAAGAAGAAGTAGGCTCCGTTAGTCTGGGAGATTTCGTTAATGAAAATAAGGAAAAATTATCTTGTGATTGTATTCTGATCTCAGATACTCATATTTACAGCAATGAACAGCCTACAGTAACAACAGGATTAAGAGGGTTGAGCTATGTGGAAGTAGAAGTGGAAGGCCCAAACAGGGATCTTCATTCAGGACTTTACGGAGGTGCTGTTCCTAACCCGATTCATGTTCTTTCCAGAATGATTGCCAAGCTAATTGATGAAGATGGACATATTACCATTGATGGCTTCTATGATAATGTTGAAATCGTATCTGATTCCGACAGGGCTGAAATGAACAAACTGAAGGACAACCCTGAAGAGTTCAAGAAATCTATCGGATTGAGCGGAGTAGAAGGTGAAAAAGGATATACAACCCTGGAAAGAGCTTCAATTCGCCCTACTTTAGACTGTAATGGTATCTGGGGTGGATATACAGGGGAAGGAGCTAAAACAGTGATTCCTTCCAAGGCTTTTGCTAAAATTTCCATGCGTCTGGTGCCGTATCAGACTCCGGAAGAAATTACAGAGAAATTCACAAAATATTTTGAAAAAATAGCGCCGGATACCGTAAAGGTAAAAGTAACTCCTCACCACGGAGGAATGCCTTACGTGTTGCAGAGCGATACTAAAGAATTCCTGGCCGCTAAACAGGCAATGGAAACAGCCTTTGGTAAAGAGGTGCTACCTTATAGAAGCGGAGGAAGTATTCCTATTACAGCTATGTTTGAGAAAGTTTTAGGTGCTAAATCAGTATTAATGGGCTTCGGATTGGATTCTGACGCTATCCATTCTCCAAACGAGCATTATGGTTTATTTAACTTCTATAAGGGAATCGAAAGTATTCCATTATTTTTTGAAAATTATTCAAAATAATTATTGATTTTATACAGTATATTATACAAAACAAGGTGTTTCAATATTGAAACACCTTGTTTTTTTGTTATAACTGACCAAATAATGAAAAAAAATCTTTTTAAATGCCTCAATCTTCCTTTTTTTAAAAGTATTTTGATTTTTATTCACAAAGGATTTGTTTTGATCTGAAAGTTAAATAAATTTGGATGTAAGATGCAGTATAATAATTGATTAGATATTACTTAATCTTAACACACATTTTATGAAAAAAACATTATTTTTTACAGCATTATTAGGTGCGGTTTTGTCCTTTAATGCTCAAACTGTTATTTTTGAAGAGACTTTTGAGTCGCTATCGCAACCTGGCTTGCCTTCCGGTTGGATAACGATCGATAGAGATGGAGATGGGCAAAAATGGGAAGGGGCAGACGCTTCTTCTTTTACTGATCCACTGGGATTTTCGGGGAAGGTTGCTGTAACTGGATCAACTCCAACATCTGATCATCTGTTGGTATCTCCACCGGTTAATTTACAAGCAGGAAATACTTACTCTTTATCGTTTTTAATTGGAACGTGGACACTCGGGGGCTTTTATCCAGCCGATAATTATTATGCTGTTTATATACTCCCCAGTACAAGCACATTTATGGGTACAGAGACTCCTGTCCTGGAAGAAAGCATCGCTACTGGTGATATAGCAATGCTGAAAACTATTGATTTATCAAGCTATGCGGGGCAGAGCGTTACAATTTATTTCAGGCAATATAATTTTCCACAACAAGGAGTTTTAATAGTTGACACTGTCCGTGTTACCCAACAATCAATGCTTGGAACAGTAGAAACCAATTCTACATCAGGGGTTCGAATTTATCCCAATCCTGCTTCAGAATATGTGTATCTGAAATCCAAATCAAAAATTACCCATGCGGAAATTTTTGATATGACAGGCAGAAGAATGGATGCGCAATACAGTGGAAGCCGTATAGATGTCAGGAATCTGCAACCAGGAACATATCTGATAAAAATAACCAGTGGAAATGAAACGTATTCTCAAAAACTGATAAGGAAGTAACATTCTCTAAATGTATTATTGGAAGCATTTTCAAACTTATCTAGCTTTAATGAAAGGAAGATTGAGATTTTACTCTTAATAAACTGATTATTTATTATTTGCTTGCATATTAATCTTAAAAACACATTTTTATGAAAAAAACATTATTTTTTACAGCATTATTAGGTGCGGGTTTACACTTTAATGCTCAAACGGTTATTTTTGAAGAGACTTTTGAGTCTGTCAGTGCTCCCAATTTGCCTGCTAACTGGATTTCAGAAGACAGGGATGGCAATGATGATTATGACTGGACGACATTCCCTTCCAATATTCCCGGCTTTTCCGGGAATGTTGTAGCAGTTGCATCAACTTCGACAACGGCTGATCATCTTTTGATATCTCCGGAAATAAACCTTGTGCAAGGAAATGCCTATTCACTGGAGTTTATGATAGCAGCTGTTAATTTTACCCTTGTAAACCCTCCGGATAATCATTATGCGGTATATGCACTTCCAAGCAATATGGCATTTACAGGAACAGAAACCCCGGTACTCGAGGAAAATATATCAACCGGGAATATGGCAGTTCCAAGGATGGTTAATCTGTCAGCTTTTGCAGGTCAGAAGGTAAATATTTACTTCAGGCAGTTTAATCCAACCTCTGACGAAGGGATGCTACTTGGGCTGGATAATATTAAAGTGACAGAGGGAGCTATGCTTGGAACAGTAGAAACCAATTCTACTTCAGGGGTTGGAATTTATCCCAATCCTGCTTCAGAGTATGTGTATCTGAAATCCAAATCAAAAATTACCCATGCGGAAATTTTTGATATGACAGGTAGAAAAATGGATGCGCAATACAGTGGAAGCCGTATAGATGTCAGGAATCTGCAACCAGGAACATATCTGATAAAAATAACCAGCGGAAATGAAACATATTCCCAAAAACTGATAAAGAAATAAAAGTTCTTTCCAAACGCTTCAATCCGGAGCGTTTTTTTATGCCTTATCTGGCTTAATGGAACAGAAAAATGAACTTTTTCTGCTTAAGCTATTGAAATCAAAGCTTTATTATTATTTGTTGCAGGTTACTTTACTTTTCATGGAAAGTTTATATTTTTAATACAAAAACTTCACTTTACTATGAAAAAATACTACTCAATAGCATGTGCCTTATTTTCAGTTCTTTCTTTTGCACAACAGACTATTTCTTTTGAAAGCATGGAAGGTTTTATATCAGGCGATATCCAGGGACAAGCAGGGTGGATCAGTACCCCGACAGGAGGAATGCCTGCCCATGTGGAAAATCAGACGATTACAACGGACAAAGCCAGTGATGGGTACAGTGCCTTAAAAATTGTCAAAGAGCCTGTGTATGGCACACAAACAGACCCTGTTATCGGAGGTTTTTATAACCTGCCTGCACCTTTTGCTTCTGCCGGGTTTTCCGTTTCATTTGATATCAATATATCACAACTGGGCGGTTCTGTTTTTGGATTTCAGGGGGTAAACAGTATTGATGATCAGTTTGTTGTCAGGGTAGATTTTGATAAAACAGGTATTATAAAGGTTTTAAGTACTACTTCCGGGGTACCGGCCCTGGTTTCTGCTACAGCTTCATGGTCACCCAATGTATGGAACAGGCTTAAAGTGGTAGGAACTTCTGCGGATATCCGGTATTACCTGAATGATGTTTTGATTTATCAAAGCCCGGCCGTTAACTACTCAGCTATTGATCAATTACGTTTTGTGCATAATAATGCGGTGGGATCGGCATATATTGACCAGATTAAGATTAATACCGAAATGGTATTGGCTGTAAAAGACGCGGCTCCCAAAAGCAGTTTATTTTCATTATCTCCCAATCCGGCATCGGATTTTATAAAAATAAATTCTTCACAAGCAATAGGAAAGATAAGAATATATGAGGCTGCCGGAAAAGAGGTGAATGTAATATTGAATAAGGATGTTTTGGATATAAGAGGACTGACTCCGGGTGTATATCTGATAAATGTAAAGACTGACAACCAGAATTTTACAGAAAAAATTTATAAAAAAAATAAAAAAAAATCATATTGTTGTTTTCTGTCAATTTTTTTAATGTTAAAAAATTTATTTTATAGATTTTTTTACTCTCAAAAGTTGTATTTATAGATTGTCTACCTTGTTGTAATTTTCCAGATAACTTAGCAAATATGTTTTTATTATAATGTTTTGATATTGAATTGATTATAATTTGGTTAATTGAATAAAAATAATTACTTTTATAGAGAACTAAAAATGATAATCATGAAGAAATATTTACTATTAAGTGCCTTTTTAGGTTTATATTCTTTAAATGCACAAACTACAATTTTTGAAGACAGTTTTGAAACGTATACTAATTTTGCAATTAGTAATGTGGGAAATTGGACCCTAACGGACGCTGATTTGAAAACTACATACGGGTTCACAGGGATTTCTTTTTTAAACTCAGGAGTAGCAAAGTCATTCCAGGTTTTCAATTCAACGGCAACAACCCCTCCGATGACTTCAACAGCAACATCAAACTGGACGGCTAGAACAGGTTCTAAAATGATGGTTGCTTTTGCTTCTTCCTCTATTCCGTGGAATAATGACTGGATGATCTCACCACAAATACAACTTGGATCTTCAGGAAATGTACTTACTTTTTGGGCTAAGTCTTGTGATTCTACCTATGGAAATGAAAAATTTAAAGTTCTGGTGTCTACAACCAATACAGCAACGGGTAGTTTTACTTTAGTCAGCGCCAATCCGGTATCTTCACCTGCAGATTCGGCATGGCATCAATATACTTATAATCTGGATACCTATAGTGGACAAAATGTTTATATTGCTATTCAGTGCATCTCTCAGGATCAGTTCGGATTTGCAGTGGATGATTTCAAGGTAACAACAACAGGAACACTGGCTACTTCTGAAGTTTCGAAGAAGGTTTCTGCAGCTGCCGTTTATCCTAACCCTGTGTCGGATATTCTTACGATTTACGCTAAAGAAAAAATAAACAATATAGAGATTTTTGATATAAGCGGAAGAAAAATCAATGCTATTCTGAATAATGAAAAAGTAGATGTAAAAAATCTTAATCCGGGAAGTTATATCATTAATATTGAAACAAAAGAAGGAAAAATAACTGAGAAGTTTATAAAAAAATAAGTACTGATAAATCTTAGTATCACAATAGCGCTCCAATTGGAGCGTTTTTTGTTATTTTAGAGAATTAAAATTTTACCTATGTCTGAAAAGAAAGTAGCTTATATAACAGGCGGAACCAAAGGAATAGGTTTCGGAATTGCGAAAGTATTGCTTGGAAATGGAATATCAGTGGCATTTTCAGGGCGAAGAAGAGAAGATGTACTGAAAGCAGAGCAGGACCTCAGAAAATATTCAGCAGATGTGCTGGGAATTGTTTCTGATGTAAGAAGCCTTGAAAGCGAACAGGAAGCCGTACAATATATACGGGAAAAATTCGGAAGGTTGGATTATGTTATAGCTAATGCTGGATTAGGCATATTTAAGCCTGTGGATGAACTGAGTGCTGCAGAATGGAATGACATGATAGAAACAAACCTTACCGGTGTTTTTTACACCTTAAAAGCTTCTGTGGAAGAATTAAAAAAGACACAGGGGTATTACATCACCATTTCAAGTCTGGCAGGAGCCAATTTTTTTGAAAACGGGACCGGCTATAATGCATCAAAATTCGGGGTAGTAGGCTTTACCCAGGCCGCAATGATTGATTTAAGGAAATATAATATCAAATCTACGGTCATTATGCCGGGATCTGTGGCTACCCATTTTAATGGAAATGTTCCTTCAGAAAAAGACAGCTGGAAGATCCAGCCGCAGGATATGGGAGAACTGGTGTTGGATATTTTAAAGATGAATCCGCGTGTTTTGCCTAGTAAAATAGAGTTCAGGGCAATGAAACCTGCTCAGTAAATACATTTAATGTATTGAATAATAATTTAATAAGTATTATGCATGCATAATATATTTTTTATTTATATTAGCAAAAAATTAAAACAACCAAAATCTCTGCATGAACCTTATGAACTTTATGCTGAAAGAGAAAAATAAAACAGTACACATGAAACCATAAGGTTACCTATACCAGATAAAAAATTAAGAACAACATATGAAAATATTAGTTTGTATTAGTAGTGTTCCGGACACTACTTCAAAAATTAACTTTACAGCAGATAAATCTGCTTTCGACAAAAACGGAATTCAGTGGGTAATCAATCCGTTAGATGAATTTGCGTTGACAAAAGCGGTTAAACTTCAGGAATCCCAGGGAGCTACTGTGACGGTAATAAACGTAGGGGATGCTGCCACAGAACCGGTAATCAGAAAAGCTTTGGCCATTGGTGCCAATGATGCGGTAAGAGTAAACCTTGATCCGAAAGATAGCTATTCTACAGCAAAAGAAATTGCAGCTGTAGCTCAGAATGGTGGTTATGATCTTATCCTTTGCGGTAAAGAATCAATTGACTATAACGGAGGTTCCGTTCCGGGAATGGTGGCTCAGCTATTGAACCAGCCTTTCGTAAATGCTTCAGTAGGCCTGGATGTTAATGGAAGTGAAGCTACTGCAGTGAGAGAAATTGAAGGAGGAAAAGAGACGATTTCTGTAAAATTACCGGCAGTGATTGCTGGTCAGAAAGGACTGGTAGATGAAAAAGATCTTATCATTCCAAATATGAGAGGAATTATGTCTGCAAGAACAAAACCTTTACAAGTGGTAGAGCCTGCATCTTCCGAAGTGAAAGTTCAGGGAGTATCTTATGACAGCGTTCCGCCAAGAGCTGCTGTAAAAATGGTTTCTCCGGACAATCTTGATGAATTGGTAAGATTACTTCACGAAGAAGCAAAAGTAATCTAATCTTTTATTCTTGAATTTTTAATCTTTAAATGTAAAAAAATGGCAGTATTCGTATACGCAGAAAATATAAACGGAGTTTACAAAAAAGCAGCTTTTGAAGCAGTTTCTTATGCTAAAGCTGTTGCAGACAAAGCCGGGGATACCGTTACGGCAATTTCTATAAACCCTACTGATTCTTCAGACTTATTATACAAGTATGGAGCATCAAACGTGATTAATATCAAAGACGAGGGTCTTAAAAACTTTTCAGCAAAAGCATTTGCTCAGGCAGTAAGTGAAGTAGCGGATGGAAATATCATTGTTTTTCCACACACTACCGATGCTTCTTCTATTGCTCCAATGCTTGCCGTAATGAAGAATTACTCATTAATCACCAATGTTCTGGAAGCTCCTGAAAGCCTTTCTCCTTTCCAGGTAAAAAGAAAAGCATTCTCAGGAAAAGGATTTATGCATGCAAAAGCTGAAGGAAACGGAGTTATTATTACTGTTTCTCAAAATGCCTTCGGAGTAAAGGAAAATGCAGTATCCGGCTCAGAAGAAATCAAGAATCTTTCAGTGGCTAATGAAGATACTAAAGTTATCTCCCATGAGCAAAGTTCAGGAAAATTAGACCTTAAGGAAGCTGAAATTGTGGTTTCCGCAGGAAGAGGAATGAAAGGACCGGAAAACTGGGGAATGATTGAAGAATTGGCCAACGTTTTAGGAGCAGCTACAGCATGTTCCAAGCCCGTTTCCGATATCGGATGGAGACCTCACACAGAACACGTGGGACAAACCGGTAAAGCGATTTCACCTAACCTTTACATTGCAGTAGGGATTTCCGGAGCTATTCAGCACCTTGCCGGTGTGAACTCTTCCAAAACTATTGTAGTGATCAACAACGACGCTGAAGCACCATTCTTCAAGTCTGCCGATTACGGAGTAGTAGGAGATGCCTTCCAGATTATTCCGGCTTTAACGGAGAAAATCAAAGCAATAAAAGGATAAAAACATTGTCAATAATCAGTTACTTTGGCTTATCAATTCTTAATGAATTACTTGCAAAGAAAAATTAACTGTTGCTATTGACAAATCATATACAGCACAATAAAAGCTCGGCTTTCCGGGCTTTTATTTTTGTGTGAAAAAGTAAAATCACTATAAAAAATTAATCTATATTTGCAATTATGGATTATAAGCAGCTAATTATTCGCGGAATATCGTACAGCCAGACACAATCAGGAGCGTACGCATTGCTACTGGAGCATGAGGAAACACATATAAAATTACCTGTTGTTATAGGAAATTTCGAAGCTCAGTCTATCTCTCTCGGACTGGAAAAAGATATCCATCCCCCTCGTCCTCTTACTCATGATTTATTTACAAAATTTATAGTTTCTGCTAACTATGAATTGATTTCTGTAATCATTTATCAGATTGTAGACGGCGTTTTCTTTTCAAATATCAATTTTAAAAATAAGATTACGGAAGAAGAGCTTATTCTTGATGCAAGAACTTCCGATGCTGTTGCTATGGCCGTAAGATTTGATGCCCCTATTTTCACTACACAGCAGGTTTTGAATGAAGCAGGAATTTTACTGGAACTGGAAGATGTTTCAAAAGAAGAACAATCTTTCTCAGAAACCATACAAACGGAAGACAGCTTGAAATCCCTTTCCATGGAAGAACTTCAGAAACTGCTTGATGAAGCCGTTAAAGAGGAAGACTACGATACTGCCCTTGAAATTCAGGAAGAAATCAAGAGGAGGAAAAAGAAAATTGACTAAGAGATACTTTTTATATAAACTATGAATTTAAAATTACGACTGACCATCCTCAGTTTTCTCCAGTTTTTTGTGTGGGGAGCATGGCTGATTACGATGGCAAACTTCTGGTTTGGTACTAAACACTGGGAAGGAACACAGTTTGGAGCTGTTTTCGGAACCATGGGGATTGCCTCCATTTTTATGCCAACCATCACTGGAATTATCGCCGACCGTTGGGTAAACGCTGAGCGTATTTTTTCAGTTTTACATATCCTTTATGGAGTTATTCTTTTCATATTACCCCATTCTGCAGATCCCAATTCTTTCTTTTCGATAATGCTTGTTGCCATGTGTTTCTATATGCCGACTATTGCTCTTGCCAATTCGATCTCATACACAATCCTGAAAAACAATAATATGGATGTGGTAAAGGATTTTCCGCCAATTCGTGTGTGGGGAACCATAGGCTTTATTGTAGCCATGTGGATTACCAACCTTAGTGGAAACAAGGCAACAGAAGGACAATTTTACATCGGGGGTGCTGTAGCTATATTCCTGGGAATTTACGCCCTCACATTACCTAAATGTCCTCCACAAAAGTTAATTGATAAAGACGCCCCACTATCAGAACAATTAGGATTAAACGCGTTCAAGCTTTTTGGAAACTATAAGATGGCGTTATTCTTCTTATTTTCGATGCTTTTAGGAGCAGCACTTCAGCTGACCAATGCTTATGGTGACGTCTTTTTAAGTGAATTTGCACAGTTTCCCAAATATGCTGATTCATTTGTAGTACAGAGATCTACGATCATTATGTCTATTTCCCAGGTATCTGAAACCCTGTTTATTCTGGCAATCCCTTTCTTCCTGAAAAAATTCGGAATAAAAAAAGTAATGCTGATGTCTATGCTGGCATGGGTATTAAGATTTGGATTTTTTGCTTATGGTGTCCCGGAAGGATTTGGTCTGTCTTTAATCATTCTTTCGTGTATTGTATATGGGATGGCTTTTGACTTCTTTAATATTTCCGGATCGCTTTTCGTAGAGACAACAACAGATAAAAATATCCGTTCTTCCGCACAAGGGTTATTTATGATGATGACCAATGGATTCGGGGCGGTTTTCGGAAGCTATATAGCAGGTTGGGCTATTGATAAATTCTTTACCCATAAATTTACTACTGCTTCAGATTTATCCGCTTATTTAGAAACTACACCAGATAACCCTACATTCCTGGAAATCCTGAAAACAAGCTTTAATGCTATGGTAAATTCCGATGGAACACTTTCTTCGGTGGTGATGGTAAAAGACTGGCATCAGATATGGCTTTCCTTTGCCATTTATGCATTGGTGCTGGCCCTCTTTTTTGCAGTATTATTCAGGCATAAACATAATCCGGAAGATGTTTCTTCGGTAAAACATTAATGTACTCCGGTATTATTTAAATATTAAATTGCACTTTTGAAAAAAAGTGCAATTTTTTTATGTCTAAGCTAATCTTTTCAAAAAATACGGGGCAGTTCATCTGGTAATCTGTTTATTCAAAGATTTTTACCCTGCCCTAATAATGTGTCTTTGCTCAATAAAAATATGGACTTAATACCGGGGTAAAAGGATTAATTCTGATTTTCAATTAAGTAATAATTTGCCATTTTTTTTATTTATTAGATAAATTTATAGTATTTTTTTTTATGGCTAACAAGCGTTTGGGTAGAAAAATTTCTTTTTAAAATACACGAATTAAAAGTGTGTTTTTTTTTGTATTTTGGCACTTTAGTAAATATGAAGAATATTCAGTTATTAGGATTGATATTAGTAGTTGCAGGCAGTTTTTTGCCTCTGGTGCATATACCTGTTATCGGAAACTGGAACTACTGGAAACTGGACCATTATTTAGCAATAACATGCTGGATTCTTGCAGCATGTGCAGTTTTTGGAATTGTAAACGGAAATGTCAGAATGGTGAGACTCTTCGGTTTCCTGCTTGTCTTTTTATTCGGGTTCACATTGGTGGCGGTTAAAGTACAATCATTAGACTATTTCAGCTTTTTGCCTTTTAAATCCTGGAGAGAAAGCATGGCAGGAATTGTTAAACTAAAATGGGGATGGGGCGTAGAATTTTTAGGTGCTTTCCTGATGATTGTAGCTGCTAAAGGAAATGAATAAAAATAAATAAAAAAGGATGTAAAGATATATGAATTTTTTAAAAATCTTTTCAATAGGAATACTGGTGATGACCGCCTCCCAAGTGAAGGCTCAGCAAACCGAAATGAAAAAACCTGATAATCCGGCTAAGTGTGCCAACATAAGGGAAGGTAAATTCTTGCGTGTCAATTATCCTGAAGGAATATGGTATATGACCATCAAAGATAACGTTCAAACGGAATATTTTAATAACGGGAAAGATTATATCAAATCTACATTGGTTTTTGTGGATGACTGCAATTATAAATCAATTGTTATGGAAAAATCCGATAAAAATGATCCTGCACAGATAGGAGATGTTTTCAATAATAAAGTGATTGAAACCCAGGATAATTTTCTGAAAATACAATCTAAAATTGAAAATACCCAATTTGATGTGGTATATGTAAAGGTAAAATAAATTTAAAATTGAAGATGAAACCCCGGTTTCATTTTGACTAAAATAAAAATTATACACATGAAAGAAGTATTCATTGTTTCCGCAGTAAGAACCCCAATGGGGAGTTTTATGGGAAGCTTGTCAACAGTTCCGGCTACTAAACTTGGGTCTGTTGCTGTAAAAGGAGCATTAGATAAAATTGGTCTTGATCCTGAGAAGGTTCAGGAAATCTATATGGGAAATGTACTGCAGGCAGGAGAAGGCCAGGCACCGGCACGTCAGGTGGCTTTAGGAGCAGGCCTTTCAATCAATACACCGTCTACTACCGTAAATAAAGTTTGTGCTTCAGGTATGAAAGCCGTAACAATGGCAGCCCAGGCAATTAAAGCAGGTGATGCCGAAATAATCGTAGCAGGAGGTATGGAAAATATGTCTATGGTTCCCCATTATTATAATGCAAGAGTAGCTACAAAGCTGGGCGATATCAAAATGCAGGACGGAATGGTACTGGACGGCCTTACCGATGTTTACAATAAAGTCCACATGGGGGTATGTGCAGAAAAATGTGCTGTCGACTATACTATTACAAGGGAAGACCAGGATAATTTTGCCATAGAATCTTATAAGAGGTCTGCAAAGGCCTGGAGCGAAGGTAAATTTGCCGAAGAAGTGGTTCCTGTTTCTATTCCACAAAGAAAAGGAGAACCTGTAATTTTTGCAGAAGATGAAGAGTATAAAGCGGTAAACTTTGACAGGATTGCAACTCTTCCTACAGTCTTCAAAAAAGAAGAAGGAACAGTAACGGCAGCTAATGCCTCTACTTTGAATGATGGAGCATCTGCCCTGATCCTTGTTTCCAAAGAAAAAATGGAAGAATTAGGATTGAAGCCTTTAGCCAAAATCATTTCCTATGCTGATGCAGCTCAGGAACCTGAAAACTTTACAACGGCTCCTGCAAAGGCATTGCCTATTGCCCTTAAAAAAGCAGGCCTGGAGATTTCTGATATCGACTTTTTTGAATTTAATGAAGCTTTCTCTGTAGTAGGCCTGGCAAACAACAAAATCTTAGGATTAGACGCTTCTAAAGTAAATGTAAACGGAGGGGCAGTTGCATTAGGACATCCTCTGGGAAGTTCAGGATCGAGAATCATCGTTACATTGATCAATGTATTAAAGCAAAACAATGCCAAATATGGTGCAGCAGCAATCTGCAACGGTGGTGGAGGAGCTTCCGCTATCGTGATTGAGAATATGTAATACATTGTTTAATAATATATTGCCATTAAGGAATAGATAATTTTTTTAAAAACTTATCCATTTCTTAATGGTTTTTTTATTTTTGTGCTACTAATATTTATTTGAAATGTCTGAAACTGAGAATCGACAGCCTAAAAACATAAAAAATAATCCGAAGATTATGAAGGCCTGGGCTGTATATGACTGGGCAAACTCCGTGTATTCCCTGGTCATTACCTCTACTATTTTCCCTATTTATTATTCCATCCTTACCACAGCGTATGAAAAGAAAGAATATGTAGCGGAAACCAAAACATGGATTGACGTTCCGGTGAGGCATATGATCAGAATCTTTGGTGAAGAATACCAGCCGGATGCTGTATATGGATATTCATTAACCATTTCATTCTTTATCGTGGTATTGCTTTCTCCGTTTTTATCCTCTCTGGCCGATACCATAGGAAACAAAAAATCATTCTTGCAGTTCTTTTGTTATCTGGGTGCTACCTCATGCATGGGATTAGCAATGTTTACAGGAATGCATAACGTATTTTTAGGGCTTCTTTTCAGTATTACGGCAAGTGTAGGATTTTGGGGAAGTCTGGTTTTTTACAATTCATTTTTACCTGATATTGCCACGCCGGATAAACAGGATGCATTGTCTGCAAAAGGCTATGTATACGGATATATCGGCTCTGTGGTGTTGGTGGTAATCTGTCTGGTGTTAATCCAGGTTTTTGCCAAAGGAGCAGCACAGCAATTGTTATTCACCAGGATTAGTTTTTTACTGACCGGGGCATGGTGGTTCGGTTTCTCACAATATACTTTTAAACATCTGCCACAATTTGGTAATGTAAAAGATAAATTACCTAAAGACCTGGTTCTCCTGAACTATAAGAATATCTTCAAGAAGCATGAAGAACAGGGGGGCTTTTTTGAAGTGTTAAAAGATAATATGAGCTTTTATCTGGATATTGCTAAAGAAAGCTTTCATGAACTCTTCAAGGTAGGTAATTTACTTTTCAGGGATAGGAACCTGAAATTCTTTTTATCGAGTTTCTTCTTTTACAGTGTGGGGATGCAGACTATTTTCCTGATGGCCACTTTATTCGGGAAAAGCGAAATCAATCTTGCCCAGGATAAGCTGATCGGAACACTTTTGGTCATTCAGATTGAAGCCATTATAGGAGCGGTTATCTTCTCAAGACTGTCCAAGAGGATTGGCAACAGGAATGTGATTTCAATTGCCATTGTACTATGGATAATAGCTTGTTTATGGGCCTATTTCCTGAACAAGGAAAACCCTACGGTGGAATACCAGTTTTATGGGGTGGCTGCAGTAGTAGGTTTGGTAATGGGAGGGCTTCAGGCAATGTCAAGATCCACGTATTCAAAATTACTTCCGGAAGACTCCATGGAGAATACCACTTATTTCAGTTTTTATGATGTACTGGAGAAGATAGCCATCATTATCGGTACATTTATTTTTGCTACATTGATTGAGCATTTCAATAATATGAGAATTGCAGCCTTATCAATGACTGTATTTTTCGGTGCAGGATTGATATTGATCCGGTTCCTGAAGGTAAAAATGAGAAAAGATAGGGAAACCTTATAAAAATTAAAGACGTTATTTTTAACGTCTTTTTTTTATTTCTGCGAATCAATTTTTTTATTTTCAGGTTTTACCTTATTTAATTAATATACATTTTAATAATTACTTTAATTAATATCTGTTTTTCATTATATTGTGATTTTTTTTGTTTATTTATAAAAAAATATACTATGAAAAAAATTATACTGCTTTGCATGCTGCAATGTTTTGTCTTAGGGTTTTCACAGAAATTAAGACCGGTTGCTCAGAGAGTTTCTGAATATCATAATGGTAAAATAGAACTTAAAGGCTATCAGTTATTTGAAGTCAATAAAGACGCAGATAAGCTGACTGAATACAAACGTGCAGCAACAGATATCACAGTCATGTCCCTGCAAGCTGCTGAACTGAAAAGGTTGATCAATGAAAAACCTGATTTCCTCGAAATCTCTTTTCCTTATGACGGAGGACGGAAGATCACTGTTGAAATGTACAAAAATCAGTTTTTTACTAAAGATTTTAAAGTGGTTACAGACAAAGGGAACACTGTAAACTACACACCAGGTGTTTATTATCAGGGAATTGTAAAAGGAGATAATACTTCTATCGTAGCCTTCAGCTTCTTTAATAATGATATCATAGGAGTGGCTTCTACCTTGGAACTGGGCAATATCGTCATCGGAAAGGTTAAAGATACTGAAGATTTTGTCAGTTATTCGGACACCAAATTGACAGGTACCAATCCATTTGTTTGTGGTGCAGACGGACTTAAAGAGAATCAGGTTCAAAGATCCTCTTTTAATCCCAACAATGTAAATAAGAAGAAAACAGATAACTGTGTCAGGATTTTTTATGAAGCAGGTTTTGGTCCTTATACACAAAATGGAAGCAATGTAACCACTACCACCAATTGGGTTACCGCTATGCATAATAATGTATCAACACTGTATACCAATGATGATATTAATGTAGCACTAAGTGAAGTTTTTGTATGGACGACTACCGATCCTTATTCGGGATCACCAAGCGCTATTCTTAATCAGTATAAAAATACCCGTACTAACTTTAATGGTGATTTGGCACAATTATTAAGGAATCCTGCCACAACAAGTATTGCCTTTGTCAATAGCTTATGTACTAATTCGAGATACTCGTATTGCGGAGTTAACTTCACCTATCAGAATGTCCCTACATACTCCTGGAATATTGAAGCTATGACACACGAGATTGGACATAATTTAGGTTCACCCCATACCCACGCTTGTTTCTGGAACGGAAACAATACAGCAATTGATGGCTGTGGGCCTGCCGCAGGAAATAATGAAGGATGTACTGCGCCTCTTCCTCCTGCCGGTGGTGGTACCATTATGAGCTACTGCCACCTTGTAAGCAGTGTAGGGATTAACTTTGCCAATGGATTTGGAATACAACCGGGGACATTGATCAGAAATACAGTTGATTCTAAAGGATGCCTGGGTACTAATTGCACCACATCATGTCCGACTTCAATTACCAATATCAATATTTCAGATATCACCCAGACTGCGGCCAATGTTACTTTCACAGATGCCATTTCAACATCCTGGAAATACAGACTTTCCAGCCCTGGCGGAACCGTAATATCTTCAGGGAATACCAGCACACAGGCTTTCAGTTTTACCAATCTCCAGCCTGCTACTTATTATATTCTAAATCTTGGAACTAATTGTAGTGGCCCGAATGCTTTTCAGCTATCGAGACTCTTTCTGACGGATGGTGCCTGGTGTGATGGAATTCCGTTTACAGATACAGGCGGACCAACCGGTGAATATAAGGATAATGAAGAACTTATTAAGACATTTTATCCCGCTTCCGGCTCTTCCATGACCATGGCATTTACAGCATTTGATCTGGAACAAGATTATGATTTCATGTCTGTATATAATGGCCCCTCTACAGCATCACCTGTATTTGCCAATGGAAATAACCTGACAGGAACCACAATTCCTGGTCCGTTCACATCGACAAATCCTTCAGGAGCTATAACTGTGAAATTTACTTCAGATGGAGGCGTAACTGCTAATGGATGGAATGCCAGTTTCTCCTGCAGTGTTTTGGCAGTGGAAGATCTTAATGTAAAAAACAGTTCCATTAATATCTATCCCAATCCTGCGAAAAACCTGATGGTTATCACAGCCGGTGATCCATTGAAGTCCTATAAAATCTATGATGAATCGGGAAGACTGGTAATGGCAAACCCTTCTCTGAAAGGGAAAAAAGAAGAAATCAATCTTTCATCTATTCAGACCGGAAACTATGTCATCACTATAGAAACGGTAAAGCAGACAGTCCATAAAAAGCTGATCAAACAATAACTTAAAATTGATAAAAAAGCCTGATATTTTTCAGGTTTTTTTGTTTTTTAACAGTAGTTAGAAGAAATATGGCAAACAGATACTAATTCGGTCTGAATTTTGCTTATATTCAGCGGAATAATTTTAACTTTGCAAAAAGATTTATTGTCGATATGACCAATCCTTTATTTTATGCAAAAATAATCCTGTTTGGAGAATACGGAATGATTGAAGATTCCCAGGGGCTTGTAGTACCTTACAGCTTCTATAAGGGAACTTTAAAATTTTCAGATTTGAGCTCAGAGTTTGAGCTTACATCCAACAGGCACCTGCAGAAATATTCAGATTTTCTCATGACGCTTAATCTTTCCGATGATTTTACATTGGATATTGAGAGCTTCAAAAAAGATATTGCAAACGGACTTTTCTTTGATTCCAATATTCCCCAGGGATATGGAGTAGGAAGCTCCGGGGCTCTGGTTGCAGCAATTTTTGAAAAATATTCGGTCAGCAAACTAAATCCTGAGAATATATCCAAAGATAATCTTAAAAAAATTAAAAGCCGTTTTCGGAGAAATGGAAAGCTATTTCCATGGTAAAAGTTCCGGAATGGATCCTTTGATTTGCTATATGAACCTGCCTATTCTTATCGAAAATAAAGAAAACCTCGACAGGGTTTCTATTCCGGACGGAGAAGAAGGAAAAGGCGCTATTTTCCTGATTGATTCCGGAATGACGGGAGAGACAGGACCAATGATTCAGATTTTCTTTGAAAAAATGAAGACAGAAGGGTTCCGGAAAACATTGAAAGAAGAATTTATCCGTTACAATAACGCATGTATAGAATCTTTCCTGAAAAAAGATATGAATCCTTTCTTCAGAAACTTAAAAAAGCTTTCTCATTGGGCTTATGAACACTTCCGTCCTATGATTCCAGAGAGTATTTTCAATATCTGGAAAAAAGGACTGGATTCCAATGCTTACTATTTAAAACTCTGCGGAAGCGGTGGAGGCGGCTATATCCTGGGTTTCACCAAAGATTATGAAAAAGCAGAAAAAATGCTTGAGGGCTTCCAAAAAGAGGTGATTTACAGATTTTAAACAGACTGGAATGAATTCTGAAAAAGAAACTTTCCAATCAAAAAATGATATCTCTAAATCTCTATATTACAGATTTTCACAATTCGTGGGCTTTCTGCTCGGAGCACGCTTTTTTGTAGCGGCTTTATTAACGTTTGCCCTTTATGTTTCCACTTTTTTCCTGTTTAATCAGGATGAATCATTCAGGAACTTTGTCTTTGATTTTAAAGTACACGGCATTATTTTCTGTACGGTTCTCACCATTTTAGCCGGAGGAATTATCAACCAGTTTTACGATCTGGAAAAAGATCATGTTGTGAAACCGTTCAGGACAAGAATCCAAAGCTTTATCAAACAAAAATATTTTTTATATGCCTATCTTGGGCTGAGCTTTATTTCCCTGGGAGTGGCATGGCTGATTTCTCATAATGTTTTCATTTTTTTCCTTGTGTACCAGTTTTTTTATGTGGCTATACAGTCATAAGCTGAGCAGGGTTTTAATTGTCAATAATCTTACATTCGTTAGTCTTACCCTATATCCCTTCTTCGGAATGATGGTCTATTATGAAACCTTTTCTAAAAAAGTATTCCTGATGGCCGTTTTTCTTTTCCTGATTCTCCTATGTATTGATATTGTAAAAGATACCCTTACAAAAAGCGTAGACAAAGCTTTCGGATATACAACCATTCCGAACTATTTTAAAACAAAGAATACGAAAATTATCCTTACCGCCCTGTTGATTATAACAATGATTGTTTCCATGAAGATTATTACCAGGACAGGCGTTTCCGGTTTTATGGCCTACTATTTTGCAGGAGGGTTATTTGTTATGATTTTCTGTATATATCTTCTTTTCAATTCTTCCAGGAAAAGTAATTTCCTGACACTGAATATATTACGCATCTGGGTTTTTATAGGAATCATTGCCATGCTTTTGAACGGAATTGAAAGTAAATTCTAAAAAAAAAATCTTTAAAAAAACTCAGGTTATTAGTACCTTTGTCAAACTAAATTTAATAAATAGGAATGCCCATTTTTAATGATACCAAAGTTGCATTTGCAGACAAGACAGATGCACAATTGAGAAAGGCGTACTGGATGTTTAAAATGATTGAACAGCCTGCACTTACCAGCCTTGGAACATCTATCCTTAATTTTACAGTACACAATAACTTTCCTTTCGTTACAGGAATTGTGAAGAATACTTTATTTGAACAATTCTGCGGAGGAGAAACCCGCGAAGAAAGTATGAAAGTCGTAAAACAGCTTTTCAAAAGAGGTGTTGGAAGTATTTTCGACTATTCTATTGAAGGGAAGGAAGATGAAGAAACTTTTGATGCAGTGTGCAAGGAGATTAAGGATATTGTAAGATTCTCAGTAGGAAATCCGGCAATTCCTTTTATTGTATTTAAACCTACTGCATTTGGAAGAATTGATCTGTATGAAGCGGTTGGAAAAGGAGTAGAGCTCACAACGAGCCAGAAGGAGGAATGGGAAAGAGTGGTAAGAAGATTTGATGAGGTATGCAGCCTGTGCCATGAAAATGATAAAAAAGTAATGGTAGATGCAGAAGAAACATGGATGCAGGACGCAGCTGACCGTCTTTGTGAAGAAATGATGGAGAAATATAACCAGCAGAAACCTATCGTCTGGAATACCATTCAGATGTACAGAACCAAGAGATTGGAATATATGGAAGAACACCTTCAGAGGGCGAGGGAAAAAAATTATTTTATCGGTTACAAAATCGTTCGGGGTGCTTATATGGAAAAGGAAAGAGCCAGAGCAGCAGAAAAAGGATATGAAGATCCGATTCAGCCCAACAAAGAAGCTTCCGATAAAAATTATAATGCAGGAATTGATTTTGTAATGAATCACCTGGATAAAGTTTCGGCTTTCTTCGGTACCCATAATGAGGTTTCTTCAGAATTGATTATGGATAAAATGAAGGCCAAATCTCTGGAAAATGGAAATCCTCACGTTTATTTCGGGCAGCTTTACGGGATGAGTGACAATATTACTTTCTATTTGTCCGATAAAGGCTATAACGTGGCCAAATATCTTCCCTATGGTCCTGTAAAGGATGTTGTACCCTATCTTACAAGAAGAGCCCAGGAAAATACCTCTGTAGCCGGACAAACCGGAAGAGAACTGGGGCTTATTAAAAAAGAACTGGAAAGAAGAAAAAAACAATAATATCAGTATTATATTATTAATTGTAAAAACCATGTATTGCAGATAAATTAACTTTTATGATGTATTACATGGTTTTTTTGAAATTGCAATATTTGTTGCAATTACAAATTACTGATAATCAATTTATTATATATTAGTTAAATTCTGAAATCCTAATAACAAGTATTTTGTAGCAAAAAAGATTAATACTTATTTCAAATATTTGGGATATAATTTAACCAACATATTCTTTTTATGTTTAAATTTGTTTAAAATTAAACATATCTTAAAAAACACATGAAAACGAATCTATTACCAGGAAAACCTTTTCCCAAAGGCCATTTTCCATAAGAATTTTCAGCCTCCTATTATCGCGGGATGGACTTTGCTCCATCATTACCGAATGCGGATATCACATCATAATCCGGGAAAAATAATATTATCCACTTTATCGAAAGGTTTTGTGATTGATTACAGGTATAAATGATTTATATCCGGATTATTCCGAAGTAAAAATAAATGCCATAACAATATGTCGTTCTTTAATGATGTTTACCCTCTGCAATATATATAGAACCAAATTAAATTTATATACTATGAAAATTAATTTATTATCAGTCGGGCACAGCCACTTAAAAGTGGTATTTGCCATCATCTTTGTGCTGTTAAGTACAATGTCGTATGCGCAGGATAAAGTGTATGTAAGCAACCAAACCAATCAAATCACTGGATTTTGTGCATTATGCTTTATGCAAAATGGGCAAAACGTGGTGGGCAGTAATGAGAATGATTATGCTACTATGATACTCCCCTTAGGCGTGTCCGGAAGGATTAGCCAAACATTGTTTTTCCCGGCAACTACTAAAAAAAATAACAAAAGTAGTTATTGGTATTGGTTCCGGAAATACAGTGTTATCCCTTCAGTTATTAGGAGGTGTGTCCATAGAGACATTTATGGGGAATACTTCTAACAATGATGCTACCCAGGTTGACAGCAGTATGCTGAAGCTGGCACAAGGCTCCAATAGGGGGACTGTTGAGCTTGTGCCCAAGAAACCTTTTGACCGTGTTAAAATAACATTAGCAAGTGGAATTCTTGGTCTGAATGATGGATTGAGGATATACTACGGCTACTATCTTACCGCATGTGGGATTCCTCCCTTTGATCCTGTGTATTATTATTCTTTTAACGGAAATACAGAGGAGGCAGTGTCAGGGTTGAATCTACATCCGGAGGATCCGGATTTTACTCCCGTATATCAGGATAATATGATTTGTAACCAGGGGCTTGGTACATCCTCTCTTAACAAAGCGATACAGTTATATAGCCCACCAGTATCTCCGGCTCTTGATTTCACGATATCTTTTTGGGCATTTTCTGATAAAATTCAGGCAACTCCAGGGTTTTCACCGTTGATAAATATTCACGCTTTCGGAGGAGATATTAAAATAGGCCCCAATTATATAAAAGTAAATGGAGGCGGAAGTGTTTATCCCCATACGTCAGATACACTTGAACATTATGTCTTTGTTTATAGTAATAATAGGACACAGTTGTACATAAATGGACAGAAATCTGTTTACAATGAGATCTGGTCTCCGGGAGCGGTAAATACACCAGAACCTATATATATATACCTTTCACGAGGTAAATTAGATGAGCTGGCTATTTATAACAGGAAACTTACCGATGAAGAAATTAGTGAATTAACCTGCTCTTATGGAATTGCTGAATTTTGCCATCCTTATCCTAAGAATTTGCCTTTAAAAACAGCTGTGCCTGAAGAAGTATTCACTGTTTCACCCAATCCAACAACAGGAAGGATTAACCTTGATGGGAATATCCTTTTAGAACAGTCGGAAATTTCTATCAGCAACATCAGCGGAAAAGAGGTGTACCATTCAAAATTCAGATCAAAAACAATTGATTTACCGGCTACGCTGCCGGGAGGGGTTTATATAGTAACCCTGAAAACCCAGGCAGGGAAGACGTATTCCCGTAAGGTGATTCTTTCGCAATAACGTATTATTGATAAGCTATTTATTTATTGTTAGATTATTTAAGCTTATTAATGATAATTGCATGGATTTACTCATTATATTAATTAATTATTAAAAAAAAATAAATTCTATTGCTGATTTAACTTTAAATTTTTATATTTGATATAATCATAAAAATGACAAGGATATATTACTATTCAGATAGCTTAAAGCTGTTGTAAGAGTGAAATAGATGTAAATAAAAACAAAGTAAAGCAATAGCTTTAGTTTTCTTCTTCAAATATTTTTTAACCTGACTGTTTCTTGGTCAGGTTTTTTTAGGGCTCAAAACTCTCAAATTTTCCGTTTTCATAAAATAAAACGATGCGTTTAATTTTATTTTCCTGATTTCCAATGGCTTGGCTGATTATCTGGTCAGCAGTATTTTCTAATCGCTGAGAATCGGATATTTTTTCCGGGGCTGTATTTTGGTGCGGTATAAACGATTCTCCGGAACTTTGCTTGGGAGCTTCATCTTCTGTTTCATCAGCCCCAAATTCATCATCTTCATTGATCATGGTAAACAAATCGGGGAGAGGAGTAGCAGATTTTGTCTTTTCTTCTTCTTCTTCATTATTCTGTACCGGAATGACGGCAGGCTCCGGAAGTTCAGATTTCAGCATTACCCCTTCTCCTGTAACAAGCCAGTCCCATAGAAGCTCCGGGAACCGGGATTTTATTTTTATGATAAACTCCAGCGACGGTTTATTTCTTCCCGAAGTAATGTGTGAGATGGACGAACGCTGTACATCAATTTCATCTGCAAATTCAGAAGGAGTCAGATTGGAATACTCTATAACTTTTGAAATTCTTTCATTTAAACTCATAAAAATAAGCCATTGATTATTTTACAAATGTAAAAATTAAAATTTACAACTGCAAAACACAAATGTAAATAAATGAAATAAATATTTGTATACAAATGTAACATGAATATAACCTGTTGATTTATATAATATTTATGAATAATTACAATTGTGTTTTATAAATAGAAGAAACTGCTTGGCGGAAATTACTATATTAAATACTATTGACTTCTATAATCTAAAATATAACCACGAAAAGCTTATGTAAACATGCTCATAGATCTATTTACAGTACTGATTCCCTGTTGTGCATATAAAGCTCTTTTAAAACCCTTTTTTAAAGGTAAAAGTATTGCCTGAAGATGTATACAAAAGTAAATTAAATATGTAATTCGCTAATAAACAGAACCATATAATCTTATAATTGAGTAAATATCTATATTTCCACAATAAATCCTCAGGTAAGACAATAATTTATAAAAATTAAAAGAAAATTGGATTTTTATCAGATTTTATTCGTTTTACATTTGTATACAGAAGATAGAATACAAGGTTTTCCACATTTCTAATGTTTAATAAAATAATGAATATATAGATAAAATCTAGTTTTAATATACTTCAAGTAGAGTTCTTATTATAATTGAGTTAAATTTTATAACTTGCTCATAAACATGTATTTATATATTTTATATTAAATTATTCGCAATCCACAATTTTATCCACAGACAAAATGTCAGTTCAGGATGTTTAATAAAATTACAAATGTTATCTGTTCGTTTTCAATTGAAGATTAACCAATTGTCTCTTGTAAATACCGGTTTAATTTTGTAAAAGCAAAGAAATTTCGATTTTTTGCTCTTATTTACAAATGTTAATTGATATTTTATGCTTTAAAATGGCTAAATTTGATTCTTGTAAAATTTGTAAAATGAATTTTGAACAGATCTATTCTCAAAACCCTAATTTCTCTAATCGCTATATTTCTCCTGAAAAATTATTTTCTTACCTACGGCAGAATCTCAGCGATTATATTCAGGAAATCGGAACATCATACTTGAATAAGCCAATTTATAAGTTAAGTATTGGAACCGGAACAATTCAGGTATTAGCCTGGTCGCAAATGCACGGAAATGAGTCCAACGCTACCCATGCTATGCTGGATTTATTAATAAGCCTGGATAAAGCTCCTGAAATAAAAGAGGATTTGTTCAGCAAAATCAGCCTGGATTTTATTTTTATGCTGAATCCCGACGGATCGGAAAAATGGACGAGACTGAATGCAGCTGATATAGACCTGAACAGAGATTTTCATAATGAAGCCAGCAAGGAGATTAAATTCCTCAAACAAACCGCCGCTGCCAAAAAATATGACTATGCTCTGAACCTGCATGAGCAAAGAACCATTTTTACCACTGACGGGATTCATCCGGCTACGCTTTCTTTCCTGGCCCCTTCAGAAAATGTGGAACGTACCATTACTGAAAACAGGAAAAAATGTATGGCAGTTATCGGAAGGGTATATAACCATTTAAAAGAAATAATTCCTGACCAGATCGGAAGGTATTCTGATGAATTTTATCCGACTTCCACCGGAGATAATTTTATAAAAGCAGGCATGCCAACTATCTTATTTGAAGGCGGGCATTTTGTAGATGATTATACAAGAAAAGGAACCAGAAAATATTACACTATTGCACTTTATTACGCTTTAAAAGCCATCGGTGATCTGAATTCTGATACTACAGGCTGGGAAAACTATCTTGAAATACCGGAAAATAAAGAAACCCATTATGATATCATTTACAGGAATGTAAAACTGAATACAGACCATGAATGTATCCTGGATATTGCAGTTCAGTACAGGGAAGTAATAGAAGAAGGTAAAGATGAGATTTCTTTTGTCCCTTTCGTAATGGAAGTAGGAGACGTTAAAAAAAGAAAAGGCTGGAAAGAAATAGACTGTACCGGGAAAAAATTTGTTTCTGCCTCGAAATATCCGAAACTGGATGCGGTAATGGATTTTACGATAGAAGACTAAAAATGCGGCAATCTCCGATTGCCGCATTTGCTTTTATACTATTCTGCTCTTAAAACAGGTCTGTTTTTATAATTATTCAGATGTTTACTGAACCACCTTTATTCCGTTGGCTACGAATCGTACTTCTTCCTTAGGCTGGGTAATAGCATCAATCTCAGACTGAGGTTTTTTAGCATCCTCTGCATAATGTTTTTGCTCATTTACAGAAATCACTTTTCTTTCAGCATTTCCTTCCAGTACTACATTTTTACCTTTTAAAGCTGTTGGTACGAAGAATGCATAGTCTTTCATTTTTACAAAAAACCTGGAGTTATCTTCCGTCTGAATCGTAAGCCAGCAGCCTTTTTTCTCGCATACATCCGTAACTTTTCCTTTAACGACAATATTTTCAGCCTTTTTGTTGTCTGCTTTAAGCTTTTTACTTAATTGGTTAACGGTAATTGCTTTAGACTCTGCCGATGAGGCGATTCCCCCTCCATAAGTATCACCTGCCAGGGCTTTTCCTTCAGGAGGGCCAACTGTTGATGTCTCCTGAGCAAATGCTACAGTAGAAATACTTACAGCTGCTGCAAATAATAGAGCTTTGAATTTCATTTTTAATATTTTTTCAAAAGTACTAATTAAAATTGAATCATAAATCGTTAATATGTTAATAAAAACGATATACTTTGGCAAACTTGTAATAAAATTCAAAATCAATAGCATATTTGTTTATATTTGATGCCTATACTTGACTATGCAAAAAAAAACTGAAACTTTGGGACGCTATTATGCTGGTAATGGGGTCTATGATCGGAAGCGGGATCTTTATTGTAAGCGCTGATATGATGCGTAACCTGGGATCAGGATACTGGCTTATCGTGGTGTGGGTGATCACGGGAATAATGACGGTAGCAGCAGCCATAAGTTATGGGGAATTGTCTGCGTTGTTTCCTAAAGCCGGCGGGCAATATACCTATCTCAAAGAGATTTTTGGAAGAAGGATGGGCTTTCTGTACGGGTGGGGGCTGTTTACAGTGATACAAACAGGAACAATTGCGGCAGTAGCAATGGCATTTGGAAAATTTACAGCCTATTTAGTTCCTTCTTTGAATGATGCCGCGCCTATTTTTCAAAGCGGAGAATTCAAAATTACCTGGATTCAGATCCTGGCGATTGCAGTTATCCTTTTGCTGACCTATATTAATACAAGAGGGGTGGAAAGTGGTAAACTCCTTCAGAATATTTTCACAGGATCTAAAATTGTGGCATTGCTAGGGCTTATTGCTGCAGGATTTATCCTGGTAGATGTTTCACATTTATCCGAAAACTTTAGCTTAGGCACTGATTCATTCAATAACCTTAAAAAAGATTTACATGGAAATTTCCTTACAGAAGGTTGGGAACCTATCGGGGGAATGACTCTATTGGGAGGTATTGCAGCCGCAATGGTAGGGTCTGTTTTCAGTTCTGTTGCGTGGGAAAGTGTAACCTTTGTGTCAGGAGAAATAGATAATCCGAAGAGAAATGTCGTAAAATCAATGATTTATGGTACTTCCGCTGTGATGCTTTTATATATTGCAGTGAATTTTATCTATCTCAATGCCTTAGACAGGGACGGGATTGCCTTTGCTGCCAATGACAGAGTTGCAGTAGCTGCCTCCCAGAATATTTTCGGAAGTGCCGGAACCATTATCATTGCTTTATTGGTTATGATATCTACATTTGGATGTGACAATGGGCTTATCCTTGCAGGGGCAAGGGTTTTCCAGACAATGGCAAAAGATGGGATGTTCTTTGCTTCGGCAATCAGGAATAATAAAAATGATGTACCTGAAAATGCTTTATGGATGCAGGGGATCTGGGCTTCTGTTTTATGTTTGAGCGGGCAATATGGCAATCTTTTGGATATGATCTCTTTTGTAATCGTTTTGTTTTATATGATTACCGTTTTCGGAGTGATTCATTTAAGAAGGAAACAGCCTGAGCTGGAGAGACCTTATAAAACATGGCTGTATCCCGTGACGCCCATTGTTTATCTGGTTATAGGAACGGGTTTTTGTATTTTACTTTTAATTTATAAGCAACAATATACATGGCCGGGATTTTTAATGGTTTTGCTGGGACTTCCGGTGTATTATCTTATCAACAGGAAAACTGCGGACTAACGTACAGATACATATAATAATAGGGCTTTCAATGTATATTGGAAGCCCTGTTTTTTGAATATTATTTAAGGTATTATAACAATTATTTAGTGAAAATGCGTATTTTGGTATTTCGTTTTTAAGTAAACATGACCATGAAGTAAAAATTAGAAGTTGACTATGGATACACCAAATTACAGAATGCCCTTCGTACCATCTACTCTGATGACAGAAGGCGGAAGTATCGATACCTGCGATATGGGGGGAAAGCATCGCTCACAATATCATGCTGCTGATCACCACCAAAAAAGGTGAAAACAGATACGATGAAAACTACGGAAATGATGTCTGGAACCTGGAATTCGATAACGGGGTGACAAGCGCCATCTGGGAAAGTGTTTTTATTAAAAGCCTTAAAAGACAAATTCAGGAATATGAGCCACGGATTGTCAATCCCCAGATTGATGCTCACATACAATTTGTAGAACATAGCTACGATACTAAAGAACACACCGAAATCAAAAAGAAAGTAAGAATTGCCATCAATGCTAAGATGGAGGCAACCGGAGAGCGTTTCAGTTTTTCAACTGAACTGTTCCTCAGTCCGATGTCTATTGATTAATATGTCAAACAGCACCAAAACTTATGAATTTAGATCAGAATATTTATTCCAAAGAATCTGTAAAAGCCAGAATGCTCCAGAATGCGACCAAGGTTTGGGGATTAAAAAGTCCACAATCTCTGGATCCTTTTGTAAAGCTATTGATTGATGCATTCAGTACGGAAGTTTTTAAAGCGAATAATGAAATACAAACAGTAAATGCCCGGATTTTAGAAAAGCTGGCCAAACTTCTTACGCCATCCATCTATACCCATCCTATTCCTGCTCATGCCGTTGCTTTTACGCAGCCTTATGAGTCTTCTGAAATTTTATTGGAGCATACGGAATTTTTCTTCCGGAAGCAAATGACATCAACGATCAAATCAGAATCTGACAAGCAGGTAAACATTCCTTTTACTCCCATAGGGAACGTAAGGATCAATAAAGTGCATACTTCCATCATGTTCGTAGGAAATACCTGCTATAGCATAGATGACAGGTTTAATAAAATTCCTATTGCCAGATTTCAGGGAAGACCTGAAGATTACAGGAAGATTACCGTGGGAATTGATGTCAGTAAATATATAAGTGAAAATTTCCCAAAATATATAAGTATTTTCTGTTCTAACCCTGCATTTGAACACCTGGATTTCGTGTATAAGCTCCTGCCTTACATTACGGTTACCAGCAATGGGAATCCTTTATTTGTGAGAGAAGGATTAAGCTACCTTACCGAAAATCACGCGGAGGGATATGAGCAGATGTTCCGGGAACAGTCTATCCGGAACAAAGTGATTGAAGATATTAAAAGTATATACCGTCATAAATTTATCGAAATTACAGGAATTTCCAGTTCTTTATTTTCTGAACCCGGACAACTGCCGCAGAATCTTGACTTCCTTGCCGAAAAAGAAGAAATTGTAAGGTATTTAGATAATAAAAAATATTTATGGCTTACATTTGAGTTTCCGCCTCAGTTTTCTGCAGAAATTCTCGATAACTTTTCATTTGTATTGAATGCTTTTCCAATTTACAACAGGGGATGGAAGAAAACTGAATACAGCCTGGATATTATGGGAAATAATATTCCTTTAGTAACAGATGAAGGGGAACATTTCCTTTATGTAGATGAGGTTCAGGATGGTGACGGAAGAAAATATTCAGAAATCCCTTTTACTCCTGCAGACGACCTTAAAAAAGGGTTGTTTACGGTAAGGAAAGGCGGCATGGAACGTTTTACCAACAGGAATGCCGTAGATATGATTGCCAATGTCCTGGAACTGACAAGGGATGAAATTGCAGCATTTTCTTTACTCAACAGAGATAATGTAAAAGGAGTTCTCAGCGAAATGTCAGATAAGATGAAATCGATGGTACAGAAAGTCAATAATGCCAAAAGGAACATCCGGCAGGAGCTGAACTACGTCATCATGGAACCGGTAGAAAAAACGGATCATACATATGCTTCATTCTGGGTTACCCATTGTACACTGGCCAACCACATGCGTCCGGGGACAGAGCTTTCCAATCAGTTGAAATCACAGACTGTAGTACTGCTTACCGAAACCTTAGGCGGAGCAGAAGAGCAGAAAGGTACAGACAGTATTCAGGCTTATAAATATGCCCTGACTACCAGAGATAAAATTATTTCCCTGGAGGATGTCAAAAACTATTGCCGTATGGTTCTGAAAGATGAAATGCGGGAGGTAAGGGTAAGGAGAGGGACCATGATCAGCAATAAACCGAAAGAAGGTTTTGTAAGAACGGTAGAAGTGGAGATTATTCCGCAAAATTACTCTTTTTACGGAAGGGCCTATTGGGAAAACATGGCCAACATCCTCAGAAACCAGATCATTGCAAAAGCGATAGATGGTATTGAATATGTGGTAAAGATCACTAATGAAGATGTTGAATTTCAGGATATGTAATAAAACAAAAAAGATATGAAGAAGATTATAGTATTGGCAATGGCTTTGTCTCTGACAGCTACTGCTATAAGTTGTAAAAAAGAGACCGGCAAGATGGGCAATACCGTTTTAAATCTTGGCGGAGAAGCAGAAGCAAATTCTGTCATTGATTTCAATAATAATTTTGTAGACTCCTATAAAAAATACGTCCAGGCAGATTGAAAGCATCTTAAAATACACGGAAGAGGCAGTCGTTAAATCCAAAGGAGGAAATGTACTGATTATGCCTATTATTACCAGTTCAATGGATTATACGCTTTCTAAGATTAAAGAAATTCCTTCAGGGTTTGGAAAAGACAAAGCAGCTATTGAAGCAGATTTTAATACCTACAAAACCAGGAAGGAGAATATAGAGAAAAAGTTTGAAGAACTTAAATCCTATATGAATTCTGAAGACTATAAAGACGATAAGGGAGCTAAGGCAGAGGCTATCAAAAAAGAAATAGAAACTGATGCTGATGCTTTGTATACTGCAGGAGAAAGTGTGATAGCAAAAATAAAACCTGCTACAGATGCTGCAGAAGAAGTGGTTTTGAAAGACCATCCGATGAAAGAGTATATTATCTCATCTAAAAATGTGATGAATTCCCTGGACTCGGTTATTGAACTTTTAGGAAAGCAATATGCAGGGAAGTTTAATGAAGCAGAAGCCCAGAAAAAATATGACGAATTTGCCAGGTTGGTGGAAGCCAATTCAAAAATGGATTTTAATGTTAAAGGCCAGCAGTATGCTTATAAAAAAACTCAGTTTGAAAACTTCAATAAAGCAGCTGCCAACTTTGTAGATCATTACAGGAAACTGATCAGAGATTCAAAAGAAGCGGGTAAAATTCCCGATAATGATATCCAGCAGATGGATTCTTCTTATGAATCGGTACTCAATTCGTATAATTCTTTTGTGAAGTAAGACTTTATTTTTCTGATAAAAAGACTGGTATAATGTATATCAGTCTTTTTTTGTTTCTAAAAAAATACAATGTGTTATTAATTTTTTGAAATTTTTTTTACTTGTTATCTGTTTTTTGAATAATAAAATAAATTAATAGCTTTTTTTTATGGTTTATTTTTAATATATCACTTTTATGGGAATTATGAAATTTAAAAATATTAAATTATAATAATGTAATAGCTAATTCATTGTAGCTTTACAATGTTCAATAAAAAGCATGTAAAATTATTATTAGTTTAATCATAGTTTGTTAATAATGGTATTATCTCATCTATAATGTTGTTTAATTTTAATTATAATAATGTGTAAATATTAGATGGTAACCATTTTTTCTGAGTATAAAGTCATTATCATTAACTATAAATTATCAAACCATAAAATAAAAAACATCCAAGTTCTAAAAAGAAGTGGCTCTTGAGTGAAGAAAGAATGAACATAACCCTGTGTGGACTGTAAAGAAAAATCTCTTTTCAATATAACTTAAGACAATCACAAACCCATAAAATATTACATATGAAAACAAAAACATTAAAATTCTCAAAAGAAACAGTAATCCTTTTGGATGAAGCAACTAAAAAATCAAGTCAGCAACAGGCAGGGAAGTTTTCTATTGTTGCGGCAACCTGCAATGCTCAGTGTATATAATAACAGCAGTATCTGTTCTATTTATTACACTTATATCAGAAACCTATAACAACTCACATAAAATTATTTATTATGAAAACCAGAAAAACATTAAAATTTTCAAAGGAAACAGTGATTCTTTTGGATAAAACAGTAAAGAAATCGATTAATGGAGGTGCTAAACAGTTGAACGCGGGTGCAAGTAGCCCCCCAGTCTGCGCAACAGGACGTTGGTCTGATTGCTGGTGCTAAATATGAAGAATTATCTCAAAATAAACAATACCATTAACCCATAAAATATTACATTATGAAAACCAGAAAAACATTAAAATTCTCAAAAGAAACAGTAGTTCTTTTAGATAACGCAGTTGATCAAAGGGGAGCATTTCAGCCTGTAGGAGAAACCCGTTCCTGTTATAAAATATGTAGTGTTTATGCTGTACATGGATCTATCGCGTGCAAGTAAAATAAATTATTCAAATCAACCAAAATTATTTATTATGAAAACCAGAAAAACATTAAAATTCTCCAAAGAAACAGTAATCCTTTTGGATAAAACAGCGAAGAAATCGATTAACGGAGGGGCTAAACAGTTGAACGCGGGTGCGAGTAGCCCCCCAGTCTGCGCAACAGGACGTTGGTCTGATTGCTGGTGCTAAATATGAAGAATTATCTCAAAATAAACAATACCATTAACCCATAAAATATTACATTATGAAAACCAAAAAAACATTAAAATTCTCAAAAGAAACGGTAATTCTTTTGGATAACGTATCTCAATCATCAGTTGATCACAGAGGAGCATTTCAACCTGTAGCAGAAACCCGCTCCTGGAATAAAAATATGTTCTTAACCGACACTATATAGATTCTGCACTATATAAATACAATAAATTACTAAAACCAACCAAATTATTATAATATGAAAACTAAAAAAAGTTTAAAATTCTCCAAAGAAACAGTAATCCTTCTTGATAACACAGCTAAGAAACTGATCAACGGAGGGAATCAGGCGTTTGCAAGTAACACCAGACCTCAATGTACCAGTCGTATCTCCGACTGTTTCTGTTAATTATTAATTATTCCAATTGTGCCTGCTTCATGCAGGCACAATATCTCCAACCAATCCATAAAATTATTTAGTATGAAAACCAGGAAAATTTTAAAATTCTCTAAAGAGACAGTAATCCTTTTGGATAAAACAGCAAAACAATCGATTAACGGAGGAAATGTATATAAGCAGGAAAAGGCTTCTGAACTTCTGAATTGTAGTTTTATAATTTGCGATATCAATATAAAATAAGAAACATTGGTAGTTTATATTTTGAAAGCTCATAAAGGAAATAGTGAGTTTGAAAGAACAGCCAATTAGCTACAAGAGGCTTTTTATCATAAGAAAGCTCAGTTCCCAACTATCACTTGTGCTTTTTGCCTGTAATAATCTGCCAGCCATTATATTTCTGTATTTAAAAGATAAATACAGGTAACGCAAATGTCAATTATAAACCAGATGAGGCTGTTTTGGGCAGCCTCTTTTCATTGATTAATTATAGGAAAAATGGAAAAAACAATCAGCATTATTGGTGGAAAACAAAATGAAATAAACGAAATATTATCATCTATTGCCCAAACAATAATCAATAAAAGTAAGAGTCCTGGTCCTGATCTTGGCTTGCTGTCAGGAACAATGGGAGAGATCTTATTTTTACATGAATATTCAAAAATAAACAATAAGTATAAACAATATATCCCTGAAAACCTTGACTGTCTCTTTGAGTCTATAGAATACGGCAATGTATATCATACCTATTGTAGCGGGCTGGCAGGTATTTGCCTTGGGATCGATTATATAGAATCTGAAAAAAATACAGCGTATGAACACTTTGACTTTATAGACGATCAGATTGATGCATGGCTGGCCGGGCAGCTCAATAAGTGTATCAACGAAGGTAATTACGATTTTCTACATGGCGCAATCGGAATCGGTTTTTATTTTCTTGAAAGGTTTAAAGCAGGGAATGACCGGTCAGAAAAAGCTTTACATCATCTGTTACAGTTTCTGAATGATACTGCAATAAAGGAAAAAGATCTTATAAAATGGAAGAATCATAAGCAGAAAGTTAATATATCCTTATCCCATGGGATGTCAAGTATTATCATTTTTTTATTGGAACTGTATATATCAGGCTTCAGATCGGAATACGATGTTAAAAGGCTTATTGAAGGAGGAATCAGCTTTATTTTAAAACAGGAAATAAATCCGGACGTTTTATCATTCCTACTTTCCTTATACCTCTGTTGAAGAAGAAACAGATGAAATCAAAGGAAGCAGGCTGGCCTGGTGCTATGGAGATCTTGGAGTGGCTGTAATGTTGGGAAAAGCTTCCGGAATCTTTAATAACTCAATATGGAAGAGAAAATCAGCTGAAATAATGGAGTTTTCTGCCGCAAGAAGAACAGATGATAAAATCAGGATCCTGGATGCGGGAATATGCCATGGAAGTGCCGGAGTAAGTTTGATATTTTATAATGAATTTCTGAAAACCGGAAACGAAAAGTACGCGGTAGCTGCTAAGTTCTGGCTCAATAAAACATTGGAATATTATAAGGAAGACCCTGACCATTTTTCAAGAGTATCGTATAACCCTGTCACTGAAGAATATTATCCCAATAACAGTCTGCTTGAAGGAAGCGCCGGAGTGGGATTGGCCTTATTGGCAATTATGGAAGATACATCAGATTGGTCAAAATTTTTATTAATATAAATCATATGAAGAAAGAATATTCCGCTTCAGATCAGTTTATCATACGTTATCCATTTTTTCCTTTTGCCTATGATAGCGGATGGAGCCTCAACGATATGTACGAATCAGAAGAATTTTTACATCCTTTATTTATTGCTTCTCCCATCCTTTATGATGAATTCAAAAAGTGTAAAGAGGGGAAAATTAAAGACAGGAAAACCATAGATAAAATTAATACTTCACTTTATAAATATTGGAGCAGGATAAAATCAAGGTCTACTCCCTTTGGACTGTTTGCAGGAGTATCCATTGGTAAAATTGATTACCGCAACGAAATGGTATTTAGTGAAAACGCTTATTCCAGGATAAGAATGGATATGAAATACCTGTACAATGTTTTCTTGTTTCTTAAAGATCTTCCTGAAGTAAAAAGGAAGACCCTTTTTTATCCCAATGACAGCATTTATTCTTTTTATGGTAAATACCGTTTCATAGAAAGAAAGTACAGCAAGGATAGTATCAGGTATGAGATTTCAGTTACAGACAAAAGCGCAGCGTTGAAAAAGATCCTGGTATTGGCCAGAAAGGGGATTAGCTATAAGGAAATACTGGATTTCCTTGTATCAGAAGGATATGAGGAAGATGAAGGATTGTATGAATATATTGATCAGATTATTGATTCCCAGGTTTTAATCAATGAGCTGGAGCCTACATTGATCGGGGAAGATTATTTGGAAAAAATAATAATGACGTTGGAAAAACGGGGTATTAACCATGATATGGTAAAGCAGCTACAGGAGCTGAAATCGGGGCTGGACCGGCTTAATCATCAGGGAGCGACCATAAAAACCGGAGATATCCTGCCAATAGAAAAAAAAAGTACAAAATATGGGAATCCCTTTTGAATCTCAACACCTTATCCAGGTTGACTCTTCAAGGCAATTCCGATCATTATCTCTTAGTAAAGATTATACGGATGAATTGTCAGAAGCTATTTCTTTCCTGTCGAAAATAGGAGCCGTTAAAAATGAAAATACTGACTTAAAAGCTTTTATTCATGATTATTCGGAAAAATATGAAACAGAAGAGCTTCCCCTTCTTCATGCATTGGATCCGGAGATAGGTATCGGATATCCTCCCGGGAAAAATATGGGGAACGGGTACACCAATTCATTGATCCATAATTTTCAGACCTATTCAGAAGATGCTGCACAGGAAAAAAAAGGATGGAACCCGGTACAGGATGTTTTAATAGAGAAAATTATGAAGGCCAAAGAGAACCGGCAAAATGAAATCATCCTGTCTCAGGAAGATTTTCCTTCCTGGGATACAATGAAACCCGTCAATATGCCTCCCGTAATCCATTCCATGTTTGAAGTGATCAATGACTCTGCTGATAATACCTTATTGCATATTCACTTTGTAGGCACAGGATCAGGAGCTAATCTCATGGGAAGGTTTTCACGTCTTGACCAAAGTATGGAAGGCTATATAAAGAACCTGGTAAAAACAGAACAGGTAAACAGCAATGCCGAACTTGTTGAAATTTCCCACTTATCAGACTCTCCAAGGATTGGAAATATTTCCATAAGGCCTAAGCTGACTCAATATGAAATCACCTGCCTGTCAAATTCTAATCTGGATCAGCAATTTGTAATTCCGTTATCGGATATTATGATATCGGTAAAGCATGATAAAATTGTTTTGAGATCTGAAAAATTGAAAAAAGAAATCCTGCCGGTCCTTACTACTGCACATAACTTCAAAAATTCCTCATTGGATATTTACAGGTTTCTGTGTGATATACAACACCAGCATTCCCTTTTCAAAGGGTTTATGGTAAACCTTAATCTTGCCCTCAATCATATTCCGAGGATAAAATATAAAAATACGGTCTTACGCCTTGCAAGCTGGAAGGTAACGAAAAATGAACTTAACCATATCCTGGAAAAAGAGGTGGATGAGGAAGTGAAAAAAGAATATGTTGCAGAATGGACAAAAAAAAGAAATATACCACAATACGTCCTGATTGCTGAAGATGACAATGAGATGTTTGTTGACTTTTACAATATTCACAGCATCAATGTATTTTTATCCTTACTAAAGAGGAATAGCACACTTGCTTTAATTGAGTTCCTGTTCAATGATAAAACGGCTGTTGTAAAAGATCATTTGGGAAACTCTTATAGAAACCAGATTATTTTACCATTATTTAAAAACAATGAAAACTAGAAAATACGCTCCCGGCTCAGAATGGCTGTATTTTAAAATCTATACAGGCTATAAAACTGCAGACACATTATTATTGAATACGATCTACCCTTTGATTACAGATTTGAAACGTAAACAATATATCAGGCAATTCTTTTTTATCCGATATTCAGACCCTCATCATCATATAAGAGTGAGGTTGAATATCACAGATCCCCAATATTTAGGCGAAATAATGATATCGTTGAACCGGATTTTTTCCAGACTACTCAATAGCAACACCATATGGAAAATCCAGATGGATACTTATAACCGGGAAATAGAAAGGTACAACATTCATTTAATAGAACAGGCAGAGCATTTTTTTCCATATTGACAGTGATTCTGTTATTAAAATTCTAAAAACAATCGGTACCCGGTATAAAAACAGTGAAGATGTAAAATGGATTATCGGTTTAAAACTGATCGACGATACCTTAGACTTGTTTTATACTGAAGATGAAGATAAAATGGACATCATAAGCAGGATGAGCGACTCATTTAAAACGGAGTTCGGATTTAATCAATTCAACTCAAAACAATTGAATGAAAAATACAGGGAAAATAAGATAAAAATAGAAAGTGTGTTTTCGCAGGTTGAGATTATTGAAGATCAGAACTATAACAGCTTATATACACTTTGTAAAAAAAGATATAAAGAACTGTCACCCATTGTAGCCTCAATGAAACAAATACAAATAGAAAAGAAACTATCATCGGGCACAATCGCTTTTGATTTGATACACATGTTGCTCAACAGGCTTATTCCTGCCCAGAATAGGTTGCATGAGCTCATCCTGTATGATTTTGTAAAAAGACATTATGCCAGTACAATAGCCAGGAAAAAGAATGCTGCAGTTAAAGTGTAAATCTTTAACAACAGACCGGGTAAAAGTGATGGCGTATAAGATAAAACCGGAAATATTTCAGACAACATACAAGTATCTCATTGACAAGAAACTTTTATCCTGTTTACAATTAAAAAATTCCATAAAATTCCGTAATTTTGCACGTTGTGATTTTCAGGCAAAATCACTCTGAATTATGAGCAAATCAACAGAATATATAGAAGTTTACGGAGCTCGTGAACACAATCTTAAGAATATTAATGTTAAAATTCCGCGCAATGAGCTGGTTGTTATTACCGGTCTTTCGGGAAGCGGAAAATCTTCACTGGCTTTTGATACCATCTTTGCGGAAGGACAGCGCCGTTATATAGAAACATTCTCTGCGTATGCACGTCAGTTTCTCGGAGGATTGGAGCGTCCAGATGTAGATAAAATTGAAGGACTTTCACCCGTTATTGCAATTGAGCAAAAAACAACCAACAAAAACCCGCGTTCCACAGTAGGAACGGTCACAGAATTATATGACTTTCTCCGTCTTTTATATGCCAGGGTTTCTGATGCCTATTCTTTGGCTACAGGAAAAAAAACTGGTGAGCTATACCGAGGATCAGATCCTGGAAGCCATCAAAGAGAATTATACCGGAGAAAAAATTATGCTTCTGGCCCCCGTTGTACGTTCCAGAAAAGGTCATTATCATGAGCTTTTCGTTCAGATGGCGAAAAAGGGCTATGGGCAGGCAAGAATTGACGGTGAGCTTCAGGATATCGAATACGATCTGAAACTTGACCGTTATAAAACCCACGATATCGATATTGTTATCGATCGTTGGATTATAGGGGAAAGCGCTTCAGAAAGCAGAATGGAAAAATCACTGCGAACTGCCATGGAAATGGGGGAAGGAATTATCGGGATCCAGAAACTGGGAAGTACGGAAATCGAATATTTCTCCAAAAATCTGATGGACGCAGAGACCGGACATTCCTTAGCATTACCGGAGCCTAACACCTTCTCGTTCAATTCACCGAAGGGAAGCTGTCCGAACTGTAAGGGATTGGGAACCATTAAAAAGATAAATACAGATTACTTTATAGACAATCCTAAACTATCAATCAATCAGGGGGGATTGCTGCCGTTGGAAGATATTAAATCCAATAAATGGATTCTGTCACAGATTAAAAATATTCTTGAAATCTTTGGCCTTGGAATGGCGACTCCATTACAGGACATTCCTGAAGAAGCATTGGATTATATTTATAACGGCTGTCATAAAGAATTTAATAAAGACCTGAAATACGCGGGAATTACCAAGAAAATAAAGATCAGTTTTGATGGGTTGATCGCCTTCATGGAAGAAATTATTGATGAAAGGGAATCTTATGAAGCCATTGTATTGGAAAGACACTTCACCACAGAAGAAACCTGTCCGGAATGTCATGGAACCCGTCTTCAGCCGTCGAGCCTGAGTTTTAAAATAGACGGGAAAAATATTGCTGAGGTGAATGCATTAAGCCTGGCTGATTTAAAAGAATGGCTGGCTGATGTTAAAGATAAATTCTCAGAGAAAAATAAAATCATTGCCCATGAGATTTTAAAAGAGATTGAAACCAGGCTTCAGTTCCTGCTGGATGTAGGCTTGGACTACCTGAGTTTAAGCAGGAGCTCTAAAACCTTATCAGGAGGGGAATCCCAAAGGATCCGTTTGGCAACACAGATCGGGTCCCAGCTGGTGAATGTATTGTATATTCTGGATGAACCCAGTATCGGGCTTCACCAGAGGGATAATGAAAGACTGATCCATTCATTGAAAAACCTCAGGGATATCGGAAATTCAGTATTGGTGGTAGAACATGATAAAGACATGATCCTGGAGGCTGATGAGGTGCTGGATATTGGTCCGAAGGCCGGAAAATTCGGAGGGGAGATCCTTTGGCAGGGAAAACCGGAAGATTTAATAAAAGCCGATACGATTACCGCTCAGTACATCAACGGGAAAAGAAAAATTGAAGTTCCTGCAGAAAGAAGAGCAGGCAGCGGAAAGAGCATAGTATTAAAAGGGGCCACAGGAAACAATCTTAAAAATGTAACCCTCGATATTCCTCTGGGAAAACTGGTAGTGGTAACCGGAATTTCGGGAAGTGGAAAATCTTCACTGATCAATGGAACCTTATATCCGATTCTTAATAAACATTTTTATAGGGCCGTTCAGGAACCTTTACCATACAAAAAAATTGAAGGCCTTGATAATATCGACAAAATTGTAGATGTAGACCAGACGCCGATCGGAAGAACACCCCGTTCAAATCCGGCGACTTACACAGGAATGTTTACAGATATCAGAAACCTGTTTGCAGAGTTACCCGAAAGTAAAATCCGGGGGTATAAACCGGGAAGATTCTCTTTCAATGTAAAAGGGGGAAGATGTGAAACCTGCCAGGGCGGGGGACTGAAAGTGATCGAGATGAACTTCCTTCCCGATGTATATGTACATTGTGAAACCTGTAACGGAAAACGCTTCAACAGGGAAACTCTTGAGGTACGCTACAAAGGAAAGTCTATTTCTGATGTATTGGATATGACCATCGATGAAGCAGTGGAATTTTTCCAGCCGATTCCTAAAATTTTTGCAAAAGTGAAAACATTACAGGATGTGGGGTTGGGATATATTACTCTTGGGCAGCAGTCTACAACACTTTCCGGAGGAGAGGCGCAACGTATCAAGCTGGCCACGGAATTATCCAAAAGGCAAACCGGAAATACCCTGTATATTCTGGATGAACCTACAACGGGACTCCACTTTGAAGACGTAAAAATCCTGATGGATGCCATCAATCAATTGGTGGAGTTAGGGAACTCTTTCATTATCATTGAACATAATATGGATGTGATAAAACTGGCGGACCATATCATCGATGTAGGCCCCGAAGGAGGGAAACATGGAGGGCAAATTGTAGCGCAGGGAACCCCTGAAGAGATTGTAAAATCTAAAAAGAGCCTGACAGGGAAGTTTCTGAAAAGAGAGCTGGAGTAAAATTAATCAGTTCAACTACAGGAACTCTGAAAATTAATTTTGGTACCTCTGGAATCTGAAAAATATCAAAATTCCATATCTTGCTTGATTTCTTTGAGTTATATATTTGTATTCGTTCTAATTTTATATTATATATGAAAATTTTGTAAAATTTTAAAATGAATTTGTAATATATCAAAAATAAATTCGTTATAATTTTACAAAACCATAAAATTAAAACTATATGAAAAATTTAAAGAAACTGTCTAAATCAGATTTGAAGTCAGTGTACGGAGGAGAACCTAAACAATATTGTACCTACTGTGAATGGGCTGGCAAAGTAATTTGCAGCGAAATTCCAATCGTTCAGTGTCCTTAAAAAAATAAACCGCTTTTTAGCGGTTTTTTTATTGATGGGTGCTCTTTGCAAAATCAGTCAGTGTTGCTTTAAGATCTTTGGAGTTGCCTATCGTGTCAAAGATGATATTATCAATCCTCCATCCTTTATCTGTATTGATGAGGTGTACCTTATCTGTCCACAATAGTTTTGGGGTTGTCTGGTTGTATTCGAACTGAACAAATGCACTCGCTGTTTTATTATGCATGTCTATAGAACGGATTTTATATCCGGTATATCCTTCATACAAACTTGAAAAAATTGCTCCTTCAAATATCAAAGGTTTTTCATCAGGATGGGTACTGTTTTTTACTTTCTCAATATCCGCTTTGGAAGCATTTATGGCATTCTCTACTATTTTTTTGAGATCGGGGGTGAACAGATCATCCGCAATTGGTTGGTTGTAGATAGCTTCATTGGATTTTCCGTATAAGCTGTAAAGTTCATTTATCTTTTTCGTAATGGAGATATTGTCGTTTGGTACAGCAATTGAGGATTCTTTTTTCTGACAAGCTATAACGCTCAGAAGGAAGCCTAAATATAGAAAAAACAGTCTTTTCATCATTATAATATAATATCCTCATATAGCTTCAAAATGTATACCAGATACATATGTGAAAACAGGGCGACACGGAATAAAATAATAAAAGATGCGAATAACAATAAGCTTTAAAATACTCCTGTTTCTATCATTACTACATTTGTATGAAATACATTAATACAATAATAAAAAAATCAATACATTTGAATTGATAAAAAAATGATGGACCCTATTCTTAACGTTGCTGTTCGCTCCCTTTGTGTTTACCTTTTTATGGTAATTGCAATTCGGTTATTTGGTAAAAATCAATTATCTCAGCTGAATGCAGGAGATGTGGTTTTATTGCTTTTAATTTCCAATGCTGTTCAGAATGCGATGGTAGGGCAGAATACTTCGCTGGAGGGAGGTCTTGTAGCCGCATTGGTTTTGTTTGTGGCTAATTTTATTTTAAAAAGAATTATGTTTTCCAGCCGCTCGTTTGAGACATTTATGGAAGATGACCCTGTGATCCTTATAAAAGATGGGGTAGTAGATCAGGCGGCATTGAATAGGGTGAAAATTACCAGGGGAGAACTTGAAGAAGCTATAAGAGAACATGGTATTGAAACAATAGATCATGTAAAACTATCAGTACTTGAAGTGGATGGTAATATCAGTGTGGTTTCCGAAGATGAAAAGACAAAACAAACCCACTATTCAAGAATCAAAAGAAAAATGAAAAGAAAATATCATTAATACAATGAATTACGAATTAAGAGAAATGATTCCCGGGGATGAACCCAGAGTGTTGGAAATCTTCAGGCAGGGAATCGATAGTGGTATGGCCACATTTGAAACGGAAGTGCCTACTGCAGAAGCCTGGGATATGGAATACTTTAATACCTGCCGCTGGGTGCTGGAAAATGAAAATAACGAAGTGGTGGGATGGTGTGCTTTAAAACCTGTAAGCAAGAGAGAATGTTTTAAAGGGGTTGCAGAAGTAAGTATTTACTTTGACAATGATTACCAAGGGAAAGGATTAGGATCGGTTTTGTTAAAAAAACTGATTTTAGATAGCGAGGATCACGGTTTCTGGACTTTGCAGACCAATATCTTTGCCGATAATGAAGCTTCTGTTAAGTTTCATCAGAAAAATGGTTTCAGAATAGTAGGGGTTCGCAAAAAGCTTGGAAAACTTAATGGAGAATGGAAAGACGTTATTATGTTTGAAAAAAGAAGCGGAATGATGTAATGAAACCGGAATGGGGGACCGGATATTCATTATCCCTCAATTCATTTTCAGCCACTGCGTGTGAAGGATTGGCACTAACCTTGATATATTTCACAACTAAGATTTAAAAAATGAAAAGTATAATCAAAATGACGGGTGTTCTTATTGTAACACTCATGTTAACCTCTTGCGTTGTCCATGATTATGGTCATCGTCCGAAACCACTTCCACCGGGACAGGCCAAAAAAATATATGGAGGAAGCGCAAAAGATTATGCCCCGGGGCAGGTTAAAAAAAGACATGGCCGCTATTAAACTATAAATTTTGCAGTTAATTTTTTAGCTGTAGTATCTTGTTTTCAGCATTTTTGGCATTAAGCTTGATATATTTCGCTACTAAGTTTGAAAAAGTGAAAATAATGAAAAGTATGTTTAAGATTATCGGGGCCGGTGTGGTGATGCTGATGCTGTCCTCTTGTATTGTACATGAGCCTCACGGAAGGAGAATGCCTCCCGGTCATGCAAAAAGATTTTATGGTGGAAGCGCAAGGTATTATGCACCCGGACATGTTAAAAAAGTGTATATTTATGAGGATCGTGGTCACCACCACAGGGGACGTGGTCGTGGACATCACAGATAAAAAAAGAAAAGCACCGAATCCAATCGGTGCTTTTCTTTTTTTATCTTATAATCTTGATTTTTTCGGATTCAGGAAAGTATTAAAGATCATGACTTCCTGACCAAATTTCTTTTCAATTCTCTCGGAAATATTTAAAAGCTCACTTTTAACGAAATCTTCCCGGAGCTCATCATTATCAAACATTAAAAGGAGGTTGTAATTTTTACCTTCTTCAATATAATCACTATGTACGTCAGAAAGGATATATTTGTTGACATCCATTAAGTTTTCAGTCATTAAAACCAGGGTTTCATCAATATAATTTTCCCATTCTTCAAGGTTATCTTTTGTACAATGGAAAGTTATACTTAATACGCTCATATTTTATGAATTTTTTAAGATTTTTTGGATAAATTCTACAGCAAAAATCGGCAATTTTTTTCGTAAATTAGCCCGTTAATAAAAATTGGAAATAAATAATTTTCAGACACACAGCTAAAGGTCTGACTATCATTATAATAAATTTGTTTATGCAAAAAGAAGGAGAAAGACTGATTCCTATCAACATTGTTGATGAAATGAAGTCGTCTTATATCGATTATTCGATGTCGGTTATCGTTTCAAGAGCGTTACCCGATGTAAGAGACGGCTTGAAACCCGTTCATAGAAGAGTGCTATATGGTATGTATGGATTAGGGGTTTTTTCTAATAGAAAATATTTAAAATCTGCGAGAATTGTTGGGGATGTTTTGGGTAAATATCACCCACACGGAGATTCCTCTGTATATGATGCAATGGTAAGAATGGCTCAGGAATGGAGCTTGCGTTATCCACAGGTAGACGGACAAGGAAACTTCGGTTCCATGGATGGCGATCCACCGGCAGCAATGCGTTATACTGAAGCAAGATTGAAAAAAATCTCTGATGAGGTTCTTTCAGACCTGGACAAAGAAACCGTTGATTTCCAGAATAACTTTGACGACAGTTTGCAGGAGCCAACCGTGATGCCTACGAAAATTCCAAACCTTTTGGTGAACGGAGCTTCAGGTATTGCAGTAGGGATGGCGACGAATATGGCACCTCACAACTTATCGGAATCTGTAGACGCTATCTGTGCTTATATCGATAACAAAGAAATTACCATCGATGAATTGATGCAGCATATTATCGCTCCGGATTTCCCTACAGGGGGTATCATCTACGGTTATGATGGTGTAAGAGACGCTTTCCACACCGGTAGAGGAAGAGTAGTGCTAAGAGCAAAAGTTAACTTTGAGGAAATCGGTAACAGAAATGCAATTATTGTAACGGAGGTTCCTTATCAGGTGAACAAAGCTGAGATGATTGCCAGGACCGCAGAATTGGTGAAAGATGAAAAAATTCCCGGTATCCATGAAATCAGAGATGAATCTGATAGAAAAGGACTTCGTATCGTTTATGAATTAAAAAATGATGCTATCCCGAATGTGGTTCTGAATCTTCTATATAAATATACAGCTCTGCAGACTTCTTTCAGCGTAAATAATATTGCGCTGGTACACGGAAGACCGGAGCAGTTAAACTTAAAAGATATCATCAGTCATTTCGTAGAGCACAGACATGAGATCATCATAAGAAGAACTCAGTTTGAACTTAAAAAAGCAAAAGAAAGAGCACATATCCTGGAAGGATTCATGAAGGTGATCGGAACCCAGGATGCCTTGGATAAAGCCATTTCTATCATCCGTCACAGTGCTAACCCTCAGGCTGCAAAAGAAGGTTTGATTGAGGCATTCGAGCTTTCAGAAATTCAGGCCCAGGCGATTCTTGATCTGAGATTAGCTCGTCTTACAGGAATGGAGCTTGATAAGATCCGTGATGAATATGATGCGATCATGAAAGAAATTGCAAATTTGGAAGATATTTTAGCTAATGAGCCTAGAAGATTCCAGATCATTAAAGATGAATTGATCGAAATTAAAGAAAAATATGGTGACGAGAGAAGAACTGAAATTGATTATTCAGGAGGAGAAATGTCTATTGAAGACATCATTCCGAACGAATCTGTAGTTCTTACCATTTCTCACGCAGGATATATTAAGAGAACTTCTCTTTCAGAATATAAAATCCAAAGTAGAGGCGGTGTAGGAAATAAAGCTGCTACCACAAGAGATTCTGACTTCCTTGAATATATTGTTTCTGCAACCAATCACCAATATATGCTGTTCTTCACAGAAAAAGGAAGATGTTACTGGCTGAGGGTGTTTGAAATCCCTGAAGGCTCAAAAACAGCAAAAGGAAGAGCGGTACAGAACCTTATCAACATTGAACCGGATGATAAGATTAAAGCATATATCAGAACCAATAACCTTAAAGATTCTGAATATGTAAACCAGATGAGTGTTGTAATGGTAACAAAGAACGGAACCATTAAGAAAACATCACTTGAAGCGTATTCCAGACCAAGGGTAAATGGGGTAAATGCTATTGAAATCAGAGATAATGACCAATTGTTAGGGGCTTATCTTACCAATGGTTCTTCTCAGATCATGATCGCTACGAAAAACGGTAAGTGTATCCGTTTCCCTGAAGAAAAAGTAAGGGAAGTAGGTAGAGGATCTATCGGGGTAAGAGGTATTCTTCTTGAAGACGGAGACGAAGCTATTGGTATGATTGTTGTGAATGATGTAGAAAATGAAACAGTTCTTGTGGTATCTGAAAAAGGATATGGTAAGAGAACTGCAGTAGAAGATTACAGGATTACGAACAGAGGAGGAAAAGGAGTTATTACCCTGAACATTACCGAAAAAACAGGAAACCTGATTGCTATTCAGAATGTGACAGACGAAGATGGATTGATGATCATCAATAAATCCGGTGTTGCCATCAGAATGGGAATGGATGAAATGAGGGTAATGGGAAGAAATACCCAGGGAGTAAGAGTGATCAATCTTAAGAAGAATGACGAAATTGCAGCCATCGCAAAAGTAGCAATGGATAAAGATGTAGAAGATGAAGAGGTGGAAGCTGAAGAAAATGAGGAAGGAACAGGAACTTTATTTGATAACCTTGAAGACGAAAATATAGCACCTCAGGCTGAAAATGACCCGGCAGAGGATGGGGGGAATTCTGATTCTGAAGAATAAATTGTACAATTAATATAAAATAGTTATTATGAAGAAACTAATTTTAGGAATGGCTATCGTAGCTTCTGCCTTTGTTTTCGGACAGAAAGGAGATGTGAATGCTAAGCTTCAGGAAGCTAATAAGGCAGCTATGGATGCATATAATGCAAAAAATTATGCAGCTGCAGCACCTAAGTTTGTAGAAGTTTACGACTTATTGAAGGCAAATGGTCAGGACAATAAAATATATATGTATTATGCAGGACTTAGTCAGGCGTTAGCAAACAACGCTGATGCTGCAATTAAAATATATACAGACCTGATCAACTCCGGATTTACAGGAGTGGAGACTACCTATACTGCAAAAGAAAAAAAAGACAGGTCAGGTAGTAAACCTTGATAAAACAACCTGGGAGCTTATGAAAAAGAATTCTGATTATTCAGATTTCAAAACAGAGCAATCTAAAAGTATTGAACCGGATCTGTATGAAACATTAGCTTCTTTGCTTCTTAACCAGAAGAAAGGAACTGAAGCTCTTGCCATTATAGAAAAAGGATTAGCTAAATTTCCAAACAATGCTAAACTTAAAGAGGCTCAAACTACAGCTTATCTTCAATCAGGAAATACGGATAAATTCGTTGCAGGTTTAAGAGAGCAGTTGGCTAAAAACCCTAATGATGCTACCAACTGGTATAATCTTGGGGTAATGCAGGCTAAGAATCCTGCTACTACAAATGATGCTATTGAATCGTTCAAAAAAGCAATAGAGCTTAAGCCTGGCTTTGCAGATGCTTATCAGAACCTGGTATATACAACTATCGGAGATGATGCAAAAACAGTATCTGATATCAATGCTTTGAGAAAAGATAAGCCGGACGAAGCTTCAAAGCTGATTGACGCAAGAAGAGATAGGTTCGCCAAAGCTTTACCTTTTGCAGAAGCATGGTATAAATCGGCTCCTGAAAGTCTTGATGCAGTTACTACTTTGAAAGAAATTTATGTAGTGACTAAAAATATGGATAAAGTTAAAGAAATGAAAGCTAAAGAAGCTGAGCTTAGCGCTAAAGCAAAGTAATCATCAATAACTCAATTTATAAAAGCCGGAATGTTCACGTTCCGGTTTTTGTTTTTTAGGAAATAAAAGCGGCTATTACAGCTTTATTATCTTCAGGTAAAATTAATGATGTCATTGACTTTCAGTAATGACGGCCGAAGCTTCGGGCTTCTTTTCTTCCAGCTTCCAGCCTTTGTCAATGACAATGCGGGAGTGCTAAATTTCAGCCCGGAAATTCTTTGTAATTCCGTATCTTTGAGAAAAATTTTTATACGATGATCGAGTGGAAAACCGCCAAAGAATACGAAGATATTACCTACAAAAAATGTAATGGGGTTGCAAGAATTGCTTTCAACAGACCGGAAGTCCGTAATGCCTTCAGACCTAAAACGACTTCAGAATTATACGATGCTTTTTATGATGCCTATGAAGATCCTTCAATAGGGGTGGTTTTACTTTCAGGAGAAGGACCGAGCCCTAAAGACGGAGGCTGGGCTTTCTGTAGTGGAGGAGATCAGAAAGCAAGAGGTCATCAGGGATACGTAGGAGAAGACGGAAGACACCGTTTGAATATTCTTGAAGTGCAGCGTTTGATCCGTTTTATGCCTAAAGTAGTCATTGCGGTGGTTCCCGGATGGGCTGTAGGAGGTGGTCACTCCCTTCATGTTGTTTGTGACCTGACATTGGCAAGTGAAGAGCATGCAATTTTCAAACAAACCGATGCAGATGTAACAAGTTTTGACGGAGGATACGGATCGGCTTACCTTGCAAAAATGGTAGGACAGAAAAAAGCCCGTGAGATCTTCTTTTTAGGAAGAAACTACTCTGCTCAGGAAGCGTTTGAAATGGGAATGGTAAACAAAGTGGTTCCTCATGCCGAGCTGGAAGATACCGCTTATGAATGGGCCCAGGAGATATTAGCAAAATCCCCAACTTCTATCAGAATGCTGAAGTTCGCTATGAACCTTACAGACGATGGTATGGTAGGACAGCAGGTGTTCGCAGGAGAGGCAACCCGTTTAGCTTATATGACAGAAGAAGCCAAAGAAGGAAGAAACGCATTCCTGGAAAAAAGAAAACCGAACTTCGGAGAAGATCAATGGATATCGTAGATTGGTAAACTATTTTTGTAGGCCATGAGAATTCGTCGGGAAGATCTTGAGAGAAATATAGCAAGTAAAGAAAGAAGAAAGGAAAGTGAATTTCTTCTCTATACTGATTTTGAACAGTATTTATCAGATCGGTATTTCTATGATAATCCTGATAAGGATTTCTCTGGGAAAGATTGTTTTCCACTAATTGAATTCAAATCTGAATATAGTGAGCATATCTGGTATCGTTTCCATATGAATGACCGTGAGTTTGAAGTAGGCAAAATGCCTTCTGAAGACTGCAGTTCAAGATTTAGAAATATTTATCTGACAGATACAAAGGCTATAAATCCATGGAAATACGGAACCTGTTATGGTATTTGTTCCGAAGAGAATAATAGCATACTCATATTGCCTTATTTTAATTCAGTCCGGTTTTATGAGCTGTTTAATGTTTTTGTTTGTACCACTTCTTTTGAAGATACAGTAGAACCGGAAACTTTCTTAGAACAAATGTATTATTTTGATGAAAAAGGCAGATTTATCAAACAGGAAAAAAGAGGTAATATAGGTTTGTTTCCGGATATCGCGGTGATCGATAATGAGGTAATAGAAATAGAACTGGATGGTTTCAATGTGGATGAAGTTTATAGATATAATCTGTTTGTGGTCTGTATAATAGACTATGATAATGTTGTAAGAAAGCAAGTTATAGATAATACAGGAAATTATATTCTAGATAAAGCTTATCTTGATGTTATTGTGAGAACTGCTGAAGAGACCATCTTTGCTGTAGATGAAAATGAAATAATCTGTTTTGATACCGAAGGCAATAAGAAAAGAACCTATCCTGGTTTCAATCATATTGATGAGGTAGTTGAAAACGGTCTCAGAATTGGGAAAAAGTCGGAGAAAAAAACAGATTTTAGCATTATCAATTTTAATGGAGAGCAACTCTTGAAGCAGACTTATGATTTTGTTGAAAAATGCTCAATGAGTAAAAACTTTAAGATTTTTCAAGGCAACTGGTATTCATCTACAGGATATACGGACGAAATTGATCCTGAAACAGAAATTGTCCAGGCTAAGCTGAATAAAATCCGCACAGATATATCAGTTCATCGTTTTCATCCCAATGGCAAATGGGGAATAATAAATGAAAATGAAGAAATTATCCTTCCGGGCATCTACAGCTGGATTGAGGAGATAGGCGAAAATACTTTTCTGTTGAATGAAGGGGGAAGACTGTTGCGCTGTTCAAAATGTATAGATGAATGGGATCTGGACAATGTAGATAAATTGATTATTCATGGAGGTAAATGGTTTACTTATAATGTTTTGAATACAAAATTTGAAGCTACAGAAATAGAATACGATTCAAATAATTTTATAAATTCAGTATATAAAATAGAATGATTGATTGGATAAAAGCCGCAAGGCTACGAACTTTACCGCTTTCATTAAGCGGGATTATTATGGGAGCTTTCATTGCCAAATGGAGATTATACAGGGAAGGCGGAATATGGGACTGGAGAATTTTTGCACTCGCACTTTTGGTAACGCTTTTGTATCAGATTTTATCAAACTATGCCAATGATTATGGCGATGGAGTAAAAGGAACGGATGCCAAAAGAATCAATGAAGCGGAAGCAAGGGCAGTGGCATCAGGAAAAATTACAGCAAAACAAATGAAAAATGCTGTGATTCTTTTCTCTGCATTATCTTTTATGGCGACAATTGCGTTGCTATATGTAGCTTTTATTCCGGAACATATGAATGAATTTTATATCTTCATCGGATTGGGAGTGGCAAGTATTTTAGCAGCTATCGGATATACGGTAGGGAAGAAGCCTTATGGGTATATGGGGCTTGGAGATATTTTCGTATTTATCTTCTTTGGATTGGTTTCCGTATGCGGCAGCTATTTCCTGTTTACAAAAACTTTCAGCTGGGATATGTTATTGCCGGGAACAGCAGTGGGTATGATGAGTATGGCGGTCCTTAACCTTAACAATATGAGGGATATTGAAAGTGATAAATTATCTGGAAAGAACAGTTTTGCATTGAGAATCGGATTCAAAAATGCCATGATTTATGAAATGATCCTGTTACAGCTTCCTTTGATCCTTATCCTTATCTTTTTAGGCGTAAACGGATTTATACAGGAGCAAAATTATTATGTTTTTATTGTAATGATCCTGTTGTTCCCGTTAGCAAAACTGAGAAGAAATATTATGTCGGTAAAAGAGCCGAAAGAATTAGATCAATATTTGAAGCAGGTGGGAATCATGACGTTTGTAATGGCTATTCTTACGGCGGCCGGACTTAATTTATTTAATTAAATCTAAAATAGTATATCATGAGTTCCAATGTCTACGTCGAAGCACAAATGCTTATCAGAAAACCGATTGAAGATGTTTTTGAAGCATTCATCAATCCTGAAGTAACGACTAATTTCTGGTTTACCAAATCTACCGGAAAATTAGAAGAGGGTAAAACGGTTACCTGGGAATGGGAAATGTATGGAGTAAAAAACGTAGTGAAAGTTCATCAGATTATCCCGAACCAACTCATTAAAACAGAGTGGGGTGAACCTTCCGTGAATGTAGACTATGAGTTTAAAACCATGGAAAACGGAACCCTTGTTGTGATTAAAAGCTATGGATTCAGCCAGACCGGGGAAGACCTTTTAAGACAGGTTAATGACAATACAGGTGGTTTCACAACAGTTTTAGACGGCTGTAAAGCCTATTTGGAGCATAGAATCAAACTGAATTTGATTGAAGATAAATTTCCGCCGAAATAATAGATAAAATTTATCCATCATCGAAGCCCTTTAGCTTATGCCACCAGGAGTAGAATACGATGTAAAAAAAACTATAAAAAGAAAGCTCCTCTCCATGTACTTTGTGAGAGGCTGGTGGACGGATAAAGATGATTGTTCTATAAAGGAAGCCGGTATAGGAGGCACCATCCGCTTTCATATAGAAACCGAACATGTGGATGACGGCGATGAAATCATTTTTACGGTATATGATTCTGATGGGGTAGAATTTCTGGATGATAGGCTTAGTCTTACTGTGCAAGGGACCACAACAGCTTATAATAAAGTGAAAATAATCGGCAATAAAGGCTTTATAGAATGGACAACCGGAGAAGGTAGTCTTGTCCTTTTGCAGGAAAACTTTGAAGGGGATGAACTGGAACTGTATGTAAAATGTGAATACAAAGGTAATATCGTAAACTTACCTCATGACAGCGATGACTATCTGATGCTGTATGAAAAAGAGGTGCTTATTACGGTTTTGATAGAATTGCCGCATTCGTCTTATACATTACTAAATAATCCTCTTAGTGCCTTAGGTTTAGCAGGACACTCAGCTATGGCAATTGGAGATAGATACTTTGATTATGGACCAGACTATGCACAGACAATTGTAAGTGAAAAAAGATATGATTATGATTTTAATGAAGATGGAGATAAGGATGATAATATTGATCTAACAGCACTGGATAAAGATGGTCAGCCTGTTTATACCATTAATGAAAAATTTGCACCGGGGAGACCTTGGTGGGGCGAGAGTATAGCAGAGAGAAAAAAAATTAAAGCAGAAGAAGTGACATTAAAAATGGCTCTTGAACATATTGCATTTCCATGGAATGGAATAAAGGATAGTAATGGTAATTATATAGTAAGACCAACTAATATTTATGGAGAAGTTCACAAAGTGGAATTTTATGTAAAAGAAAGAGAAGCTAAAAAAATGATAGAATGGTGGGAAGAAAGATATGAGCATTTAAAAGTTTATAGTGTTTGGCCTTGGGCAGGAGAGCAATGTACTACAGCCGTGAAAACTGCTATACAACAGGCATTTCCGTTTAACATTACAAAACCTCTAATGAGTAATTATATTCCAGACACAACTCAAATGCCAAGCGGTTTACTAGAGGATTTAAAATCTTTTATTAGCACCTCTAGACAACATTCAAACCAATTTGCAAAGCAAAATATTATTAAAAATGAAAGTAAAAACTTTCCATAAAATGAAAAAATACATTATTATGTCTTTTTTAACGTCAGTTTTTACATTATTAGGGTGTAAAAATTCTAACAGTAAAATTTATTCTGGCTCACCTGAGTTTTCTGCTTTTGAAAGATCGTCCAAAGTAAATTTAGAGAAGCTTAATCAAATTTATGAAGGTAATTTTGAAAGAATATTTAAGATGAAAATATCTTCGACAAACGATGTTTTTCATAAAACAGTATTTGTACAAAAAAAAAATATATAATATTGGCTTTTTTCATCAAGACGATAAGCTTGGAAAAGAAGGCAGAATATGGTATCTCATGAAGATTGATCCTAATACTGGAGAAATATTAGAGTTTAAAGAATAATAATGAAAAAGAGTTTAAAGACTTAAAACCAATTTTTTTATTATTTTGAGGATGGATACTACTACTTTGGATATGAGACTGATTCTACAAATGATAAATTAAGGTAGAAAAAAAGTCCTTATGACATAGATTCGTTTTATCAAGTTATGTATATATATGAGTTTTATTACATTGGCTTTGCAAATAAAAACGATAAGAGAAATAAAGAAGAAGCTCCATTATATTTTTTAGCAAAAGTAAATTCCAAAACAGGGGAGATTTCAGTTGAAAAATAGAATTGATATAAAATAAAAAGAATAAACCACGGATGTCACAAACACTTTCACGAATGTCACTACCTCATTGTGTATTTGTGAAATTATTTGAGCCATTGGTGTTTCATAATAATTGAAAAATTAAACGTACAATGAAAATACAATTTTTAGGGCAAAATTGTTTCTTGTTTACTTACAAAGACAAGACTATTTTAAGTGACCCTTTTTACAATTACAAAAAAGCAGAGTCGGGATTTAATATTGCCGCTCAGAAAATCGATTACATTTTGTTGACCCATGCGCATGGTGATCATATTGCAGATGTTGCGGAAGTTTTGCAGCATTATCCGGAGGCTACTGTAATCGGGGTACCTGAAGTATGCGGGTATTTTAAACAGGCAAAAAATACAGACGATGTAAACTTGGGAGGATCAGCAAAAATCGACGATCTTAAAATTTCCATGGTTCCGGCTCACCATACAAGCTCTTTCCCGGATGGAAGCTACGGAGGGGTTCCTGTAGGGTATATTTTCAGGCTTCCTGAAGGTAAAAACATCTATTTGGCAGGAGACACAGGGGTAATGGCAGATATGGAACTATTCCCAAGATTATACGGGAATATCGACCTTTCTATTCTTCCTATCGGTAGTCACTACACCATGTGCCCGAGAAAAGCATCTTTTGCGGCTGCGGAACTTTTAAAAACGCCAAAAGTAATCGGGTGTCATTTTGATACATTCCCTGCAATCGAGATCAACCACGAAAGTGCATTAAAGCATTTTGCAGATAAAAAATGTAGAACTTGTTTTACCGAAACTGGGCGAGACATTCGAATTTTAATCAATAAAAGAAAGGAGGTAATTTTAAAAAATCAACAATGAAAATAGTGCGTAAGGTATTAAAAACAAAAAAAGATAATTATCCAATTACCTCTCTTCTCACATTTAAACCAAAAAAAAAATGGCAAGCTACCTAAATCACACCGCTACGACCGATTACCTTTGCTGCGTTCCCACCCTGGAGGATTCTCAGGAGCTGGTTGTTTAGGACTTGCCGTTGCAAAGGTAGGAAATATTTGTAAACTTCAAAACATTATTAAAGAAAATTTGTCGAAAAAATGCAGTGGTAGAGCTAAGCAGCTGACATTTAGAGGAATAATTTTTCACTTTTTTCTAAAAATTTAAACATGACGAAAAGTCCATCAACACTAGGAATTATACTATTTATCGCTACAATGATCGTTTTTTTTGTAGTATACACTTTTTTTTCAGGAATCAATTATTTTGATATCTCACTGAAAGCCAATGCTTTTATTTTACCTGTTTTATATGCGGGTGCTGCTTTCTGGTCTGTTAAATCATATTGGAACAACCATAGAGTTGTAAAGTTTAAAGAAGCTTTCAAGAGGGCATTTATTCCGATGTTCATAGGGGGAATTCTTTCCATTTTCAGTATTTATGCTTTTCTAAACTTTGTGGATCCGGCTGCCAAAAGCCTATTGAACTATCAATATGTTCAAAGACAAAAATCAGAACTGGATACAGAATATACTTCGGCAAGAAAAATTTTAAAACATCAGAAAGATATTGATGAGCTGGATCAAAAATACAAAGAAAGGTTGCAAAGCTTTACTCCTGAAGCTGTGAAAGGAAAAGATATGCTTACGGCAAGTCATTTTTCAGGATATTTTGCAGCAATTCTTATATTTTACGTAGTTTTGTCGGTGTTTTTCGGAGCATTTTTCAGAACGAGAAGTGTTTATCAGCCCGAAGAAGCCAATCAAGCCTAATTTTATTAAAAATTAAATGAATTTATCTATAGTTATTCCGTTACTGAACGAGGAAGACTCTTTGGAAGAGCTTTTTTCAAGAATTGATAACGTTTGCAAAACCAATAATTTATCTTATGAAATCTGGTTTGTAGATGATGGAAGTACGGATTTGTCGTGGAGTATTATTGAGAATATGAAAGTACAGTATCCTCAGATCCACGCTATTAAATTTTCCAGAAATTACGGGAAATCACAGGCACTTCACGCCGCTTTTGCAAGAACGAACGGAGATGTGGTAATCACCATGGATGCAGATTTACAGGACTTCCCGGAAGAGATTCCTGAGCTCTACAATATGGTTGTTAATGAAAATTACGATATCGTTTCCGGTTGGAAAAAGAAGCGTTTTGATAATGTGATGACGAAAAATATACCGTCAAAATTATTCAACGCTGCTGCCAGAAAAGTTTCGGGAGTATATCTTCACGATTTCAATTGTGGTTTGAAAGCCTACAAAAAACAAGTCGTAAAATCCGTTGATGTATACGGGGATATGCACCGTTATATCCCGGTATTGGCTGCCAATGCAGGATTCAGAAGAATTACTGAAAAAGAAGTACAGCATCAGGCAAGGCCTTACGGAACTTCAAAATTCGGAACAGAAAGATTTATCAGAGGTTTTTTAGATCTGGTAACGCTTTGGTTTGTAAGCCGGTTTGGAGGAAGGCCCATGCATTTTTTTGGAGCAGTAGGAACCTTAATGTTTATCTTCGGTTTTCTTTCAGCCCTTTGGTTGGGAGTATCCAAACTGATTGATGTAGCCAGAGGGATTTATGGACACTTGATTACCAATAACCCTTGGTTCTATATTGCTTTAACGATGATGATCATGGGAACCTTATTATTTGTTGCCGGATTCTTAGGAGAAATGATTATCAGAACCAACCGTGAGCATAAGAACTATAATATTGATGAAGTGATATAATGGAAGAAAAATTACCCAAAATTTATTCTAAAAAATCAATTTTAGGATTTTCTATTTTTTCTTTCTACGCTTTTCGGAGGTGTTTTTATTGTTTCAAAACCTATTGGATGTCAATAAGAAGAAAGAAGCTTATACTGTTTTAGGAATTTCTATTGTAATAACCATATTGACAGGTATTATAGTCAATATTCCGGATAAACCCATCAGTGCTCTGGCTTATGTTTGCGGGTTTGCAGGAGGGATATTATTATCGGATTATTTTGTTCCGAAATATTTTCCCAACGAACCGGAATATCCAAAGAAACCCATATGGAAACCTTTAATTATTGGAATTATTATTGTTGTTATTTTGGTAGCACTAGCAATTTATTCTGCTTCGGCGGAAAATAGTTATTAAATGATATCAATATATATTATAAAACATCTCAAAAAGTAATGTTTTTTGAGATGTTTTTTCTTTTATGGAATGCCTGTAAGTAGAAATTACTGGCTTTTATTTTTAATGGGTTAAATTTCAACCTCTGATTTTATAAGAATAGGACAAAAAAGAAAATTAAACTTCTCCCTGAAAAGTAAAAAAAATTGAAAATTATCAGGTATTTTTATTGTCAAAAGACAAAGTTTTTTTAAAAAATTTTAATCCTATTTTTGTTACATAATAGAGTTGGGAATTCTCTGGATCAGATGTAAAATGGCTTTGAGGATTTTCGATACGAATGATTATGTTTAATCATCAGAATGATAATAGATTATTTAAAATTAAATATGAAAAAAATAGTATACACATTAATGCTGATGGCGGTTATTTCCTGTGGTAAGGTTTCTCCAAAAGGAAATATTGAAAAGAAAGATGTGGATGTTTCAGAGTTTGTTAATCTGGATCTGAATGGTAAATTCCGTGTATTTTATGCCAGGGGCCCGAAAAATTTTGTGGAAATTGAGACGTATCCCAACATAGCAAATAACCTTGACGTTGATGTAAAAGATAAAACACTTTTCATTAAAGAAAAGAGAGGAACAAAAGGAGTGGATTTTTATAACGTGACCATTTATTCAAAATATAACCTAGAAAAAGTAGCAGTTTCCGATTCCGTGGAAATGAATATTTCGAGTGAAATTAAAACAGATAATTTCAGACTCAATATGAAAAACAATGCAAGTTTCATGGGATCTGTAAACACCAGAAGAGCAGAAGTGGAGATGCAGAACAGAAGTAGAGCCAATTTTTTGGGATTAACGAAAGAAGCCGTAATAAAGATTTCAGACACAGCAAGTTTAATTGCTCCCTACTGGAAAATCACCAACCTGAATATTGATTCTAAAAACGGAAATTATGCAGAGGTCAATGTTAAAGATTCTTTGAAAGGAAATATTCAGAATACTGCCAAATTTATCTATTATAACGATCCGATCAGAGCGTTTAAGGTAGAGAAAACGGCAAAAGTTGAAAATAAGAAACTGGATTAGTAGGCTGGAAGAAGGAAGCCAGAAGTCGGGAGAACTTTTAGTTTACCATACTTTTTCCTCTTTTAACCTAAAAACAAAATATAAAAACAAAGGCAGAAAGCTTGAAACTGGGAAAAGAGAAAACTTCCATCTCCCAGCTTCGATCTTCCAGCTTAAAACAAAACAGAATAATAAATAAAGAGCAAAGGTTTGAATTTAGGCTAGAAGAAGGAAGCCAGAAGTCGGGAGAACTTTTAGTTTACCATACTTTTTCCTCTTTTAACCTAAAAACAAAATATAAAAACAAAGGCAGAAAGCTTGAAACTGGGAAAAGAGAAAACTTCCATCTCCCAGCTTCCTTCTTCCAGCCAAAAAACAAAATGTATGAGCTTCAAATTTGAAAAATTAGTGATCTGGCAAAAATCGATGGATTTTGGAGAGCATATTTTTAATTTGTCTCAAGGATTTCCAAAGAACGAGATGTTCAATCTTACCTCACAAATAAGACGGGCATCAGATTCTATAGCACTGAATATTTCGGAAGGAAGCATTTTACAATCTAAACTAGAATTTAAAAAATTTTTAGGATACTCAATCCGCTCTTTAGCTGAAACGGTAACCTGTTTATATAAAGCAAAAAATAGAAAATATATTACAGAAGAAGAATTTAGTAAATTGTATGATGAAAGTTACAACCTTATGAATCAGGTTGTGGCTTTTAGGAATCAGATAGTTTAGGCTGGAAGAAGGAAGCCAGAAGTCGGGAGAACTTTTAGTTTACCATACTTTTTCCTCTTTTAACCTAAAAACAAAATATAAAAACAAAGGCAGAAAGCTTGAAACTGGGAAAAGAGAAAACTTCCATCTCCCAGCTTCGATCTTCCAGCTTAAAAACAAAACAGAATAATAAAAAAAAGCAGAATTCTGAAGCTCGGCACAGAAACATCTTCCAGCCTCCAGCTTCCTTCTTCCAGCTTAAAAAACAAACATAAATATGACAACATTAGAAAAAGCAAAACTTTGGCTACATGAAACATTCGATAAAGAAACAAGAGATGCCGTACAATTATTAATTGACAGCAATTCACCTGACCTCGAAGATTCTTTTTACAGAGAACTTGAGTTCGGAACAGGAGGAATGCGCGGTATTATGGGAGTAGGAACCAATCGCTTAAACAAATATACATTGGGACAGGCCACCCAGGGACTTGCCAACTATATGCTGCAGCAGTTCAAGGGAGAAGAAATCAAAGTCGCTATCGCTTATGATGTTCGTAATAATTCAAAAGAATTCGGAAAATTGGTTGCCGATGTTTTGACAGCAAACGGAATTAAAGTATTGCTTTTCAAAGACCACAGACCCACTCCGGAACTGTCTTTCACTGTTCGTGATAAAAAATGTAACGGAGGAATTGTATTAACAGCCTCTCACAACCCACCTGAATATAACGGTTACAAAGTTTATTGGAATGACGGGGCACAGATCGTACCACCCAACGATGAAGCGATCATCAAGGAAGTATATTCTGTAAAATTCGATGAAATTAAGTTTAACGGAAATGATGATCTGATCGAATGGATCGGAGAGGAGCAGGATGATGTGTACATCGATGCCTGCATTGAAAATTCTACCTATCAGAATGTAGGAAAAGAAAACTTAAATATTGTTTTCACATCCATCCACGGAACTACCTATACAACCATTCCAAAAGCTTTAGAAAAAGCCGGGTTTAAAAAGATTGATCTGGTAAAAGAGCAAATGATCCCAAGTGGAAACTTCCCAACGGTAGATTCTCCAAATCCGGAAGAACCGGCAGCGTTGGAAATGGCGTTGGATCTTGCAAGAATAACCAATGCTGATATCGTGATCGGAACAGATCCGGATGGTGACAGATTGGGAATTGCTGTAAGAAACCTTGAAGGTGAAATGCAGTTACTGAACGGTAACCAAACCAATACCATCCTTACTTATTACATTTTGAACGAATGGAGAAAGCAGGGAAGAATTACAGGAAAAGAGTTTATTGGTTCTACGATTGTAACATCTGATATCTTCTATGATATTGCTCAAAAATTCGGAGTAGAATGTAAGGTAGGTCTTACAGGATTCAAATGGATTGGGAAAATGATCCGTGAAGCAGAAGGAACACAAAAATTCGTATGCGGTGGAGAAGAAAGTTTCGGATTTATGACAGGAGATTTTGTTCGTGATAAAGACTCTTGCGGAAGTATTCTCTTGGCTTGTGAAATTGCTGCATGGTGCAAGGCTAACGGAAAAACAATGTATCAGTACATGATTGAGATCTACAAAGATCTTGGAATGTATTATGAAGGATTAATCAATATTGTAAGAAAAGGAAGAGAAGGAGCAGAAGAAATCCAGAGTATGATGAAAAACTTCCGCGAAAATCCTCCAAAAGAATTGGCAGGTTCTCCGGTAGAAGAAATCAAGGATTTTAAAGAGCAGACAAGCTTTACCGTTTCTACGGATGAGAAAAAGGTAATGGCTGATATTCCAAAGTCTAATGTATTGATATACTATACTCAGGATGGAACAAAAGTATGTGTAAGACCTTCAGGAACAGAACCCAAAATTAAGTTTTATGTTTCCGTAAAAGATGCCATCACTTCTGAAGCTGACTTTAAGGATAAATTGAAATCATTGGAAGCTAAAATTGGAGCGGTTAAAACAGATTTAAAACTGGATTAATCACCGGATAGCAGATGATAAAAAATATTATAACAGTTTGTATACTGTTTGCAGCTGTAGTTTCCTGTAAAAAGGAAGTTACAGTTTCTGATGTAAAACCAGCAAATGACTCAATTGCCAAAAACGAAACCAAAGAAGATCTGTATAAACCAATTGATACAGCCTGTTCTCCGGCCAATAAAACGGAGGATTATATAAACTCCCTTCAATGGTATCGTACTAAAACAGATAAGGAGATTGCAGGAAACAGTCTGGAACAGAATGATAAAACGTATGAAGACTTTCTAAAAATAAGAGAAAAATATACAGAATGCCTAAGTTCTTTGCATGCTGACATTTTAGACAAATATGTCAATTATTATGATGCAGAAAAAGAACGATACAATCTTCCGGATAATGTGAAAAAACTCGCAACCGAATTTAAAAAAGCAGGTCTCGAATTCAGGGAAGTAGGAGAAGGGATGACTGAAATCTGGACGGTTCCGGGATATTATTCATCTGTTTTTAAGAATAAAGTGACACCGGATTATGAGACTTATATTATGCAGAATGACAAAGAAAGCGAGACCAATTATGCAGCAGATGCCGGTTTGATGATCTCTTGGGAAGAATTGGGAAATAGGTTGATGTTCTGGGAAAATTTCATCAACAAATATCCTAAAAGTAAGTTGATGAAAACGGTAAAGGAAGGGTATAATATGTACCTGATCGATTATCTTCTGGGAATGGATAATACGCCAACCTACCAAATAGATTTCGACAAAGGGACCGGAAAACTATACGATGAAAACAGAGCGGAATTCAATAGGATTATCAAAAAATATCCGAATTCCAATACGGCAAAAAAAGCAAAAGAACTAATAGCCCTTTTTGATGCACAGATGCCGGTAGATCAAATACATGAGAGAATCCGTGTAGAGTAATAATAGTAAATTTTAAATAAGAAATAAAGTGAAAGTTTCAAAATTAGCGGCGAACCTGATTGGTTCTGAAATTGTAAAAATTGGTAACGAAGTAAACGATCTAAAAGCAAAGGGTGCAGAAATTGCCAATCTTACTATTGGTGACCTGAATTCTAATATCTATCCTATCCCGGCATTGCTGAAGGAAGAGATTCAGAAAGCCTATCAGAATAATCTGACAAATTACCCACCTGCCAACGGACTTTTATCTTTAAGAAAAGAGGTTTCCAAAGATCTGAAAAACAGATGGAACCTGGATTATGCTCCTAATGATATTTTAATTACCGCAGGATCAAGACCTTTGATCTATGCTGTATACAAAACTATCGTAGATGAAGGAGATAAAGTTGTATACCCAACTCCATCCTGGAACAATAATCATTATGCTTACCTTACTTCTGCGAATGCTGTAGAGGTAAAAACAAAGCCGGAAACCAATTTCCTTCCAACAGCAGATGATTTAAAACCTCATTTGGATGGAGCCGTTCTATTGGCTTTGTGTTCTCCACTAAACCCAACAGGAACAATGTTCACCAAAGAGCAGCTTTCAGAAATCTGTGAATTGGTAATTGCTGAAAACAAAAAAAGAAGAGCGGATGAAAAACCGTTATACTTAATGTATGACCAGATTTATTCTAACCTTACTTTTGGTGCAGAGCACGTAGATCCGGTTTCCCTTTTCCCTGAAATGAAAGAATATACCATCTACATCGATGGTATCTCAAAATGTCTTGCAGCAACAGGAGTACGTGTAGGATGGGGATTCGGGCCGGCCCACATTATCGATAAAATGAAAGCGCTTCTTACCCACGTAGGAGCCTGGGCACCGAAGCCTGAACAAGAAGCTACTGCAAAATTCTATGAGAATCCTGAAAATGTAAATACATTCGTAGCTGATTTTAAAGCTAAACTGGAAGAAAGCTTAAAAGTTCTTCACGGAGGCATTCAGGATTTGAAAGGAAAAGGATTATCCGTAGACAGTATCGAACCGATGGGAGCACTTTATCTTACCATCAAACTGGATTATATCGGAAAAACTAAACCTGACGGAGCTGTAATTGAAAACTCATCAGACCTGGTATTTTATCTGATTAATGAAGCAGGGGTTGCCTTGGTTCCTTTCTCTGCATTCGGAGAAGAAAAATCAGAGCCTTGGTTCCGTGCGTCAGTAGGAGGTCTTGCTATCGACGAGATCAAAGTGATGCTTCCGAAACTGGAAAGCGCTTTGAATAAGCTAAAGTAATAAACGTAAATTAATTTATAAATGTACCAGTGTAACAGCCTTCCAATTTTCATTGGTGGTTATTGTTACACTGGTATATTGATATATTGATCATTATTATATCCTATGGAATTATTTTTTTATCACATTACCTTTTGTAAAAAAAATTAAATAAAAAATTAAAATTAAATAAATATTTGTAGTATAATCTGACAGGAATTACCTTTGGGATTTCATAAGTTAAGATAAACAGGGTTGAAAATAACAAAGATGAAAAAAATGAAATTTCTGCTTTTACCAGTATCTCTATGGCTCTCCGCACAGGAGCAGGATACATTAAAGGTGAAAGAATTACAAAAAGAAGTCCTTAAAGTACAAACTTATACACTGAAAGACGGCTCTGTCCGGACCTATCCTAAGCCCAGACTATTGGATTTTGTCACCAAATTACCCAGAAATTTTATTGATACCAATAAAGATTTTGTAGCGAAAGACCATGCTTATTATTTAGGGGGAGCAGTAGTTTCTACGTTAATTCTTTTGCCTTTTGATCAAAAACTGATAGATAATTCAAGAGAATTGGGGGAAAGATGGGGTATGGACAAGGATAATAATTATACAAAGCTCGGTGGAGTTTTTAAAATACCCAAAGATATCGGTTCAACCTTATATTTGATAGGAAACGGTTCCACACTGGTATTGCTTGGAATCGGTTTTGGTACTTACGGATTGATCAAAAATGATTACAGGGCACAGGCTACAGCAAGCGGATTGATGGAAAGCTTAATTCTCTCAGGAGTTTTTACTCAAACCATTAAACGAATTACCGGAAGAGAAAGCCCGTTTATTGCAGAAGAATATGGACATAAAGGCGGAGCCTGGAATCCTTTCCCAAGTTTTTCCGCATTCAGTAAAAATACGTCGAATTATGATGCAATGCCGTCAGGACATTTAACAACCTTTATGGCCGGTATCACCGTTATTGCAGACAATTACCCGGATGCCAAATGGATAAAACCTGTGGGATATACCTTGGCCGGGGCATTGTGTTTTCAAATGATGCAAAGTAAAGTACACTGGGCTTCAGACTATCCGTTGGCTTTATTGATGGGATATTTTATCGGGAAAACCATCTCAAAAAGCAGGTATACATCTTCAGAAGGTACTATAGGAAAAACAAAATATAAATTTGACCTTACAGCTTCCCGGCAATGGGAGTACAATATGGTAGGCGTAAAGCTTTCTTTTTAATTTTCACTCATTTAAAATTTATACAATTCTCACATTTGCATTAAAAGTGTGGGAGTTTTTCTTTTTGAAGACAGAAAAGATTGCTGGACGCCTGGACAGAATACTATATTTTATAGAACAAAGTAAATAGTTTTCACTATTTTTGGTCTGAGATAAGCCTTATTATTCCTTGCAAAACGGAATGGCGATTTTAAAAAAAACTTAATTAACATTTTACTGAATGAAAATAATTGCTGTGATCCCTGCCCGTTATGAAGCGAGCCGTTTTCCGGGGAAATTAATGCAGACTCTGGGAGAGAAGACCGTTATTACCACTACTTATCAGAATGTGGTGGAAACAGGTTTGTTTGATGAAGTGTTTGTAGCTACAGATTCCGGAATTATTTTTAAAGAAATCGAAAAAAATGGAGGGAAAGCTGTTATGACAGGACAACATGAGACCGGAAGTGACCGTATTGCTGAAGCCGTACAAAATATCGACTGTGATATCGTGATCAACGTTCAGGGAGATGAACCGTTCCTTAAACTGGAACCTCTGCAACAATTGATCGACGTTTTCAAAGCAGATGATCAACAGGAAATTTCCCTGGCTTCCCTAAAAATAAAGCTGTCTGAAAAAGAAGAAATAGAAAATCCCAATAATGTAAAAGTCATTACGGACAATAATGGTTTTGCCCTGTATTTCAGTCGTTCTGTGATTCCTTTTCACAGGGAGGTTTCTTACGATATAAGCTATTTCAAACATATCGGGGTGTATGCTTTCAGAAAAGAAGCCTTGCTGCAGTTCTCCAAGTTGGAAATGAAACCATTGGAAATTTCTGAAAAAATAGAATGTATCCGTTATCTCGAATATGGCATGAAAATTAAAATGATAGAAACCAACTTTGTAGGAGTAGGTATTGATACTCCTGAAGACCTTGAAAAAGCCAGAAAGTTGATTTGAAAATGAAAGCAAAAAGTGAATCGCTGATTTACAGGTTTGTCTTTCCGCTTTCTCTGCTTTCTTAACCTTTTGTTATTTCGCTTAAATCCCCTTATATTTGAATTTATAAATAAAATTAATGAAGAAGTTACTTTTAGTATTTAGCCTGATATTTTCGCATTATGCTTTTGCCCAGACGGCAAAAGAGATCATAGACAAAAACATTGAGCTATCCGGAGGATTAACGAATTGGAAGCTTTTAAATTCAGTATTGCTGCAGGGAAAAGTAGTGTTGGGAATCAAAGATGAATATCCTATAAAAATTTACCAGCAACGCCCGAACTTCACCAAAACGATCATTACGATCAACGGGAAAGATACTGCTATTGAAGGTTTTGACGGAACTAAAGGGTATGCAATGAACTACGCTGCCAATAAACTTCAGGAATATCCGGAGTATGTACCGGAAAGCTTTGATAATGATTTTATCGACTGGGAAAACAAGGGATTTGATGCCAGATATCTCGGAAAAGAAAAAGTAGGAGAGATCTATTGCCATAAAGTGGAACTTACCAAAAAACGTCAATAAGAACATGTATTATTTTGATGCAAAAACGTATATGTTGCTAAAGGAAGTGAAAAAAGACGAGACGGTAATTTATTCAGACTATAAAAAAGTGGGTAACCTTACAATGCCTTTCAGGATAGAATCTTCAAGCTCCAAAAAGGACGGTGACTATGTCATGCTGCTCAATAAAATAGAGGTGAATAAAGTTTTTCCGGCCAATATTTTTAAGTTTTAATCCAACTGCTGTAACCGGCAAATAAATTAATAAGAAATGAAAAAGATTTTTTTACTGCTGCTCTCCTTTATGGCATTTTTGCAGAGCTGCACCAATCAAAAAAGCGAAATTTCTAAAGCTAAAACCAAAGAACTTATGGGAAAAACGATATACGACTTCAAAGTGGAAAGCCTGGATGGTAAAGAAATCAACTTTGCAGACTTTAAAGGGAAGAAAATCCTTATTGTCAACACTGCTTCAGAATGTGGTTTTACTCCACAGTATGCAGATCTTGAAAAAGTATATGAGCAGTATAAAGATAAACTGGTAGTGGTAGGATTTCCAGCCAATAATTTTGGTGGGCAGGAGCCGGGAACCAATACTGAAATCGGAGCATTCTGCCAGAAAAATTATGGAGTCACATTTCCAATGGCCGCAAAAGTTTCTGTAAAGGGGGATGATATGGCACCTATCTTTAAATATTTAACAGAACAGGAATTAAACGGAGTAAAAAATACCACGATCCTTTGGAACTTTACGAAATTCCTGATCGATGAAAACGGAAAACTGATTGATACGTATGTAAGTACTACCAAGCCGACAAGCGAGGCAATTACAAAACATCTGAAATAACATCACAAGAAATTTATAAGTTCGAAGTGGATTCCCCTGGATCCACTTTTTTATTTTTTGAAAACAAGCTGCAAGGAAAAACTCTAGAATCCGAATAGGTTAGCCGTGACTTATTTAACTATTGCTCAATGACTTTATCTGCAAAGCAGAAAATATTTCCCAGCTTAATACTGGAATAGCCGTTGCTTTTTATTTTGGAAGAATTGATCATTGCTTTAGCCAGAACATCAGTAGGCAAGGGTTTTTGGCTCTCCAGCAAGCCGAATTTGTTGGCAAACTTTATAATCCGGCTGCCTAATACTTCACCGGTTCTTTCAGAATTTCTTCGTTCCAGCATCCCCGGTTTGAAAATGGTAATTTTATTAAAATGAAGTTGTTTTACCGCTTCCTCCAGCTCTCCTTTCATTTTTGAATAGAAAATTTTGGATTTCGGATTGGCCCCATAGGCGGAAACAAGAATATAATCTTCAACATTATTTTCTTTGGCGGCCTTTGCAAACTCATATTGATAATCAAAGTCCACCTTTTTCTGGGCTTCTTTACTTCCGGCATCCTTTAAAGTCGTTCCCAAACAGGAAAATGCAACATCACCTTTTACCATATTCTTCCATTCTTCAGGTTTTTCAAAATTAACAATATGAACCTTAAGTCTTTCGTTTTCAATGTCAACAGGTCTTCTGACAAAAATATCAACTTCGTCAAAATCTTTATCATTCAATAACTGATTAACCAGGTCTTTTCCTGTGGCACCTGTAGCGCCGATTACCAAAGCTTTCATAATATTGTAATTGGTGAAACTATTTTTCTCTTCTAAATTTACTAAATTTGAATTAAAGGATTAAATATTTTTATTCAATATCATTTATCGTTACAAATATTACTTACAATCACTTACTTACCCTTATTGTCATGAATGCTAACGAAATTTTAGATTATTGTCTGACCAAAAAAGGAGTTACGGAAAGTTTCCCCTTCGATAATGAGACACTGGTATTAAAAGTAGATACGAAAATGTTTTTACTGATGGGGCTTGAAAAACAACCGTTATCAATTAATGTGAAAACAGATCCGGAATGGAGTGCTGAACTCCGGGAACAATACCCTCAGATTACTGGTGCCTATCATATGAATAAAACCCATTGGAACTCTGTAATGGTAGATGGATTAAAAAAAGATTTGATCCTTAAACTTATTGATCAGTCCTATGAGCTGGTTTTTCAATCTTTGACAAAAAAAGCCCAGAATGCTGTTAATGATTCTTTATAATCCGGATGAAATCTGCTCTTTAGGTATGGATTTTGTTATCAATAATTAGTGAAATAGATGAACAATATTAATAAAATAAGAACAAATGAAAAATCACCTTTTAGTATTTATAGCAGCCGGTACATTGATGCTATCAAGCTGCAGCAAGCCCCCGCAAAAACCTGGCCCTGATGAAAAGGCTCCGGCTCCAACAGTGGCTCATCCTGAAACCTCAAACAATCTGAAAATTGAATTTTCGGGAACAGAAAATTTTACGATTAAAAATCCTAAGCTTAAGGTAAGTTTGTATGGTGCTGATGAAAGGCTGGCAGATGCTCCTGCTACATTGATTACAGAAATGGAATACGAGCAAAAATCAGTTCCTTTTACTATTGATTTACCGGTACCTGAGAATGCAGAAAATAAAATCAATTCCAAACCGGCAGGCCCTGTTAAATATTATGTGACAATAAGCTGGGATTCCGATGGAAATGGAAAAGCAGGAGAAAAGGGAGATATATTTATTGACTATGATAAGCAGTTTCCTAATGTAAAATTAAATAATGAAACACAGAAAGTTTACCTAAAAGTTTTGAAATAAATAAAAAGAGCTATTCATCATTGTTGAATAGCTCTTTTCATTAGAAATTAAATCCTTCTGTTAATCGTTTATCTTCATCTAACCTTTCAATTAGTTTTTCAATTCCTTCAAATTTGATTTCATCATGAAGGAAATCCCTGAATCTCACGGTAATTTTTTCATCATAAATATCATTATCAAAATCAAGGATATAGACTTCTACCGTAAGTTTTTCACCATTTACCGTAGGGTTGGTTCCAATACTCAGCATTCCTTTGTAGAATTGTCCCTTTATATCAACTTCTACGATATAAGCTCCCTTTTTAGGCAAAAGTTTAATTGATTCTGTATCAATATTGGCTGTAGGATACCCAATAGTCCTTCCGATTTTCTTACCATGAACTACCGTTCCTGAAACAGAGTAGGAGTATCCCAGCATTTCATTGGCCTCCCGGATCTTTCCTGCTAAAAGGGCATTCCGGATCTTTGTTGAGCTGATATTATTTTCATGAATATTGATAGCTTCCATCTGTTCCACTTCAAAATCAAGTTCTTTGGATAACTTTTGGAGGAGTTCAAAATTTCCGCTTTTGTTTTTGCCGAAAGAATGGTCATACCCGATAATAAGGTATTTTACATTCAGCTTGTCAATTAAAATCTGACGTACAAATTCTTCTCCGGTTAAATTTCTGAACTCTTCATCGAATTCTTTCAGAAAAAGATTATCAATGCCGTATCTTTCAACCAGTTGCTTTTTTTCCTCCAGTGTATTCAGAAGTTTTAAATCTTCATTAGGATTAAAAACAAATCTTGGATGAGGCCAGAATGTAAGGATAGCAGTCTCCAGATTGTTTTCTGTACCTCTTTTAATAAGTTCGTCGATGATACTTTTGTGTCCGAGATGCACCCCGTCAAACATACCTAAAGATAGTGCCAGAGGCTTTTGGGAGGAGTAATCTGTAAAATTCTTGAAAACTTTCAAAACGGAAAAATTTTGATTGCAAATATAGATATAATGTAACAATCTATCAATATAACGATGTATCAATATTTTTGCAGGTAAACAGGCTGGACAGATAGTAAACTGCTGCATAGGTAAATTTGTAAAAAAGCATGATAAAAATCTTTTTTTTACCAATTGCGGGTTTATGAAGAATCACTATATTTGCACCAAGAAAAAATTTAGCAATGGCAAACCAAATTAAAGGTAAAATTTCTCAAATTATTGGTCCGGTAATCGACGTTGTCTTTACAGATGTGGAAGCTGTTCCAGCAATCTATGACGCGTTAGAAATTACAAAAGAAAACGGTGAAAAAGTAGTTTTAGAGGTAGAACAACATATTGGCGAAGATACAGTAAGATGTATTGCAATGGACGCTACTGACGGTCTTAAGAGAGGTCAAGAGGTAATCGGATTTGGAAATCCTATTACTATGCCAATCGGTGAGGCAGTAAACGGAAGACTATTCAACGTTGTTGGTGATGCTATCGATGGACTTCAAGATATTTCTAAGGAAGGTGGTCTTCCAATTCACAGACCAGCTCCAAAATTTGATCAATTATCAACTTCAGCAGAAGTTTTATTTACAGGTATTAAAGTAATCGACCTAGTTGAGCCTTACGCAAAAGGAGGTAAAATTGGTTTGTTCGGTGGTGCCGGTGTAGGTAAAACAGTATTGATTCAGGAGTTGATTAACAATATTGCAAAAGGGCACGGAGGTCTTTCTGTATTCGCCGGAGTAGGTGAAAGAACGAGAGAAGGAAATGACCTGTTAAGAGAGATGCTGGAATCTGGAATTATCAAATATGGTGATGATTTCATGCACTCTATGGAAAATGGAGGTTGGGATCTTTCTAAAGTAGACTTGGAAGCTATGAAAGATTCAAAAGCAGCATTCGTTTTCGGACAGATGAACGAGCCGCCAGGTGCAAGAGCGAGAGTAGCCCTTTCTGGTCTTACATTAGCTGAATACTACAGAGATGGTGGTGAAACCGGACAAGGTAGAGATGTACTTTTCTTCGTAGACAATATCTTCCGTTTTACACAGGCTGGTTCTGAGGTGTCTGCACTTCTTGGTCGTATGCCATCAGCGGTAGGTTACCAACCGACTCTTGCTTCTGAGATGGGTGCGATGCAGGAGAGAATTACTTCAACTAAAAATGGTTCCATTACTTCAGTACAGGCGGTATATGTACCTGCGGATGACTTAACTGACCCGGCTCCTGCAACTACGTTTGCCCACCTGGATGCAACTACAGTACTTGACAGAAAGATTGCTTCATTGGGTATTTATCCAGCGGTAGATCCACTGGCTTCTACTTCAAGAATCCTTGCTCCGGAAGTTATTGGTCACGATCACTACAACTGTGCTCAAAGGGTAAAAGAAATCCTTCAAAGATATAAAGCACTTCAGGATATTATCGCCATCCTTGGTATGGAAGAACTTTCTGAAGAAGATAAATCAGTTGTTTACCGTGCAAGAAAAGTTCAGAGATTCTTATCTCAACCTTTCCACGTAGCAGAGCAGTTTACAGGTATCCCTGGATCATTGGTTGATATCAAAGATACAATCAAAGGATTCAATATGATTATGGATGGTGAATTGGATCACTTACCAGAAGCAGCTTTCAACCTGAAAGGAACTATCGAAGAAGCTATCGAAGCTGGACAAAAAAATGCTAGCTGAAAACGCTTAATATAATTAGACATAAAGATAGCAGATAACAGACATGAGACTTTAAGGTTGTCTGAAATCTGAAATCTGAAATCTTCAAATCTAAATTAAAATGAATATAAAAATTTTAACACCAGAATACGTAGTTTTTGAAGGAGACGTAGATTCGGTATTATTGCCTGGAAAAAATGGTGAGTTTCACATCATGAAAAACCACGCAGGAATCGTTTCTTCTTTAATCGGAGGTGATGTAAAGCTTTTTGCTAATTCTATTGATGAAGCTTATGCTAAAAACTTCACTAAAGAATCCGGAAAAGACTCTGTTTTTGCTTATGCAATCAAAAGCGGTGTTGTAGAATTTAATCATAATAAAGGAATTATCCTTTGTGAATAATTAAATGAAAAGCTAAATATATTTTCAAGAAAGTGTAACTTTGTGTTACACTTTTTTTTATGCATGTAAAAATCTGATTCTATGAAGAAAAGTATAATCATATTCTTTACAGTTCTGGGAATATTCCTCAATGCCCAGAATATCAAAACCAAAAGAGGAATTATCAATGTAGACGGTATCCCGGTAGCCAAGATTTCCGGCAAATCCAATGAGTATACTTTTATGGATTTAAAGGAAACTCCTTTATATACTATGAAGTTTATTGATAAAAGTATCGTAGATTCTGTCAGGGACAGCTATATACAGCTCAATAGAGTATATAACAGGGATAAGGTAATAGAACTGGATTATATTTCACCTTCAGCATTTTCAGGTGAAGAGAAATCTGCCGTTTATACTTCTGTAAAAGGACTTAAAATCATAGATAATAAAGGAATTAATATCAAATCCCTGGACGAACTTTTTTCTAATGTTCCTAAAAGAAAACTGGATACCAAAACCAAAGAAGCCTATACAATCAGAACCAAGATTGATAAACTGAATATTGAAGTAAATAAAGTAGGAGAAATTTTAAGCAACGGTGTCCCTGTAGGCTATTTTACCAATTTGCCGGTGAGCTTCGGGTCAGATGATACAATTATGGACAAAACTTTTGTAGATATTGAGATTTACGATGCCAAAAGTAAATATATCGGAAAATACATCACAACTACAAAACAGCTTAAAACAGCAGGAGGAAAAAGCTTTACTCTTTACAGGGAAATGTCCGGAAGAGCATCTATATTGAAATATCCCACCTATAAAGCTATTGCAGAAAGAATGGCTATTATGGATCCCAATTTTATTAAAATACAGGAAAAAGTTTCCGTAGGTCCTGTTGTAAAAGAAGGAACCCATTAGTAAAAAAAACTTACGGGAATTTTAACATCAACAATAAGTGCCATCAACAGAAGCTGTCATATATTATAAAATTAATGATAAACATCAATAGGAACGGACTTTAGTCCGTTCTTAATAATATGATAATTCCAAACTGGCTTCAGCCAAAACCTGAAATCACAATATTAAAATTGGGAAAAATCTATAAACTTAAAATTACCCCATTTTCTTTCAATTGCTGTATGGGCTTGGAAAACCAGAACAATTCAAAATCCTCAAAACTCTCTTCAAACTGGGTTTTAAGCTGCTGTAACGTAGATTTTTTATTATTTTCTATAGCATTTTCTTTCAGAATGGCCATCAGCCATTCCGCTTTTTCCTGTTCCACTTCCACTTTTACGATATTGGTTTTTAAATGGAACGTGAGCAGAGTATAGCTACCGGGATATTTCTTTTTATTTTTTATACGATTCTCAGCGATTACGTTTTTGGTTAAAAAGATAATTTTTGAATTTCCTTTAAAATTGAACTGTTCGTCATCCAGAAGACAATCGTGGATATAATCCGGATGAATAGTTGTTTTCGGAATTTTAAAATCGAACCATTCCTGAAGCGGTAATTCAAAATTAATTCCGTGCATATAATTGAAGAGAGATTTTTTTAAACCAAAGCTGAATTTATTGTGATCGATTCCGGTTTTATCTTTAAAATCTATATCGTTGTTGGCAAATTGAATTTCCTGCTTTACCGGAATAACTCCAAAATCATCGGGGCTGATACCGACAGGAGAGTGAGCCGTCATAGCAAACTGATGCCAGAATCCACTCTGAAGAATTCCCATTTCAAACATCTGGCGTACCATTTCCAGAGAATCTACAGTTTCCTGAATGGTTTGAGTCGGGTAGCCGTACATCAGATAGGCATGGACCATAATTCCTGCTTCCGTAAAGTTTCTTGTTACTTTAGCCACTTGTTCTACGGAAACTCCCTTATCGATTAGCTTCAACAACCGGTCACTGGCAACTTCCAATCCTCCTGAAACCGCCACACATCCGGAAAGTTTAAGCAGATAGCATACATCCCGGGTAAAGCTTTTTTCAAAACGAATATTAGTCCACCAGGTAACCACCAGATTCCGGCGAAGGATTTCCAGAGCCACCTCTCTCATTAATGCCGGTGGAGCGGCCTCGTCTACAAAATGAAACCCTGTTTCTCCGGTGGTTCTGATCAGGTTCTCCATTCTGTCTACCAGAATTTTGGCGGAAATAGGCTCATAAATCCTAATGTAATCCAAAGAAATATCACAGAAAGTACATTTTCCCCAATAGCAGCCGTGAGCCATAGTTAACTTATTCCATCTTCCGTCACTCCATAAACTGTGCATAGGATTGGCAATTTCAATGACGGAGATATATTGATCCAGCTTTAAATCTGTATAATCCGGAGTACCAATTTCAGCTTGCTTGTAATCGTGCTTCTTAGAATTGTTTTTATAAACAACTTCCTGATTTTCAATTAAAAATGTTCTTTTGTATTGGGGCTCATCACTTTGTTTGAAATGGCAGACATTTTCATAAAGAAGCTCAAGGGGAACTTCACCATCATCTAAGGTAATAAAATCAAAAAATTCAAAAACTCTCTGGTCTTTTACTTCTCTTAATTCAGTATTGGGGAAGCCTCCGCCCATAGCGGTTTTAATGTGAGGGTAATTCTTTTTTATAAATTGGGCACATTTGAACCCTGAGTATAAATTCCCCGGAAACGGTACAGAAAAACAAACCAGTTTTGGCTGCACAGTTTCTATTTTCTCACGAAGGATTTTCAGTGTAAAATCATCAATAAATGTTTGTTCTCCGGATAATTTTGAATATAATTCATCAAAGGAATTGGCGCTTTTACCAAGTCGTTCTGCATATCGGCTGAACCCAAAGTCGGGGTCAATATTTTCAACAATATAATCTGAGATATCTTCTAAATACAGTGTAGCCAAATGCTTGGCTTTATCTTGCAAACCCATGTTTCCGAATGCAAATTCCATATCATCCAATTGGTTGAAACGGGAAGCTTCCGGGAGAAAATTCATGCTGCAGATCTGTCTTGCCAAAGTGGGGGTCTTACCCTGTAAAAAAGGAATAACCTGGTCAATGGTTTTTAAATACTCCTCTTTTAATGCAAATATTCTCTGTGTGTTTTCTGATGCATTTTGAAGGTCAATCTTTTTATCAAAAACTTTTTGAAGGCCTTCTTTGGAAAATAATTCCAAAATAACATCAATCCCCAGATCAATCTGATAGCTGGATATATTTTTGGTATTCAAGAACCCTTTAATATAAGCTGTCGCAGGATAAGGAGTATTAAGTTGGGTAAAAGGTGGAGTAATGAGAAGCAGATCTTTCAACGGAAATTTTTTACAAAGTTATTCCAAAAGTTTTTTCAAAAAAAAATATTTTATCCTGTTCGCTTATAAGTAAAATGTAAGAATCATTTTTTTAAACATGAGCTGTATTTTTGCGGTCGGAAATAACATTCAGTATAACTCCGAGTAAGATAAGGGTAATCCCAATAAGCAAAATTGGTGGTAAACTTTTCATTAAATATAAATACGCTTACCATTACAGCAACTACCGGTTCCAGTGCTCCCAGAATGGCAACCGGTGTAGAGCCTATATGTTTAATGGCATATACCAGGCATAAACTGGAAATAACCGTGGTAAGGAAAGCAAAAATAAGAAAGTTTAAAAAGATAGCCGTAGAGGGAATAGCAAATGATTCATGCCCTATAACAGATTTGGTCATAAAAAATAAAGAAGTAAAAAGCATAGAGTAGAAGGTGAGCTTAAACCCCGAAACTTTCAGATTTGATTTGTTGACAATCACCATATAAAGTGCATAAAATAATGAACTGAGCATAACAATTCCAAGGCCTGCAAAATTGATTTCAAAACCGGTTCCTTTCAGGCATAAAACAATTACTCCTGCAAAAGCGAAAAGGAGAGAAATTATCGATAATCTGTTAAGCTTCTCTTTATAAAAGAAAAACATAATCAAAGCTACAATAACAGGATAAATGAACAGAACGGTGGAGGCAATTCCCGGGGTAAGAAAGTCATAGCCTAGAAACAAAAATTCTGAGGAAAGGGCATAGCATATTCCCAGAATAGCCAATATTAAAGCTTCTCTTTTATTAATTCTGAAATTTTGCCGGGAATAAATCAGATATCCGCCTATCATCAGGGCAGAAAAGAAAAACCTGTAAAACAGGGTAATGTCCATTGAAAAATGAGCCTGCTTGATCGGCAGGATGAAGATTGGTATTAATCCGTATGAAACGGCTGACAAGATCCCCAATATATATCCTCTGAGTTTCATTCGTTTTTATAGTTTATAGCTTTTAAAATAAAAAACCACTGATGAATTTTCAGTGGTTTTTTATTGTTATGATTAAATCGGTTTAAAACTTAATCCTTGTTCCTGCAGTAATTTTTGTTCCTGTTCTTTATAGTAACCACTTACTAATTTATCATGAATAGCTTCAAATGCCGCAAGAGTTTCATTAATCTCAGAATCGGTGTGAGAAGCGGTAGGAATTAATCTTAACAGAATCATTCCTTTTGGAATGACCGGATATACTACAACAGAGGTGAAAATCCCGTAAATTTCTCTGAGATCTTTTACCAGAAGAGTAGCTTCTACAGGAGTTCCCTGCATCATTACCGGCGTTACACAGGTATTGGTATCTCCAATGTTGAATCCTCTTTCTCTTAATCCGTTCTGTAATTTATAAACATTTTCCCAAAGCTTTGCCTTGATTTCAGGTCTCGTTCTTAATAGCTCCAGTCTCTTTAATCCTCCGATTACCATTGGCATGGTAAGAGATTTTGCAAAAAATTTGTGATCTAAGATTGAATTTCAGATATCTGATAACCTCTTTATCTCCGGCAAGAAATGCCCCGAAACCAGCCATTGATTTGGCAAAAGTAGAGAAATATACGTCAATCTGATCCTGGCAGCCTTGTTCTTCACCGGCTCCGGCACCTGTTTTTCCAAGTGTTCCGAATCCGTGAGCATCATCTACCAAAAGCCTAAAGCTATATTTTGATTTCAGGTCGCAGATTTCTTTCAGTTTTCCCTGCTGTCCTCTCATTCCGAAAACCCCTTCTGTAATAACCAGAATACCTCCTCCGGTCTCTTCAGCTACTTTAGTGGCCCTTTGCAGGTTTTTTTCAAGACTTGCCATATCATTATGCTTGTAGGTAAATCTTTTTCCGGAATGAAGCCTTACTCCATCCACGATACAGGCATGAGAGTCCATATCATAAACGATTACATCATTTCTGTTGACCAGGGCATCGATAGTAGATACCATTCCCTGGTAACCAAAATTTAATAAGTAGGCCGATTCTTTTTGTACAAAGTCTGCCAACTCTCTTTCCAGCTGAAGGTGCTGGTCTGTTTCACCTGACATTGCTCTGGCACCCATAGGATAAAACATTCCGTATTCTGCGGCAGCTTGCGCATCGGCTTCTTTTACTTCAGGGTGGTTACAAAGTCCCAAATAATCATTGGCACTCCAGAAAATTACTTCTCTACCTTGAAACTGCATTCTGGGACCGATAGGGCCCTCTAGTCTTGGGAAAATAAAATATCCTTCTCCATAATCTGCAAATTGTCCAAGTGGTCCTGGATTTTCTTTTATTCTTTCAAAAATATCCAACATTGTATCGTAATTTTTAAGTAAAAAAGCCTTTTTTGTAGAACACGCAAAAGGCTTTATTTATATCGTGATTTTATTTGTTCTTATTTGATAAACTCTGTTTTGAAAACTTCGTCATAATTGTGAACGCAGTTATTGACAAATCCTTGTTCAGCCATCCATTTATCGCTATACACTTTGGTAATGTATCTTGAGCCATGGTCAGGGTATATTAAAACGATCACATCATCTTGAGTAAGTTCATGAGATTGTGCATATTGTATTAATCCCTGGGTAACGGCTCCGGTTGTGTAGCCTCCCATAATGGCTTCTTTCAAAGCGATTTCGCGGGTTCTGTAAGCGGACATTTCATCATTTACCCTTACAAACTCGTCTACTTTATCAAAAAGAAGAGCGGAAGGAATTAAATTTTTCCCCATTCCTTCAATCTGATAAGGATGTACATCTTCCTTGTGGATTTCTCCTGTTTCGTGAAAGCTTTTCAATATGGATCCGTCTGCATCTACTCCGATGATCTTGATATCCGGATTTTTTTCTTTCAAAAACTTGGCGGAGCCTGATAGGGTACCTCCTGTACCGGTACAGGCAAAAAGGTGAGTAATCCTACCTTCAGTTTGTTCCCAGATTTCAGGGCCGGTGGTTTGATAGTGTGCATCAATATTCAATTCGTTAAAGTATTGATTGATGTAAATAGAGTTGGGCGTTTCCAGAGCGATTCTTTTAGCCACTTCATAATATGATCTCGGATCATCTGCTGCTACATTGGCTGGACATATGTATACGGTAGCTCCCAATGCCTTTAAGTAAGCGATTTTTTCAGGTTTTGTTTTATCGCTTACCGCAAGAATGCACTTATATCCTTTAATAATACAGACCATTGCGATAGAAAAACCTGTGTTTCCGGAGGTAGTCTCTACCACTACGGAATCTTCTTTTAATAAGCCTTTTCTTTCTGCATTTTCTATAATGTGAAGTGCAATTCTATCTTTTGTGGAATGTCCAGGATTATATGATTCTAACTTGGCATAAACGGTTGCTGGTATATCTTTTGTCACAGTGTTTAGCTTCACCATAGGGGTGTGTCCTATTAGGCCAAGGATATTATCGTAAACATTACTCATTATTTGTTATTTTCAATAAAAATCTGACTGCAAAAATACAAAAAAATAAATAATTACTAAACTTTTGTTTGATTTCTAGAGGGTCGTTTCTTAATTTTTTTTTTCTTGTTTACAGTTTAGATAGGACTATGATCACAAATTCTGCGCCAAATTTTTAAATTTTGTTAAAAGCTCCCTAAAATAATATAAAAGCCTTATTTTCGCATAATTGATTTAATACTATGAAAAATTGGACTTTTAGGCAATGGAACACCGTTTTAGGATGGGTGATTTTCGTCATTGCGTTTTTCACGTACTTGTCCACAATAGAACCCAATTTCAGTTTCTGGGATTGTGGTGAGTACATTTCTTCTGCAGTAAAACTTGAAGTAACGCATGCTCCGGGAGCAGCTTTATTCCAGATCGTGGGTGCCGTGGCAGCCATTTTTGCATTAGGGAAAGGCGAAAATTATTCCATCATAATTAATGCGATGTCTGCATTGTTCAGCGCGTTGACTATTTTATTTTTGTTTTGGACGATTACTCATCTTGTAAGAAGGCTACTCAACAAAGATTTTGAAGAAATTACAAAACATCAGGAAATTTCTATTTTATTTGCCGGAGCAGTGGGAGCATTGTGCTTCACTTTCTCTGATACCTTCTGGTTCTCGGCGGTAGAAGGAGAGGTTTATTCGATGGCTTCAATGTTTATCGCTCTTTTGGTCTGGTTGATCACGAAATGGGAAAATGAGTATCAGGCGGCAGACAGTGAAAGATGGATTATCCTTATTTTCTTTATTTTAGGACTTTCCGTTGGGGTACACATGATGTGTATGCTGGCAACTCCTATGGTATGTCTCATATATTACGCACGAAACTACAAGTTTACCTGGAAGAACTTTATCTGGGCTAACCTTATTACATTGGGAATTTTAATTGTTGTTTTCAAAATTATTTTCCCTCTGATTATGACGATGTTCGGAAGACTGGAAATTTTCTTCGTGAACGGGCTGGGACTTCCTTTCCACTCAGGAACAATTGCTGCATTTATTTTAATGGCTCTGATTTGCTATCTTATGATCAAATATGCCAGAAAAACAAAAAGAAACCTATATCAGACTATAGCTTTATCTGTAGTATATATGATCATCGGTTTCTCTTGCTGGATGGTAATTCCGATCAGGGCAAATGCCAATCCGCCAATGAACCTTAATGATCCGGATACGGCGATCGGGATGCTGGATTATTATAACAGGGAGCAGTATGGTGACTGGCCAACGATCTACGGACAAAACTATACAGCATTTCTTGATGCAAACGGAATCGAGAAGAATGAGGACGGTAGTTTTAAAACGAAGAAAACCGGAGAAATTTATGAAAAAGATGAAAAAACCGGAACTTACAGAAAGACAGGAGACCGATTCAATTATGTATTCAATAAATCTCATATAAGCTTAATGCCAAGAATGTTTAATGAAGATAAAGATGTCATGGCCAATTATATTTCGATGTATGGGGCTCCTGATTTTACCTTCAATTATGCCAATGAAGATGTGGCAGACAATCCACAGGCTAAGCAAATCTTTGATGAACTAAGAACAAAATATGAAGATAAAACAATCACGGCTTCAGATTATTTAAAAGTGAAACCTTATAACCTGATCAATGTTCAGAAGCCTTCATTGCTTCAGAATATGGATTATTTCATCTCCTTCCAGAATGGATATTATTTTGTAAGATATCTGATGTGGAATTTTGTAGGAAGACAAAATGACCTTGAAGGAAATATGGAAAGCACAAAAGGAAACTGGATCTCAGGAATTCCGTTTATAGACAATCTTTTGGTAGGAAATCAGGATAAATTGCCTGCTAAATTCAAAAATGAAAGCACCGTAAAGTTTTTCTTCCTTCCATTAATTTTAGGTTTAATCGGATTCTTTTTCCAGTTGAACAGAGATTTCGGAAGATTCTATGCACTATTATCTCTGTTTATTATAACGAGTGTGGGAATTATTTTCTATACGGGGGTAAAACCTTTTGAACCAAGAGAAAGAGACTACGCTATGGTAGGATCTTTTTATGCATTTGCTATTTGGATCGGATTGGGAGCAGGAGCTATTTTATGGTTCTTACAATCCAAAATAAAATCTAACGGAGCCAATATCGCTTTAGGCGTGGTATTACTGGGAGTGCCTTTTATGATGGGATTCCAGAATTACAATGTACATGACAGAAGCAACAGGTATACAGCTTATGATTATGCATATTCGGTATTAAAATCATTGCCGAAAAACGACATTTTGTTTGTTTACGGGGATAATGATACGTATCCGGTTTGGGCAATCCAGGAAACGGAAAGATTCAGAGATGATGTGAAAGTGGTTAACTTTACCCTTGCTTCAACACCTTGGAACTTAGATCAGGTGAAAAGAAGAACCTACAATGCGATGGGAATCCCAAGTGAACTGACACATGAAGATTACCGAGACGGGGTAAATGACCAGATCTATATGATGAAGAAGGAAGATTGGGAAGGTGTTTTCTCTATGTTGAAAGAGCAAGGGGCTCCTGAAACAGAATTCCAGTCTTTCAGAAAGTACCTCACCCAGGATTCGTTAACATTAAAACAGGCAATTGAATTCATCAAATTCAAATCCCCGGAAAAAGATGAATTATTAAAAATGTATTTCGGAGAAGAGAAATACGAAAAGTATAATATTCTTCCGGTAAACAAATTCGTCCTTCCTGTCAATAAAGAAAATGCTTTAAAAGCTGGAATTATCAATCAGGCAGACCTTCCAAATGTTGCCAATCAGATTATGATTACTTATAAAGGAAATACCCTTTATAAAAACAATTTGATTTTATTGGATCTATTGGCCAATTTCGATTGGAAGCGTCCCATCAACTTTTCATCGGGAGGTATTTATGACAGCGAAAATATATTTTATCTGAATGAATATCTTCAGTTTGATGGTTTCAGTTATAGATTAGTACCAATTCATACACCTCCGACTCCTGACGGAGATATGGGTAGAGTGGATGCTAACTCTCTTTACAATGTGGTGAAAAATTTCAGATGGGGGAATTTTAAAGATTTAAGTGCTCACTTTGATGAAACTGCGACATCCAATATTATGAGTTACAGAATGTCTGCAAGCAGAGCTGCTTCAGCACTTGCCTTAAGTGGACAAAAAAGCGAAAGCAATCGAATTATTGGATCTTGCTGCTAAGGAAATTCCTGCTGAAAAATACAATGATCCACGTTCATTAAGTTCTATCGTATCTGGATATATCATTGCCGGTCAGGAACAAAAAGGTCTTCAATTGGCAGAAGTACTTAAGAAAGGAATTTTTGATGAATATGATTATTATTTGAGCCTTTCAAAAACGGATCAAAGCTATCTGAGAAGACAAATAAGAACAAAACCTATGGAATATTCACTGGTAGTTTCAGCAGTAACAGATGCTTATACCAAGATAGGGCAGAAAGAAAAAGCTTATGCATATCTGATAAAATCCGTTGAGCCAATAGATAAAAAAATTCAATGCTTTTGTAAAGGATTTACAGCAGATGGGTAAAGAAAAAGCCATAAAAGAATCTGAAGAAGTTCAAAAGATTACGCCGTTCTATCAGTATTTATTTGATGTGATGGAGCCTTTTGATTCTACCTATTCAAAAGAAAAAGAAAATCAGATTACTTCAGCAATTATTAAAGCAACACAATAAACACTTTAAAACGGAACTTCGGTTCCGTTTTTTTATTATTGGGAATCCTGAATTTTAAGATTATATTTGTGAAACTTAAAAATACAGAATGTCCGAAACAAAAAATAGCAGGTTCCCCATCTATGCTGTAATTTTTACGGTAGCTTTTAAACTTCTTTTTTTATTAACGCATTATATCCAGGAAGATGCTTTTATCACCTGGAGAGTTGCCCAGAATTTACTGGATTACGGGGTTATTGGTTTCAATGGGGAAACAAAAATTTCAGCTTCTACTACCCATTTATATGTTTTTGTATCCTATTTTTTCAACCTGATCTTTGGAAAGGAGCACTTTATTGTACCAATTTTACTCTTCAATTCTATCCTTTTTACCATAGGAACATTATTTCTTTCTCATCTGGTTCTTAAAAAAGGCTGGCAAAAGGCTGTTTTTATATTTTTAATAGGAATTTTGCCTCCGGCGATCAAAATTTCAATCCTGGGTATGGAATACGGAATTTTATTTTTCCTGGAAATGGCATTGTTGTATTATGGTTTTAATAAAGGAAAAAAATGGGCCTTTATTTTTCTTCCTGCTTTGATCATGTTTACAAGGATCGATACGGTTATTTTCCTCGGAATTGTTTTTTCTCGTTGACTTATTCTGGAATAAAAAAAATCAGATGGAGCTATGTTTTCGGAGGAGTTCTGGGAGTTTCTGTTACAATGGCTTTCAATTGGCTGTACTTCGGTGAACTGGTAAATAATACCATCACAGCTAAGAAATTATTATACGAACAGGCTTTTACTTTTCAGCAAAGCCTTCATTACTTTTTAGTAAGTTTTGGAAATTTCTGGGGAATGCTGAAGGTTCCGGGAGAATTTAATCCGGTAACCATTATCGTATTGATCTTTGAACTGCTTTGCTTTATATACCTTGTAAGGCAGAGACAATCCAGAAATTACTTCCTTTGGATCATCTTTATGTTCGGGTGGACAAAACAGATTATTTTTATTTCCCAGAAAAGCTTGTTCGACTGGTATTATTGGGTGCCTCAACTTTTACTTTTTGTACCCGTAGTTATATTTGTACTGGAACAGAAAGAGAAAAGAAAACTATGGTTATCCCTGTTAATTATATTTTATATCCTTCCGATGTTTGCCTTTCAAACTATTCATTCTATTGCCACCGGAAATGGAGAATGGAACTACCGCAGAACAATCGGAATATTTCTAAACCAGTATGAAAAGGATAAAAACCAATGGATTTTACTGGAACCCGCCGGTTATGTGCCATATTTTTCAGGATTGAAAACAATAGATGAGGTAGGATTGGTAGACAAACAGATTCAGGCAGAAATTAAAAAAGATAAAGCCAATTATTGGATCAATACTGTAAAGACAAGAAAGCCCAAATATCTGCTTTCCTATAAAAAATTTATATGAAGGGAATACCGCTGATGCTTTTTATTACCAGACCCATTATAGACTTTTAAAGGAGTTCAGGGTAAAGGATCATTTGAAAAGTGATAACAAAATCCTTGAAAAAATTTATAAGTTAAAACCTTCCGGAACGGATTATAATCTATATATAAGGATTGATTAATTGTTGAATCTGCTCTTCTTATTAAGCGATCCGGCTGAACTCTGTAATCTGTTTGAACCTAATACCCGAAATATGAAATACTGTGCTTTTCTCCGTGGCGTCAACGTAAAAGGAACCAATATGAAAATGGCAGACGTCTGTCAGGTTTTCAAAGATGCCGGAATGAAAGAAGTAAGTTCCGTACTTGCCTCCGGAAATATTGTTTTCTCATCAGATAAAAAGGCCGGCGATTTAAAAATAATATTGGAAAAAGCAATGTCTGAGCGTTTTGGCTATGAAGCCTTTCTATTTGTGAAATCTCAGGAAGAAACGGAAATGTTCTGGAATAGCATTCCCTTTGAAAAAGATGAAAATTTCCATCTCTATGCTTTTGTAGGGATGCCGGGAATAGAACATGTTCTGATGGATGAATTTCAAAAAGCTTCCCGGACAGAAAACGAAAAAGGAATCATTGTGAATGATATATTTTATTGGCGGGTTCCAAAAGGAAATACATTAGATTCTACCTTTGGTAAGGTTTTAGGAAAGAAAAGTCTGAAAGACCGGTTTACCAGCAGGAACGTCAATACGTTTGAAAAAGTATTGAAAAAAATGGGATAGATATTTTGTGCATTCAGAATTTGAGCGTAATAAAAAAAAATTATTACATCACCAACAGAAAAAATAAACCATATCATCAATAGGGACGGACTTTAGTCCGTTCTTCTTTTATATAAATTCCATTGGCTTCAGCCAAACCTAACATCTGCGATCTTTTTCTGACAACCTGATACAATTTCCTCCGCAGATTTAGCTGATAACGCAGATTCTTTAAAGAAATGCCTCCAAATTTTTGTCATTTCGTCAGGAATCTTCTTTCCTTAAGCCTAAACTGCACTCTCTCCTCAAATAATTTCCAGGTCTGAAACTTTCTCAGTATTTTTACTGAACTTTTAATTACAACAAAATGATTCAGTATTTAGATAATATTCATCACAAAGATTCAAAAAACTTTTTCCTTATTGCCGGTCCCTGTATTATTGAAGGGGAAGATATGGCACTCAGAATAGCCGAGAAAGTGATCAGCATCACAGATAAATACAATATTCCCTATATCTTTAAAGGAAGTTTTAAGAAAGCAAACAGAAGTCGTGTAGACTCATTTACAACAATTGGTGAAGAGAAGTCTCTTGAAATTTTGAAAAAAGTGGGAGAGACGTTCAATATTCCAACCACTACAGATATTCATGAAAATGAACATGCTGCGCTGGCTGCACAATATGTGGATGTCCTTCAGATTCCTGCTTTTCTGGTTCGTCAGACAGACCTTTTGGTAGCGGCTGCAAAAACCGGGAAATGTGTGACATTGAAAAAAGGACAATTCCTTTCGCCGGAAGCTATGAAGTTTGCAGTTCAGAAAGTGACCGATTCCAATAATCAGAAAGTCGCCATTATTGAAAGAGGAAATTCTTTCGGATATACAGACCTGATCGTAGATTACAGAGGAATTCCTACAATGAGGGAATATGCCCCTGTTATTTTGGATGTTACCCATTCTCTTCAGCAGCCTAATCAAAGCTCCGGAGTGACCGGAGGAAGACCTGATCTTATTGAAACAGTAGCTAAAGCAGGAATTGCAGTAGGTGCCGATGGTATTTTTATAGAGACACATCCAACCCCGGAAACAGCATTATCTGATGGTGCCAATATGTTAAGATTAGATTTGTTAGAAGATTTGTTGCAAAAATTAACAAGAATTAGAGAATCAATTTTGTAATTGTTAAAAAAACATTAATTTTAGAAATTCTTAAAACATTTCTTTTGAAAAAACTAGTTTTACCGCTAAGCCTTATGGTTCCCGTCCTTATTTTTTCCCAACATAGAAAAAAAGATACGGTGGCCACTAAAGTTACCGATATTGAGGAAGTTGTATTCCAGAAAAAAGTAACAGGAAGAACCAATGACATTACCAATGTCAAAATTTCAGCTAAAGAAGCCAAATCTGTGGCTTCCATAAGCGGAGGTATTGAAGGATTGATCAAAACACTTCCTTCTGTCAACTCCAATACCGAGCTGTCTTCCCAATATATGGTACGTGGCGGAAACTATGATGAAAACCTTATTTATATTAATGATATCGAGATTTACAGACCTTTCCTGATCCGGAATTCGCAGCAGGAGGGGATGAGTATCATTAATCCGGATATGGTTTCAGCAGTAAACTTTTCAGCAGGAGGATTTGAACCTAAATATGGAGACAAAATGTCTTCTGCCCTTAATATCTATTATCGTGAACCTGAAAAATTTGAAGTCTCCGGAGAAGCCAGTTTAATAGGTGGGAGGCTTACAACAGGGCTGACATCCAAAAATAAAAAGCTGACCGCTTTATTTTCAGGCAGATACAGGAATACCAATCTTGTGTTGAATACCTTAAAAGAAGATACGGATTTCAATCCTACTTACTGGGATTTTCAATCTTATATCAACTATCATGTTAGTGATAAGTTTTCCATGTCATTCATAGGATACTATTCCAAGAATGATTATCAGATGATCCCCCGGGAAAAAAGTGTGACTTTCGGGAGTCTTCAGCAACCTATCACTGTGGATATAGGATATGCAGGACAGGAAAATGACCAATATAAAAACATGATGGGGACTTTTTCCATGAACTATAAACCATCTGATCAATGGAAATTTACCCTGGACAGTTTTGCTTACCAGAACAGGGAAAAAGAATATTATACCATAGAATCGGGGTATAGATTACAGACGTTTGATCCAAAGACAAAAGAACCTGTTACCTCCTTTGATCTGGGAGGACAGACAGAGCATGCCAGAAATGACCTGTTTGTAAGAACGTACGGTACTCAGTTCAGAGCAAAATTTTCCCCTAATGTGAATACCGATATTGAAGTTGGATTTAAATATGAGAAAGAAAACCTGAAAGACCTTACCAATGAATGGAAGGTGGTAGATTCTGCAGGCTATAGTCTTCCAAGACCTCATGTAATAGATCCGAGAACCGGTACAACAGGAGGCCTTAAACTGTTTTATTATATTGCCGGCCAGAATAATATTGAGCCTACAAGATTATCGGCTTATGCACAATATTCACAGAAATTTTATTGGGGGGCAAGCAAAGTATTTGTAAACGCCGGGGTACGTGTTGCCAACTGGAGCTTCAATAAAGAAACGATCTTCTCACCGAGATTCCAGTTTGCGATAAAACCTGATTGGGACAGTGATATGTTGTTTAAACTTTCCGGAGGAATTTATTACCAGGCCCCTTTTTATAAAGAGATTAAAGACCTGGATGGGAATTTCAACTCAGATATCAAATCACAGCGTTCCATACAGCTTATCCTTGCCAACGATTATGAGTTTTATATGTATGACAGGCCGTTTAAGCTTACCACTGAGCTTTATTATAAAAAAATGGATAATCTGATCCCTTACTATATGGATAATGTAAGAATCCGTTATTCAGGGAAAAATAATGCAACAGGATATGCTTATGGAGTAGATGCCCGCTTATTTGGAGAATTTGTGCCGGGAGTTGATTCATGGTTATCTGCGAGTTATGCAAGGGTATATGAAAATATCGATGGAAAAGGAGATATTCCGAGACCTACCGATCAGAGATTCAGATTTGCTATGTTTTATCAGGATTATATGCCTCAGTTTCCTTCCATGAGGGTAAATCTTACGTTGGTATATGCAATGGGACTGCCTACAGGATCCCCTGTATTGTTTGACAGTAATGGCCAACCTGATTTTAATGCTGCCTATACCTATCAAAAAACATTACCTTCCTATAAAAGGGTAGACATCGGCCTCACAAAAGTGTTTATTGATCCGAAAGATAAAAATAAGAGATCCGGCTTCTGGGGTAATTTCCAGGAATTGACTTTGGGAGTACAGGTTTTTAATGCCTTTAATATCAATAACACGGTAGCCAATCAGTGGATTACAGATTATAATACCAATTATATGTACCCGGTTCCGGTACGTCTTACAGGACGCTTCTTTAACGTTAAACTGGAATTCAAATTATAAAAGCCAGGGATTGTATCAGATTTAAATCTGCCTTACCAGTATAAAAATAAAAGCATCTGAACATTACCAGATGCTTTTTTTATTGCCGAATTTTATAACAACATTACAGAATTTTATAACAAGGATTTCCCGGATATTTCTATCTTTGTCTCATCATGAAAAAAGATTCTTGCCATAGTGTTCTCTGTTTTCTACTTCGGATTTTCTTCCGGAGCAGCTTTCAGCGTTCATTACTGTATGCAGGAATTTGTTTCTGTCAGTCAGAAAACCAGTGATATCTGTGGTAAATGTGGGGTTAGAGATAAAAAAGGATGCTGCAAAACAGAAATTAAAGTGGTAAAGGTTGATGATTCTCAAAAATCTGATTTACTAACCATTAATTTTTTAAGCCAGCTTTCAGAAGTCCCGGTAAAATCTTTATTCACGCAGGCAGACCGTTCTTTTTCGGCCTTGAAATTTACCCGGATTCAGATCAATGCACCCCCGGAATACAGTCCGGTACCCATCTATATCAATCATTGTAATTTTAGAATTTAGAATAGGTCAGTCGTTTCCGGTATTCATAAAAATATCGTTACCAGCGACATGCCCTGACGCATACTGTTGCGTCTTCAATTATTCTTTACTTAAAATTAATTCTAAAATATAAACAATGAAAAAGTATATCATTACAGCAGCCTTATCCTTATTCTCAATCATTTCACTTTCAGCACAATCAAAAAAGGATATCCAGGTTTCCAAGCTGTATCAGAATTATATAGCGATCAAAACAGCTTTAGCGTCAGATGATGCTGACAAGACCTCAAAAGCAGCAACAGAATTCATTAAAACTGCTTCCACAATTGATTATAAATTGGTTTCCGAGGGCAACCTTAATATTTTACGAAAAGATGCTTCTGCCATTTCAGAGGCAAGAACAGTTACTGCCCAGAGGGAAACTTTTATGAATCTTTCGGACAATATGATTGCACTGACCAAGCAGTTCAAACTTTCTGAAAAACCGGTTTATGTACAATATTGCCCGATGGCTGACGGAAGCTGGCTAAGCGATGAAAAACAAATTGCCAACCCCTACTATGGAAAAGCCATGTTGTCTTGCGGAAGCGTAAAGTCAGAAATTAAATAATAGTTTTATTATTCTTTAAATTAAATGGTTGCATAGCTTATGGTATAATTTGCTTTAAGTTATGCAGCTTCTAAAAAGTTTCGAAATATTATGAAAAAATTAATAATGTTTCTTGCCTTTTTCTTTTCTGTTTTTACTTTCGCCCAAACAACAAAAACTTATTATACCTGTCCTATGCACCCTGAAGTAGTATCCCCAAAACCGGGAGACTGCCCTAAGTGTAACATGACACTGGTAAAGAAAACAGTGGTTATACAACCAAAAGTTGTAGCAAAACCTCAGGAGAAACAGATACCAAAGGCAGAAACCAAAACAAAACCTGTTGGGAAAAATAAAGCTAATGTTGATAAAAAGATTGATATTCAAAAAGTAAGGAAGCCCATAGGAACTGAAAAGACGAATGATACTAAGCCTGATAAGCTTAAAAAAGGATCTCAGGTTTTATCCCAATCTCAGATTTCCTATACCTGTCCCACGCACCCCGACGTGGTTTCTGATCAACCGGGAAAATGTCCAAAATGTGGAATGGATCTGGTGAAAAAAGAAAACCAAACTCATGCAGTGACTGAAAATCAGGTAATTGGAAGTCCGGTTTTAAAAAGGAATTCTGAGAACGGGAGAGTGAGCTTTGGCGGGAAAACTGTCCGTTATGACCTGTATGTAAAAGATACTATTGTTAATTTCACCGGGAAAAACCGAAGAGCACTGGCCATCAATGGTAAGCTCCAGGCACCTACCTTGTACTTTACCGAAGGAGATACCGCTGAAATCTACCTGCACAATATGTTGAAGGAGAATACAGGATTACATTGGCATGGAGTTATTCTTCCCAATGAACATGACGGAGTTCCTTATCTGACCACTAAGCCTGTAAAGCCCGGCGAAACTCATTTGTATAAGTTTAAAATTTCTCAAAACGGAACGTATTGGTATCATTCCCATGAAGCCCTTCAGGAGCAGATTGGGATGAATGGTATTTTGGTCTTTAAAAAAAGAGATGGAGAACCTAGGACAGAATATAATGCTGAAATTCCCGTATTGCTTGGGGACTGGAGCGATGATGACCCTATGCAGATTGCCAGAAGACTTCATATGGCTAATACGGACTGGTATGCAGTGAAAAAAAATGCTGTTCAGAGCTATTGGGAAGCAATCAAATCCGGAAATTTAGGAACCAAAGCATTGAATGAATGGAAAAGAATGGAGGCTATGGATGTAAGCGATGTGTATTATGATAAATTCCTGATAAATGGACTTCCAAGCTCTACCTATTCTAACCTGAAAGCAGGGGATAAAGTGAGATTAAGGATTGCCAACGGAGGCTCATCCACGTATTTCTGGCTGAATTATGGCGGTGGAAAAATAAAAGTGATAGGAAACGATGGAAATGATGTAGTTCCGGTAGAAGTAGACCGCTTGATTGTAGGAGTTTCTGAAACCTATGACATTGAAGTAACCATCCCTGAAAATAAAAGTTTTGAGTTTCGTGCCACTTCTGAAGACAGGATAGGGCATGCTTCACTCTGGCTGGGCTCAGGTGAAAAGGTAGAAGCTCCCAATCTACCCCGATTGATGCTTTTTGAAGGAATGAAAATGATGAACGGAATGATGGAGATGAGCGGAAATATGAAGCCGATGAATATGACTATGGGAAATCAGATGATGGATATGAATGAAGTGATGTATCCTGAACTTCCGGAGAGCCAAAGAAAAATGACGATGAAACATATGAATGAAATGATGGGGATAAAAACGAAGGAAGAGAAAAATAAGGAAGATCATTCCCAACATGCCGGAATGGATATGAAAGAAGAAAAAACGATCAAAAGATTATCTTATAATATTTTAAAATCTCCTGAAAAAACAATTCTTCCAACCGATAGTATCCGTGAAATGAAGTTTACACTGGAAGGAAATATGAATCATTATCTATGGACATTGGATAATAAAACAGTTACTGAAACAGACAAAATCCTGATAAAAAAAGGAGAGATCCTTAGAATTAAAATGTATAATAATTCTATGATGCGTCATCCGATGCACCTTCATGGTCATGATTTCAGACTGATCAATTCGAAAGGAGAATACGCTCCCCTGAAAAATGTGGTTGACATTATGCCGATGGAAACTGTTACGATTGAATTTGCCGCTAACCAGGATGGAGACTGGTTTTTCCACTGTCATATCTTATACCATATGATGGCCGGAATGGGAAGGGTATTCAGCTATGAAAATTCAAAACCCAATCCACAGCTTCCGAATAGAAAACTGGCCTGGAAAAACTTCCTGAAAGATAATAAGATGATCAGTTCTATGGCAATGTTAGATGTAGCAAGCAATAAAATACATGCCGAAACCATGACGATGTTCGGTCCGAGATGGGCTAATTTGAATGAGTTTCATTCTAACTGGGATTTCAATCACTTTGAAGGAAATGTAAAAGTAGGAAGATTCTTAGGAAAGTTCCAGTGGGCTTTGCCTTATGCTGGATTCAGGGTTCAGAAAAATCATGAAATCATGGAAAGGCAAATGGCTGAAGACAGAGGAATGGATTTTCATGGTAAGAAAACCTGGTTTGGACAGCAGAAGGCATCAAAAAGTAAATATGCTTTTATTGTGGGGATGCAGTATGTATTACCTATGTTGATCACCGCTGATGCAAGTATTGATCATAATGGAAAAGTATTATTGGAATTAAGCCGCGAAGACATTCCGCTTTCAAGAAGATTAAGAGGAAACTTCAGTGTCAATTCTGACGGAGAGTTTTCAACAGGAATCAGATATATCGTGCAGAAATGGTTATCTCTTTCCGGAAACTATGATAATGATATGGGGTGGGGAGCCGGAGTTACTTTAACCTACTAATTAAAATCTGATATACAACGACTGCTTCATTGAGGTGGTCGTTTTTTAATTTAAACTAATTTCATTTAAAATATTCCTTATTCTATTTCAGAATTTAGTCAATCTGTTTAATATGACTATTTAGAAGTTTTTTTGTTTCAGAGTTTTGTACTGTTTAACGAAAAATATTCAAAATGGACTCAAACTTTAAAGGTCGTTTTTTTTTCATTCATCGTCTTGTTAATAGTATACGCTGCCACGGATCTTAATGCTCAGAACAGGATCATGGGATTGATTTTAGATTCCAATCAAAAGGAGCTCATCAATATCCCTGTTATCCTGACATCTATAAAAGACACCCTTTCTTCTCAGCATACTCTAACTGATAGCATCGGAAAGTTCCGTTTTGAGATCAAAGAATCCGGATCTTATTCTATCTATGTTAAGACACAGGATTTTAAAGAGTATAAAGGCCCGGCTTTTTTATCTGGATATCAATGGTGGTGTAAAAGAATTACCTTCAATTGTATTACAGGATAAGTTCACCTCTGTAGAGGAAGTAGTCGTTACCGGTAAAAAGCCACTTTTTACTCAGAAAACGGACCGTCTGATTTATCATGTCAATAATTCTCTGGCTTCCCAGGGGGGAGACGCAATAGATGTATTAAAGAATACTCCTTTATTAAAAGTAGATGAGGCTGATATTTCTATGATTGGGAAAAATAAATTGAATGTGCTTATTAATGGAAGGCCGGTTGAGCTTAAAGCAGAATCCTTAATTTCTTATTTAAGTACTATTTCCAGTGATGCAATTTTAAAAATTGAGATTATTACAACACCGCCGGCAAAATATACAGCGGAAGGAAATGCCGGGCTTATCAATATTATTTTAAAGAAAAATCCAAATTTAGGTTGGAATGCAAGCTGGAATTCTTCTGTTACTCAACGTACTTTCTTTTCAAGTAGAAATAATGTTAATTTAAACTATCAAACCGAAAAGTTCAGCCTTACAGCTAATTTCCTATATAATAATAACAGAACAGCAGCTTATGAAAAAGATCAAAACTCATTTACTGATAATTTTTTCAGTAATAACAGGCAGGATAAAATAACCAACTTACAAGATTTTGCTCCTTCTATTAATTTTAATTATAAATTTAATGACAAAACAGATCTGTCATTAATTTATGAATACAACGGATCTGACTTTGCTTCCGATGATCAGTCCAAAAGCTTATTTTATGATAATTCTGTTTTAAAAAATGAAATTATTAAACAAAGGTTATGGCACTATAAAAAAATGATTTCCACCGTATTCACGGATATATTACTCATAAGCTGGATCAACAGGGAAAATCTATCGATTGGGGTTTTCAATGGCTGGATAATAAAATTAAAAATGAAAGAAACAACCAGATCAATAATAATCAGGAATTGTCTGCTACAAGTAATTTTTCTTTAAACAATTATAGGCTGGGAATTTCAAATTTAGATTTTGACCTTCCTTTTAATCATATCAATATTAAAACCGGAGCACGTTATACTTTTCTGAATAATAATAGCGATGTTCGTTTTTTTGATATAGCAGACGGTGTATCTGTATTGAATCCTGCACTTACAAACATGTTCAACTATAAGGAGGACATCTGGTCCCTTTATGCTTCTTCAGAGATAAAGTTGGGCAGTAAATGGACTGTTCAGGGAGGGTTAAGGTATGAGAGTACTTATTACAATGGAAAGTCACAGACCAATAATGAAACGACAACCAGAAGGTATAATAATTTTTTTCCAAGTTTTTATATCACCTATGGGCATTCTAAAAAATCGACCTATTCTTTTAAATACTCAAAAAGAATTAACCGCCCTAAACTTGAGCAGCTTAATCCTTTCCAATGGTTCATTAACCCTTTTCAATACGTAGAAGGTAATCCGTTATTAAAGCCTTCATTTTCAGATAATTTTGAATTTACCTATTCGGATAATTCAAATTTAAGTCTTACAGTATACCATTCCATTACCAAAGATCAGATCAGCTATATTGCACAATTTTTAGATAATGGTAAAATACAGCGTTACAGCTATTACAACCTGCTAAATGTTTACCAATACGGAGTATATGCGAATTATAGCTTTACTAAGTTAAAAAAATTTTGAAAGTCAGTTTAGCGGAAGTTATTATTGGCAAAAAACAAAATCCCAGGATCTTTCATTGGTCCCTTCCACAAGCGGGCAAGGTGCCCGTATTTCATTGAACAATACCTATAAATTCCGGAATAATTCTGTACAACTAAACTATATGCATAACTTTCCAAGCTCTGACGGTACTTTAAATACTAATGCCTTTGGTTTTTTAACATTAGGCTTTAAAAGATCCTTTTTAGATAAAAGATTGGATCTTGGAATGACTCTGTCTACGATCATTAGTAAAAGAAACGAAATTACATACAGCAATGTTAGAAATAATGCTTCATTAAATGGACAGAATGAATATGATTATCAAAGCATCCGTTTCAATTTAATTTATAGGTTTGGTAACAATAAAGTTAAGGGGAGTAAGCAGAAAATTGAATACGAAGAGGCTTCCAGGATTAAATAATATGACTAAGTTTGTAATACCAGATGTACATTTCTAAAATGACCGAATCTTTATGAAAAAAGCATTGCCAATCCTGTTTATTCTGTTTCTTCTGGCTCTATTCAATAGCTTTCAGGTTTACAATTATTATATTGTCAGGATTAATGGGGATATTAATTTCTATGATATTCCGACCCATATTTCCACCTTTTTGTATTCATTAGGTTCTTTTGGGATTACGTTAATGGTCTGGAGGTACCTGGGAAGGCTTGTTGCCAGTAAGCTCAAATTTATCTATGTCTTTTTATCAGCCATTCCGTTATTTGGACTTTACGCATCGATTGTCTATCTTATGATAAGGAATTATTACGGAGCTCCAACCTCTTTAGAAATGCTTTGGGGTAATTTTATTTTTACACTATCCTTATCCCATTTTTATATTTCGGGACTTACGATTGCGTATCTTTTTTTTATTGAAACCAATGAACTGAAAGAGAGACTTATGGAATCTAAATATGAGATTGAAAATATGCAGCTTCAGATGCTGAAGAAAAATATAGAACCTCACTTTTTATTTAATAATCTGAGTATTTTATCTTCTTTAGCCCGGAAAGATGTCAGTCATATTGATGAATTTATTGAAAATTTAGCGGATGTGTATCGTTATTTTTTAGTGCATAATGCGGTGGATAGTGTTTCACTGAAGGAAGATTTGAAATTTTTTAAAAAAAATATATTGCTTTAACAACAGAAAGGTTTGGCAATTCCTATTCAATTGTTCTTAAAATTGATGATCAGGAAGGTGATATTATTCCCTTTGCATTACAGATATGTCTGGAAAATGCAATTAAGCATAATGAAGGTAATGAAGCAGATCCGTTGGTTATTGAATTCATAAGAAACGGAGATATGATCACGGTAAGAAATCAAATCCGTCCTGTTGAAATGTATTCAAATACAGGGCTTGGACTTTCAAATATTGCTAAAAGATATGACCTTATTTATGGAGAAACTTTAACCTACGGACCGTTTGATAATTATTTTATCGTTGAATTACCCGTTATTACAAACAAATAATTTTTTAATATGGATATTGTATTAATTGAAGATGAGAGTCTTAGTGCTGAGCAGCTATTATTTTATATTTCCAGATATGATCCTTCTATCGTTGTGAAAGCTGTATTAAAAAGTAATAAAGAAATCAATGAATGGTTTGCTGTAAACCAGGCCCCATCTTTAGCTTTTTGTGATATTAACTTACTGGATGGCAATATCTTTTCTTCCCTGCATAATAATATGATTACCTGTCCTATTATTTTTACAACTGCTTTTGATAATTTTTATCAGGAAGCTTTTGATAGTAACGGGATTGCTTATTTATTAAAGCCCATTAGTTTCAAGAGTTTTGAATTGGCAATGGATAAATTTAAAAGGCTGACTCCGGCTTCCGTCCCAATCGACTGGTTGACTATTTCCTCAGTAATAAAGAAGCTCAGTATTCCCTATAAAGAACGTATTCCTGTTAAAGTTAATGTGAATACAATACTTTTAGAGGTTAAAACTATTATGTATGTTTCAACTCATCTGGGAATTTGTAAGGCAACCGATAACAAAGGAAAGACCTATGAGTTCCGGCAAAAATTTTCTGAACTGGTTGAATGTTTAAATCCTGATATTTTTTTTCAGATAAACAGGGGAGAAATAGTTAATATTAATTTTATAGAATTAATTGAGCCTTATTTTAATGACCGGCTATCAATTAAAATAACGAATCATCCCGGACGTCTCATTACTTCGGTTGCTTCAACTCCCGGATTTAGAAAATGGATTGACCGTTGAGTCTTGATGAAATTGAGCTTATAGTGTCAGAATATAGCTTTCCGATACTTTTTTAAACCCATATCTGTTGAAAAACTGATGGGCACCATGATTATTCACTCCGCTTTCCAGCAGGATGAAGCTGATATTCCAGTTTTTAGACTCCTCAATAGCTTTTTCCAATAGTTTACTTCCAAGAGATTGTCCTCTTACAGACTGATCTAAAAGCATATCCTCCAGAATTGCATACTTTTTAAACGGACTGTTGATCACATTGAAAACCATCATACCGACAATTTCTGCGTTCTCATTTTCTGCAATCAAAATATTCAGCTTAGAGCTGCCATCGGAATTGAAATCTGTAAGGAGCTGTTCCGTTAAAATTACATCAAGGTCCGGGTTCCAATGCTGACTGTCTAAAGCTCTGCCAGACATTATTTCGCCATGGGAAATATAGGAGTCTGTTTTATGTGTGATAAAAAAGTCTACAAGTTCCCTGACACGTGCTTTATTTGTAAGCCATTGGGTGGTATATTTCATGAGGTGTTATTTTAAATTTTTAATTTATTCCTTATCCTGTTTATTGATAAAGCTACACTAAATTAATTATTCCGGTTCTATTACAGATAATAATGGATATGATTTTAATTAGTTTGTATGGGCTTCTGTATTGTTACAAAAAAGCGGAGCCTGAAAACAGACTCCGCCTATAACGTTTTGTTGCGCTAAATTATTTACCCAAATAAGATTTCAGGATCTTGCTTCTGGTATTGTGTTTTAGTCTCTTAATTGCTTTTTCTTTAATCTGACGAACTCTCTCCCTTGTAAGATCGAAAGTTTCACCAATTTCTTCTAAAGTCATCGGGTGTTTTCCGTTCAGTCCGAAGTACAATCTTACTAAATCAGCCTCTCTTGGCGTCAAAGTATTCAATGCTCTTTCAATCTCAATTTGCAGAGATTCAAGCATCAGATCTTTATCCGGGCTAGGAGATTCTCCTGAACGCAATACATCATAAAGATTAGAATCTTCACCTTCTACTAAAGGCGCATCCATAGACAAATGTCTTCCGGAGTTTTTCATCGATTCTTTAATATCCTCCTCGCTCATGTCAAGAACTTCAGCCAGCTCTTCCGGAGAAGGTGGTCTTTCATTTTCCTGCTCAAGGTGAGCGTATGCTTTATTAATTTTATTGATGGAGCCAATTTTGTTCAACGGTAGCCTTACAATTCTTGATTGCTCAGCCAGCGCCTGTAAAATTGATTGACGGATCCACCATACTGCATAAGAGATAAATTTGAAACCTCTAGTTTCATCGTACCTTTTTGCCGCTTTCATTAATCCTAAGTTACCTTCATTAATCAAATCGGGTAAAGAAAGACCTTGATTTTGGTATTGTTTAGATACAGAAACCACGAAACGAAGGTTGGCTTTGATTAATTTCTCCAATGCAGCTCTGTCGCCTGCACGTATTCTTTGTGCCAGTTCTACTTCTTCGTCCGCAGTAATCAGTTCCACTTTACCAATTTCCTGCAAATACTTGTCTAATGAAGCAGTTTCCCTGTTGGTAACCTGCTTAGTGATTTTTAATTGTCTCATTTATTTTTATCCTCAAAAAAGAGTTACTATATAATATACGTTTGAAGGAGTAAAAAGGTTACACGGGTTACAATATTTTTATAAAAACTTAAGTATAAAGGCTGGAAGCTGAAAGAAAGGGGCTGGAAGTCACTTTTCAGTTATGTAATTATTGACAGTTACTTTAAAGAAACATACGGAACGACCTGTTTACAGCCTCCTACTTTTAACCCTGAGCTCAAATTTTTAAACAAAAAAACGAAACCGAAGTTCCGTTTTATAGATTTTAAAAGAGGTTTATTAAAAAAGTTCGTTTAAAACTTTTGCTAATCTTAACCCCCCGTATAAAAGTTGTCTTTCAAGAGTGTCATTGAATTTGTACTGATAGTCGTAGGACAATTTTGATCCGTCAGGAGTCTGTGCATAGATTCTGTTGGCAATTTTATGTGAATCATACAGCCAGTCCTGCAGGGTTCCGGCCTGAATTTGTCTAACCTCTTCTTTCGGTTTAATGTCCAAAAGCCTGGCATATTCTGTATAGCTGTATTTCTGAGAATCTACCAGCTTTCCGTCCCATACTGAATGCAAATTGGTTTTGTCACCAAAATAAGTAACGTTGATTTTATTTCCCCCCAGATCTTCAGCCCTTCCCACGTGTAAAGGTTGTGCAAGATCACCCATAATATGGATCAGGAAAATAAGTGCAATCTTCCTGTCCTTTTCAGAAGTGTTTTTATCCCTGATCTGGCTGGATAAGGTATTTACCTGGGTATAAAGACTTGGGCCTGCCTGTGCTTTTAAGTTTTGTTCAAAAGCCTTGAAATCTGTCTGAGGATCAATGTTTACATAATGCCATGATGAAGCCTGTTTCCAAACACCTGTGGTATCGGATTTGATGAAATCCGGCCAGTTGGCCCAGTAAGCAAGGCGTTCCTTGCCCATGATTTTTCTGATTTCCCTTCTTGCTTTTCCGGAGAGATGGTTTTCCGCAATCTCTGCAATTACTCTATGCCCTGTCAATCCCCATGCATAAGAATAAAGTGAAGAGGCCATGAATGCTAAAATCAAAATTTTAGAATAAATACTTTTCATTTTAAATAACAATTTTCAGTCTGCAAAGATACGGCCCGTTTCTGAATCAGCATTAATTATCCCTGATTTCTTTTCTGAAATGGATGTTAATAAAAATTAATTTGAAATAAAAGACATTTTTACAGCATGAATTCATGTTTGTTTCTGCAAAACGGTATTATAGTAACCAGAATGAATGAAAACAGTACAAGAAAGTAAATAAAAATAGTAAATATCTGATATTGAATATTAAACTTTAAATATTAACCATTGAAAAAGATTTCTTTTACCGTATTTTCACGGAAATTACTGAAAATTTTTCCTACTAATATCAATAATTAGTATTTTTAGAATAAAATTATTGGCGAAATACTTTTTCAAACTTATGAGATATATTATCTTTACAAGTCATAATCACAGGAAACACTATGCATGAGAATAATATTGTAGATATGAATTACAATAAGCTGCAGACAGACTTTAAAGCGGAGGCTGTAGCAGTGAACCTTTTGAAATATCATAGGGCGGTAAGTAATATATTTATTGAACGGATCGGGATCAATGACCGTGCTTACCTTAAAGACATTAAAAGCATTTCGAGCAGTTATTTAGGATTTGATGAAGAGGTTTTTACAATAGAATGTTACAGGGAAGGAATTTACGATTATCTTCCGGAAGGATTGTTTCATCCACCATCCCTGGGCGCCTCCAGAAAAAATGTCGATACTATTGTAAGGGAAATCCGGAAACAAAAAAGAGTAGAGGAGGATGCCCGCAGGTTTTTCCGGCCTTTTGAGCTGGAGGTATTTTTCACTGAGATCAGCGCCCTGCTTAAAGAGTCGGAATTTGATATTACAAGTAATACGGATTCCTTGCTGGAAACGGTAAGTGAACTTTGGCCCCTGATTAAGATGCTGGACAAGCAAAATGCCTATATTTTTATGCATATTCTACCTTTTTTTCATCAGATTAGAGGAAGTAAAAGGTGGTTTGAAAGATGTATGACTGCTTTTCTCCAGGTTCCGGTGGAAGTGAGCTTTTCTCCTAATGTTATTGACCGGATAGAGGAGAATGATGATTCCATGCTTCTGGGAAATTCAAGATTAGGGGTAACGTATATCCCAAGCGGAAAACATATGGACGGACAAAGGAATTGGGTGGTGAATATTGGTCCGATTCCCTATGAAGAAATGAAAAAATATATTCCCGGAAGTCCGTTCAGGAAAGTACTACAGGCACTGTATGATTATTTTCTTCCTGTCACTGTAGATGTAGAGGAGAATTTTGTGACAGAAAAACAGGTATACTCATTCAGTCTTGAGGATGATGAAAGAAATGCCAGCCGCCTTGGTTACTCTACTTTCCTCTAGATTATTTTATTATATTTACAGCTACCAACAAAGTATAAATTCGAAAAGAAACAAATGGAAATTTCTTCAGTAAAAGGTATTTTTTTAAGGTATATATTAATGCCTTTAATCGCGGTAATTATGATGGTTATACTGGGTATAATCAGAAGGAATAAACCTGCTATAAAAATTAAAGTAATTATTGTATACGTCCTGTTATGCAGTTTATGTCTTGCCCTTCCAGGGGTTTTCGGATTTGCCGATAATCTTTTTAATCCGTACTGGTATCTTATTGCGCAGGTGATCTACCTTATTTTTGGAATCATCCATGTGAATTTGCTGCATAAATATTTTAAAAAACATATTGATTCCGTTGCGATGAGCATCTTGTTTGAATCTATACTTTCATTGACCTGTATTGCTTTTGGCGGATACCTCTTTACCCTGATCTTTAACTGGATGAGCAAAGGGTTAGGAAATGCGGTAATGGCGGCCACCAGCATGTTGATCTTTCTGGTTCCTATGGTATTTTATTATTGTTATATCCAGTTTATCAGCATTCCTTTCGATATTTATAAAACATGGAGATATTCTCCGGAACAAAAAACTCCCGGATTTTGAGGGTGCGGATTTTGACAGATTAATGGTTCTGAACGTAGAACTAAGCAAAAATTTAGAAGATGCCAACCGGTTCAGAATCAAAGCTAAAACCCTTCCGACCGGTGTGACTTTTGGAGACTGGTTTTATAGGGTAGTGGATGACTACAATCATAAGAATCCGGGGTCTATCATTCATCTTTCAGACCAGGAAAGGGAACCCTATTATTGGATCTTCTATACTAAAAAATCGTTTTTCAGCTTTAGAAAATATATAGATTTTGACCAGGACATTTCAACAAACAACATTTCTGAAAATGAAGTAGTGATTTGTAAAAGAGTGGTTCAGCATGAAGAGGAAGGTGTTTCCAGAAAATCATAATCACAAAAAAATTAAAAGTATTAAACATGATACAGCCTATTAAACATTTTGCAATCAATTGGGTGGATGGGATGAAGGTTTCCCAAAGGCACCTTAATGATCAGGATAATTTCTTAATCGATACTATCAGAGATTCCAATTCACTGGGAATTACTACATATAATTACGGTCTCCTTCCTATTTCCAACGAATATACAGACCGTACGATTTTTGACGTTCACAATACGGCTACCAATGATGTACAGCTTGTCATCAAACGTTGTAGTGCTGTTACTATGGCCGGATACCGTATTGAACTGAATGACAGAAGAATCAGCGTGAAGTCATTAGCGAAGTCAATGAGCGAAGAGCAGGCTGACGGTGAATATTATATTCTGATTTCAGTAAATCCTTTTGATAAGGTTCCTTTTGGAGATATTGACCCGGAAGAAATTCCACCACGTCATCCCAATGCGCAACCTAATCATCATATCGAACTGCTTCCGGTAACTTCGCTGAACAGCAGCTATTCAGGAGGTAATTATCTGATCATCGGAAAAGTGGATCTAAGGGCAAATATTGCTCAGGTGGATTCTAATTTTATTCCCCCTTGTACTTCTATTCAAAGTCATCCGGCTTTGACCGATTATTATAATAGTTTTGCTAAATCTATTGGTAACCTGCAGCAGTACGCATTTAAAATTATTCAAAAAGCATCCCATAAAAACCAGAATACGGCATTGGCGCAAAATGTTAAGTTTTTGTGCAGCACCATGGTGAATACTTTTGGAGATATGTACTTCCAGTTCAGAAACATTATCCCCTGGCAGCCACCGGTATTTCTGATTGAATCCTTTGCAAAACTGGCCCTCCACTTATACAATTCGACCCAGCTTCTGGTACCTGCCGAATTGGAAGAAATGCTGAATTACAGTCTGGAGTGGAGTGAAATTGCACCTCACACCTTATTAAACCAACTTTCTATTGTGGCAGAGACCAATTATGATCATCACAATTGTGGAGAACCATTACTGTATATCCAGCAGATGCTGAGAAGCCTTGAAACAATTTTCTCGAAATTAAGCGAGCTGGATTACATCGGACAGAGAAAAGAAAATATTATTGTTAATGAACAGGAAGTTTCTTCCAATACCAATCCAAAAAGAGGTTGGAGTGTTCTGGATTAACTAAAATTTTTGAAAATACAGGTCCCGGATATGCATTCGGGATTTTTTGTTTCTTATAATCTTATAAAAGGAAGAATTACAGGTAAAAATTTGAAGGAATGAATATAGATTTAATCAGGAAAGATACAATCGGGTGTTCGGATAAAATTTTTTTAAATAATGCCGGATCATCATTGATGCCTGAAATTGTTGTCAATACGGTTGTTAATTATTTACGGGAAGAACAGATGTTCAGCGGATATATTACTGCCGGTAAAAATGCAGAATCAATTCATCAGTTTTATGAAGAGGCCGCCAGGCTGATTAATGCTTATCCCCAAAACATGGCCTTTACAACAGGTTCTACTGACGGGTATGCAAAAGCGTTATCAAGTATTCCCTTTCAAGAAGGGGATTGCATCATAACCACCAATGATGATTATATTTCGAACCAGATGGCTTTTATTTCTTTACAGAAAAAGAAGAATATCAAAATTATCCGGATGAAAAACCTTCCTGATCATGAACTGGATCTTGAAGACTGTGAAAAGTTAATTAAAAAGCACTGCCCTAAATTAATCGCCGTTACCCATATCCCCACCAATTCGGGATTGATTCAAAATGTGGAAGGAGTGGGAAGGCTGTGCAGGCAATATGATATATTGTACCTCGTAGATGCTTGTCAGTCTGTAGGACAAATGCCTGTTGATGTTCAAAAAATCGGGTGTGATTTTCTAACGGCAACAGGAAGGAAGTTTATGAGAGGTCCAAGAGGGACCGGATTTTTATATGTTTCTGATAAAGCTTTAGAACAAAACCTTTCCCCTTTGTTTTTAGATATGAGTGACGCAGCATGGACAGCTTTTAATGATTATGAATTAGGAAAGACAGCCAGGAGGTTTGAGATCTGGGAGAGATCCAATGCTTCTCTTCTGGGTTTTAAAGAGGCATTGAAATATGCCAGTGCCGTAGGGTTGCCCTATATTGAAGATTATAACCAGAAACTGTCAGAAAAACTGAGAGCCGGGCTTCAATACAAAGGTTTTACGGTTTTAGACAAAGGAAACAGGTTAAGCAGTATTGTAACTTTCTGTGACCGGAACGGAAAGATAGATGCGATTCAGGAAGTATTAAAAGAGAATGAAATTTATTTTTCTATAAGTAATAAAAGCAATGCATTAATTGATTTTACATTGAAAAATATTGATCATGCCATCCGGCTGTCGCCTCATTATTTTAATACAACGGAAGAAATTGAAAGGGTATTGGAGGTGCTGGAATGAGAGGATTTTAAAATGTACTTTATTCATTCCACAGCCCCGGCCGAAGGCCGGGGCTGTGGAATGAATTTTATTTTTTATTGAGCAGTTCCTCTGTACGTTCTATATGTCCGCCACCTTTCCATTCATCATGTCCCGGGATCACCAGTGCTGCCTTTCCATATTTCGATTTTAGTCTGGCAATGGTTTGTGGCCATTGAGCTACATTAGCCTCTCCTGTATAGCCTAAATCAGTAGCGGTTCTGCTTTTTACCAGGCACCCGCCGTCCAGGACTTTATATTTGGGAAACCATACTACTACATTATCTGCAGTATGTCCTTCGCCAAGAAAATCGATAATAAATTCTTCCCCACCTATGCGATAAGGTTTACCTGTTCTAATAATTTCAGTAGAGGTTGCTTTCCCTTCTTTTTTCAGCAGTTCATTGGTTTTAGCTGTTGCGTAGGTCTTGATTCCTTTGGCGTTATAAAAGCTTAGATCTCCTGCTCTGTCATCATGGGAGTGGGTTGCAAATACCGCTATAACAGGTAGGTTGTGACGTTTTTTTTTATGGTGTCCATAAGGCTTTGATATTCTTTTTTTTTGCCAGGGAACGTCAAATAAAACAACTCCTTTTTTGGTGATGAGGTATGCCGCATTGGCGGAATATTCTTTTCCACCAAATACTCCAAATGTTTTGTAAATATATAGGTTGGGCTGAATAGGTGGTTCAATAACAAAATCCCTAACAGCCTGTGCATGGGCCAATGAGCTTAATAAAAAGGCAATAGCAAAAAAACGGATGCTTTTTTTCATAATTCTTTTAAAATAATTAAAATTGTAACGCTTGTCAGACAATGAAGAATCAAGCAGAAGTTTTGCAAACCTAATAAAATTAAAAGATGGAGCTTTTTATAAAAGAGATTTTAACCGTTTTTTAACAATTAAGAGAGTAGAAGATATTTCAGAGTCCGGGATTCTCTTATTATTTTAATTAATAAAGGAACAGAAAAGGGCACATCAGATTATTTTTTTACCAATATTTTTTTCTGTAGCTTTTTTACTGAGTATTTCTTTTTTACCACTAATTTCTATGGTCATAGACTTGTCAAAGTTTTCGATTTTAACCACTTTTACCTTAGTGTTGAGGAGGAGCTTTCTGTCATTCAGATAGCTTAGAAAGGCATCATCTGAAAGGGTGACAGAAGCGAAAATTACCGTTTCTCCTGCCTCACAATTACTTAATTTTTGTAAATCCTGGGCAATAATATTCCCATCTTTATCCGGAATAGGCTCTCCGTGCGGGTCGAATTTAGGATAATCCAGAATTTCATCCATTTTGTCAAAGAAAATCTGCGAATGAACATGTTCCAGCTGTTCTGCAATCTCATGAACGTTTTCCCAGCCAAAATTCATTTTCTTTACCAGAAACATTTCGGTAAGCCTGTGCTTACGGACAACCAATGCTGCTTCCCGTCTTCCGTTTTCCGTAACAATAAGCGGTTTATACGTTTCATAAATCACCCATTTCTTTTCGGCAAATTTTTTCATCATATTATTGACACTCGGCATTTTTACATTTAAAAATTTGCTAAGCTCATTAATGGTTACCTTCCCCTCATTATCCACTAAATGAAATAATGCTTTCAGGTAATTTTCTTCTGTTAGTGTTGTTTTCAAAATGTTAGATGATTTTCATCACAAATCTAACAAAATAATATTAAAAATGGAATAAGAGTAGCAGCTAATTCTTGTGTTGCTATTGTGAGTTTATTCTTATTTTATGTTAAATTGTTTGGAATATTTTCATTAATAAATTATTTTGATAAATATTTAACATTAAATATGTTGATTTTTTATTATTTTATTCTCTGCGTGTTGATTAATTATTTATCTTTGGTTGGCAAAAAAACCGCAACAATGAAATTAAGAATTACACTTATTTCTATCTGTGCATCTTTCCTTATGAATGCACAGGTATTGAATACTAATGGATTGGGTAGTGACGATCTTCCCGGGACTACCTTTAAATTGAATATCGATGCTTTTAAAAGAAGTATTGATGCTAACAGGAAAAGCCCCAAAAAAAATTAGTGGGCAGTCTATTGTATTAACCCTTATTGACGGAACTCAAAAGGAATTTATTCTTTCTGAGAATAATCTTGTCAGTAAAAGGCTTGATAACATTATTACCTTTGACGGATATTCAAAAGACAGACAGGATAAGATAAAACTGACTTTAGTAGGAGACGAAATATCGGCAATGGTTAAATCCAGCCAGGGCTATTATATTATTGAACCTTACAAAACAAAAAAAGGAGAGTACCGGATTTATAATTCCTTTGAAATGTTCGGTGAGAAATTTCAATGCGGAACTGATGAAAATGAATTTAAAGAAAGCCTGGATGCTATTGCTAAAGGACTGAATGTTCAAAGGTCAGTCTCCGGTTTTCCGTACGGAAGCAGCCTGAAAACATTCAGAATGGCTGTTGCCACTACTGGTGAATTTACCACTGCTCTTGGAAATCAGGATGCAGCCCTGGGAGAATTGGTAGCGATGCTGAATCTTATCAACCAGATCTATGAATCAGAACTATCGATTTCCTTTAACCTGATTGATAAAACAACCAATAAGACCCTGATTTTTACAGATGGGACCACGGATCCTTTTACCATAGATCCTTCTTTTGCATCGGCGGCCAATTCACAGACCGGATTCAATACGATGGATTCAAACGGAACTCTTCCTTATGCCGATTATGATATTGGCCATACTTTCCATATTATGCCGGGGACGAACGGAAGCGCCCAGGGCCAGGCAGGTCCAAGGCCTTGTACGTCAACCCTTAAAGCAAGAGCCTGGAGCCAATGGACACTTTCCATGCCGAAATCATTGGCCGCTAATCTGATTGTTCACGAAATGGGACACCAGTTTGGAGCGGGACACACCTATAATGCAGTGGGAGGAACTCCTTCAAGCCCTACATTCTGTACTTCCGGATGGAATTCTGCAGCAGCAGTAGAACCGGGCTCAGGATCCACAATCATGGCATACAAAAATAACTGTACGACTCCGAATGACCAGACCAATACCGGAAATAACGGCTTGAATTATTTCCATGCCAAAAGTATTGATCAGGTATTGAATACCCTTGCCGTATCTTCCACTTGCTTTACCTCGGTTGCTGTCAATAATACACCTCCTTCCGCCAACGCAGGAAACACAGCGATCAGTATTCCGAAGAATACACCTTTCAGATTAAAGGGAATAGGAAGCGATGCAGAAGATACAAACTTATCTTATACCTGGGATCAGGTAGATGTGGCTACTGCCAATGATAAAGGAGCGTTCGGAAGTACCATTAACGGAGCTGGCGGATATTCTGCGGTAAACAGTACAACGGCACCATTGTTCAGGTCTGAGCAGAGTACCACTACTACTGAACGGTATTTTCCTAAAATGAAATTTGTTCTGAACAATCAGAATACACCTCCTACCAATGAAGCAGAAGCACTTCCTTTGGTAGCCAGAACTATGAAAATGAGATTTACGGTAAGGGACAACAGTGTAATTTCCGGCGGAGCAGATTCTGATCAGGTGGTAGTTACAGTAACCAATCAAGGACCTTTAACGGTTACCTATCCAAATTCAAATGTCTCCGTGAATGCGGATTCCAATATCAATGTAACATGGGATGTCAATCAGACTGATGCTTTAAAAAGTACGGTAAATATTCTTCTGTCTACGGATGGAGGAGAAACTTTTCCTTATACACTTGCTGCCAATGTGCCGAATAATGGTACCGCTACCGTAGCCATACCATTTGTTCCATATACGGATAAGGCAAGGATAAAAGTGACAGCCGTGATTAATGATTATGCAGAATTTTTTGATGTATCCAATACCAATTTTACAATTAATTCAAGCTGTAACGCTTTCCAGACAATTATTGCAGAAAATCCTAAATCGGTAACAGCTATCCAGGGAAGCCCACAGGCAAATCTTAATCTACAGCCACAGACTTCATCCAATGATACTTATAGTTCTAAGACATTGACTTTTGATGCGGCTAATATGAGCCCTCAAAGCTGGTATATTTATAATCAGACACAAACAGCTCCCCACTTGCTTGTATCAAGTTCAAGCATGCTGTCTTTCAGATTTAAAGTAACAGAGACTGGTTCTTATACATTAAGTTACCCTTCTCCTAACGGGGTTTCGGTTACTATTTATAAAGGAACTCAAACAGGGACAGCTAACTTTGTAACATCTAATGCTGTTTATTCGGGAACGGGTACCAGCTTTACATATTATAGATCATTTACGGCCAATCTGGAAAAAGGGGTGGACTATTTTGTAACAACAAGGAATTTAAGCAATACTCCTGCAGGATCAAGTGTAGTTCTTAGTATTTCAGGTCCGGGGAATTTCTATAATATTGTTAATAATCCTGTAGGTGTTAATTATACTTACATTGCTATTAATACAACCACTAATGCCATAATCGGTACAAGTGCAACGGCTGACTTTACGACCTTGCCACCGGGAACATATACGGTACAGGGGATTTCATTTACAGGAGCAGAAAGTGCTTTGCTGAATAAGACAATCAATGAACTTAATCAAAACAAAGTTTGTTATCAACTAAGCAGAAATACGGTTAACCTTACCATTACTTCATCTTTGGCAACAAAAGAGGTTGCTAAAAAAACAATTGGCCTGGTTCCTAATCCGGTAAAAGATTATCTTCAGGTTCATAGTGACGAGAAAATCACACATTATGAAATCTATGATGCTTCCGGAAGACTGATGGAGAATAATACGATGAATAATTCAGAAATCAACTTCTCCAGATTTAAAACCGGAGTTTATATGTTAAAATTATTGAATGGTAAAACATTAGTACACCAATCTAAAATCATCAAGAAGTAACAGGTACTATTTGTTTATGTAAAGAGGCTGTCTCCTATGTTTGTGTTAGCAAACTTAAGAGACAGCCTTAATTATGATAGAATTCAATTTTTAATAAATTCTCGATGGATGTATTTAAAATATGTTCCAATATTGTAAGAGATTTAAGATTCTTTGATTAAATACTATTTTTTGTACAAAATTTGCATAAGCAATCATAAGAATTATTACATCATAAGATGAAAGACCTTTTAGTATTGATAAGTTTGTTTTTAGCTGTATACGGCAAGGCGCAGGGCCAGTCTCAAAAATTTAATTTTACTTTTAATCCTTCGAAATTTATCCAGATCAATAAACTGAATAAAGCCAGCGGGAAAGAGGTTATTTTTGATCTGTATGATATCCATGGTAAAAAAACAAAATACATTACTGCAGACAAAACAAGTGAAGCGCTGAGGAGACAGAAAATTTACAGCTTCAAAGGAAAGTCAGAAGATGGGACGAAGCTGATTACCTTAACCATTGCTTCCGGTAAACTGACGGGTGCTTACCTGGAAAACGGAAATTCTTATTTTATTGAACCTCTGGATAAAAACTGCAAAAAGAAATACAAAATATATACAAAACCCGATGGAAACTATCAGGTCGGACAAATTGAGGATGCTGTAAAATAAGCATTACCTGCCTCAGGCAGATTACTATTTCCAATATTTAATTCTTTTTCATAGGACTGATTCTTTCATTTTTTTAATTTTACCCTATGAAATTTTCATTTAAAAACGACTATTCCGAGGGAGGTCACCCGAATATATTACAAGCTCTTTTACAACATAATCTTGACCAGCAAGCCGGTTATGGGGAAGATGAATACTCAGTAAAGGCAAAAGAAGCCATTAAGCGGAAGATGAATAAGGAAGATGCTGAAATTTTCTTTGTTTCAGGAGGAACACAAGCTAACTTAATTGTGATTTCTTCCATTTTAAAACCTTATCAATGTGTCATTTCTGCTGCTACCGGACATATTCTGAATAATGAAACCGGAGCGATTGAGGCAACGGGGCATAAAGTGTTGGGCATTGAGACTCCGGATGGAAAGCTGAGGCCAGCGGATATTATTCCGGTACTGGAAAATCATCAGAACGTTCCGCATCAGGTAATGCCTAAACTGGTGTATATTTCGAATTCTACCGAATTGGGAACAGTTTACCATAAGAAAGAACTGAAAGAACTCTCAGATTTTTGTAAGGAACGGCATTTATTTCTGTTTATGGATGGGGCGAGGTTGGGACATGGCCTGACCTCGGAAGCCAGTGATCTTACCTTAGAAAATATAGCGGAACTGACCGATGTTTTTTACCTGGGCGGAACTAAAAACGGAGCATTAATAGGAGAGGCTATTGTTTTGAATAATCCTGATCTTCAGGAAGATTTTGCATTCAACATCAAGCAAAAAGGAGCTTTACTGGCAAAAGGAAGACTTTTAGGAATACAGTTCCTGGAATTGATGAAAAATGATCTGTATTTTGACCTTGCCAGACATGCCAATCAGCAGGCTATGAAAATTAAGAAAGCATTGCAGCAAAGAGGAGTAAGTTTTCTTTCAGATACCTTCACCAATCAGATTTTTCCCATTGTGAGCCAGCATCTTATTGAAGTTTTGTCTGAAGGGTTTGAATTCTATGTATGGAAAAAAATAGATGATCAGTTTTCTGCGATCCGCCTTATTACTTCATGGAACACCCCAGATGAAGCAGTAGATCGTTTTATTGAAATTATTGAAAAGGAATTATAAAAAATGATGCTCTTCCATTTTGAAGAGCATCATTTTTTTATTTCAAAGCCTTAGCCACAATCTTACAATCTGAAGTACTCAGCTTTTGCCCGTCTTTATAGCTTATTTTCTTCTCATTGGCATATTTAGACTGTCCGTCTTCCTCTTTATGATCACCAATTCCTTCCGTTAATGTATTGTCTTTTTGAAGGAAGTAAATATCTCTTTTACTGGTTTTGCCTTCAGAAACAAATTCATACGTCAGTTTTAAAGTGTCACCGGATTTAAAACCTGTTACATCACCTTTTGAACTATCTTTCTCACTGTTTTTGTACAACAACTTTCCTGTAATGGTTCCCAGATTATCATCAATAGAAGCAAAAACACTGTCTTTTCCCGTAACTCCTACATAGCAAAATGATTTTGGCCCTAAGGTATCAATCACAGGTTCTTCTACTGCAATAGTGTCTGCTTCCGTTTTGGGAGCCGGAGTTTCCGTTTTCTTGTTACAGTTCATTAAGAAAACTGAAACGGCGCTCAATAAGATTATTTTTTTCATACCCTAATTATTTAAGTCAGATTTATCTGCTGCTAAATTAATAATAGTATTTGTATATTAAAAATAGGATATCAACAGAAAATTAAATATATGATGTAAATTAATTTTAAATATCGAGATATTAAGAAAAAAATATTAAATTGATTCACAGATGATAAAATGGTAATTGTCTGTAATCCATTCGGAAAACTTCAGACTCCAAAATGCTGAAATTGTAAAAGGAGGTGTAAAGAATTATAACACGACCGTAATCAGGCAATTGATTTATTTACCCTAAAAAAGAGAGCTTAATTTGCTCTCTTTTCCTATTTTAATGTTCAAGTTTCTCTTTAATATACCTGGCGGTATATGATTGTTTATTTTTTATCAGCTCCTCGGGAGTCCCTGCAAAAACTACTTCACCACCGTGTTTTCCGGCTTCCGGTCCGATATCAATGATGTAATCGGCACATTTGATGATATCCGGCTGATGCTCAATAACAATCACGGAGTGGCCAAGGTCAATCAAAGCCTGCAGGGATTTCAGTAATTTCTGGATATCATGGAAATGCAAACCGGTAGAAGGCTCATCAAAAATAAATAAGGTTTTGTCTGTTGTAACTCCTTTTACAAGAAATGAAGCCAGCTTCACACGCTGTGCTTCCCCTCCGGATAGAGTAGAAGAGCTTTGCCCCAATTGTAAATAACCCAATCCGACCTCCTGTAAAGGTTTCAGTTTGGTGACAATTTTTTCCTCGTGATTATCCTTAAAAAATTCCAATGCTTCATCTACAGTCATGTGAAGGATATCTGAAATATTTTTTTCATCAAACTTTACTTCCAGAATTTCATTTTTAAAGCGTGTCCCCTTACATACTTCACATTCAAGCTCAATATCGGCCATAAACTGCATGGAAACATTGATCACCCCTTCACCTTTACATTCGTCACATCTTCCTCCATCTACGTTGAAAGAGAAATGTTTGGGTTTGTAACCCATCATTTTGGCTACTTTTTGTTTGGCAAAAAGATCACGGATATCATCATAAGCTTTCAGGTAGGTTACAGGGTTTGAACGGGAAGATTTTCCGATCGGATTCTGGTCTATCAGTTCAATATTTTTAATCAGTTTTTTAGGAAATTCTACGGAGTCATAGTCTCCTTTTTTCCCGCCCATTCCTAATTGAATCTGAATGTCATTGGTCAGAATCTCCTTCATCAAGGTAGATTTTCCACTTCCGGAAACCCCGGAGATCACAACGAGATTTTCCAGCGGAACGTCCACATCAATATTTTTAAGATTATTCTGACGAGCACCTTTAATGTGAATCCATTCTTTTGCTTTTCTTCGTTTTGAAGGAACTTTGATCTCCAGCCTTCCTGTAAGGTATTCTGAAGTAAGCGTATTGGCTTTTTTCAAATCTTTATAATCACCGGCAAATACCAGCTCTCCTCCAAGATAGCCGGCTTCCGGACCGATGTCAATAATATAATCGGCAGCCCGCATGACATCTTCATCATGTTCTACAACAATGACGGTATTTCCCAGGTCACGAAGGTTCTTTAAAACATCAATCAGGTTTTCCGTATCCTTGGAGTGAAGCCCGATAGATGGTTCATCCAGAATATAAATGGAGCCTACCAGGGAACTTCCGAGACTTGTTGCCAGGTTGATTCTCTGGCTTTCTCCTCCGGATAACGTATTAGAGGTTCTGTTTAAGGTTAAATATCCTAAACCTACTTTTAATAAAAATTCAATACGGGTAGTGATTTCGTACAATAATCTTTTGGCTATTTCCTGGTCATGCTCTGAAAGCTTTAAACCATTGATCAGTGGAAACAGTTCATCCAAAGGCAGCTCAATCATCGATTGGATGTTATGCCCGTCTACTTTTACCCAGCTGGTTTCTTCACGTAATCTTAGCCCCTCACAGGTAGGGCAAAGGGTTTTCCCCCTGTAGCGTGACAGCATTACGCGGTATTGAATTTTATAAAGGTTTTCCTCAAGCATTTTGAAGAAATTATTGATACAAGGGAAATTACTTTTACCATCTCCTTTCCAAAGGAAATTTTTCTGTTCTTTGGTCAATTGATGGTAGGGTTTGTGGATAGGGAAGTCACCTGCTTTTTTGATAAAATCCTTTTTCCATTCGCTCATGCTTTCCCCTCTCCAGCAGACAATGGCATCTTCGTAAACAGACAACGTTTTGTTGGGAACCACAAGATCTTCATCAATTCCGATTACTTTTCCGTATCCTTCACAGGCAGGGCATGCTCCGTATGGGTTATTGAAGCTGAAAAAGTGAACATTCGGTTCAAGGAATTCCATCCCGTCCAGTTCAAATTTATTGGAGAATTCTTTTACTTTTCCCGTATCGGTATTTTTCAGTGAACAATACCCCCGGCCTTCATAGAATGCCATTTGAATAGAGTCGGCAAGTCGCTGTAAAAAGCTTTCATCTTCCTCATAAGAAAAACGGTCAATGACAAGATTGATAGTCATTCCTTTTTCCGGAGTAAATCCAAAACTTTCCAGATCTTCAATTCCAGCTACATTTCCATTGATTTCCAGACGGGTAAAACCTGCGAGTTTCAAAACATTTAAGGTTTCTTTAAAATTGTCGGCATCATACTCCAATGGGGCTGTCAATAAGAAAGAAGTATCTTTTTTAGAGGCTTTGATGAAATCAACCACGTCTGAAACTGAATCTTTTTTTACTTCTTCGCCCGAAACCGGGGAAAAGGTCTTTCCGATTCTTGCAAATAAAAGTTTCAGGTAATCATAGATTTCTGTGGAAGTTCCTACCGTAGAACGGGGATTGGAAGAAATTACCTTTTGCTGGATCGCAATAGAAGGAGCCAGTCCTTTAATATCGTCTACTTTAGGTTTTTCTAATTTCCCTAAAAACTGACGTGCATATGAACTCAAACTTTCAACATATCTTCTTTGCCCTTCAGCGTAGATGGTATCGAAAGCCAGGGATGATTTGCCACTTCCTGAAACCCCTGTAATAACAATAAGTTTGTTTTTTGGAATCAGGACATCTATATGTTTCAGATTGTTAAGGTGAGCATTCTTAACGAAAATCTGTTTTTTAATATCTATTTCTGTTGTATTAGCCATATTTTGTTTATTCTAAGTTGCCGTACAGTCCTTAGCTGCCGGTGTTAAATGGTATTGTAAAACAATGTTTTTATACCTGTCATCAATTGGATTATTACATCCCGGGCCATTCTGATCTTTAACAACATTCGCTAAAAAACAGACATGAAAAAGAATGGTTTTCATCGTAAAATTAAGACCCACAAAATTACGAATTTTTGATGGAATTGTATGCTCGTCATCTTCTTAAAAATAATAATATCAGCAGCCAAAAAATAAGTCACAGGTAAGAAAAAGATCCCTGGAAAATAAAAACAAAAAACATTTTTTGTGATTTATTCTGTTTTTTCAGTTTGCTTTATTAGATATAAAGCGATATTGCTGAATTTGTTATGTTTTTTCATGTAGGTGTTGTTTTATGTTTTAAAATTAATTAAAATTGCATTCATAAATATGTAATATAGAAATGAGAAAACTATTCAGAGATCTAGTTACACATTTAATGAGAAAAAGATAAAAACTACCCTCAGACACAGATGCAGCATTACGCTGCATTTTTTTATGACAAGTATCATTTGTCTGTCTTAATGAACTCCCTTACTTTTGAACCTGCTATTAAAAAACTACGAATTACAATTATGGTCAAGAAGATAGGAAGTATTTTTTTTCTCGGGTCCCTGCTTTGGGCTCATGCTCAGGAAAAGACAACGGATATTGAAAGCATTGAATTCCAGGGTAAATTTATTTCCACACCGTATAAAAGCGCCAACCAGAATATCACCGTTATTACCAAAGAAGAAATAGTGAATTCGCCGGCCAGAAGTATTGATGAAATTCTTCAACAGGTTCCGGGGATGGATATCAGGAGGAGAGGAGCTAACGGGGTTCAGAGTGATATAGGATTTCGTGGAAGTTCTTTTGAACAGGTTTTACTGTTGCTGAACGGGATCAGAATGAATGATTCCCAGACAGGGCACAATAATATGAATATTCCGGTAGACCTGGATGAGGTTGAAAAAATTGAGATCATAAAAGGTCCGGCGGCCAGACGTTTCGGCCAGAATGCATATGCCGGGGTAATTAATATCATTACCAGGATAAATCCGGGAAAACGGGTGAAAATAAGTGCTGAAGGCGGAGATTACAGTACCTACGGACTGGGATTCAATGCACAGTTGGGAAATGAAAAATTTTCCAACGCTCTTCAGGCCAATTCCGCATCCTCACAAGGATATATGTACAATACCGATTATGAGATCAGAAATGTATTCTATCAGGGAAAATTGAACCTTCAAAACGGAGACCTCAGATTGCAGGCCGGATTTTCCGAAAAGAAATTCGGGGCCAATGGGTTTTATTCGTCCAAAGCAGCTACCGAGCAGTATGAGGAAACCCAGGCATCTATTGTAAGCATTGCTTATCAGCAGAGATTCGGGAAGTTGAGACTGAATTCTAATGTCTATTGGAGAAGAGGCCAGGATATGTACCTTTTCAACAGACAAAATCCTTCCATTTACAGGAATATGCATATTGGGAATAATGTAGGAGGAGAAGTTAATTCCAGTTACCAATGGGGACTGGGAACAACGGGAGTAGGCGTTGAATTGAGAAAAGAGCTTTTGGTGAGCAGTAACCTGGGAAATCCGGACCGCTTTGTATCCCAGGTTTTCTTTGAACATCATTTTTCATTATTTGATAAAAAATTAAATATCAGCCCCGGCATTTCATGGGCAAATTATTCTAAAGAAGGAAACTTTTTTTATCCGGGCCTTGATGTAGGATACAACTTTAATCCCAATAGTAAAATTTACGGAAATATTGCAAAAGTGCATCGGGTTCCTACCTTTACAGAGCTTTATTATATCAGTAAAACCGAACAGGGAAACCCGGAATTGTTACCTGAAAATGCCCTGTCATCAGAGATTGGTTATCAGTATCAAAACAACAGAATCCTGGCAAAAATCAGCGGTTTTATGAGGAATTCTGATAATTCTATCGACTGGGTAAAAAACAGCATAGATGATATGGTATGGCATGCCCTGAATGTAGGAGAGATTAAAACCAGAGGGATAGAAGCTGAAATAAATCATAAGGCGACGGATTGGCTGAGATACTCCCTGGGGTATACTTATATTGACAGTAGCTATAAGGAGTCAAATGATTTTATTTCGAGATATATTCTGGATAACCTGAGGCATCAATTCGTAGCAAAACTGGAAACCAAATTCTTTGGAAATTTCACAAACGAATTGGTATACCGATATAACGAAAGAGTAAATCTGGGAACATACAATCTTCTTGATGAAAAGCTGAGCTTCAATCAGAAAGACTATTCGGTCTATGTATTAATCAATAATATAACAAATACAAAATATACGGAAGCATTTGGAGTGGAAATGCCGCAAAGATGGTTCCACATTGGGTTTTCTTATAATATCAATATTAAGTAGATGTTAAGTTGATATTAATTAAAGTTAATATTAACAAATTGTTAAAAGATATACATTTGCAAAAATTTTTTTTATGAAGCTTTTTTTTAAGTCTGGGTTTGCTTTTCAGTATTACATTTTTTTAAATCACAGGAACATGTTTCCAGCTTCAATGCAGTGACTCTGACCTATAAGTTTCATCCAAAATTTTTCCTCTATGCAGAAGGTCAGCTTCGTGGTAATGAAGATTACACGTACCCTGACTATTATGAAATAAAAGGAGGGGTAGGGTACAATTTAACCAAGAATCATAAACCTTTCATAGGACTCGGAAGATATGTCAATTATAAAAATCATAGCTTAAGCAGGGAAGAGTTCAGGGTATGGCTTCAGGATGTAATAGATTTCAAAAAGGGGATCGTAAAGTTTGAAAACCGTTTCCGGGCCGAGAAAAGCTGGTTTTATGAACCCCAGACCGACAATACCTCACAAAGAATGCGTTACCGGTACCGTCTGAATGTCAGTGTACCGTTAAATTCAAAAACGATTAAGAAAGGGACAATTTTTGCCAATGCTTATGACGAAATTTTCCTGGTAAGTCCGATGAAGCCTACTTTTGCACGAAATAGAGTATACGGCGGTTTCGGCTATCAGATTGATGAATATTTCGGAATCTTAACCGGTTACCTGTGGCAGCGCGAGTTTGAAGCTAAAGGAAATAAAAACCTGCATTTTATTTATCTTGCTTTAAACATCAATATTGATGGAACAGATCATCATGTGAAAACCTACGATTTCCCGGGGGCAGATTAATACTTTTCTATCAGGTAACGATAGGCTTTCAGATACTTATTGAATCTTTTAATATCTTTAGGAGTAAGTTCTCTGTTTACTCTTCTAAGGTCCATATTATCACGAAGGTCGTTAAGTTTTACCGCTACGGCAAGAGGAGATCTTTCTGTTCGTTTGATGAATTCGTCATAATCTTCTTCAGGATCAAATTTGGTAAGGCAGCTTATCGCAAAAATGATATATTCCGGAAAGCCTTCGGTTCTTAAATAATCAAGACTGAATTCCAGGGGATGATCTTCTACCACATCGTGCAGGACTCCTACAATTTTTTCATCCAGTGTTTTACCGTATTCCATAACGCGCATAACGTGGGCAATATAGGGAGCATGGTATTTGTCCGTTTGTCCTTTATGAGCCTTATCGGCAATCTTTATAGCTTTATTCAGCAGTTCTTCTTTTGTCATTTTTTCTATGAAAATAGAATACAAAAATAAAAAATGCCTTAAAAAAATAAGGCATTTTTTTCAGATTATTTCAGATGATTTTAATTGTTGATTTCCTCTTCCACAGATGCATTGGGCGCATTGTTTTTTACAGATTCTATTCCGTTTTCCATTCCGTTATCAGATTCATACATCTGGCTTGTTCCTATGATTTGTCCGTTTCCGGCTTTAAGGTTAAAGTAGCATCTGCCATCTTTAGCTGTATTTCTTTCAAACTTGGAATAGTCCTGTGCATTTGTTTTTACAGATTCTATGCCGTTTTCACAGGAAGGTTTTGAGCTATACCCCTGGCTGGTTAAAATTACCTGGCCATTACCTGCTTTAAGGTTAAACTGAAAGTCACCGTTGTTTCTTTTAGAAATAATAAATTTTCCCATATGAATAGTTTTTAAAATTGTTGCTTGTGATTATTTGGAGGGTATGATCTTTTTTAAATCCACCTTGGGGATCTCAGGAATGATGGAATTTAAAATTTTATATTTTGAATAGTCTTTTTGAGGTTCTTTTAAGGCCATATAAGTAATGTCCTTTTTAGGTTGTGAAACCAGAATTTTATAGAATTTTTTTTGTCGCTTGTTCGGATTGGATTCAAACTTTTTCAGCAATTGATTCTCACTGTATATTTTTGCAGTATCTGTCTTCGGAAAAACCTTAAGCTGTTCTTTTTCCTGGCCAGATAAACTCACAGAAAATAAGACCAGGGGAAATAATAATGTTTTCATGTGTTATTAATTTAAACTAAAATTAATAAATTTTTTTGAAACAAAAAGCGCCTCAAAATGAGACGCCTGAATCAAATGTATGTTATAAAGACTAATAAGCTCCTTTTTCGATATAGTGGGCTGCAATCTTTTCAGTTAGAGCCACTACATTCGGGTGATTGGTATATTTCGTGAATCTTCTTAATCCTGACAGCATCATTCTCTGCTCATCTCCTTCAGCGAAAGAAACAATTCCTTCTTTAGCCGCAGTGATGATTTTTTCAACAGCTTTATAAAGGTTCAATTGAGCCATAGCCGCTTCTACAGAATCAGGAGAGAAATGTTTTTCTGCTCTCAATACAGCAGATTCTGCCATATAAATCTGGTTAAGAATTTCGGAAGCATTCAATAATAAATGCTGTTGTTTTTCAATCTCCGTCATATATTTCTGAAGGGCTGCTCCTGAAACCATTAAGAATACTTTCTTAAGATTAGCAATAATGGCTTTTTCCTCACTCATGAATTCTGAATAATCAGGAACTTCAAAAGAAGGAATGCCCATCAGTTCTTTGCTGATAGCCATTGCAGGAGATAAAAGATCCAGCTCGCCTTTCATGGCTCTCTTGATCAGCATTCCTACCGCCAATAGCCTGTTAATTTCGTTAGTTCCTTCGTAGATTCTTGAAATTCTTGAATCTCTCCATGCAGCTTCCATTGGAGTATCTTCGGAGAATCCCATACCACCATACACCTGGATTCCTTCATCCGCAGTATGCTGGGCAAGATCGGAAACGAATACTTTAAGAATAGAGCATTCTACAGCAAATTCTTCAACACCTTTCAATTCTGCAGCCTGATGATCCATTCCGCCTGCTACCAATTCATCAATCTTATCCTGAACGTTTTTAGCAGCCCTGTAAGAACCTGCCTCGCTTACGAACACCCCCGTTGCCATTTCAGCAATTTTCTTTCTGATGGCTCCGAAAGTAGAGATAGAAACTCCAAACTGCTTTCTCTCATTAGAATACTGAATAGAATGGTTTAAGATTCTTCTTTGTGCATCCAGACATGCTGCTGCTAATTTGATACGGCCTACGTTCAATGCATTTAATGCGATTTTAAAACCGTTATTTCTTTCTCCTAGAAGATTTTCCACAGGAACTTTCATATCATTGAAGAAAACCTGACGGGTGGAAGAGGCACGGATCCCCAATTTATGCTCTTCTTCTCCGAAAGTTAAGCTCTCTGGATTTTCAAGCTCAGATCTGTTGATAACGAAACCTGTGATGTTTTTGTCATCATCAATTTTAGCAAATAATGTGAATGTATCTGCGAAACCTGCATTAGAGATCCACATTTTCTGACCATTGATGATATAGTGTTTCCCGTCTTCAGAAAGTTTAGCTCTTGTTTTTCCTGAGTTGGCATCAGAACCAGCATCCGGTTCAGTCAGGCAATAAGCCCCGAATTTTGTTCCTGTAGCCAGGTCCGGAAGATATTTTTTCTTTTGCTCTTCAGTTCCGTAAAGAACAATAGGAAGGGTCCCGATTCCGGTATGTGCTCCATAAGCTGTAGCTAATGAACCTGTAGTTCCCGAAAGGTAATCACAAGCAAGCATAGTGGTTACAAAGCCCATTCCAAGACCCCCGTATTCTTCAGGAACTGCAATTCCCAGCATTCCCATTTCTCCAAGCTTACGCATTGTTTCTTCAGTAAATGCATAATCTTTCTTTTCAAAACGTTCCCTCTGAGGCACTACCTCTCTATCTATAAATTCTTTCGCGGAATCACGAAGCATTTTTTTGTTCTTCATTCAGTTCTTCAAGACTGAAAATTTCATTTGCAGGAATTTGTTTGATCAGGAATTCCCCTCCTTTTAATGTAGCCATATATTATTTTATTTTTTTAGATTAAAGAACAAAGAGAAAAGAATAAAGACTTACAATATTAAATTCTTTTGAAAGCCAGAAATCATTCTCTGTAGTTCTATGATTTTATTTTCTATTTTTTCGGTTTTAGAAATTTCTAGGTAATTTCTGTTGCCTGAAATAATAATTTGAGTTTGCAATTCATAAAGAGAGTCTATAACAATTCAAAAATCGAAGCCGCACCTTGTCCGGTTCCCACACACATAGAAACCATTCCATACTTATTGCCACGTTTTCTCATTTCGTCTAAAAGCTGAACGGTTAATTTTGTTCCGGTACATCCAAGTGGGTGACCTAAAGCAATGGCACCTCCATTGACATTTAAAATATCAGGATTTAAACCTAATTCTTTTTTAATGGCAACCGATTGGGAAGCGAAAGCCTCGTTAAGTTCGATCAATTCAATATCTTTTAATTCCAGACCAGCTTGTTTCAACGCCTTTGGAATAGCATAAACAGGTCCCATCCCCATGATTCTTGGTTCAAGCCCGGCTGCTGCATAAGCTACTAATCTAGCTTCCGGCTGTAAACCCAATTCTTTTACCATTTCTTCACTCATTACCATTACGAAAGCAGCTCCGTCACTCATCTGAGAAGAGTTTCCGGCTGTTACGCTTCCTCCGTTGGCAAATACAGGTCTAAGCTTCGCTAACCCTGCTAATGAAGTATCCGCTCTTGGGCCTTCATCCACTGAGAAATCAAATTTCTTTGTCTGCATCTTCTGGTTTTCATCCAGGAAGTTATATTCTACAGGTACCGGAACAATCTGATTCGCAAATCTGCCTTCCTGATTCGCTTTCAACGCTTTCATGTGAGATTCAAAAGCAAACTGATCCTGTTCTTCTCTGGTAATGTTGTACTGTTTAGCCACTTCCTCTGCAGTGTAACCCATTCCCCAGTAATAATCAGGGTTTGTTTTAGCAATATCCGTTTCAGGTACAGGCTTGTAACCACCCATTGGGATGTACGACATAGATTCGGTACCACCAGCGATGATACAATCAGCCATTCCGGCCTGGATTTTTGCAGAAGCAATCGCAATCGCCTCACTTCCTGAAGCACAGTATCTGTTTACCGTAACTCCCGGAACCTTATCCGTGTTTAACCCCATCAGAGAGATCAGCCTTGCCACATTAAGCCCTTGCTCAGCTTCCGGCATTGCATTTCCTACAATAAGGTCATCAATTCTGTTTTTATCTAATTGAGGAAGCTCAGCCATTAATTTTTCAATAACCGTAGCCGCCATTACATCGGGACGTGTAAAACGCAGGGAACCTTTCGGCGCTTTTCCTACTGCTGTTCTGAATCCTTTTACTATGTATGCTGTTTTCATTGTTTTGTATTAAAGTATTTTGTTAGATTTTAACCTCGTATAGGTATCCTGTTTATAGCTTTTAAGTTTTGTAAATTTTGGAGCTCCGTAGGAGCGACCTGTTAATCTTCAATCCATTCAAATAAATATTTTGGATCATATTCTATTTCAAATTTTGACATTACATCCAAGTATTCTTCTTTGAAAGTTTTCTTTTTATGATGTTCTTCCTGATTCAAAATATATTTTATAACCGAATCTACACTGCTTTTAGAATAAGAAAAAGCTCCGTATCCTTCCTGCCAGTTGAACTTTCCATTTATCCACCCTTTCTCATTGATGAACTTTGAAGAGCCTGCTTTAATATCCCTTACTAAATCAGGTTTTGCCTTCCTTTTACAGCGAAAACAATCTGAAGATAAATCTGTGTGTAGGTATTTGCCATAAAAATTAATAGGTCGCCTCTACGAGGCTCTGTAATTCTTAATTATTCAGCTATTAACAGTCCGCTCCTACGGAGCTCCCTGCTAGTTTCTCAAAGGTTTTCCGTTTTGCAACATGTATTGAATTCTTTCCAGAGTTTTTCTTTCACCGCAAAGCTGAAGGAAAGTCTCTCTTTCAAGGTTCAATAAATACTGTTCGGTAACAACTGTTGGTTCGGATAAATTTCCACCTACCATTACGTTGGCTAGTTTATCTGCAATTTTCTTGTCGTGCTCAGAGATATAGTTTCCTGTTAACATCTGGTCTGTTCCTACGTAGAACATTCCTAATGCATCTTTACCAAGAACTTTTACTTTTTGCTCAATAGGTTGGGTGTAACCTTGCTCTGCTAAAAGTTTTGCTATTTTTTTAGCTTCAGCAATCTGTCTGTTTTTGCTTACAGAAACAATATCTTTTCCTTTTTCAAGGATTCCCATATCGTAAGCTTCGTAGGCAGAAGTAGCCACTTTTCCCATGGCAATATTCATGAAAGCATCACGAAGCCTGTTGTTTTTAACATCGTCATTATGGAATTCCCTGGATGTTCTTAAAGTCAGCTCTTTAGTTCCGCCCCCTCCGGGTATTACACCAACACCTGTCTCTACAAGGCCAATATATGTTTCTGCTGCGGCAACCACTCGGTCTGCGTGCATGGTCATCTCGCAACCGCCTCCTAAAGTCATTCCGTGAGGAGCTACTACTACAGGAATAGAAGAGTAGCGCACTCTCATCATCGATTTCTGGAAGTAAGCGATTGCCATGTTTAAATCATCCCAATCCTGTTCGATGGCCATCATAAGGATCATGGCAAGGTTGGCTCCCACAGAGAAGTTGGCACCTTGATTTCCTATTACCAGTCCGTCGTATTCTTTTTCTGCCAGGTCAATGGCTCTGTTTAATCCGTCAAGGACTTCTCCCCCAAGGGAGTTCATTTTTGAGCGGATCTCAAAGTTGATGATACCGTCACCTAAATCTTCAATAGCAGCACCTGAATTACTCCAAAGTGTTTTATTTTTTCTGATGTTATCCAGTATAATGAAAGCGTCCTGGCCAGGGATCTTGTTGTATTCTCCGGAGTTTTTATCAACATAGATGCTTTGTCCTTCGTCATTTACTTTATAGAAGGTTTCTACATTTTTCACCCAGTCTGAAACCTCATACCCGGCTTCTTTGGCCAGTTCAATTCCTTTTTGAACACCTACAGCATCCCAGATTTCAAACGGGCCATTTTCCCATCCGAAGCCGGCTCTCATGGCATCGTCTATTTTATAAACTTCATCAGAAATTTCTGGAACTTTATGCGAAACATAAGCAAATAATGCTCCTAATGATTTTCTGTATAATTCGCCGGCTTTGTCTTTACCTCCGATCAGTACTTTGAACCTGTCAATGGGTTTATCAATTGTTTTTGTTAACTCCAGAGTAGGGAAAGATGATTTTCCCTGAAGTTCATATTCTAATGTATCAAGATTTAATCCGTGGATTTCAGATTTTCCTTCTGCATTTTTCACTTTTTTTATAGAAACCTTGTTCTGTTTTTGAGCCCAGCCATTTATTATCCATCATTTTCTGGATATAAGGAGGAAGTGCAAACACATCATTGAAATCATTGGCTTCTGCGCCACTTTGGCGTACCCCATTGGCTACCATTACCAGAGTATCAAGACCTACAACATCAGCTGTTCTGAATGTTGCCGATTTTGGACGCCCGATAACAGGGCCTGTCAGTTTATCCACATCAGAAACCGTAAGTCCAAGTTTCTGTACATTATGAAGAAGATCCATCATAGAGAATACTCCGATTCTGTTGGCGATGAAAGCCGGAGTATCTTTTGCTAAAACGGTTGTTTTACCTAAGAATTTCGCTCCGTAATTCATGTAAAAATCTACAATCTCAGGATCTGTATCGTTGGTAGGAATAATCTCAAGAAGAGGAAGATATCTTACCGGATTAAAGAAGTGGGTCCCTGCAAAGTATTTTTTGAAATCTTCGCTCCTTCCTTCAGTTAATAAGTGGATAGGAATACCCGAAGTATTGGAAGAAATTAATGTTCCCGGTTTTCTGAATTGCTCAATTTTTTCGTATACAGATTTTTTGATATCAAGTCTTTCAACTACTACTTCAATAATCCAGTCTGTATTCTTTATTTTTGGTAGGTCATCATCGAAGTTGCCTATTGTGATTCTATCTGCAAACTTTGGAGAGTAAAGAAGTGCAGGACTTGCTTTTTTTAAGTTTTTCAAAGTTTTCGGAAGCAATTCTGTTTCTTACTGCTTTGTCTTCTTTGGTCAAACCCTTTTTCTGTTCAGCTTCAGTCAATTCAAAAGGAACAATATCCAAAAGTGACACTTCTACACCAATATTGGCAAAGTGTGCTGCGATACCGCTTCCCATAATTCCTGAACCAAGAACCGTTACATGTTTGATTCTTCTTTTCATATGTAAATTTTTAGTATTTAAATAAGGTCACATGAACCATACGGTTTCATTATAATCTATTTTCTGTTATTTAATAATTCGTTGGCTATTTTCATGATTTCAGCCATGACCTCTTTAAAGGTTTCCATTTTCTCCGGAGTAATCTTTTCCATTACTTTTTTGTTAAAGTTGACAACAACTTCCTTAGACATATTTCTGGAGTTTAGGCCTTTATCTGTAAGTTTTATGATCACTTCCCGTTTGTCAGTAGTGGTTTTTTCCTTATAGATGTATCCGTTATCTTCCAGAAGTTTAATAATTCTTGTTAAAGAAGTCGGTTCTATCGCCATCTTGGGGCCAAGATTTGTACTTCGGGTCCCTTCTTTGGGATCAATTTTAAGAAGGGTAAGGGCTTGTACAGCCGTAGAATCATGCTCCTGGGCAAGTTCTGTGTACATTTTCGAAACAGCCAACCAGGTCTGTTTTAAAATTAAATCTACGTTTTCTATTTTTTCCTTGTTATGATCCATCATTGATGCGCTAATGGTTTTACCCAAATTTAATAAATATTATGCATGCATAATATTTATTAACGTTAAATTTTGTTAATAATCTGATAATAAGGTGATTAAATTGTATGATAAGCATAATACTATGCATGCATAGTATGTGAAATAATCAAATAAAATGAAGTATTAGTGAATATTTTTGATGTAATCAACGATTTCTTCAAAAGATTCGCATTGGTATTGATGGTAATCTTTAGTAATAATCCAAAAGTTGTTTTTCAATTCAAAACGGAGTGAAGAAAGGTCTTTTTGAAAGTTTTTTTGAAGCAGGGAATACAGCATTTCTTTATAAACCTGTGGTGCTACGATATATGGCGCCACAAAATTCTCGTTTATTTGAAATAAAGAAGCATTGGTAAGTTCGTTATGCTTCAATAAAATATCTTCCACGATTCCTGTATACAATCGGGTATTTTTCACATACCATATCTTATCGGCAAATTCTTTGGCCAATCGCCAGTCATGAGAAGAAAATAAAATGAGTTTATTTTGCTCTTTAGCAAGTTTTCTGAGGGTTTTGAGAATGATAATCTTATTCTTTTCATCCAGATGGGTAGTGGGTTCATCCAATATAATAACAGGAGCGTTTTGAGTAATTGCCCGTCCGATAAATGCTTTTTGCAGGTTACCATCCGAAAGGTTTTTGAGAAGTGTATCCTTATATTGCCGGAGATCCAGCTCTTCAATGATATGCAAAACCTCTTCACGGTCTTCCTTTTTTAACTCAAAATAAAAAGGATAGTAGATATACTTTCCTAATGAAATAAGATCCTGAACGGTATAATGCTGTGGAACCACAGATTTTGAAAAAACAATAGCAATGTTTTCAGCGATTTCTTGGACGGAAAGTTTCTTTACATTTTCATTATTGATCAAAATTTCTCCATCCAGCAAAGGGATCTGATGCAGAATAGATTTAATCAAAGTGGTTTTTCCTACACCGTTATTACCAATCAATAAGCAAACATCACCAAGTTTCAACTCAGCATTGGCATTTGAAATTAATGTTTTGTTGTATCCGATATTGGCCTGTTTGATTTGTAGGTGCATTCCTGATCTTGACTAAAACGCAATGGCGCAGATTGTTTTACAAAAATACTATTTTTAAGATGCAAGGATTATACTTTGTGAATTTTTATTCTGTTTTTTAATTATAAATGATTGACAACTCTCGTGACTCCATTTTTGAAAACATCAGATTGAAAATTAAGTAACAGTTCTAGCTTGCATCCTGTCATTTTTAAATAGGTTAAAAGTTGAGCTTTATGGATTGAACTGATATGTTTTAAGACGCAAGAAAATTAAAGATTTTCAGCAAGTGCGATGTTTTATGTACGTTATTAAATTTTATCGGAGATAAAATCCTTGCGCCTTAAAGCAGAATGTAGGTTAAAAAAAACTTGCGCCTTTGCGTTTTTCAACAAAACAAAAAATTATATTTTATTCTGCTTCAATAGCATCCCCAGAATCACAGGAATCCCAAATACAGAACTGATAACATTCAACGGGATTTGTGTTTTTTCTGCGATAACAGAGAAAAACAACATGATAAGCATTCCCAGAAACATATTCAGAATCCATTGCTGCCATAATTGGGAAGGATTATAGATCAGTCTGCAAAAGTGTGGGACAATAATTCCAATAAACAAAATAGGACCTAAAAAAGCAGTAATAGAGGCGGAGAGGAGAGAAGATGCTACAATGATCAGCAATTTTAATTGCTTCAGATTTACTCCTAAGCTTTGTGCATAGGAAGTACCCAATGAATTACCAATAAGAGGTTTTATCGCTTTAAAACAAAAGAATAATCCTGTTAGAACCAGTATCAATAGTACATAAATCTGGTTTCTGCTCACCATATTATTGGCTCCGAAGGACCACAAAATATAGTTTTTCAAACTCTGATTTTCTGCATAAAATTGAAGTAAAGAAACAATAGCTCCTGCAAAAGCAGACATCAGAAACCCGAAAATAATGAGATAAGATTTATCCTGAAATTTATTAGACATGGATAGTAACACCAGCATCAACACCAGGCTTCCCCCGATTGCCGACAGGCTCAGGAAACTATTTTGCAGAAATTCAGGGAGAAGAATATCATGTGAAAAGAAAATATAGAAAGCAACAGATAGACTGGCTACAGAAGTAATTCCCAATATATCCGGGCCTGCTAATGGATTTTGAAAGTATTCCTGCATCAGAAAACCTGATGTGGGGATTGAAATGCCGGCTAACATCATGACCCATACACGGTTGACACGGATTTCAGCAATTTGACTATGATCGGTATTCCGGAAAAAATCCTGGAATCCTAAACTTAAAAATCCTGTATTCAGATTAATAATTGCACTTGCTATAATGGCAACTATTAATAATAAACACAGGATTTTAAACCTTTTTGACATTGTTCAGAAAGTATTCTGTAGATTTATTTTAAGAAAGCATCAATTTTCGAATTCAATACTTCTTCCGTCATCATTCCTAAATATTCATCCGTTTTATCCCCTTTTCTCATGAAGGTAAAAGGAATTGAGCCGCCGTCCCATTGCCGGAAATTATTGGCAAAAAAGTTTTGATCCAGTTTTTGCCCATCCAATAGAATAATATTTCCACCAAGATTATTTTCTATTGCAAAATTTTTAACTGCTCCATTCCAATCCGATTTATCATCCAGGTTGATGAAAGTAAATTTTACGGGTTTTCCTTTTAATTCCTGCATTTTATCTTTGAAACTTGGAATTTCTCTCATACAAGGGCCACACCATGTTGCAAAAAAATTAGTTACGTATAAAGTATCATTATTTTTTGCCAGGTGCTGGCTGATATTTTCAGGGGAAAGTTCCCTGGGAATATAAGGAACAACTTCAGCAGCCGTATTTTGAGTCACAGAAAGTGAGTCTGTAGTATTTACAGCATCCGTTTTCTGGCTTTCCTTTTTACAGCTGTACACTGCACTTAAAATCATGATGGATAAAATTATCTTCTTCATAAATTATTTTTTATCTATTTTTGAATTGAAGTTATGGAACAACAAATCTATAAAGGGAAACTGACACAGTTTCATCCGTTAAAAGTAGCGAAAAAGGAAGACCTGACCAAAAATACTTTTTCTCTGGAGTTTGATATTCCCGAGAATCTGAAAGACCATTTTAAGTTTGAGGCCGGACAGTATGTTAGTGTAAAATTTCAATCTCATGGAGAGGAAGTAATCAATGATTATTCAATGACCTCTGCTCCTTATGAAGGAAAAATATCACTGGGGATAAAAGTAAACTCCCCTGACGGAGCGACTTCCCAGCTATACCAGAACTATAACGTGGGAGACGAGCTGCTGGTGAGTGAACCCGGAGGAAGATTTACTTTAGTATCCAAACCAAGTGAGTTCAGAACTATTGTTGCTTTTGCAGCAGGAATTGGAATTACACCAATTTTGAGCCATTTCAAGAATATTCTTCACAATGAGCCACGTACGAGATTGTTTTTATTCTTTGGAAACAAAAGTTCAGAAGATCTGGTTTACAGGGATCAATTGGACAATCTTGCCAGAACATGTGGGGACAGACTACAGATCTTTTATTTTTTTTCGCAGGAAAATACGGGTGATCAGTTTTTCTATGGCAGGCTGGATGAAAAGAAATTAAGCCTGATCATCAATCAGATTCTGCATCTGGATGATACGGATGAAGAATCTACAATCTGGGATGCAGTGGATGAAGTTTTAATTTGTGGAAAAGGAGAAATGATCAAAACACTGGCGAATGCCTGCTACCATCATGGGATTCCTAAAAAAAATATTCATTTCGAACTTTTCGAAGAATTCAATGATGATATTTATCCTGTAGAGAAAGAATTTCCTCTCATTGAAAATATTGAAGTGGAATTCACAATGATGGGCAAAAATTATTCAACACAATTGCCGGACAATAAAGATAAAATTTTACAGCAGCTTTTGATTCAGAATTTTCCTGTGCCTTATTCCTGCAAATCGGGGATTTGTGGAAGCTGTGAATGTTTATTGGAAGAAGGAGAGGTGGAACTGCTGGAAAATGAATATCTTACGGAAAAAGAAGAGATGCAGGGACATATACTGGCCTGTATGTCTATAGTGAAAAGTAGAAAAATAAAGCTTAACTTTGATTTTAGTTGAGAATTATCAGGAACATATTTAACCTAGGTTGTATATCAATAGAATTGGGAATTCTATTGATATGTTTCTGTAATGTCTGGGTTTTTGGGCTTACCAACGGGCGTACTTACACCAAAATATCCAAAATTCCTCCACGGGAAATTGCTTTGGTCCTGGGAACTTCTCCTAAAATGAGATCAGGGCAATCCAATCCTTATTTTACCAAAAGAATGGATGCTGCCGCGCTCCTTTATCATCACGGGAAAATCAAAAAAATTATTGTAAGCGGAGAAAAAAGCAAGGGATATAATGAACCTGCTGCCATGAAAAACTATTTGGTCAATCAGGAAGGGGTGCCTGAAGATATTATTATAGAAGATCCAAAGGGTTTCAATACCTATAAAAGTATTCTCAGATGTAAAGATGTTTACAAAAAGAAGAATGTGATCATTGTCTCACAAGGCTACCATAATCTTCGGGCCTTGTTTTTTGCAAGAAATAACGACATGAATGCCTTGGGTTTTGATGCCCAGGATGTGACTAAACCTGAAAGTTTTTACAGAAATCAGGCGAGGGAAATCCTCGCCCGTGTAATTGCTGTAGTATATTTTATCTTAGGCGTTTCCCCGGATTAGAAAGGATATCCGAACGCGATATTAAGGGTAGGTTTGAAAGGCTGGAAGTTTTTGAATCTCCATCGGTCTCCTTCAGGTTTATTAGGATCATAAATTTTGTAAGCAAGATCCAGCCTGAAGGTAATATAAGCTACATTTACCCGTAATCCGAATCCACTACCGATACCCATTTGTCCTAAGAATTTCCCGAATTTAAATTGATCATTATGAGCATCCTGATGATTACGTAGGCTCCAGGTATTTCCGATATCTGTAAATATTGCTCCCTCATACATATTATTGAATGGAATCCTGTATTCAATATTAGTAGTAAGCTTTACATCATTGGTCATATAAGTTCGTACCCTTTCATCTACCTGGGAATCAGCAGGGCCTAGTCCGCCGAATGCTACCCATGCCCTGATATCATTGGAACCCCCGTTGAAATAGGATTTGATAATAGGCATTTCTTCAGAATTTCCGTAGGGAACACCCACCCCGATAAACTGACGAAGAACCAATGTCTGATTTCCGTTAAATTTAAAATACTTTCTTGCGTCAATATCAAATTTTACGAACTGTGCATAAGGTATCCCGAAAATGGTTTTTTGAGGTCCTGAAATAACTCCTCCGTCATTGCTTCTTTTATTGAACAGGCTTAAAATATTACCGGCAAGTTCAACTTTCCCATTAAAATAAAAAGCATTGGGATAATCTTTTTTACCAATTTCACTATATACAAAGTTATAGATCATGGAAGAAATAAGAACATCTTCCGTCTGTCTTTCCTTATTGATAAGACTCCCTCTGAATGTAGTCAAAAGATCATTACCCTGCTGGTTGAGCCCTTGCTGATATTGTGTATCCTCTAAAATTCTCTGGGAAACTTCATCTATAGTAAGCTGCCCGTTGGCCAACTGATTTCCGATATCTGGTCTGAAAGTGAAATAATCATTAAATATTTCATCTTTTACAAGCCTGTCATTCACGAAGTAATCATAATAGGCATTTTTATTTTTAGTCAAACTGACCTGGGTATTGAACAGGGTAAGCTTGTGGTATACCTGATCATTTACGTTGGCCTGATAATTTAATCCGGTATTGAAATTGACTCTTCCCAGACCTATATTCGTCTGTATAGAAGATCCCAATAAAATGGATGAGGTAGGCGTGTACCTCTTAGGAATAAACTTATAATAATTAAAAGGTAGAAGCAGTCGGGGAAAATTAAGCGAAGCCTGTGCAGATATTTCATAAGCTAAAGATCTTTTATTAATATCCTCGGTACTTCTGATAGATCCGAATGTACCGGAAATACTGGTGGAAAGGTTTTCCGCACCTCTGAAAACATTCCGTGTCGTAAGATCTACAGAAGGGGAGACCCCCAGATTAAGTATCTGAGAATAATTACCATCCAAACCTACCTTCAGCTCATATTTCGGAAGCGGTTTCAGCACATACAGAACATCCACAATACTGTCATTGGGAGCAGACATTCCCCCTTGTCTCAAAGAGTCCCTTGCTTTTACAATACTGAAGTTGTTCATGGCCAAAAGATTTCTTTTGGTAACATCCAGCTTTTTTTGATCAAATATCTGTCTGTTATCCGGAATAATGGCTCTCCATAATGATGAAATTTTGTATTTGTCGTTCACAGTATGGAATCTGATCCTTCTTAAGCTGTCTTTAACCGTATTTTTAGGGTAGTCACCAGGCTCATCCACAATAGCTACATCAATATTACCAAAAGTGGAAACTTTATAACGGCTGTCCAGAGAGTCTTTATGAATCTCTAATGTAAGCGGTACATTTTTTTTTATTTTTTAAAGAATCTGCTACAAAATAAACTTCATCATTAAGGTTATTGAATTTATAATATCCAAATTCCCGCATGAGGTCGGTAATTCTTGTCACCTCTTTTTCAAGAATCGTCTGGTCAAGGATATTTCCTGACCGGATCAGGCTTTTGTTAAGATTGGCAGTATAATATCCTTTAATTCCCAAATCAGGAATATTGTAATAATAATCTTTGATCCGGGTAGGCTCGTTATGTTTGATAAAATAGTTGACTGCAGCTTTTTTAGAAGCGGTATCCAGATCATGCTTGTATTGTACATCAGCATCCCAGAAACCCCTGTAGATAAGTCTTTTCTTAATAGATTCGGCACTTTTCTCACTTCTGGTCTGATCCAGAATTACAGGAGGAGTTCCCCAATTATGCAGGATACGGTCCAGAACAAGGCTTTTCCCTATACTGCTTTTCATATTATACTTGATGAATAATGAATCCCTTAGTTTTTGGTTTCTCATCTCACTGGGATAAGTCATATATTCATTAAGAATGGTATCATACTTTGGGTTGGCCATATTATAAAAAGCCAAACTTAATGGCATAAAAAGAAGCTGCTTTTTATTAGGTTTTTGCTGAACATAATCTTTCAGCTCCTCATCGAAAAATTCTTTTTTATCTTCGAACTCAAAGTTGTTCTTGGTAAGCAGGTATTCACCTTCCGGAACTTTTTTTGTTGTACTACAAGCATAAAGGAGGCCAACAAATGTTGCAAATGAGATAATTTTATAATATTTTTGAGGAGAATTCTTATAATGCTTACAGCTCATACAATAAAAGTTTTACAATCTTTAGATAAAAAGAAGTTCAGACAAAAATACAATTTGTTTTTGGTTGAAGGTAATAAAATCATTTGTGAACTTTTCAATTCTAACTTTAAAGTTAAAGAAATATTATCAACCGATCCGCAAAAATTGGACCGTACTGATATCCCTGTTACCCATATCTCTGAAAATGAGTTAAAAAAAATCAGCTTCCTGAAAACGCCAAAAGATTCTGTAGCCGTATGTTACCTGGCTCAGGAACAAAAAACGGAGGATAAAGACATTCAGCTGGTTCTGGACGGAATTCAGGATCCTGGAAATCTGGGAACCATTATCCGGCTGGCAGACTGGTTCGGAATAGAACAGATTATTTGCAGTGAAGATACGGTAGATTTTTACAATCCGAAGGTCATCCAGGCTACAATGGGATCTTTTACCAGAGTAAATATCGTTTATACCAATCTTGTAGAATATCTTTCCCAAACGGAAAATGTCAATATCGGAACTGATATGGACGGAGAGAATATTTATACCTTTGAAAGGCCGGAAAAAATCAATCTGATTTTAGGAAATGAGGGGAACGGGATGAGGCCGGAAACGGAGGAACTGCTTCAGAAATCCATCAGCATTCCAAGATTTGGAAAATCCCGGTCTACAGAAAGCCTGAATGTTTCGATGGCAGCGGGGATTATTTTAGGACAGTTATTTTCAAAATAGAAATCAGAAACCGGAGGTTAGAAATTAGTATAAACTACGGATGAATCATCATGTTCTAACTTCTGGTTTCTAACATCTAATTTCTATATAAGTTGTTCCATACTGGAAACACTTTTATTTTTCTGATATTCTTCCAATTTTTTCCTGACAAATTTTAAAGCGATAGGAGCAAGGTAGATCAGAGCTGCGCCCACAAGTTTATTTTTCCAATTGGTACTTTTCATGTTTTTCTTGGCATAGTTACCTATGATGGCAGTAACTCCAAGCTTAACAAGGCTATCGGTAATATTTCCTTTAAAAGCTGAGCTGGCAAGACCAACGGCGGTATTTTTACTGATAAAAAGGTCTTTTACTTCTGAGGTAAGCTGCTTGGCAATAACATCTTTTCTGAGAACTACTTTTTCATCACCATCTTCATCTATTTTTTCCTGAAGATACTGGTCTGATAAACCATTGGTAAATGCACTTAGACTTTCTTTTGTGTTTTTAAAAGTAAGAAGGTTTTCAAGATCACTTATTTCATTTTGAAGCAGTTTTTTTCTTTCTTCTTAATTCTTCTATACTTTCATATTTTCTGCCCATAACTTAATGATTTAAAAATTTAATAACCTGATCTGCAACAGTATTGACAATTTTACTTTTAAAGGCAATTACAAAAGCCATTATCAGCGCATAAAAAGCAGCAACAATTAAGAATCCATAGGAATAGTTATCCAATGCTTTTCCGATAAGAAATGCAATTCCAAAATTAAAAAGGATAATAAAAAAAGCAAAAGCAACAAGCAATACTACAAAGTAGGTAATGAGCCCGGCAGAAAGAGAAGACTTTTCAGTAGCTTCAATTTTCAGAAGATCTATTCTCTTCGAGGCGTATTCTTTAATAGTTTCTATCATCGTTTTTTTTTAAAGTTACAAAAAAAGGAACTTTCATACAAAAGTTCCTTCTTGTAATTTACTTAAAAAGATAAATTACTTATTTTTTTAGATCATTCAGTTCTGCTTCTACATCTTTTACTACATCTGCAGTTTTAGAAACAATCTGATCCTTATATTTGTCATATCCGTCTTTCACCGTGTGGGCAACGTTATTTGCTGTTTCTTTGAAGGTAGAAGAAATATTGCTGTACTGGTCTTTTACTTTTTCAGAAACCTCACCATACTTGTTTTTTGCCTGATCTTTAAGATCATTTGCTTTTGTTTTGATTTTCTTTCTGGTTTCCTTACCCTCTTCCGGTGCGTAAAGCATTCCTAAGATTACACCTGCCGCAGCACCTGCAAGAAGTCCTGCCAATATACCTGCTGTATTTTTTCCTTTTCTAGACATTTTAAGTTTTTTAAATTAATAATAGATTAGTTTTTATAGTAATAAAACTTACAATTTGTATACCAAAGGAGACTATATACTATTAAAAATTGTTAAAAATTTTGAATGTAAGAGAGAATAAGCTTTATTGTTTCCTCTTTGGTCAATGCAGAGTTGTCAATAATAATAGCATCATCAGCTTTTCTTAACGGAGCTATTTCGCGTTCACTGTCTATTTTATCCCTTTCTATAAGGTTTTGCTTTACCTGTTCCCTGTCTGCCTGAATTCCCAGACCGGACAGTTCGAGGAATCTCCTGTTGGTTCTTTCATCAATACTGGCCGTCAGAAAAAATTTATAGTCTGCATCTGGCAAAACTACTGTCCCAATGTCACGCCCGTCCATAATAACGCCTCCTTTTTCTGCCAAAGAGCGTTGGGATTGTAATAAAAAGTCCCTTACTTCTTTTTGTTTTGCCACGAGGCTTACATGATCCGAAACTTCATTCGAGCGAATTTCTTTAGAAATATCTGTGTTATTAAGATAGAGAATAAGTATTCCATCGTGATTTTTAAACTCAAGTTCAATCTGGTGTAAAGAAGAGAAAAGCCTGTTCAAATCGATAGTACCTTTTTCATCCAGGCAATGTTGCAATGCATACCAGGTAATCCCTCTGTAAAGCGCTCCTGTATCCATATGGATAAGTCCCAGCTTATCTGCAATGATTTTGGAGATAGAACTTTTTCCGGTAGACGAGTACCCATCGATAGCTATTACAGGTTTTTTCATACTGCAAATTTCAAGATTTTTTTTTAAAAAATCAAGAAAAGCGAAGAAAATTCTTGCTTATAATAAGATTTTCAGGGAAATAAAGTTATTCTCCTCTATGGCTTGAAAGGTCTACTGAAATTCCTATCTGGTTGACATTTGTTGAATTATGATATCTCACATGGGCATAGTCTATACGGAATCTTGATACTTTGACACCAAATCCTGCCGACAATCCTGAAAAATTTCTTTGATCTGCCACAGCCAGTTCATTTCCCCTTTTAACGTTATAGCCCAATCTGATGTTGAAGTTTTTTTCCGGAAACAATTCTGCTCCTAAAGAGAAGTGATCTGCAATCTTTCTGCCCGCATTTACCTTTTGTCCTTCTACATTATATTCTGAAGAAATGTCAAACTTCTGAAGATCATGTGCTGTAATGGTAATGGCAAGAGGAAAGTTTTTGATGGTTTTGGTATATCCCAGGTCAACTCTGAAAGGAAGATTTTCCTTTACGCCGTTGAATGATTTCAGCTGAAATCCGAAATTCCTTAATACCAGGGAAAGAACTTCCTTGTTTTTTTTATTGTGATAGGTTACTCCTGCGGTTCCTGAGATGGCAGAAGAAGTGTAATTATCAATTTTTGAAGTAATAAAATTAATGCCTCCACCGATCGTCCAGTCCTCTTCAAACTGGTAAGCATAACCGGCACCAATGGCAACATCGGAAGCCTTGAATTCTCCGTTTTCAAAACCGCTTTCATCTGTTCTCGGGATACTACCATAGCTCATATACCGGGCATTGATGGTAGCCATATGACCATTTTCAAAGTCTTTAGCATAAGCAATCGTACCGTATTTTGAATCGGCAAGATATGCTGTAGCATTTACTGAAAGCTGTTTGTCAGAATCTTTATTCAACAGGGCCGGGTTTGCAATTGCAAAGGAAACATCATAATCTCTGACAGAAATTGCATCACCACCCAGGGCAGCTTGTCTTGCAGATACAGGTACATTTAAGAATGGATAAACATTTGTTCCCGTTTGCGCATAAGAAACAATTCCTGATAGAAATAATGAAAAAATGATAATTTTCTTCAATTCAATTTATAATTAATGCAAAAATAATCCTTTTTCGTACTTTTCAAAATATTTCTGACATTATTTGTGTGTAAATATTTTTCTTTTACCAATATTTTTAATGATTATATTTGCAAAATCAAATTTCAGAGAATCAAGTCTAGTAAAAAGCTATTTAAAAATAAAAGATGAAATATAAAAGAATCCTTCTAAAACTTAGTGGTGAGGCCTTAATGGGGAGCAGACAATACGGTATTGACAACGAAAGACTGCAGGAATATGCTGCAGAGATTAAGAAAGTAGTTGACAAAGGATGTGAAGTGGCTATCGTCATCGGAGGAGGAAATATTTTCCGTGGTGTTGCAGGAGCTGCCAAAGGAATGGACAGAGTACAGGGAGATTATATGGGGATGCTGGCAACTGTGATCAACGGCATGGCATTGCAAGGGGCTCTGGAAGATGCAGGAATCAAAACGAGACTTCAGTCTGCTATTGAAATGGATAAGGTAGCTGAGCCTTTTATCAAAAGAAGAGCAGTGAGACATCTTGAGAAAGGAAGAGTTGTAATTTTCGGTGCAGGAACAGGAAACCCTTATTTTACTACCGATACTGCTGCTACTTTAAGAGCAATCGAAATCGGAGCTGATGTCATCCTGAAAGGTACAAGAGTAGACGGAATCTACGACAGCGATCCTGAAAAGAATGCTGATGCTGTAAAATACAATTCATTGTCTTTCGATGAAGTATTTGAGAAAAATCTTAAAGTAATGGATATGACGGCATTTACTCTGAGCCACGAAAATAAGTTACCTATCATTGTATTCGATATGAATAAGGAAGGGAATTTAGAAAAAATTGTAGCAGGAGAGAATGTTGGAACTCTGGTAGACTTGTAACAAAGTCCAGTAACAGAAACAAGTTATAAAACTTATCATATTTTAGCCGCCGGACATAAGATTATGTCCGGCGGTTTTATTTTTGAAATAATAATTTTTTTGCCAGCGGATTGTTCTGGGCTTGCTCCGTATTGTTAAGGGATTTTGAGAATTTTTATATCAGATAAGGATAATAAAAGGATCATACAATAACAATGGATTATTTGAGAATTGTATTGTAACAGGATGTTGAATAAAAAAATAGACAAATTATACACTCTTTATATCAAAAACAATCATTATTTTTGCACCACTGAATACTGAAAACTCAGGAAATAAACTATTAAAAGAGCGTTTTGTGAAAATTAACAAGTTGATTTTCAGGCGTTATAAGCAATGTGTAATTTATCAAATTTTAATTATATAATGGAAGAATTAGATCTTATATTAGAATCTGTAAAGCAGGATATGGACGCAGCTGTAAAGCACCTGGATCATGCATTTCAAAGAATCAGAGCGGGACGTGCTTCTACAACTATGGTGCAGGATGTAATGGTAGAGTATTATGGAGCTCCTACTCCCATCAACCAGGTGGCCAATGTTTCTGTTCCGGATGCCATGACCATCTCTATTCAACCTTGGGACAGAACAGCAATTAATGCGATTGAAAAAGCTATTATCAATTCAAATTTAGGTTTTGCACCTTCCAATAACGGGGAAAATATTATTCTGAATGTTCCGCCTTTAACGGAGGAAAGAAGGAGAGAACTGGCAAAACAGGCTAAAGCAGAAGCTGAACAAACTAAAGTAACGGTGAGAAATGCAAGACAGGACGGTTTGAAAGAACTGAAAAAGCTGGAAGGTATTTCCGAAGATATTATTAAAGGAGCAGAGGCTGATATCCAGGAGCTTACTGATAAATATGTAAAGCTTTGTGATGAGCATCTTAAGATAAAAGATGCTGAAATTATGAAAGTATAATTTTCAGTTTTAAAAAAACACAAGAGGTTCCGATGGGACCTCTTTTTTATTGTAAAATGCTGCAATCTTTATTGTATAGGAAGTTTTGATTTAAATGTAAATTGATTTATTAAAAGCAATAAAAAAAGATCCAGAAAATTCTGAATCTTTATTTTATCTAAATCACTGAGCAGCTACTGATACCTTTGATGTTCTTTGCTTTTTGAAAACCTTTTGGTAATAGGCTTAAATAACGCTTTGTATTTTTCGGCATCAAACAATTGTGAATCAGTAAGCGCTTTGTAGGTCATCCAGATTCCAAAAGGAAGAAGAATGAAGTTAGGCAGCCATGCAGCCAGGTAAGGATTCATTTTTCCGCTCCAGGACATGTTTTCCACTCCCACATTCATTACGTAGAAAATAATGAAAATAATGATGGCAATGATCACAGGAAGTCCCATACCTCCTTTACGGATGATGGAGCCTAAACTTGCCCCGATCAGGAAGAAGATGATACAGGTCACGGAATATGAAACAATTCTTTGCTGGTAGATAACTACTTTACTGAAGTATTTTACATTGGAGCTGAATTCATTTTTCTTGGTCTCCAATGTGCTTTTCAGATTTTCCAACCTGTTATAGGAATTGTAGATAATTTCCAGTTTTTTATCACCTTTTATGGTATCCAGTTTTATCTGTGCCTTCGGAGTCGCTTTATGTTTATTTCCTTTATCCATATAGCTTATCACAGAATTCGTTTGGCTCAGGACATCCGTTCCGATATTGTTGAAAAACATTTGGTTTTCCTTTTTGCTTTTGGCAATTGTCTGATTAAGCTGGTTATAGGTCTGGAAACGGTAGTCATCTGTGATTTGTTCTTTCTCGATGGCTTTGTCAATGATCTCGCTTACATCAAAGTGGGAAACCAGTGTATCAAATTTGATGGCCTGATCAGGTTGTTTCAATCTTACATTTTCTCCTTTTCCTGCAAAATTATCTTCAAATACATATCCATTATAAAGCTCAAGCTTAAGAAAGTGACTATTAGCAGCCGGAACAAATTTACCCTTTTCTGCTACAATAGACTGCTGGTTTTCGTAAGTACTGGCTTTTCTATGAACAAACACCCCTTCAAGATTTTCCGCATTTTCTCCATGAATCTTATCGAATTTAACCATATACCCGGGAATCTGATCAATAAACTGTCCCGCAGTAAAATTCAGGGCAGGCTTGGTCTGGGCAATATTGAAAAGCATGTTTTTCGCCTTTTTCTGAAAATCGGGAATAATGTTGTTTGAAAAGAAAAAGAGAAGGATGGCCAGTATAGTAGCCACTCCCAGCAAAGGTGTCATTACCCTTGTAAGAGAAATCCCGGCGGCTTTCATTGCGGCAAGCTCATACCTTTCCCCAAATTCTCCAAAAGACATAATACTTGCCAGAAGAATGGTGAGGGGGAGTACCATACTGATAACGCTGATCCCAAGATAAAACAAAAGTTTAATGATTTGCCAGTAGCTCAGCCCTTTTCCCATAAACTGACCTAACTGAACCCAGATAATGTTTACAATAAAAATGAAAAACAATACACTGAATATAAAGAAAAATGGTCCAAAAAAGGTCTTTATGATATATCGGTCTAGTATTTTTAACATGCGCCAAAATTAATCAAAAAGCCACAAAGTTGTACTTGCGGCTTTTATATTTTGTTATTTTTTTCTAAAGTAAAACTGTAAAAAGGCTTGTTTGCCCATTTGCGGTTTTGTGTAACGTTCTCTAAAGTTCTGTAATTACGTAGTTTTTAAACTTATTTTTGTCAAAAACAAACATATTGGGATCCAGATTCTGGTTTTCTTTATATTCCTTAATGGCTATTACTGCTACATCTTTATTATTTCCGTGCTGTTCCAGTTTTACCATCTGTTTTTTTGCTGAATCTACAAAAAGGTAAACGTACTTTATCCCGTTGGCTTTTACAGGAGTCAGTTTAATGAAATCTGCATTCACGCCATTTACCATTTTCTTTCCGTTGTATGTTACATTATAGTCGTTTCTATAGGTTGTAAGATAATTGATAGGGGAGAACATGGCACTGTTTCCGTTAGGCTTTGCAATGGTTACCTCCATATCATCAGCATTGATGTTATAGATTTTACTTCCGTCAAAGATCTGCTCGGTATCCATGATTTTCAGTTTGTATTTGTCCCCGGCAATATAATAAATACCCGGTTCGGTTTTAGTAACCTGTCCGTTCAGGCCGCTTCCAAAAGAAAATTTAAAGTAAGAATTCTTTTTAGAATTGTAATTGGCTGTAATGTCATCCAATATCTTTTTAGCTTTTGCGTCTATTTTCTGAGCATTGGCCATACCTACTGCACCTACAACAAAACTTCCTAATATAACTTTTGAAATAATATTTTTCATTTTTCTTATTTAATAATCTTAGATATTTTCAAACTTTAAAGGTTAAACCTTAAGTTTTTCCCTTTAGTTACGCAGATCTTCCAAAAACTGTTCCAAAGAGTGTAGGTCGCTGATCAGCACCTCTCTGGCCTTAGCTCCATTAAATCCTCCTACAATACCGCTTGCTTCCAGCTGATCCATAATTCTTCCGGCTCTGTTGTATCCCAATTTCAGCTGTCTCTGTAACATGGATGTGGAACCTTGCTGCGTAGAAACAATAATCCTTGCTGCTTCCTCAAACAGGGCATCCTTTTCATTAGGGTCAAAAGTACCTGCTGAACTTGTAGCATCCTCAGAAACATATTCAGGAAGAAGGAATGCTGATGAATATCCTTTTTGCTCGCCGATATACTCTGCAATTCTTTCTACCTCCGGGGTATCTACAAAGGCACATTGAAGTCTTAATATCTCATTTCCGTTAAAGTAAAGCATATCCCCTTTACCGATAAGCTGATCTGCTCCCGGGGAATCGAGAATTGTTCTTGAGTCCACACTGGAGATTACTCTGAAGGCAGCCCTTGCAGGGAAGTTGGCTTTGATCATTCCGGTAATAACATTCACAGACGGCCTTTGAGTGGCTACGATCAGGTGGATTCCCACAGCTCTCGCAAGCTGGGCCAGTCTGGCAATTGGTAATTCCACTTCTTTACCGGCGGTCATAATAAGGTCTGCAAACTCATCCACTACCAGAACGATGTAAGGCAGGAAACGGTGGCCGTTTTCAGGGTTTAATTTTCTTTCTGCAAATTTTTTGTTGTATTCTTTCAGGTTTTTACAGAAAGCATTTTTAAGGAGATCATACCGGGTGTCCATTTCAATACATAAAGAATTTAATGTATTGATTACTTTATTGGTATCTGTAATGATTGCTTCTTCCGCGTCCGGTAATTTTGCTAAATAATGTCTTTCAATTTTTGAATATAAAGAAAGCTCTACCTTTTTAGGGTCTACCATTACGAATTTAAGCTCACTTGGATGCTTTTTATAAAGAAGGGAAGTAAGGATAGCATTGATCCCGACTGATTTACCTTGTCCCGTTGCTCCGGCCATCAATAAGTGAGGCATTTTTGAAAGGTCAGCCATGAAAATTTCATTGGAAATGGTTTTTCCGAAAACCACCGGAAGGTCCATATCCGTATTTTGAAACTTGTGTGACGCAATCACGGAACGCATAGAAACCATGGTTGGATTTTTCTTGGTACTTCAATACCAATAGTTCCTTTTCCGGGCATTGGGGCAATAATTCTGATTCCTAAAGCGGAAAGATTCAGCGCAATATCATCCTGTAGCTTTTTAATGGCAGCTACTCTGATTCCTGCTTCGGGAACTATTTCATATAAAGTAACTGTAGGGCCAATCGTTGCTTTGATCTCTGCAATTCCTACGTTGAAATTTTTCAACAGGCCTACAATTTTATTTTTATTTTCTTCTAACTCTTCTTTGTTGATAGAGATTTCTTCACTTCCATAATCTTTCAATAAGTCTACAGGAGGCATCTGGAAATTAGCAAGATCCAGTTTGTGATCATAAAGGCCGTGTTTTTCTACCAGCTCCTGTGATTTTTTGTCCGTATCATCCAGAATGTCTACTACCGGAGCCACTTCCACATTGAATTTAATATTTTCCTGTGCAGGGGATACAGATGGGGCAGTCTGAGAAGGCCTGATATCAAAAGCTTCTTCAGGAGTAGAAACCGGAACGCCGGGTTTGGTATTCAGGTGTAAGCTGACAGGCTCGGAAACCTCCTTTGGCTCGCTTTCAAAAGAAGTATGGTTAGGTGTTGTAATAGTTTCTATATCTGCAGAGACCGGAACTTCAGGGAATCCTTTCGGGGGATTGACAGGTTCAGGTGTTTTTATTTTAGGACGGTTATCCGACGCATCTGTTACTGTAACGTTTGGGGTAACTTCATCAATCTCTTCCTTCAGTTCTTCATCGGCTTCAAAATCCTCATCGGAATCTGGCATCATTGATTTTACTTTGCCAATTGTATTTTCGTTGAGCTTGTTTAATTTTGCTTTGATAGAGCTTGGACGAAGGTTAAATTCCAGGATGAAATATAAAATAATACTTGCAGCCAGAACAGTCCATAAACCTACTGTTCCGATAATAGCATTAAGATAATCCATGATTTGATATCCATATACGCCACCTAAAACCCCCTGACCTTTCGTAAGGGCACCCATGAAAATAGGGAGCCAGCAAATGAAAAACAAAGAATGTCCGATTGTTTTCCAGGGTTTGAATATTTTCTTTTTAAGGATGAGAGTTCCTACAACCAGAAACAAAAATGCAATAATGAATGAAGCAATACCTATGCTTTCGAATATGAATATATTGCCCAGCCAGTCACCGGCTTTGCCGAAAATGTTGGAAGATTTTATACTCTTATCAAGCATGGTTCCTGCCTGACTTTGATCTGCCTTCCAGTTCATCAGATAGGAGATAAACGAAAATGTAAGAACCACAGAGAAAAGTATAAAAGTAAGCCCGAAAAATATGCGTGGCTTAGATAAAATTCTGCCTTTTTCAGGCGATTCAGTCGTTTTTTTTTTGTGTCTTTTTATCCATAATATCAATGGGACAAATTTAATGTTTTTTCCATACTAAAAGAATCTTTTTTCTTCAAAAACATTTTGTAATTCCCGCTTTTACTACAACTATTAAAATTAATCAGAAAAATAAATAAAGGTTATTTTTTTATTCAGTCTTAAATTGATTGATTTTCTAAATGTAATAAAGTTTTAATAAAAACCATAGTAAATAGTAATAAATGAACGTAAATAAAATAAAACAACGAAAAATATTAATATAATTCCAAATGCCTACTTGTGAATTTTCATTATTTTATGGTATATTTTATTAATAATTATGTTAATTTTTTAATAATTTATTATGTATTTGTTAAAAAAATAAATTATATTTGTGTATCTATGCTTGGTCAATGTAGAAAGTCAATCTCTAAATAAAAACGAATGAAAAAAATACAAAATACCTTCTATAATATTGTATTGACATACTGATAACAAATAGAGCTATTAGCTTCAACGGCTGTTTTTATTATTTTTTTATTTCCTCTTAGTTGTTATTAGAAGAAACAGCAATTCTAACCTTAATAAAAAACAATATTTTAAAAACGTTACATCAATGAAAAAACAATTTTATTTTGTATTTCTGGTGTGTGGTACGATGCTCTGGGCACAATCTCCGGGTGGTGTCTCTAATAATTTGCAGATATGGGTAAAAGCAGATGCGGGTACAGGTACCACAACAGATAATACACAGGTTCCCATCTGGATTAATCAGAAAACAGGCGGAGTGAATGGTATCGCCAATCAGGGGATACCCGGCAACTATGCTGATCCTGGTGCCGGTGCCAGACCTGTTTACCGGGCAGCGTCTTCCATTCCAAGCTTCAATTTTAATCCTGCTATTCAAATTGTCAGTACGGACGGCTATAGGTCCGGATATAAATTTCCCTTAGGTTTTCCGGATAATTCAACCAATGCACTTACTTCATATACCCATCTTACCAGGACTACTTCCGGTGTTTACAGATCGGTATTTGTGATGAACGGGGTGACCCAAAACTCTAATACGACCTCAATAGCCGGGGTGTGGCAGTCTCCTTTTTTTGGAACGCAAAACGACCGTCCGGAGTTCTATAATGAGAAAGAATCGGGAGATGTATTCTTTGGCACCAATAGCATCAGTACCGTCGGAAGTAATGTACCCAGTATACAGTCTTACTATAATAGTGTATCGGGTGGTAATATGAATTACTTGTTTGATAATAATGGCTTGCTCTACGGACAGCCTTCCAATAATGTATCCTCTACCGGTAATTATCCGGGAATGGTTCTTCTGATGGAGAATGACGGAGGTAACGGCAGTACTTCGCTGGCAGGAGACCGGATCGGGGAATTTATTTTATATTCAGGAACCCAGACTCCAGCCGAAAGGCAAAGGGTTAATTCCTATCTTGCTTATAAATACGGGATCACATTGGATCAAAGCACCGCGCAAAGTTACATTGCATCTGATGGGACTACGAAAATGTGGGATCATACTGCAACGGCGGCCAATACTTTTAATAACAATATTGCAGGAATTGGAAAAGATGACGGATCTGGTCTTCATCAAAAGCAATCTAATTCTGTAAATACAGACAGGGCTCAGGTAGTGATTGCTGCAGGTAATTTTGCCACATCCAATGAAGCCAACACCAGTAACCTGGCTAATCTGCAATTTTTAAGCTGGGGTGATAACGGGCTGAGAAGAGGATATAATGTTCCCATTGTCCCACCGACAGGAAAGATGGCCAATTACAGAATGGATGCTATATGGAAAGTACAGCGTTCTCCCGGTTTTACCCAACCGGTTACCGTAGCTTTTCCTGCCAGCCCCATTAATACAATATATTTTATAAGATCTGTAGATGCTGTTTTTGATGCCACGGATACATGGGTTCCTTTAACGGTGACAACAGTGAATGGAGTTAGCTATGTACAAACTCCTGCCAATATAGATTTCTCTAACACGGATGGAGAATATTTCACATTTTCCACTTTTGTTGTAGGACCGGGAGGAGTAGACAGTGATTTGAGAATCTGGCTGAGGGCGGATAAAAGTTTTGCACCCAATCTATGGAAAGATCAGTCTGTAGCAGGGAATGATTTTACACAAACTAATTCAGCAAGACAACCAGTTATTGTAACGGCAGATCCTAAACATAACTTTAATCCTTCTGTGGATTTTGGAGATGCAACGGCAGCTGGAGCAAAATTTATGGTGGTACCTACCGGAAAACCTTATTCTGCCAATGGTCTGAATTCATCATTTTTTATGATGGTCAATTCCAGAAGTTTTGGTACGAGTACTTATAATGAATACTTTGGTTTTGGAGGAACCACACCCACGGCTACACTTACAGAAGCAAATTGGCCATCCTATACGAATTACGGAACTACCGGAACGATGGAGGTCTGGCCTTATGCTGTTTCTACAATGCCCAGGGTGAAAAACAAGACTCATCTCACAGATTATTCCTATACAATCGGAAGCTCAATTACTTATGGTCTGGATGGACAAAGCCAGGGAAGCTCCAGTACCGTAGCGGTAGGATATAGTCAAACAGCAAATGGTGCCATTTTAGGAAGTCAGCCTTCTTATTTTCCGGACTCAGATATAGGTGAAGCAATTGGATACGAGAGAGAGTTATCTGCCATAGAAAAACAAAGGGTACGATCTTATCTTGCTGTTAAATATGGGGTTACCCTGAAGCAACCACAGGATTATATTGCTTCCGACCAGACAACCGTTACCTGGAACTCCGGCCTGAATGCGCTTTTCAATAATAATATTTTTGGTATGGCAAAAGATGACGTGACGATTTTGGACCAGGCTATTTCTAACAGTGTCAATACTGAGAATAACATTATGCTTACTATATCAAACACTAATAATTTTGTTTTGCCTAATACTGATCCAAGCAGGGTTACTTTTCTACAGGATAAAACCTTCCTGATGATAGGTGATAATAACAACGGGGCACAAACTCTTGTAAATTACGGGGCAACAGGAAAAATTATCCAGAGGTCATGGCTGGCGCAAAGAACCAATAATACAGGGACTACCTGGCTGCAGGCTGATCTTTCAGGTTATAGCAGTATTGTTGCTACTGATAGAGCATATATGGTAGTAGCTGATGACAGTAGCTTTACACAAAACGTACAGCTCATTCCTGCGACTACCTTTACCGGAGGAAAAGCAGTATTCAGATATGCATTCCCGGCAAACAAATATTTTACTTTTGGAGTTAATCTTGAATCCTACTGTACCAAAGATCCTGCAACGGGAACTCCTGATGCCTATACAAAAATAGGAATTACAGGGCAGACTGATATGCAGGCAGGATGGCCAGGAAATATTCCAAACGGATTTATGGCTCTTGAATCCAGAAATAGAGGAATGGTAATAACCAGAACTACTTCTGCAAGCATAACAATACCGGTAGAGGGAATGCTGATCTATGATACGACAGACAAATGTTTTAAATTGTATAATGGTACTGCGTGGAAATGCATAACAAGGTCTTGTAATGATTAAGCTGAATATCAAAAAAGATAAAACAACGAAATGAAAAATATAATCATAATAATAGGGCTGTTCTTTGCGGCATCAGTGCCTGCTCAGATGGCAGTGGAAAAAAACCAGGCTGATGGGGACGGACTCCTGGATTTTGCAGCCAATACTACAAAGGGCATTTTATTGCCTATTGTGGAAACACTACCTGCAAATGCGGTAGGAGGAACTCTTTTAATGGACAGAAACGACCAGATCCTGAAGATGAACGTGGAGTCTTCATGGATGCCTTTAAGTGATACAGGATCTGTTGCCGGTGTCACATTTAATACCAGTGGGGAAATCCCGGGAGATAATAGAATCATTATGGGGGCTCCCACCTCGGTTGCTCCGGGAGTTTTAGTACTGGAATCGCCTAATAAGGCTTTGGTACTGCCTAAAATAGCAAATCCGCATATTAATGTCAAAAGTCCATATCCTGGAATGATATGTTATGATACGGTGAGTAAATCTATGGCAGTGTTTGATGGATTAAAGTGGAGTTACTGGAAGTAACATGAGTATACAAAATAATAAAGTGACCGGGAATATCTTTCCGGTCTTTTTTATTGGAACTTACATAAATACAGGACAGAGATCTTTTTTTGAACTAGTTCAAAGGCCGGGAAAAATAACTGCTGTAATTTTGTCATATACAATTCAGACATGAAAAATATTTTCAAAAAAATCATTGTTTTATCCCTTGTTTTTATTTCATTAACCTCAATTAAAGCACAGCAAAAAATGACAACAGACAACACTGCATTACTGATTATCGATGTACAGAATGATTATTTCCCGGGAGGAAAAATGCCACTGGAAGGCTCTGAACAGGCAGGTAAGAATATCCGGCAGCTTTTAGACGAATTCAGAAAGAATAAGCTTCCGGTGATTCATATCCAGCACATTGCAACTAATGAAGGAGCAGATTTTTTTTATTCCCAACACCGCCGGAGCTGAGATATACCATGTAGTTTCTCCGGAAGCTGATGAAAAGATAATTACGAAACACTTTCCCAATAGTTTCAGAGAAACCGGTCTTTTAGAGTATTTGCATTCAAAAAAGATTAAAAATCTGATTATTACAGGCATGATGACAGATGTATGTGTAGCTTCTACAACCAGGGCCGCTTTTGATTTTGGCTTCAACAATGTGGTTATTGGTGATGCTACTGCGACCAGAGACAGGGAGCTGGAAGGACAGGTTGTAAAAGCTGCAGAGGTACAAAGATCTTTTTTGGCAGGATTGTCTGCTTTAGGAAATCTTTATGCTGAAATTGTCAGTACAAAAGATTTTTTAAACGGGAAATAGGCCATTAATGCGGAGAATAACTCATAAAGGTATCAATAATATTGGTATCTTTATTTTTGTTTTACAAACTTATGTACAATCTACTTTATAAAAATATCAGCAGGTATATCAATCTTCCGGAAGAAAATTTTAAACAATTTGCCGATTTGTTTCAGCTTAAAAAAATTAAGAGAAAAGAGATGGTTCTTAAAGAAGGAGAGTACTGTCTGTTTGAAGGATTTGTTCAGGAAGGATGTTTTAAGGTATATTATTTGAATGAAAACGGTTTTGAGCAAACCTTATACTTTGCTGTTGAAGGATGGTGGATTACGGACCTGGATAGTCTTATCAATCATGTTCCGTGCACGCTTAATATTGAAGCTATCGAAGACAGTGAGGTTCTGATGATTTCAAAAAAAGATAAAGAATACCTGTATGAAACAATGCCTCAGGTAGAAAAGCTTTTCAGGATAATGAACCAGCAATCATCGGTAGCGCTTCAAAGGAGAATCCTTTCTTTAACCGGTAAAACAGCGGATAAACGGTACCTGGAATTCCTGGAAAAATACCCGGGTCTGGAACAAAGGCTTACCCGGCAGCAGGTAGCTTCTTATTTGGGAATTACCCATGAATTTTTAAGTAAAATCAGGAGAAAACTTCTTTAGCCACCTATTCACTGTTTGATAATTTGTATTTTTTTTTTTTATGATGAGCTAATAAATTATTAACTTGTCAATAGTCTTAATAGTATTGATAATGAAAGTTATACGAATTGTTCTGATATCGTTTTCCATAGCTCTTTCAAATGGATTGTCCGCTCAAAAAATTGAGTGAAGAAATTAAACATAAAATTGAAAAAGTAGAAAATTCATTAAGTCCGTCAGTAATTTCGGGTAATAAAGTGCCATCTTATAATATTCTGGAGAGAATGAAAGAGTTTAACGTAAAGGGAGTAAGTATTGCCGTGATCAATAATTACACGATAGAATGGGCAAAAGCTTACGGATATGCGGATGAAGAAGAGAACAGGAAAGCAGATGTTAATACCTTGTTTCAGGCAGCTTCCATAAGTAAAACAATCAATAGCTTAGGATTTATAAAGCTTGTACAGATGGGAAAAATAGATCTGGATCAAGATATCAATACTTATCTTAAAAGCTGGAAGTTTCCTTATGAAGGCCTTTCTAAAAATAAAATAATTACTTCCCGAAATCTGTTGAGTCATTCTGCTGGTTTGGGTGTTTCCGGTTTTGGTGGATATGAAAGAACTGCAGAAATTCCTGATATTGTTGAGATCTTAGACGGAATCTTTCCGGCAAATTCGAAAGCCGTTCGCTCTGTAAAAGAGCCGGGAATCGCTTTTGACTATTCAGGAGGGGGAACTGTTATTTCTCAACTCATCCTTACTGATACAAGCGGAAGAGAATATGAAGAATTTATGAAAAAGGAAGTTTTTGATCCTCTGCAAATGACTCATAGTATGTACTCTGTAAATGACACATTGAATGTAGCTTCAGGATATTATACAGATGGGAAGAAAGTAAAAGGAAAATATCATCTTTATCCTGAATATGCAGCTGCCGGGCTTTGGACAACTCCCGAAGATCTGGCTAAATATATGATTGAATGTCAATTGGCATTACAGGGGAAATCTGAAAAAGTTCTGCCTCATAAATACATGAAAGAAAGATTTACTCCAGTTGTAAATTATAATGAAAGTAAAGTTGCGTTGGGTGTATTTCTCCGGTATAAAAACGGAGTCTATTATTTTAATCATAATGGTGGTAATGAAGGTTTTACTTGTGCTTCTTACGGAAGTCTGGATAAAGGATATGGAGTAGTGGTAATGACGAATAGTAATAATCAGGCTTTGATGCTGGAAATTTGTAATAGTGTTGCAAGGGTTTATGATTGGGATCATTTTTTCGTTCCCCGATTTTCCCAATAGTTATGGGATATTTATCAGTTGTAAAATAAAAAAGCAATAGTTTAAATAGAATATCTCGATCACCCGAATAGGTAATATAAATCTGTATTTTTTCGAATTTTCAAAATGAATTTTCGGTAATAATTTTGCTGTTATTAAGAATGATTCAAAATAAGCAAAACTCATTCCAAAATGATAAAAAACAGCTTTTTTTCAGCACTTTGTAGTTTATCATCCTTATTTTTGCATGTCAAGTATAAATAAATCATGAAGAAGCTCCAAGATATTCTTATCTCAACCAGGACAATGGCTGTATTGTTGCTGGTGTACGCATTTGCGATGGCTTATGCAACGTTCTTAGAAAACGACTACGGAACTCCTACAGCAAAAGCATTAATTTATGAGGCAAAATGGTTCGAACTGATCATGGTCCTGCTCATTCTCAACTTCATAGGAAATATCGGAAGATACAGACTTTGGAAAAAGGAAAAATGGCCGGTTCTGGTTTTTCACCTTGCCTTTGTTTTCATTTTTATTGGAGGTGCTATTACCAGATACATCAGTTTTGAAGGTACCATGCACATCAGAGAAGGAGAAACTTCCAACGAAATCGTAACAGATAAAAATTTTTTTAAGATTCAGATCGAAGAAAAAGGAGATGTTCTCAACTATCAGGATGTTCCTTACCTGATGTCTCCGTTACATAAAGATTTCAAAGCAACCTATGACTTCCACGGAAAAGAAATAAAAGTATTTGCTAAAGAATACATTCAAAGAAAAAAAGACAGTCTGCTGGCTGAACCTAACGGTACAGAATATCTTCACCTTGTTTCTACAGGAAATACAGGAAGACAGAATATTTACATCAAACCGGGAGAGACAAAGTCTATCAACGGAACCCTGGTAACCTTTAACAGGGCAATTGATGGCGCTGTTGAATTCAAAAATGAAGGAGGGAAACTATTCATCAAAACTCCTGTAGATGCAAGCTATATGACCATGGCTACGCAAGTGACAGGAAATACGAAAAAAGATGAGTTCCAGCCTTTGGCATTGAGAAGTCTATATACCATTAACGAACTGAAACTGGTAGTTCCGGAAGGGCTTAAAAAAGGAAAGCTGATGGCTATTGAAGGAGACAGAAAGAAAGATGTTAACGTTCCGGATATGCTTCAGATCGAAATCCAGGGACCGAAAACAAAACAGATTGTAGATCTTTCTGTAGAAAAAGGCAACCCGAATGCGTATAAGCAGGTAACAATGGACGGTTTAAACATAATGGTAGGATTCGGGCCGAAAATATACAATACTCCTTTCGCTTTGAAGCTGGATGATTTCGTAATGGAAACCTATCCGGGAAGCTCATCACCAAGTGCTTACGAAAGTCACGTGAAAATCATTGATGAAGGAAAAGAAACCCCTTATAAAATCTATATGAACCACGTTCTGAATCATAAAGGGTACCGTTTCTTCCAGTCAAGCTTTGATCCGGACAGAATGGGAACCGTACTTTCTGTAAACCACGATTATTGGGGAACTTTAATTTCCTATATCGGATACGGAATGTTGTTTTTAGGAATGTTTGTGATTTTCTTCTGGAAAGGAACCCATTTCTGGAAATTAAATAAAATGCTGGCTGATGCTAATAAAAAGAAAGCAAAAGCTGTAACAATAGTACTATTATTCCTGAGTATAGGTTTGCAGGCGCAAAAGATTGAAACTCACGGGACCACAGACGGAAGCAGGGAACATATCCATGTAGAAGGCGACGGACACACGCATGCTCCTGCACCGGAAGCACAGTCAAGCCAAAATACTACCCCTAAACAAAATTCCCTGGCTGCTCCGCTGAGCAAAATGAGATCTATTTCTCCTGATGAGATCATCGCCAGAAATAAAATCAGCAAGGAACATGCTGACAAATTCGGATATCTTTTGGTTCAGAGTTTTGAGGGAAGAATTGTTCCTATCAATACAGAAGCGCTGGATGTTTTAAGAAAACTATACAAAAAAGACAAATTTAAAGGAACAGACGGAAAATACCTTACTGCCAACCAGTGGTTCCTTTCAGTAAATACAGATACACCAAGCTGGACAATGGTGCCTATGATCAAAGTAGGACCCAAAGGCGGAGACGAACTGAAAAATAAGACAAAAGCCAATGATGACGGATATACTTCGTTAATGAATCTTTTCCCGGCAGATGCCAATGGAAATTTAACGTACATTCTGGAACATGATTATAATACGGCTTTCCGTAAAAAACCGGCTGAACAGACGAATTATGATAAAGAAGTAATTGCCGTAAATGAAAGGGTTCAGATCTTTAATGAATTCTTCAGCGGACAATTTATGAGAATCGTTCCTGTGAAAAATGATGCCAATCATACATGGCATTCATGGCTGGATCAGAAATTTGAGCCGGATATGGAATCCCAGCAGGTAATGGGGCCTTATTTCGCAGAAGTTTTGGCAGCGCAGAAAACAGGAGACTGGAGCAAGGCCGATGCTGAATTGATCAAACTTTCAGATTATCAGCAAAAATGGGGTAAAGCGGTTGTTCCTGCTAAATCCAAAGTGGACCTTGAAGTCTTTATGAATAAAGCGGATATCAATTTTAAATTATTGATTTTCTATACGCTGGTTGGAGGACTTCTTTTGATCCTGGGATTTGTTGAATTATTCAGACCAAGCAAAATATTAAACAAGATTATCAAAACGATTATTGCCATTGGGTTAATCGGGTATACCTGTCATTTTCTGGGTCTTGTTGCGAGATGGTATATCTCAGGGCATGCTCCTTGGAGTAACGGATATGAAGCAATTATCTTTATCTCCTGGGTGGGGATTACTGCAGGCTTAATTCTTTACCGAAATTCCAACGCATTGATTCCTGCATCCGGATTTATGGTTGCGGTAATTATGATGGGGTTTGCACACGGAGGTTCAGCACTTGATCCGCAGATTACACCGCTTGTTCCGGTATTGAAGTCCTATTGGCTGATTGTTCACGTAGCTATTATCACATCAAGCTATGGTTTCTTCGCCTTGTCGATGATTATTGCTGTGATCTCATTGGTATTCTATATTATTTCCAATAAAGAAACCTATAAAATCCACCATGATACTACCCTGAAGGAATTGGTTATCGTTTCCGAAATGTCACTGACAATAGGTCTTTTTGCTCTAACCGTTGGGAACTTCTTAGGAGGAATCTGGGCTAATGAATCCTGGGGAAGATACTGGAGCTGGGATCCTAAAGAAACATGGGCATTCATCTCAATTATGGTTTATGCTTTTGTATTGCATATGAGACTGGTGCCGGGGTTAAGAAGCAGATGGGCCTTTCACGTAGCGACCATGTTTGCATTCTGCTCTATGGTAATGACTTATTTTGGAGTGAATTATTACCTGAGCGGGCTCCATTCTTATGCCGCAGGAGATCCGGTACCGGTGCCGGCCTGGGTATACATTGGAATCTCAACAATGATTCTTCTGGCAGCTCTGTCTTATTTCAAGTTTAAAAATTTAACGAAGAAATAATCTTTAAAATATAATTACTAAATCCCGGAAGTTTATTTCCGGGATTTTTTTTGCATATATAAATAAGGTATATTACTTTCATCCCTAACTAATGGTCTCACAAGTCATACCATATCTATTAAAAAAAATCTGTCATTCAGAATAAAATTTATTGCTATCTTTATGATATCAAAATAATATCAAATTAAAAATTCAATCATGGAAAAAACATTAAAACCTATTTCAGGTTATCTCACATTGGTCATTTGCCTCATCTTATTTGCAGTCTCCGTTTACTTTTTTGTTGCAGGAGTAGATCAAAGCGTAGTGTATGTTATTATTGCTATCTTATGCTTTCTTCTTTCATGCTTTTTTTTTAAAAGGATTAATGATTATCCAGCCTAATCATTCAAGGGTGTTGAACTTCTTCGGAAAGTATGTGGGAACAGTAAAAGATAATGGATTGTTTTTTATTAATCCTTTGTATTCTTCCCAGAGAATAAGCCTTCGTTCAGAAAACCTTCAGGGGCAGACGCTGAAGGTCAATGATAAGATGGGAAATCCCATTGAAATTGCAGTAGTGATTGTATGGAAAGTAGGAGATACTTATAAGGCTGCTTTTGATGTTGAACGCTATTCAGACTTTGTAAAAATGCAAAGTGAAGCTGCTGTACGTCATTTGGCGATGAGTTTTCCTTATGATAATCTGGAAGATGACCATGCACCCATTACATTGAGAGAAGGGGGAGACAAAATAAATTCCATTTTAGAACAGGAACTTACGGATCGTCTTTCAAAAGCAGGAATTATAATTCAGGAGGCCAGGATTTCACATTTAGCCTATGCATCCGAAATTGCAGGGGCAATGCTTCAGAGACAGCAGGCTACTGCTATTGTGGCTGCGAGAACAAAAATCGTGGAGGGAGCCGTAGGGATGGTAGACCTTGCCTTAAAAAAGCTGTCTGAAGATAATATCGTAGAACTTGATGATGAAAGAAAAGCAGCAATGGTAAGTAATTTAATGGTGGTTCTATGCGGTGAAAAAGCAGCAACACCAATATTGAATGCGGGTACCTTATATAATTAGCAATTCAGGTTTCAGGAATTGTATATTATGAAACCATTGTAAGCCAGAAAACAATTTTGCACACTTTGTACTAAAAAACAAGAAAAATGAAAGCCGAAAAAGCTCAGAAATCTTCAGAAACCAAAGGTAAAAAATCCTTCGTTATAAGAATAGATGAGTCTACCTATAAACTCCTTGAAAAGTGGGCGAACGATGAATTCAGAAGTGTTAATGGCCAGATTGAATACCTGCTGCATCAAAGCCTTATCAATTCCGGAAGAAAAAAGCAGGAATAATAATTACTGAAAATCAATATTATACAGATATTTGGTGCGTAAAATGCTGCTTAATTAAGAAAGCTTGTAACCTTTTTATTTTAGCCTGACTCTATTGTTTTAGAAGTTCAATTTTAATCTTAAAAAAATAAAAATGGAAACAATTCAGCAAAAACAGATTGTTCAACAGGTGTATACTACCTTAAGAATTGTCTTTGTGATCGTACCCATTGTGGCAGGATTGGATAAATTTACCAATATCCTTTGCCAATGGACACAGTATATTAATCCCTCAGTTCTTAATTTCCTGCCATTCTCAGGTGAAACTTTCATGATGGTTGTAGGAGTTATCGAAATCATTGCAGGGATTTTAGTATTATTAAGTCCCAGAATAGGGGGCTTAATCGTTTCGGTTTGGTTAACTTTAATTGCATTGACATTATTAGCCTGGTGGAACTTTTTGGACGTTGCTGTCAGGGATCTGGTAATGGCCATAACAGCTTTTTCAATGACAAGACTGGCTTCAATTTTTGACCGTAAATAATGAAGGCTGAGGAGAAATACACAGACAAGCAACTGATTGATAAGATTCTGAATAAAGAAACTGCTATGTTTGAACTGATCATCAGGAGAAATAATCCTTATCTGTACCGCATCGGAAGGATGTACCGTTTCAGTCATGAAGACACGCAGGACCTGATGCAGGAAACCTACATGGAAGCATTCATGCATCTTCATCAGTTTGAGAACCGGTCTTCCTTCCGGACGTGGATATCTAAAATAATGCTCCATCAATGCTATCGCAAAACACAAAAATGGTCTTCGAAGCATATTCAAACCCCTGAAAATGGAGATCATGTCTTTGAAAACCTCTATAACACTGAAACGTCAGCCCAGGTGATGAACAGAGAATTAAATTCAGTAATTGAAAAGAGCCTGCTCAGCATTCCTGAAGATTATAGAGTAGCTTTTACCTTAAGAGAAATTAATGGTTTAAGTGTTCAGGAAACTGCGGAAGCTTTAGGAATCAGTGAAAGTAATGTAAAAGTCCGCGTCAGCAGGGCTAAAGCTTTTCTGAGAAAAGAAATAGAAAAATATTATATCAGGGAGGAAATTTTTGAATTTAACCTGGTGTATTGTGATGAGATCGTCAACAGGGTTATGCGAAAATTAAAAGAGATATAACGGATATAAGTAAATTGGACGCTAAGCATCCTTGAGTCTCATATGATGGATTGTATAATCTTATGACACAAAAAAAGAAAGCAGAGAAAATTCCTCTGCTTTTTTATTGAATACAACTCTGAAGCGTATCAGCCCCAAAGTAGAATATAACGAGCCAAACCAAGCCTTTGATGGTAAAGAAAGCCAATCCGGCCCATCCCACACGCTTGAACCATTTTTTAAACTTTGAGTTATTTTCTTGTGAATTTTCCATGGGTAAATATCAAAAAGATTATCTTACAAAGATACGCATGTTTATAATTAGTCCAAATAAAACAGGTGGTAAAAAATTAAAGTTTTGAGGTTCGTATAATATTTTTATCTTTAGAGAGAACGAAAAGTAAGATTTTATGTCAAAAAAAGTAAAGGATTTCGGAATCGAAAAAACCGCTAAAAAACTTAGGTATTAAAGAAGAAAACAAAGGTACTTCAGTAGGCGGTAAATATTTCGCTTCGGGAAAGGTGATAGAAAGCATCTCTCCTGTAGACGGAAAGCTGATCGCTAAAGTAAAAACTTCCGGAGAAAGTGATTATGACAAAGTAATTGAAACAGCTCAAAAGGCTTTTCAGGAATTCAGGCTGATCCCCGCACCCAAAAGAGGAGAAATAGTAAGACAGCTGGGGTTAAAATTAAGAGAATATAAAGAAGATCTTGGAAAACTTGTTTCCTATGAAATGGGTAAATCATTGCAGGAGGGATTTGGAGAAGTTCAGGAAATGATTGATATCTGTGATTTTGCAGTAGGTCTTTCCAGGCAGCTTCAGGGATATACGATGCATTCAGAAAGACCTGGTCACAGAATGTATGAACAATATCATCCGTTGGGAGTGGTTGGGATCATTACTGCATTCAATTTTCCGGTAGCTGTTTGGTCATGGAATACGGCCCTGGCATGGATCTGTGGTAATGTTACCATCTGGAAACCATCAGAAAAAAACTCCGCTCTGTGCTGTTGCATGTCAGAATATCATGACTGAGGTTTTAAGGGAAAACAACCTTCCGGAAGGAATTTCAAGTGTATTGGTAGCAGACCACGAGATCGGACAAAAGCTGGTGGATGATAAAAGAGTGGCTTTAGTATCTTTCACCGGGTCTACAAGAGTGGGAAGAATGGTATCTTCCAAAGTAGCGGAAAGATTCGGAAAATCTATTCTTGAACTGGGCGGAAATAACGCCATCATCATTACGAAAGAGGCAGATCTTGATATGGCTATTATCGGGGCCGTTTTCGGAGCTGTGGGAACAGCCGGTCAAAGATGTACTTCAACCAGAAGGCTGATTATTCATGAAAGCGTTTATAATGAAGTAAAAACAAGACTGGTTAAGGCATACGGGCAGCTGAAAATCGGAAATCCACTGGATGAAAGGAATCATGTTGGGCCATTGATCGATACGGATGCTGTCAATCAATACGAAGAAGCCATCAGGAAATGTAAGAAAGAAGGTGGAAAATTCGTTGTTGAAGGCGGAGTTTTATCAGGAAAAGAATACGAATCAGGATGCTATGTGAAGCCTTGTGTAGCAGAAGTGAAAAACTCATATGAAATTGTTCAGCACGAAACTTTTGCTCCTATTTTATACCTGATTAAATACAAAACGCTGGAAGAGGCAATCGCAATCCAGAATGATGTTCCGCAAGGTTTATCTTCTGCAATCATGACACAAAATCTCAGAGAAGCAGAATTATTCCTTTCTCACGCAGGTTCAGACTGTGGTATTGCCAATGTAAATATCGGGACTTCCGGGGCAGAAATTGGAGGTGCTTTTGGTGGAGAGAAAGAAACCGGAGGAGGAAGAGAGTCCGGATCCGATGCCTGGAAATACTATATGAGAAGACAAACAAATACTATAAATTATACCGCTCAACTTCCTTTAGCACAAGGGATTAAATTCGACTTGTAAAAGCTTTAGTTAAAACACTTGAAAAAACAAAAACTTAATAACCTGAGTGGGAAGAATCTCTGAGTGCTGATATTCTGATCATTCATTTATTAAATCACACAACAATTTATTATGGAACAAACAATTGATATAAAAGCTAATAAAGTAAAAGAAACCGTAGGAAAACATGTTTTGGCAGACGGCTTTGATTTTGTGATGGACATTGAAAAATCTCACGGATCATGGCTTTATGACAAACTTACAGACAGAGAATACCTGGACATGTTTTCCATGTTTGCCTCTGCTTCAGTAGGATATAATCACCCTTATCTTGTAGAAAAGTCGGACTGGCTGGGTAAAATGGCTGTTAATAAACCTACTCTGGCAGATGTATATTCAGAAGAATATGCCCACTTTCTGGAAGTGTTTGAAAGAGTGGTAATTCCCGAAGAACTGCAGTATGCTTTCTTCATTGAAGGCGGAACCTTGGGAGTAGAAAATGCTATGAAAGCATGCTTCGACTGGAAGACGCGTAAAAACTTTGCGAAAGGACTTGATACGGAAGCCGGAATCTGTATTCACTTCAAACAGGCTTTTCATGGAAGAAGCGGCTATACTTTGAGCCTAACCAATACTTCTGATCCAAGAAAATACCAATACTTCCCGATGTTTAACTGGCCGAGAATCATCAATCCAAAGTTGAAATTCCCGATCACAGAAGAAAACCTTGAAGAAACCATCAAAAATGAAAACCTTGCTTTACTGCAGATTGAGGAAGCTATCCTGATGAATCCTGATAAAGTGGCTTGTATCATCATTGAACCTATCCAGGCAGAAGGTGGTGACAATCATTTCAGAGACGAATTCTTATCAGGATTGAGAAAAATCTGTGATGACAATGAAATCTTACTGATTTTTGACGAAGTTCAGACAGGTATTGCCATTACAGGTAAAATGTGGGCTTTCCAGCATTTCACAGCTAAACCGGACATTATATCTTTCGGTAAAAAAGCACAGGTATGTGGAGTATTGGCCAATAAAGAAAAGTTTGATGAAGTTCCGAACAATGTTTTCAGGGAAAGCTCAAGGATTAATTCCACTTTCGGAGGTAACTTTATTGATATGCTTCGTTTCCAGCTGGTAATGGAGGTGATCGAAAAAGAAAACCTTGTAGAAAATGCAAGAGTGGTAGGAGATTATTTACTGGAAAACCTCAAAGCTATGGCAGATAAGTATCCTGACAAAATTTCCAATGCAAGAGGGAGAGGATTGATGTGCGCCATTGACCTTCCGTCTGCTGCACAAAGGAATCAGCTGATGAAAGAACTTTTCAATGATGGTTTGATTATTCTTCCTTGTGGTGATCAGTCTTTACGTTTCAGACCTCATCTGAATGTAACCAAAGAAGAAATTCAACTGGCATTAGACAAAATCGAAAATAATATTAATAAAATTTAAAATCAAAGATTTGTAATTTTCGAAAAAACATTGTATATTTAGATATTCAAACAATTAGAATATGGAAAGAAGCACGAGAGTATCGGTTTATGAAAGTGATAACCCTTCAGAAATTCAGTTGGTTAAATCTAAATTGGATGATGCACAAATTACAAACACCGTTGAAAATAATTATCTTACCTTCACCACTACGCCCACGGCAACATCGCTGAAACTGATGGTGGATCTGGAAGATGAGAAAAAAGCATTTGAAATTATTGATGCTTACCTTCAACAAAGTGAAAATCAATAAAACAATTTCATAATTTTAAATTTTACTACTTCGAACCGAAAATTAATATTAATTAGTTTTCGGTTTTTTATGATTACAAAACTATTTAAAGGATAAACAAAATCCCAGGTCAGGCATTATCCGTTGCTTTGGCAAACAGGTATTTTTGTTTCATCTTTTCTAAGACTTTACAACATGGATACGGAAATTAAACTACGAAAAGCGGAAATTGAAGACAGAGACACTATTTGGAATATTATCCAGCAATCTATTGAAAGAAGAAAACAGGATGGCAGTACGCAATGGCAGAACGGATACCCCAATCTGGGTACTGTAGAAAGCGATATTGCAAAAGGATTTGCACACGTTCTTACCGTGAATAATGAAATTGCAGTGTATGCAGCATTGATCCTGAATGATGAACCGGCCTACAGCACTATAGAAGGAGCCTGGCTTAGTGACGGAGAGTTTGTGGTAGTCCATAGAATTGCTATTGATGAAAAGTTTGCAGGACAGGGAATGACCAGGAAACTGTTTGACCATATTGAAGATTTTACCCGATCCCATGGCATTCAGAGTATAAAAGTAGATACCAATTATGATAATATAGCAATGCTGAAGATCCTTGAAAGTAAAGGATTTTCTTATTGCGGAGAGGTTCTTCTTGCAGATGGGATGAGAAAAGCTTTTGAGAAGATTATAATTTAAGCAAAAAGTTAAATCCAGTTTCATTGAATTTTTAAAACAGGCTGTATTTATAAACTCTATCAGCTTTGTTCGTTTGGTTCTGAACTAATTTCTACTTTTGTTCAAATTTTTATATTATGCACCAAAGTATAGAAATTGATGAAAAAATTTTTCAGGATGCCGTAAAATTCTATGGCACCGTGTTCAGCTTACCACCTTTAGCTTCAAAAATTTATTCCTACCTTCTTTTTGATTATGAGAAAGTAGGAATTACTTTTGATGAGTTTGTTGAAGTGCTTTCAGCCAGCAAAAGCTCGGTTTCTACAAGCATTTCATTATTACTCAATGCCCAGCTTATTGTAGACCATAACAAAATGGATGAGCGGAGACGGTATTTTTTCATCAATGACGAATACAAAAAAAATTCGATTCGAGAAAATTGTCCAGAAGATGCAGGACGAATTAAAACTATTAGATGAATTTAAACAACTTTAAAAAAAAGTAAAGACGATGGATACAACGAAAGAATAGAAGTTTACAAAGCACTCTTAAATAAAAACATACAAAATATTCAGGAATCTCTTAATAAACTATAAAATGAATAATAAGCTAGTTATACTTTCTATTGCAGCGTTTTCACTGACGGCCTGCAAAAAAGAAGCTCCGAAGCAGGACGGTGCCAAGCCGTATCCTGTAGTGAATGTGGAGTCGAAAAATATAGTGGGGTATCAGACGTTTCCGGCTACCATTCAGGGTAGGGTAAACAATGATGTACGCGCAAAAATTCAGGGATATATTACCCAGGTACTTGTAGACGAAGGACAGTACGTTACAAAAGGACAGCCTTTATTCAGACTGGAAACTAATATTCTGAGCGAAAATGCTGCCGCTTCCAAAGCAGGTATCGGTGCTGCCGAATCCAATATTGCAGCTGCGCAGGCTGCTGTAAACGCTGCACAGGTTGAAGTGAACAAACTAAAGCCTTTGGTTCAGAAAAATATTATCAGTAATGTACAGTTACAAACTGCCCAGGCAAATCTGGCCCAGGCCCAGGCCCAGCTGCAACAGGCCAATGCCGCTAAAAGACAGGCTGTAGCCAACTATAAAGGAGTAGAAGCCAATATCGAGTATTCTATTATCCGTGCACCTATTTCCGGGGTGATCGGAAAACTTCCATTGAAAGTAGGGAGCCTGGTGGGACCTTCAGATCAGACTCCGCTGACAACAATTTCTGATACTTCCCAGATATTTGCCTATTTCGCCATGAATGAAAAGGAATATTTTGACTTTCTTGAAAAAGTTCCCGGAGCATCCATGCCTGAAAAAATCAAGAACCTTCCGATGGTTGAGCTTCAACTGGCGAATGGTAGCCTGTATCCTGAAAAAGGGAAAATTGAGGCCATTACAGGCCAGATTGATCCTACAACAGGAACCATTCAGTTCAGAGTGGCCTTCTCCAACGCCCAGAAACTGCTAAGTAACGGAAACAGCGGTACCATAAGATTCCCGCAGCGTTATGATAATGTTTTAGTAGTGCCGGAAAGTGCGACTTACGAACAGCAGGGTATTGTTTACGTTTATAAAGTAGCAAAAGGAGATACCGCCAAAAATGTCGTGATCAATGTCATCGACAGGATCGACAATATGGCTCTTGTTAAATCAGGAATCAATAAAGGGGAAACTATTGTTGCAGCAGGTATCGGAGGCCTTAAACCGGGAACTGTTGTGAAACCTAAACCTGTTAAAATGGATAGTCTTGTTCAATCTATAAAACCGAAATTCTAATGATAAAAAACTTTATTAACAGACCGGTTTTATCTACCGTAATCTCAATTTTGATTGTGATTCTCGGTATTTTAGGACTTGTCTCGTTACCGGTTACACAGTATCCGGATATTGCACCTCCTACGGTAAGTGTTACTACCAACTATACGGGAGCCAATGCGGAAACAGTCATGAAAAGTGTTGTTGTTCCTTTGGAGGAACAGATCAACGGGGTGGAAGGAATGGATTATATTACTTCTTCTGCCGGAAATGATGGTTCTGCGAATATTCAGATCTTCTTTAAACAGGGAATTGATCCTGATATTGCTGCGGTAAACGTACAGAACCGTGTTGCCAGGGCAACTCCTTTATTGCCTGCCGAGGTAACCCGTTCAGGGGTTGTAACACAGAAACAACAGACAAGTGCCCTGATGTATATGTCTTTCTATTCTGAAAATAAAGATCTGGATGATGTATTTCTTCAGAACTTTTTGAATATCAATATTATTCCTAATTTAAAAAGGGTGAATGGTGTAGGGGATGCTAACGTTTTTCGGAGGTAAAAACTATTCAATGAGAATCTGGTTGGATCCCGCAAAAATGGCAGCTTACGGAGTGACACCTGCTGATGTAACCAACGCGATCAATGAGCAGAGTAGAGAAGCCGCCGCCGGTTCTATCGGGCAAAACAGCGGAAGCTCTTTTGAATATATCATTAAATATGTAGGTAAGTTCAACGATAAGGGGCAGTATGATAATATCATTATCAAGGCTCTTAAAGATGGGCAGAATCTAATGTTGAAAGATGTCGCCAAAGTGGAACTGGCAGGACAGTCTTACACGGGGATCGGGGAGAACGGAAACAATCCTTCCATCAGTATGGGGATTTTCCAGACACCGGGTTCCAATGCACAGGAAATCATTAAAAACATCAAAGCTTACCTGAAATCAGTGGAAAGAACTTTCCCGCAGGGGATTAAATATACATTCAACTTTGATACCAATGAATTCCTCGAGGCCTCTATTGATAAGGTAGTACATACTTTGATTGAGGCATTTATCCTGGTATTTATTGTGGTATATATTTTCCTTCAGGACTTCAGGTCTACATTAATTCCGGCCATTGCCGTTCCGGTATCTATTGTGGGAGCTTTCTTCTTCCTGAACCTGTTTGGATACTCGTTAAACCTCCTGACGTTATTTGCTTTGGTGCTGGCCATTGGTATTGTGGTGGATGACGCCATTGTAGTCGTCGAAGCTGTCCATGCGAAAATGGAGCATGGTATTGCTGATGCCAAAAAAGCAACGGTAGAAGCGATGGACGAAATTACAGGAGCTATCATCTCTATTACCCTGGTAATGGCATCGGTATTCATTCCGGTAACGTTTATCAAAGGACCTACAGGGGTGTTTTATCAGCAGTTCGGGATTACACTGATTGTGGCGATCGTAATTTCTGCCATCAATGCATTGACACTGAGCCCCGTTTTATGTTCTTTATTTCTGAAGCCCCACGCGGAACATCATGAAAAGTATCAGAGCATGAATTTTATGCAGAAGTTCTTCTATAAATTTAATATTGCTTTTAAAACAACGACTGAACGTTACGGTAGAGGATTTGTTTTCCTGTTGAGACATAAATGGGTAACCCTGGTTATTTTTGCTGTTACCGGTGGTATTTTATACTGGGCAAGCGGAACAATGAAGAAAGGTTTCGTTCCTACGGAAGACAGAGGGATTATATTTACGGATGTACAGCTTCCTCCGGGTTCTTCCATGGAAAGAACTTATAATGTGCTGAAAACGCTTCAGAAAAATGCGATGAAAGTTCCGGGAGTACAAAATGTTACCATATCTACAGGTAGAGGTTTCTTATCAGGAAACGGTAGCAATAACGGTCTCGCCTTCATCAAACTCAAACCGTTTGATGAAAGGAAAAAAGATGGCCAGACTTCTGAAGATATTACCAAAAAATTATTTGGAATTTCAGGATCAGTTCCTGATGCGAAAGTAGTATTCTTTCAACCTCCAAGTGTACCAGGTTTCGGGAGTAGCGCAGGTTTTGAGATGGTGTTACTGGATAAATCAGGAGGTGAATATGCAGAGCTGGATGCGAAGACGAATGAATTCATCGGTAAACTGATGCAGAGACCTGAAATTGAATTTGCCCAGACATCGTTCAACACAAGATATCCTCAATACCAGATGGATATCAATGTTCCCCTGGCAAAGCAGCTCGGCGTTTCTGTAAGCGATATCCTGTCAACCATGCAAGGCTATATAGGAGGAATTTACACGGCGGACTTTACCAAGTATGGAAAGCAGTTCAGGGTAATGGTTCAGGCTCTTCCTGATAACAGAAAGAGTATTGATAATCTTAATGAGCTGTATGTAAGAACAGGTTCAGGAGTGATGTCACCTATTTCCCAGTTTGTAACCCTTTCAAAGGCATACGGTCCTCAGTCGGTAAGCCGTTATAATCTCTTTACTTCCGTGAAGATTACAGGAGCAAACTCTGCGGGATTCAGTTCCGGGGATGCAATTGCTGCTGTGCAGCAGGTGGCCGGAGAAACGTTAAACCAGAATTATGCGGTTGAGTTTACAGGATTATCCAGAGAAGAGCTGGCATCAGGGTCACAGACATTACTGATCTTTGCTTTAAGTTTAATTTTCGTATACTTTATTCTTTCTGCACAATATGAAAGTTATATCCTACCGCTGATTGTTGTTATTTCACTTCCTTTAGGGGTAATGGGTGCTTATTTCGGACAGAAGATCATGGGCTTGGAAAATAACATTTATTTCCAGATTGCCTTGATCATGCTCGTCGGGTTATTGGCGAAAAATGCCATCCTTATTGTAGAATTTGCGATCCAGAGAAGGCATCATGGCGAAACTATCGTGATGTCTGCCATCAATGCTGCAAAAGCAAGGCTAAGGCCGATTCTGATGACTTCATTTGCTTTTATCTTCGGTTTATTACCGCTGGTTCTGGCGAGTGGAATCGGAGCTGTAGGTAACCGTTCGATTGCGACAGGAGCAGCTATTGGATTGCTGATAGGAACCATTTTAGGACTTTTTGTAATTCCGGTATTGTTTGTCATTTTTGAAACATTACAGGAAAAAATCAAACCTATCAAGAAAGAAGATATCAATTTAGCAGAATAAAAATAATGATTCAGAAGTTGGAAGTTAGATTCTGGCCAAGCCAAACTAACTTCTAGCCTCTGATGTCTAACCTCTAATTTTACATAATGAAGAGTTTATTAAACATCATAAAAGGAATAACTTTCTCCGTCTTCATATTGGGAGCCATTACATCCTGTATGGCCAGAAAAGAATATGAAAGACCGAAGGGTGTGGTCGACGAAAAGCTTTTCCGTACAGATATGCTTCCTTCGGACAGTACCAATATGGCGGATATTTCATGGAAAGAAATCTTTACAGATCCTATTTTACAGGGACACATTTCCAAAGCACTGGACAATAACCTGGATATCAGGATTGCCCTGCAGAGCATTAATTCAGCTGAAGCTTATCTTAAGCAGAGTAAAGCAGCCTATTTGCCGACACTTACGGTAGGGCCCAATTATACCTTTCAGACACAGTCTATCAATACCCAGTTTGGGCAGATTATCGGGGAAAGACGTTATGTCAACCAATTTGATATTACGGCCACGCTGGGCTGGGAAGCCGATCTCTGGGGAAAACTGAAAGCCCAGGAGAAAGCCCAGATTGCTACCTATCTCGGAACTGTGGCAGCACATAAAGCGGTAAAAAGTAGCCTTGTAGCTTCAATTGCCTCTGCCTATTATCAGTTGCTGACGTTCGATGCCCAGAAAAAGATCATCACGAAAACCATTGAAGTGCGTGAGAAAAACCTGGAAACAACCAGGGCATTAAAAACTGCAGGAACCCTTACAGAAGTGGCAGTACAGCAGAGTGAAGCTCTTGTCTTCAATGCAAAGTCTTTGCTGATCGATATTGATACGCAAATTCAACTGTTGGAAAACACAATGAGTTTATTAATGGGAGAACCTTCACATACCATTGAAAGATCTACTTTAGAAGGGCAGAAGCTTCCGCTTGACTTAAAATTGGGATATCCTGCTCAATTATTAGCCAACCGTCCTGATGTAATGAGAGCAGAATATAATCTGATGAATGCTTTTGAGCTTACCAATGCTGCTAAAGCCCAGTTTTATCCGACATTGAAAATTACAGGAAGCGGTGGAGTACAGTCTGTAGATATTGATCATCTGTTCAGTGTAAATTCATTATTTGCCAATGTAGTGGCAGGGCTGGCACAACCGATTCTGAATAAGAGACAGATTAAGACAAATTATGACGTAAGCCTTGCGAATCAGGAAACTGCTTACCTGAATTTCAGAAAAACGGTTCTTACAGCGGGAAAAGAAGTTTCAGACGCTATAAGGGTATTTTCAGTACAGGATTCATTTATTGAATTGAAACAAAAAGAGCTGGATGCCTATAAAAAATCTGTTGACTATTCCCAGGAACTGGTTAACTATGGTATGGCGAATTATCTTGAAGTATTGAATGCAAGCGTCAATTCATTAAATGCAGAACTCAATATATCAAATGCACAATACAATAAAATGAAAGCTGGCGTAGAGCTTTATCAGGCGCTGGGCGGAGGCTGGAAATAAAAGTATCGCATTGATTTAATAGTAAAACGTATGTCTGTATTGACATACGTTTTTTTTTGTTTATTTGGGCTGTAAGCAAAGAGATGGAAGAATGCCAATCCAGTTGAAGTATATCTTTTTATCCCCATTGTCCTTTAAAGATCATATAAGAATCAGGATTATCGGGGCAGAATCCGATTCCGCATTCAAAAAAAGTAGCAATTCCGTTGGTAAGAGCCAGCAGAAAACAGAGTGTAAAAGCGATGCCTGATAAAAAATCGAAAATAGGATTGAGTGTATGATCTTCCGTTTTTTCGAATTGCTTTGGAAATAACATTAAAAAAGCAATGGCCAGTATACCCGTTAAAAAGGCAATTAATGCCCAGGTATAAAGATGCATTCCTAAAACAGGGGTTCCAAAGCCAAAATCCGTTGGACTTGGGCATATATGCAATAATATTTGACGGTAAGAAATCCCGGCCCCCAATAATGCACTCAGGATAGATATCCCATAGTGAGCAGAATTAAATCCAAAATTTTAAATTTAAAAACAGCCCAAACATAACTCCAAGGAAGCACAATCTCTGCAGTAAACATAAAGGACATGGATGTTCATGCATAATAAACTGAAAATAATAAGCACCCGATAAAATAGCAGAGATGATTAATATTCCTGAAATATTAATATAAGCAATAGTGTGATTGTTCATTGTAAGTTCTTTATTAAAATTGGAGGTTGAGTGGGTCTGTGATATGATACTTTGCCAGTACAACAATAAGTACAATGCTTACCACGAATGCTATAATTGCAGATTTTTTACGGTTTTTAGAACCTAGCCAGAATGCCAGGGCAAATGAAAGAAAGGGTAATGCCATCATTAGTGTTTATTTTTTATTGATCCGATAAATATACTATAAATTTTTCATTTGGATATATGTAGTTAAATACGTAGTTTTGTACTATAAATTAAATCATAAGAAAGGCGTGGCTTAGGTGATCAGATGAAACCATTATTTTCTGCTGACTTCATCATCCATGTTTTAATTTAAATCAAAATAAAAATGGAACTAAAGATTCAACCCATCGGCAATTCATATTCAGATCAGGCGATTGATCTTATTCTGAATATCCAGCAAAAGGAATTTAATATTCCTGTTACATTAGAGGATCAACCGGATCTGGCAGCAATAGAGCACTTTTACCATGAAAAAGGAGGGCATTTCTGGGGGGCTTTTATAGAAGGAGAACTGGTAGGCACTATTGCCTTGCTGAAATTTGACAAGCACGCAGGAGCTATCAGGAAAATGTTTGTGAAAAAGGAATTCAGGGGAAAAGAACTGAATATTGCCCAGGCTCTACTGGAGGTTTTAATCTCTTTCTGTCATGAAAATCAAATCAACGAACTGTATTTGGGAACCATAACGGTATTAAAAGCAGCTCAGCGATTCTATGAACGTAACTTTTTTGTTTCAATAGAGAAAGAGAAGCTCCCGCCTCTGTTTCCTTTAATGAGTGCAGACAATATTTTTTTATCATTTATCTATCCATTGAATATGAATGTTATCAATGAAGCAGGAATTCTTGCCATATCAACCAGGTTGCACCGGCTCAGTGAACAATTGAGAAAGGATGGTGCCATGATTTATAAAGCGTTCGGAATTGATTTTGAACTTAAATGGTTTCCGGTCATTTTTACCATCTATAAAAAAGAAATAGCGGGAGTCGTTGAAATCGCCAACGAAATAGGCTATACACATCCTTCCACAATAAGCCTGCTCAAAGAACTTGAAAAACTGGAGCTGATACAATGGGAAAAGGATAAGCAGGATGAACGGAAAAGGTTGTTTAAGCTGACTTATAAAGGGAGCGAGCTTATTGAGAAAATGAAGCCGGTCTGGGAACTGATGTCTCAGGTTTTGGGGGATATTGCAGACAACCCGAACAACTTATTGGCTGCTATTAACGAAGCTGAAGGGAAAATTGCCAGTCAATCTTTTTATCAGAGGGTTTTGCAGTATAAAAATTCAAAGTAAATATCTGTGATATTCAGGGAATCTTTTAATGAAAAGCTTTTTGAAAATTCGTTGTCGTAGTTTTACGACAATTTTTAAAATAATAGGTAATTCATTTTGACGTGAGTACTTAAGGTTATATATTGCATTACCAAAATCACCGAAATTTATGAAAAAAAATAAAAAACAATCCTGTAAAAAAGTACTGTCAGATACTTAAAGTGGAATTATTTTTCTGAAAATTCCAGCTGCACCCATCTCAGATCAATCACAAAAATCAATCACAAAAAAGCTTGTTCAAGAGGCCGTTGCAACCTGCCGATTGGTTCTTTGAGTTAAAGGGTCTCACCTGTAAAGGTTGAATGTCCAATTAAGTCATACACCAAAAAAATAATGTCATGTTTAAGGAACAGAATAATCTTCCAAAACCGGAAATAGATTCAGACAAGACAGGTTTTGTAAACAAAATCCAGGAAAATAAAAAAATCAAAGAAGTAAAGAAAGTTGCTTCAAAAGTAAATAATGCAGTGAATGCGGTGAATACGGGAAAACAATTCCTGAATCAGCCTTTATTACCAAATGAACCTGCCATTGTTAAAGAAAAACTTTGGGCAAAACAGCCTACTTCCAGAATATTCAATGCAGACCGTATCCCTGAGAGTGCCATTGCAGGGATTAACCGCGTGGTAAAACTTGATATTCATGTGGAAGGGAAGGCTATAAAATATTTCAAACATTTTAAACTCACCCAAAGTGCAACCAGGCATCATGAGTTTGAACTCATTCTGGCCCATGATACATTAGGAAGTGCAGAAAACCATAATCTTGAAGAAGTGCAGAACTTCCTGGGAAAAAGGATTACGGTTGTTTTCAAGTATAAAGATGTGGAAGGGGGTGCTGAACGAAATTTTGTGGGCGTTATCACAGAAGTTGGATTCAGCCAGGAAAAGGGAAGCCTGGGGAATCTGGTTTTGTCAGGGTTCAGTCCAACCATTTTGCTGGATGCTGCACCCCATATTCAAAGCTTTGGCGGAGCTCAGCCCATCAGCCTGAACACTATTGCCAATGAAGTGATTAAAGAGGGACTGGGACAAGGAAAATATGATTTCAGGGTAGACGCCCGTCATGGAAATGTCTCTTACAGCTGCCAATACGAAGAAACCCATTATAATTATCTGGCAAGGATAGCTGAAGCTTACGGTGAGCAATTCTTTTATGATGGGGAAGTGCTGCATTTCGGGCAGCTGCCTCCACAGGAGAAACCTGTGATACTGACTTATGGCAGTAATCTCACAGATATTAAAATCAAAATGAAAGCCCAGCATGTCAATCCGTCATTTTATGGGTATAACAGCAGTAAAAATGAGAAATTCAAAGGTGGAAATTCAAAAATCAACCATACTTCAGATATAGCTAAAAGAGCATATGAAATCTCGGAAAAAACTTTTCAGACACCGTCTTTACGCGTTGCTCCCATCAAAGCTACTTCTTTCATGGATATTGACGCTTCACAGAAAGGAGCTGCCGGAAGTAAAGCTTCAGAAGTTTTTGTAACCTCCGGGAATACAACAGTACCCTTCCTTTATCCGGGATGTATTGCAGATATAGAAATGCGTAAAACGGATACCAATGATACCGGATATTTTACCAAACTCATGCTTATAGAAGTAACCCATGAAGTGGATGCAAGAGGATATTACGACGGATCTTTCCAGGCTATAGCTGCTGATACCGGATTTATACCAAGACCTGAATTCACCGTACCGGTGGCAGAACCCCAATTTGGAAAAGTAATTTCAAACACAGATCCTGAAAACCAAGGCCGAGTACAGGTGCAGCTTGACTGGCAAGGTGGACAGGACACTACGGAATTTATCCGTGTAATGTCTCCGGATGCCGGAAGCAGTGAAAAAGTAGGGAAGAATCGTGGCTTTATGTCTGTTCCTGAAGTGGGAGACCAGGTAATTGTCAACTTTGTACATCTTCATCCGGACCGTCCTTTTGTCATGGGCGGAATGTATCATGGAGGAATTGCGTCCGGTGGCGGGACAGGAAATAATATCATGAGTTTTAGCGGCAGAAGTGGGGCCGAACTGAAATATGACAATGGTGCCGGATCTGTGAATCTTAAAGATCAGGGTGGTGCCAATATGCATTTTGACGGAACCGGGAATGCCACAACCAACGCCAACAGCAATCATACCGTAAATGCAGGTAGTACCAACGTTATCAATGTGGGAGGAAAAAAAGATTCTCCACCACAATCCTTATTAAAAATGGATGCGGGAGGAAATATTACCCTTGACGGGAAAACGAGCATTACCCTGCAGGTTGGAGAAAATTCTATTACCATATCCGAAGCAGGAATTACCGCATCAGCAGGTAAAGGAACTATTGATATTACAGCACTGGCAGGAGCATTAGCCCTCTCCAGCACAGGTGGAACAATGGATATTACTACAGACTCGACACTTACGATTACCGGAGGGCCAAGTGCGGTAATGTCTTCCGGGGATACTAATATCATGTAATTCTAAAACAGAAATCATGGATGAGTTAGAATACATCACCCTCAATGCCTTAATGATGTGCGATCAGGGAGCAGCCCCGGATTTCTTCAAACCTACGTTCAATACGAAGGTGAAAATCCACGGCTGTCTGGTGGCGACCAATCAAGACGCCAGGCCCCTGATTAACATACCTTCTTTTAAGGTGTGCAAGATTAGTGGTGGTCCTTGTACCCCAGGCACCGTTCCTATGACCTGGAAGGATACCTGGCAGGTAAAAATTAACGGGATCAATTCCCTGATCGGAAAAAGTACTTGCCAATGTCCTGTGGGGGGAAAAATAGAGTTTATGACCAGCGGACAGGTTCCCCTGCCGGATGATGCCGCACAGGAAGTAAAAGATATGCAGGACCAGGCACAGCGTGAACTTGATGACAGCGGGCAGGGCAATAGTGTAGGGGAAGCCGGTCTTGTAGAAGGGATGATTCCAGTTTGGGGAAGCGGCCGGGACCTTATCAATGATATACAAACAGGAGATGTAGGCGGCAGTCTTATGAATGCCGGATTTTTAATATGGGATGTAGCTTCCATTGCTGTAGGTGTGTTTTCATTTGGAGCCGGAACTGTAGCGATGCAAGGGGCAAAAGCCGGAGTGAAAGGCGCTATCAAAGCAGGGGCAAAAGCGATCTCTAAAGAAGCTTTGCAGCAGATGGGAAAAGCTGCGATGAAAAAGCTGAGCAAGGAAGCCTTAAAGAAAAGTGTGGACGATGTAGCCAAAAAGCTGCTCAAAACCTGTGTTTTTGCCTGTTTTCCGGCCGGAACCCCTGTTCATACCGAGGATGGAATTAAAAATATTGAAGACATCAGGATTGGAGATCTGGTATGGGCTTATGATGAAGATACAGACACTGTAGCCCTTCAGCCGGTGATTGATCTTATCACCAATGAAAGTGACCATACCATTAGTATTTATACGGAAGCAGAAGTCATTGAAACTACAGCAATACATCCTTTTTATACTGAAGAAGGTTGGAAAGATGCTTCAGAACTGGAAGCAGGTGAAAAAATTCTAACCAAAAATGATGAAAAAGTTACCATTGAAAGAACAGAATATAGCTATGAACCTAAAAAAGTTTATAACTTTACGGTAGACAACTTTCATACGTATTTTGTAGGTATGTTTGCGTGGCTGGTGCATAATGCTGGCAGATGCTTGTCGAATGTTGTTAAAAAAGTATCAAAAACGACTTCAATATTTAGGAAGAACCCCTGGAAAAGCAAGTAAAACAGGACGAGAAGTTTTTGATAGAATGATGAAAGAAGTTCCTCCAACAGCTAGGATTGAAGACGAATTTGGAAATGCTGTAAAAGAATTTTGGGACGATGGAAATAAAGTTTGGAGAGATATAAAAGAAGCAGATATGGGACATATAGATGACGCTGTAAGCTGGTGGAATAAAACAGGCCGACATTATGGGGCAAAATCAAAAGAAGTAAGAGAATGGATGTTAGATAGTAAAAATTATGTTTTAGAATATTATAAGACCAATAGAAGCAAAGGAGCAAAACTTCTTGAGCAATATTTACCTCCATTAAAATAAATTTATTATTAATATAAAAAAATAAATATGGCAGTATTAGAAGCAGAAAAGTATAATAATGTAATTGATTTTGGAAAAAAAAGCAATTACCAGTTTAAAAGAAAATAATCTTGACCAATTTTCAGTATTAGCTGAAGAAGGATGGAACTGTTTTCCAGAACCAAAAAACAATTGGAACCAAGGATACAATTATGCAAAAATGATTTACAAAGGTTTTTTTAGCCATAAACAATTTGATCAAGCAAAGATTTGGTTGAATAGAATGATAGAAAATAATAATACCCTTAACTTATTTGATGAAGATGTTTGGTTTGAAACAGCAAAGTATCAATTTGAAACAGCAGATTATAAAGAGTCATATAACAAATTAAAACAGGTAGTAGAAGTCGCAGGTTTCAGATATTTTGAAAATGAAGATCCAAAATATCTTGAATTCTATAAAAATCCCGATAAATATTTTCAAGATTAATATTTTGAAAAATAAATAATGGAACTACCAAACCAAATTCAAGATCAATTTGAAAAAATTGATGAAAAAATCGAAAACTATTATGAGAAAGGAAATCATAATAAGATTATTGAATTAGAATTAGAAAAATGGAGTTTACTTCCAGATGTTAAAGAAAATTATGATGAAAGTTTTTTTTATAGCAAAATCATTAGTTGATGAGTATACACAACTTAAAAAATAATAGTGAAGCAAAAAGATGGATTGATATATTCTTTCTTTGTGATAAAGAAAGATTAGATGACGGTGAGAGAGAATTTGTTGCAGGTAAAAGTCATTATGAATTTAATGAATATCAAAATGCATACGAGGAATTTAAAAATTGCATTTCAAAAGTCAGAGGGAAGATCATTTCAGGATGAAGATCCAAAATATCTAGACCTTTATAAAAATCCCGGAAAATATATTAAGTAAATATGGAACTGTCTGATGAAAAGTATGAAACTATAATGGAATCTCTGGAAAAAGGAGATTCCCTTGCAGAGAGAGGAATACTAAAGGAAGCTCTAAAAAAATATATGGAAGCTTTAGATAATATACCCAATCCTAAAAATGATTATGAAATAGCGTTACATGTTTACACAGCTTTAGGAGACTGCTATTTTAATCTGAAAGACTTTCAAAATTCCTGTAATAATTATAATGAAGCTCTCAAATGTCCTGATGGCTTAAGTCATGGCTATGTATGGTTAGGTTTAGGTGAATCTTATTTTGAACTTCAAGAAATAGATAAGGCCCAAGATGCTTTAATGAGTGCATATATGCTGGAAGGGAAAGAGATATTTAATGGTGAAGAAGACAAATATTTTTGATCTGATAAAGCAAAATATTTAGAGCTTATTTAAAAGAAAAATTTTCAAATCAAGTATCTAATTGTTGATCCAGTGTATGATAAGGAAACAGATGATTTTATTATGCCATTAATAAATAGAGATAAAGAGTTGAATGAAAACTCTGAATAGCATTTTGTATAAAATACTGTCTATTGAATTAAAAAAAGATCTTAAAAACTAGCCTATTTTGAGTCTATAAATTTTTTATGAAAACATATCAAAGAATTCAGCCTGAAGTTATTGTGGGCTAGGCGAAAAAACTGAATTTCTGGAGAAAGAAGCTCCATTTTTAACAGTTATAAAATTACATATACAACTTGAAGACTGGTTAGGTGATGACTTAATGGAATGCCATCCTTGTTATATTGTTACTGAAAAGCTCAAAACCGGATTACAAACAACAAAATTCACTGGATTTGAGTTTTCAGAAATGATTGTAACTAAAGGTGAGTACCTCAACGATAATTACCAATTGAATAAATCATTACCTGAATTTTACTGGATGAAGATTATCGGAAAGCAGGATGTTGACGATATCATTATTGGTCCGGAAAAGTCGTTATTAGTTGATGAAGAACTGCTTAATTATTTGAAAAACAATTTCACACTCAATTATATGGATATCAATCCGGAAAGAAATGAGTTTGATGATTTATTAGATCAGATGATAGCAAAAAGTAAAAAATAAAGTAAAAAATAAAGTAAAAAATATAAATTTTATCTTTAAAAGAGATCATTGTAAAATTGCACCGGAGTCAAAATAAAGTAATGAGTATTTCAAATTTCTTTTTCGGGGAAAATATTCCCCTTCTTCAGCTCGAAAAATTCTCACAGGAATACACCCTGAATGTAGAGAATACCTTTCTGATGGGAAAGGAAAATCCTCCGATCTCTTTAAAAACCTCATCTGAACTGTTGATTGGTCAACAGAAAGAATCGGATTTTGTTTATAACACCATAAACCTTCTTAAAATTACAGGAGATACGGAAGACCATGTGATGAAACCTTTTTTACTGCAAAGCCTTGCTCTTGCTGATATTTCCCGTAATATTTATATCAAACGAAATGCAAACGGAAAGATACTTTCTGTGGAGAATAAAGATGAACTTTGGAAGAGCTGGAAAGAATGGAAAGAACATAAACTGGCCACTGTTTTTCCGGAAGAAAAAGATCAGGTTAAACTGGCTGCCGATTATGAAAAAGGACTGAAAAGCTTTGAGGGAGAACTGAAGAGAAACCTGCAGTATATTCTGCTGTTACCGGAAGTTTACAGTCTTATATTCCCACCAAATGAATATTACAGCTTTTTATCCAGCCCGTTGAGTATCCGTTCCAGATTGATTCAGGGAGTAGAGTACAGCTATCAGCTGAAACTGGTAAAGCTTGAAGAGGAAAAAAATATTCTTTTTGTAGAGTTTCATGCTGTACTGAATAACCGGGAAGAACTCATTAAAAGTCATATCAAAAAGCTTTATGAAAATGAGAAAGTATTCTCTGTTGACCAGTTTGAATTCAGTGTCAAAACAAAATATAATTTTGAAAAATCAACCGGCAAGATTATGGACGCAGAGCTTCATTTTGCAGAAAAAATGCATGAGCATCTTGCTTATATCATTGATATGGATTTAAAGATTAAATCAGTTGAGGATTAACTTAATTCGTTAAATAAAAGAACCCGCCAAAAAATGACGGGTTCAATTAATTTATATCAGATATATTGATTAGAACCTGAAAGTCGCAGCCACAGACCACGTTCTTCCAAAACCAAGGAATCCTGTGTTTCCATCAGCGATTCCCTGATAGACTCTGCCGGTTTCCTGATAGGTTTTTCCTGCATCAGGACCATTGGCAATCTTATCACCCGGGTGAATATTAGAGCTTAGTTCGGAAATATAATATGTATTGAACAGGTTATATACATTCGCTCTTAAAGTTAAAGATCTTTTCTGATCAATATTAAACTTGTAAGTTGCTCCCACATCAAATAAATGATAGCTTGGTAATTTTACAACGCCTTTCTCCCGGTCAGCAGCAGTAAGGAAGTTGATAGGATTGAATTGTGCATATAATTTGTCATAATATTCCCAGTTGGCATCAATGCTGAAAGCTTTGGTGATATTATAATCAACCCCGATGCTTGCGGTAGTTTGTGCAGCATCACCCACCTTAAGATCTTTAATATTGATCATTCCGGTAGCTCCTGAAACTTCCTGGTTGTTTTGAACATCAATGATGTTGAAATTGGCATCTCCTTTATACTTCCAGTTGCCCAGTGACAACATTCCTCTAAGTCTTAGGTTAGTGAAAGGTCTTGCTTTTGCTTCCAATTCAACTCCCTGGTGAACTTGTCCCACATTCAGGGCATTGTAGTAATAAGCGTTTCCGAGCTTTAACTGAGAGAACTTGGCAATATCTGCAGAAGTGGCATTGAAAGTTCTTGAAATAAACCTGTCATCCCATTGTGTTCTGTAGGCATTGATGTTCACATCTACATAACGGGATTTGAAGCCATACCCAAGCTCTACAGAAAAAATTCTTTCATTCTTCGCATCGTTATAGATGTTTTGGTTGGATGGAAACAAAGCATTAAACAATGGCTGTCTGGAAATAATCCCTGTATTGAAAAATACATTATGATGATCATCAATATTGTAATTGGCACCTCCTTTTACAATATAGCCGGTCTTGTTATACCATTTGGTTTCCTGGTTTCCGGGAGTATACAACATATAATCCCTTCTCTTGTAGTATTGTTGGGAAACCGATCCCTGAACAGATGCACTCAGCTTTTCAGAACTATATTCAACCATTCCGTATACACCGGCCCATTTTACCAGACCTTCGTTGTATATAGATACCTTCTGGGCATTATTAAGTTTAGTAAGAGGTTCTGGTTTTACGGTACGATCAATATAGTAGCCATTAGGAGCATTTACCGTATTACGGACAAATAAAGCATCTGATCCCAACATATCGGTAACAATATCATACAGGGCTCCTTTATAAGTTTTAAGATCGATACCTCCGTTAAACGTCCAGTTATTCTTATGGTAATTTAGGTCAGCGATAGCTCCATACCAATCATGAGAATTGATACTCTGCTTTCTTACGATACCGTTGGTTCCGTTTAAAGTTGTTACGTATTGTCCGTTATAATCAGTTGGGGAGCCTGCAGGAGCTGTAAAAGCCCCTTTCTGGAAAGTCTTTCCATTATAATCTGTTACCATGCCCCCTCTGTTATAACGGTAAATCATATCCCAATTGATGGTACCGTCTCCGCCCGGACCGTAATTCATGAAATTCATGGTGTCTCCGTTAGCGTTTTTAATGGAACCGTTAAGCCCGGTACCACCGCCGCCACGTCCCCATGAACCGTAAACAACAGTTGATAATTTCAGGTTGTCATTAATGGTCCAGTCCCAGTTAAGAGATGCAATAGGTTTATGGTAAAAATTAGGTGCTAAATTGAATTGAGAACCATTCAGCATTCCTGTCTGCGGATTATATCTTCTTCCATAGGTTTCAAACTGCTGCAGGGTTGCCACATTGGCTCCGGTGGCAGAAGATCTTCTTGTATCGTGTACTTGTGGTGCACCCGTTGCAATGAAGTTGAACGCGTGCTTTTCATTGGGCTTAAATCCTGTTGAGAAAAACCACGAATATCCCTCACCTTTAGTTCCGTTGATATACCCATCACCTTGCCAACGGGAAAGCAATACGGTAGTTCCCCATTTGTTTTTCAACCCGGAAGAGTACATTGCTGAAAGTCTGGAATAGTTATCGTTGCCAGCCTCTGCCTTTATCATTGCTTTTTGCTCAGAATCGGTAGCTTTGGTTACGATATTGATGGTTCCTCCTACAGAAGGTACCACAAATTTAGAAGCACCCAAGCCTCTCTGTATCTGAATAGAACTCGCAATATCTGCTAACCCCGTCCAGTTGGACCAGTAAACAGTACCTCCCTGCATATCATTCACAGGCTGTCCGTTGATAATAACTGCGATATTGGCCCCGTCGAAGCCCCGCATGTTGATTCTGCTGTCTCCAAAACCTCCTCCTACTTTGGTAACATACACAGAAGGAGTAGACTTCATAATTTCAGGGAATTCTCTATTTCCCAGTTTCTCCTGGATCTCAGCTGCCTTAATGTTGGAAACTGCAACAGGTGTTTTTCTTTCTTTGGCTGTCTGGCTAAGGTTTCGCCCTACCAGCATCACCTCATCAATGGATTTGGATTTTTCTAATGAATCCTTCGTACTCTGCCCGTAATATAAGGCTGCAGTAGGTAATGCAAGCGCTATGATCAGGCGCTTTTTTAAAAAATAATGCTCATGAATAAACTAGCGTGTTTGAGTTTGAGGCTGCAAATATGAATATTTATTTTTGAATAGTGTATTAAATCTTTATTATGAGTACTCATAAAGGAGGCATAGCACTATTATCCGTTTATGTTTTTGATAATATCAATTTATTTTTGTTGTTGATTTGTAATGCGTTAGGTGAGTGCTTGTTCAGAGCAGGATAATTTAGATGACATTAGTCATAAACTATGATGTAGTAATATATTGATGTTCGATATGCTTTTTTCGTAATATTTTTTTATGTTAAATTGTTTATTGACGGATTATTTTTACATTTATCACTCAATAAACTAAAATCAAAAACCATGAAAAATTTAAAGAAGGTTTCAAGAGAGAAACTAAAACAAGTTAAAGGAGGAGGTCCGTTTGATCCGGTTGAAGGTGTAGACCCTATAGGACCGGCATGTGGAGGATCCCATTGCCCGGATGATAATTATCGTTGTTGCTATCATCCTGCCGGAAATTATTGTGCTATTAATCACTGTGACGATTAGAAATACAAGAGGCTGCCACAAAGGCAGTCTTTTTTCGTTATATAAGGTCAATAGAAACTGCAATGAGCTCGAATCATAGATACAAGCCCAGCTTTACTGAACTAATTCTTAATATTGTCAATAATACTTTTCCTGAGTAAATTCAATTCTTCTTCTTCCATTCCCAGGTTCGTTAGAATAACAATACCTTTTTGTATTGTAGGATACAGATAACATAACGAGGTAAAACCGACACCATCTTTACCAGTGTGCATCACATACGGTACACCACGATCATCTTTCCCTAAATGCCAGGCTAATCCGATCTGCATGCCATCCGGTGTTGTATAGGTTGGCTGATGACTCAGCTGCATTACGATGTCATGATCATCAAGATTGGCTTTTATATATTTTAACATATCATTAGTAGTGGAAACCATTGAAGGGGCGGCTCTGTACCCTTCATCTTTGGTTAATGGTGCCTGTTTACCCGAGCTGTCATACCCCATCAGAAGAGCCTTTTCATCAGCTTTACTCAAGAAAGGTTTAGTGTGGTTCATGCCATATTTTTTACTGAGATATGTGGTAACTAACTGAGGGTAGGGTATTTTATAGGTTTCCTGAAGTATGGTATTCAGGACCATAAAGGCATTGCCATTGTAGCGGTATTTTGTACCGGGAATTGTATCCAGCCTAAAGCGGTGCATATCTTTAAGCAGGCTGTCGGAAGTATACACTCTGAAAAATTCTTCTAATTTATCGGGTGGGAGCTTTGTAATACGATCCATTTCTTTACCGGAATATTCTCTCGACATAGAAGGTAACCCGGAAGTATGATTGGCAAGATGAACCAATCGTACCGGATGGTTTAAATAAGCCAGATTGGGATAATGATCAGGAAGAAACCTTCGGATGTCATCATGTAAGTGCATTTTTCCTTCAACTACTGCATTTGCGAGCATCAGTCCGGTAAAAGTTTTGGCTATTGAACCAAGACCATAATAACTATTGCCAGTAGGAAGTATACCCTTACCCCTGTGATAATTATACAGATATGGCTTCCCCTGCGAATAAATTCCAATAGAAATATCGAAGATATGATGCTTTTTTTATAAAACCAGAAACGGACTTTTCTACTGCAATATCTAACTCGGTTTGAAGTGGATTATCAGATTTTATTTCTGATAGCTGGCCACAAGCCGATTGAGAGGTCAGCAAAAATAATAAAAAGAAATATAAATAATTTTCCATAATAATGGCATTAGGCTTTATTTTATAACGAGCTTGTAGGATAAACAATGATTCTGTTTAAAGTGTTAAATAACAGTATATTATACCTAATGTAAATGTACAGATTATTTCCGGTAGTACCTCATATTTCATTCAGCTCATTTCTTAAATTTTCCATTCGGACGATCTTATTTGTAGGAATGTAAATATTAAAACTTTTATAGTGCAAATCTGTGTTATGGTAAAGTATATTTTTCGCTGAACGGCTTAATTTTTGCAATTTTTTTCATTACTAATAGATTTCTTAAACATCAAACCATGGCAGAAAACAAATCCAAAAAAGATAAATCCTACAGAAATAGGCTAAGCAGACCAGGAAATTACGAAATTCCTTATTTTAAAAAGAAAAATGAACGTATCCTTCCAGACAGGACCTACTATAGACTCGGATGTCAGGAAGTTTCTTAAAAAAACATCTGAAAGAGTGCCAAGGAAACTAAATCTATTCTGCATTCAACTATATGTTATACCAATACTACCAAAAAAGTTCTGCCGAAAAATTCTGCACTTCCGGCGGCGAACAGCCGGAAAGAATTACGTTTTGTTGTGTAAACATGATGCCTCACTACTAGTTTATGAACAATAATCAAAAATCAATCTATAGTGCCCTTGCTGCAAATTTGCTAATTGCACTTACCAAATTCATCGCCGGAGCGTTCACAAACAGTTCGTCCATGATCTCGGAGGGTATACATTCAACGGTAGATACTGCTAATCAATTGCTGATACTTTACGGGATGAAAAGAAGTAAAAAAGCCCCGGATCAATCACATCCTTTTGGCTATGGCAAGGAGCTTTATTTTTGGTCCTTTGTGGTCTCCATACTGATATTTGGATTGGGTGGTGCTTTATCTGTTTACCAGGGAATTGCGCACATAATGGAGCCGGAAGTAATGAAAGATCCTTTCTGGAATTATATTGTATTATTACTTTCTCTTATATTCGAGGGTACTTCTTTTATTATTGCAGTAAAAGCATTTAATCAAACCCGTAATGGCATGAGGTGGTGGGATGCGATTATAAAAAGTAAAGATCCTTCAAGCTTTCTCGTTGTTTTTGAAGATGGTGCAGCCGTAGCCGGACTGATTATTGTTATGATACTGATGTGGCTGAGCCATTCGTTACAAATTCCGGAACTCGATGGATTAGCTTCTGTAATTGTCGGGTTATTACTGGTTTTTGTTTCCTTTATTCTGGCCAGGGAAAGCAGGAGCTTATTGATGGGAGAGGGAATAGCCACTGAAACCAGGGAAAAAATTGCTCAACTTGCAGAAAAAAGATGCTGCTGTAGTGAAAACCAAAAATATCCTGTCTACATATCAATCGCCGGAAGAAGTAGTCCTGATGCTCATAATAGATTTTGAGGATCACCTTGATACAGAAGAAATTACTGAAGCAATACGCCGTATCCGTAAAGACATAAAAAATGAATTTAAATTTGTCCACTTTGTAATTATACAGCCGGAATAAATACCAGTACAATTTTATAGATACTATATAGGCCGTTCGGGTCAGGTACAAAAGTTAGGGAGTTAAAAATACCTATTTCATGCAATACACAATAAAAATTCAAAAAAAATTTGTAAATATCATTTAAATACTTACATTTGTACCGCTTTAAAAAAGGGGGATTGGCGCAGTTGGCTAGCGCGTTTGACTGGCAGTCAAAAGGTCACGGGTTCGAATCCCGTATTCTCCACTTTGTGTTATTGAAGAATTCCTCTAAATACACTAAAAACTGACTAATCCTGCAAAATTCAATTTTGCAGGATTTTTTTTTGCAGTGAGAAATATCTAATAAAAACGGATCAAGCGCAAAAGTTGTGGTCTTATAACATTTAGATCTATTTAATTTTTAAAATTCACACAAAGATTTCTTTTTAAGTACTCTTTATTTTAAGTAAGCTGAGAAATGAATCGATTTTTAATCGATTCTGATGAAGCGAAGACTTTGCTTGCGCTTAGTCAGCAGCTATGCTGCCTTCTTTACCTACTTGAAATCGGACATTATTTTTTTAAACTTTGCGTGAAAAACGATCTCAATAATTTTGACGCTAATCAATAATGAACAGAATTTTTTTATATTCAGATCCAATTTATTATGTCCCCAACTTTTGCTCCTGATCCATAAAACACAAAGATTCTAATCATTTTGTAAATGAGCAAAGAAAGCACCCAATCGCTGAATATATCTGATGGATATAGGTACACTTAGAAAGATCAATGAATTGATTTTACCTTTGTACTCTTACAATATGATAACAATTCCAAAGCCATCTTTTACCATTATAACATCATTTCTGATGCTGTGAGGCTTCATCAATGAAAAGATGAGTCCGGTAGTGACTCATCTTTTGTTTTTTATTTAAGGTAAGCTTATCTTTTTACCCTGTTCCGGGAAAATATACTGTACCTGTAAAGGATTGTTTTCTAATAATTCTTTTTTGATAATCTCAGGGTTATCTTTGGTAGGTTTTCTATGGGTTACTACGATATGTAGGTTTTTCAAATCCTTCTGTCCGGTTTTTTCTTTTAATTGGTTTAATTCTTCTACCAGCAGTTTAGGGGTAAGATGGCCAAACAAAAGGTGTTCAGGTTGGCTGTTCGGAAAAGAAACTTCAATTAATATGGTGTTCAATTGACCTTTTTTAATCAATGGAGCAATATTTTTCCAGAGCTGCTCAAGCTGATTTGACTTTTCAATCCGGTCTGCTCCGGTATCACCTAAATAAAGCAGATAGTGATTGTCATATCTTACCAACGCTGCACTGCTTTTATAAGGATTTACATGACTGAGTTCATATCCTGTTAAGAAAAGTGAAGTTTGCTCCACCGGTATTTCTGTCCCCGTTTGCAGTTCATTATAATGGTATTTTCCGAGAATAGGTTTTTGCCCCTGATCCGCAAAATTAATCCAGGTATCGGTGATGAAATAATGGTTTTGCAGAATCTGGATTACAGAGGGAATGGCAAAAATGTTCTTTTTGCTGTCTGCCGGAGAATTGATGATAAGACCGGCTAAATGATCCAGGTGACCATGTGAGATAAAATATCCTTTTATCTGGTTCTTTAGGATGTCTTCCTCCGTTCCGCTGAGACTTTTAAACTCAATGGCTTTTCGTATTCCGGTATTGACAGTGCCTGCATCAAGAGAAAGAAAAGAGTTCTCTTCAGGGGCTCCTACCAGATAAGCTGATAGATTGTCTTCCTGTTCTCCTCCATATATTCCCAATGGGATAACGTCAAAATGCTGTGCCTGGCAAACGGTATGGATAACAAATGCCAGTAAAGAAAATGTTAATTTTTTCATGATATTTAAACTCAAAATCATCCTTTGTTGCGATGGATGGGGCAAATTTACATCATTTTTTATTGACGGATATGGAATCCCAGTTTGTAGTCTGGTCCTTACCGTATACAAGTGTTTTTTATAGTGTTGAACTTCAGTTTTTTATGAAATTTATTTTTTCCGAATTTTAGCAAGTACGATAAAGATTACGCATCAGTTTTTAACTACAATAAGGATATTGTTATTTTATAAATTACAATTCATTTCTTACAGCGATGGATAGTAGCTACTAACATCATATAATATTATGAAGAGGATAATCTCAATCTTTAAAAAATAATTCAAAAATTCAGTACTTATTTTATTTGAAAAATAATTGTATTTTAGCCGGAATATGTTGAATATTAATAAACATATGGCCTGCTGATTAAATTTCAGATAATTTGAATAAAAAATTAGTAGATTTGCACGAAATAGAATAATAAATATTAAGCTCAATTCCTTAGTAAGGAATAACAGGATTTTTAGATTATAAAATTACTGAAATTATGAAGAAACTTTTTTTTACTTTTTTTAATGGCATTTTTATTTATCGGTTGTAGCTCAGAAGACGATACGATTTACGATTATGTAGGAACATGGTCAGGGTCTTACGAAGGAAGCGATAAAGGAGTCTGGAATTTTGTGGTAGATACTGAAGGTAAAGTATCAGGAACCATGCATTCTGATCTCAATAATGAAAATTATGTAATATCCGGTAATCTAAGTCCTTCAGGTGATCTGAACGCCGTAGTGGGACTTCCTTCCAAAGGAGATTTCAGAGGAACCCTGAGCACAGATAAAAAAGGTAATGGAAACTGGTCTAATTCACTTCCGAATCCTGCAAAAGCAGGAACCTGGAAAGGGGACAAAAAATAAATAGAAGTCTGCAGATTGCTGCAGGCTTTTTTATTTATATGAATCCCATATGGGTAATGGATCCGTCCTCTTTTTTTATTACCATAAAATAAAGCAGAAAATCATCTTTTGAGAATCCGGGTTTCAGACTTACAGATTGTCCGGAAGCCAACGGGAAGGTTTCTTCCACAAATTCCATTCTATAATTTTCAAAATCCGGTTTTATTATTACTAAGGTAATATTATTCGTTACAGTATGATAATGATTTGTATACAGGGTTTGAGCTTCAATCCTAACTTCCGGTACTATATTCTTTACATTACCAAATTGAAATTCTTTCAGCAGCTTTTTCCCTTGCTCGGTTTTTAAACCGTTTCCGACAGTTCTTTTTCCTCTCTCCGAAGTAAGGTCCAGATCTTTAACCGAAGTCATCAGTCTTGCAAACTTCTGATAGAGGAGGGGATCACCTGCTTCTTTAATATATGAAGATAAACAACTTCGCAGGGCTTTACCCATTCTGGAGCAATGTCCGAATTCCGTGCTGTTTTGGCGTACTTTCTCATAAGAAGGATTCTTTGTAAAGGCTGTTTTATTAAACCCGCTTTTCTTCCGGACCACATTTTTGCCATTCAGAGTATAAAAAAACGAGGTCGCCTACAGCCCCTTTGATCTTGATAATGCTTTCATATGTTGCCATACTGCCAAATTGGTCTCAAATATAGTAATAAATAACGGGAAATAAAATTTTAACATATATTTATCATATAGTTGTAGTATACTTATAGCATAGTTAATATATAAAATGTATATTTGTAAAGAATTTTATAATCGGGTAAAAATCAGATGGATATGAAATCGGGATTATTGGAAGATACATTGAAAATAAAGCGGCTTGCTATTGCACTGGCGGCCTCCGTTTTAGTTGTTTCCTGCGGAAGTTCAAAAAAAGTTTCTGCCAGCAGGAAATCAGGCACCAAAACAGTGGCAAAATCTGAAAATCTCAGAAAGCTAGACTCTACATTTGACGGTAAAGTCCCGCGGTCCATCAGTGATATTCTGAAAGATGCTGAAAAGTATCTTGGAACCCCGTATAAATTCGGAGGAAATACTTCTTCAGGATTTGATTGTTCCGGATTTACCGTGAAAGTTTTTGAAGAAAATGATTTTAGTCTTCCCAGAAGATCATCAGACCAGGCGGTAGCCGGAAAAAATATAGATATCAGAGACGTAAAACCGGGGGATTTGCTGTTTTTTGCGACAGGTGGCGGAAGCAGGGTTTCTCATGTAGGGATTGTCCACGATATTGGGCCCGATGGAGAAGTGAAATTCATCCATGCTTCTACTTCCAAAGGAGTCATCATTTCATCTTTGAATGAGAAATATTGGAATAAAGCATATCTCCATGCGCAAAGAGTTCTATAAAAAATAGTAATCAACCGGTCATAAGCCTGATTGCCGGAGCCTGGTAATTGGAAAAGAATAAAAAAGCAACCCATCGTGAGAAGAGTTGCTTTTTTAAAACAATAATCCGGTTACAGATTTTCACATACAGACGCTGTAAATTCTTCCTGACCGGTTTCTTCATTTTCCGTAATCTTTTTGGGAAACGAAAAGAAGCTCAGAATAAAGGTAACCGCAAGGAGTAATATACTTACCGAAAGTACATGCTGAACCCCATAATAAGAACTTACGATTCCGCCAAGAAAAGCGCCCAGCGAAATTCCGATATTATAAGATGATGTGAGTAAGCTGTTGACAAATTCCAGTGCCTGATGGGGAATAGACTGGGTGGTCCGGATATTGGAAACCAAAAAGCCGCCCGTATGGATCATTCCCCACAGTGAAACAATAATAATCATAGGAATAAAAATCCCTCCCAGATAATACGCAAGAATTTGTACTGTAATTAACAGGATTAAAAACAGTCTGCTTGTTAACTGTACATTTTTGTGCAGGGCAACTCCCATCAGCCAGTTTCCAATAGTTCCCATACCACCGAAGAGGAGAAGCATCATGCTGATCTGTGCTCCATCCAGTTTTGTGATTTGTTCAAGGAAAGCAGTAAGATAAGTATAGCTTGAAAACATAGCAGAAAGTGTACAGATCGTGGAAATAAGATTAATCCACAGAAGAGGATCTTTTAGTATAACCAATTGATCCTGTTCAGACTTTGCTTTGTCTCCCGGAATGGAAGGAACAAAAACCAACAGCCCGATAAAAGCAATCAGACTTATTACGCTGCTGAGGAAAAATGATGCTCTCCAATCATGAAAAAGATCTGCGGCATATGTTGTAATCGGAATCCCGAGCACTGTAGCTAAACTTAAACCCAGCATGACAGTGGAAACTCCTTTTGCTCCCTTTTCTTTGAATGCAATGGCATTGGAGATATTCCAGAAAAGCGGATGCAATATGGCCGGTAAAATACGGGCAATCATAAGCATAGTGAAATTGGTGGAAAAAGCAGATATAAGATTTGAAAGCACAAATATGCTCATGACAAGACACAGAAGCAGCTTCCGGTTTATTTTAGTGGTAAATGAAGTAATAAAAGGGGAAGAAATGGCAACCGTTATTGCAAAAGCGCTTAATAGCCATCCTGCTGTATCTATGGATACTCCAAATTGCCGGCTGATGGTAGGTAAAATACCTACAACTCCAAATTCGGTGGTAATAATACCAAATGCACCGAGTGCCAGCACATAAATTGATCTTTTCATTGATTTTTAAAAATTTTGATCTAGCAAATTTGGACAGAAAAAATGTAAAAAATCAGTATATTTCAATGATAAATAAGTAATTTTGCCTTATGAAAAGAGAGAATATAGATCAGTTAGTAAAAGTAGAATATCTTCAGACAGAAAACTGTCCGCTGAAAGGGAATCAGTTTTCTTTTTTTCAGATTATATATGTCATTTCCGGGAAAGGGTCACTTAAAATCAATAATAATCTTGCCTCTTACAGCAAAGGCAGCCTTATTCTGCTTACTCCCGATGACGAGCATTATCTGCAGATTGAAGAAAAAAACTGAGCTCTTACTCGTAAAGTTCAGTGAACACTATATAAAAGACTATAAGTGGAACAGTATTAATTCTATAGGTTGCCTGCTTTATGGAGCTTCTTATCTTTCAGGATGTATATTGCAGAATAAATCTGATGTTGTTCTGGTTGATTCCATCATCGCTTCTCTTCTCCATGGACTTCACTATCCTGATCTTTACCAGGAGGAACTCACTTTACATTATGTGAATGCGCTTATCGTAATTGCAGCAAGGAACATTTCAAAGATGAGAGTAGAGCATATTGCATCCAATACTGATAAAAGGATATTGGAAATCATTAATTATATCCAGGGAAATATCCATGACCCGGCTTTGTTGAAAGTTTCTGTAATAGCCCGGCAATTTGGTCTTTCTGAAACCTATCTCGGAAGCTACTTTAAAAAGCAGTGTGGGGAAACCATTACCCATTATATCCTGAATTATAAGATGAGACTGATTGAGCACCGCCTTCTTTTCAGTGATATGAGGATCAATGAAATTGTCACAGAATTTGGCTTTTCAGATGAAAGCCACCTGAACAAATTTTTTTAAAAAACAGCATAAAATGAGTCTGACCGAATTTAAAAAGACCAAAAGATCCGTTAAATCAATGATATAAGTGAAAACTTTAATGCAATAGATTTGCATCCTGAAATTCATGAAATTTGTCAGAAACATAAACATTTTCACCATGACAGATTTCATCAGATTCTTTATTCCTTTTTATTTTATTTTGTTCTTTGCGGTTTCATTTTTGGTAATCAGCATAGCGGTTGCCAGGAAAATTGGTAAGAGTCCTGATGTTTTACCAAAAGATGATTCAGCCTATGCATTGGTAGGTTGGTATTTTAAACTCATTATGGCTGCTCTTTTTATCTACACCTTTCTGTTTTTATTATTTCCCGAAACGATGGAAGAAGCTTTTAAAATACCGCTTTGGGAAGCTGAAGAAGTTCAATATGCAGGGATTATAATGATGATTCTTGCCTTCATCTGGGTAATTATAGCCCAGTGTCAGATGAGAGAGTCCTGGCGGATTGGAATTGATAATCAAATGAAAACCGAACTTATTACCCACGGCTTATTCCAATACTCCAGAAATCCTGTCTTTTTAGGAATGACGGTAAGTCTTGCCGGTTTTTTTCTGGTAGTTCCCACCGCAGTCACTTTCTTGTTTTTACTGGTGGGAAGTATTGTAATGCAGATCCAGATACGGCTGGAAGAAGAGTATTTATTAAAACAGCACGGCCCCACCTATCAGTCTTATAAAAAGAGGGTTGGGCGTATGTTTCGCCTTTATTAAAAGCAACAACTTAAAAACTGTTTTGCTGAACTTTTTTGTATCTTTGGCGCGTATAATTTTTCAAACTAATTTAAACAAGAAACATGTCGTTACAACAAACTATTGAAAACATTTGGGATAATAGAGACCTATTACAGAATGAAGACAGCCAAAAAGCGATAAGAGAGGTAATTTCTTTATTAGATTCCGGGGAACTTCGTGTAGCAGAACCTACGGAAAACGGATGGCAGGTAAATGAATGGGTGAAGAAAGCCGTAGTAATGTATTTCCCGATCCAAAAAATGGAAACTATTGAAGTAGGTCCGTTTGAATTCCATGACAAAATTCCTTTAAAGAAAAATTATGCGGAAAAAGGAGTAAGAGTAGTACCCCATGCGATTGCAAGAGAAGGTTCTTTTGTAGCTTCAGGAGTGATCATGATGCCTTCTTATGTAAATATCGGGGCATACGTAGATTCGGGGACAATGGTAGATACCTGGGCAACCGTAGGAAGCTGTGCACAGATTGGTAAAAATGTTCACCTGAGTGGTGGTGTAGGAATTGGCGGGGTATTGGAACCATTACAAGCCGCTCCGGTAATCATTGAGGATGATTGTTTCATCGGATCAAGATGTATCGTGGTGGAGGGTGTTCACGTAGAAAAAGAAGCAGTACTGGGAGCTAATGTAGTATTGACGGCCTCTACAAAAATTATTGACGTAACAGGAGATACACCGGTAGAAATTAAAGGAAGGGTTCCTGCCCGCTCTGTAGTGATTCCGGGGAGCTATACAAAACAATATCCTGCAGGAGAATATCAGGTTCCATGTGCTTTGATCATTGGTCAGAGAAAAGAATCCACAGACAAGAAAAACGTCTCTTAATGATGCATTGAGAGATAACAATGTAGCTGTTTAAGATTAATTTTTTAAGCTAATATTCCACAATTTTGAAAGAAAAATTTCTTAAAATACTATTAAACCCTAAATATATATTTGGGGTTTATCTTATTATATCGGTTGTTACCGCAATTTCCAAATATTTCAGGGGAGACTATGCGATTAATAATTATCTGATCTTTAAAAATGTATTTTTCAATACCATTCATCAGAAAAACCTGTTTATCCATTATCCCGATCTCTATTTTGATCTGAATCATTACGGGGTCTTTTTCAGTGCATTGATTGCGCCATTTGCCATGATGCCTGACTGGCTTGGAATTTCCCTCTGGAATGTAGCAAATACCTTTATCTTCATTTATGGAATTTATAAACTCCCGTTTTCAGATTCCAAAAAAGCAATTTTTGGGTTGCTTTGTCTTCAGGAATATATTACCGCAGCTTTAAGCCTGCAGTTTAATGTAGCTTTAACAGGGCTTTTGCTGCTGTCTGCTGTCTATATCTATGAAAGAAAAGAAGTAAAATCCGTTACGGCCATATTAATAGGAGTATTTGTGAAAATTTACGGTATTGTAGGACTTACCCAATTTTTCTTTATCAAAAATAAGACGAAATTTATTCTTTCAGGAATTGGCATTGCATTGTTATTTTTTGTACTTCCGATGGCATATTCAAGCCCGGCATTTGTCATACAGTGTTATTCGGACTGGTTTCAGTCTATTATAGAAAAAAATAATGAGAACCAGGTATTGGGCAATATGCAGGATATTTCATTAATGGGCTTTTTCAGAAGGATTTTAGGAGATGCCTCTATCTCCAACCTTGTTTTTTTAGCAGCAGGGCTACCGCTTTTTGCATTACCTTATATCAGGATCAGGCAATATAAGCACTATGCCTTTCAGCTAATGATCCTGGCTTCAACCTTACTGTTTTTAGTCTTATTCAGTTCCAGCTCTGAGTCTCCTACTTATATCATTGCCGTGGTAGGCGTTTTTAATATGGTTTTTTCTTCAAAAAGAAAGAACTCCTTTCATTATCGGGTTGCTTGTCTTTGTGATTATTTTTACCTGTTTCTCCACTTCAGATTTATTTCCCAAGTTTGTAAAAGAGAACTATATCATCAAGTATTCCTTAAAAGCCGTACCTTGTATCTTGGTTTGGCTGAGAGTAACTTATGAGCTTTTGACCAAGGATTTTGAGAAAAACTACAGTCTGAATTAATCATTATGAAGAAAATTTCAATTGTAATTCCTGCCTATAATGAAGAAGGAAACGTTGCTGTGATCCATCAGAAAATCAAAGAAGTTTTTGATGGGCTGCATCATTATGACTTTGAAATTATATTTGTAAATGATGGGAGCAGGGACAATACGCAGAAGAAACTGGAAGAGCTTTCAGAGCGGTTTGATGAAGTGAAATTTATTGAATTTTCAAGGAATTTCGGGCATCAGCCAGCTGTAAAAGCAGGCATGGATAATGCCCACGGGAATGCAGTCATTTCTATGGATGGAGACCTTCAGCATCCGCCGGAACTTATCCCGGAAATGATAAAAAAATGGGAGGAAGGATATGACGTGGTTTTTACTGTACGAACCTATCCCAAGGAGATTTCCTATTTTAAAAGAAAAACATCGGATCTTTTTTATAAGCTTTTATCCAACTTGTCAGATGTTAATCTAACAAAAGGAGGCGGCTCCGATTTCAGGCTGATGGATGCCAATGCCGTGGAAGTAATGCGCAATTTTAATGAAGATGATTTATTCCTGAGGGGGCTGACAAGCTGGATGGGATTCAGGCAGACCGGGATTAATTTTACGGCAGCCGAAAGGATGTCCGGACAAAGCAGCTATAATCTTAAAAAAATGTTCACTTTTGCCTTTACCGGAATTACAGCTTTTAGTGTAAAACCCCTTTATATTGCGGCTTACCTTGGTTTTTTATTTTCAGCAATTTCTATTATCGGATACGGGATATATGTCATCCATTCATTTATTGCCAAAACAGAAATCTCAGGTTGGGCCTCGCTTATTATGACGATTGTATTCTTTGGAGGATTACAATTGATTATTATGGGGATAATGGGAATCTATTTAGGAAAAATATTTAAACAGGTGAAAGACAGACCTAATTATATTATTAAAAACAAAAACTTTTAGAATGGTTTTATTAAGTTTTGACATTGAGGAATTTGATATGCCATTTGAATACAAAGGTAAAATTCCTTTTGAAAAGCAAATTTCAATTTCGCAGACCGGATTGGAAAGGATATTGGATATCCTTAAGAAATATAAAGTGAAAGCTACTTTTTTTTCTACGGTAGTTTTCGCAGAAAACAGCAGGCCCCTTATCGAAAGGTTGTTACAGGACGGGCATGAATTGGCTTCCCACACCTGGTTCCATTCAGAATTTGAAGTGAAACATCTTAAAGAATCGAGAGAGCGGCTGGAGGAACTTTTCTCCACCAAAATAACAGGACTAAGAATGCCGAGAATGATGCCTGTTGACAACAAAGACGTCGAAAAAGCAGGGTATTCCTATAATTCTTCTATCAATCCAACCTTTTTACCGGGCAGATATAACAACTTAAAAGTGTCAAGAACGTATTTCAAAGAAGGAAACGTAATGCAGGTTCCGGCTTCGGTAACACCCAATTTCAGGATTCCGTTATTCTGGCTGAGTTTTCATAATTTTCCTTTGGCAGTGTACAAAAAGCTAGCTTCCGATACGTTAGGAAAAGATAAATACCTTAATATTTATTTCCATCCGTGGGAATTTGCAGAAATTAAAGATGAGGCATTCAGGCTTCCGGGTTTTACCGTAAAAAATTCCGGAAAAGATATGGTACAAAGGTTTGATTCGTTCGTAGGATGGCTGAAAGATAAGGGACATACGTTCGGCACCTTTCAGGACTTTCAGAAACAGATACAAAGATAAATTCTCGATGGATCCCGGGATTATGCCGGGGAAAATTGATGAATTCTAATAATTTTGATAAAATTACAGATACACTATGAAAATTGCCTTTGACGCAAAACGTTTTTTTTCACAATACTTCCGGGTTGGGCAATTATTCACGCGATCTTGTCAGAATACTTTCCGAATATGCACCGGAAAATGAATACCTGCTGCTCAATAAAAATAAATCTGAACGCGGAAAAGAGATTCTGAACCGCTCCAATGTACGGTTTATTGAAATCTCAAAAGGAAACTTTTCCCGCCAGTTTAAAATGGGAAAAGATGCGCAGAAACAAGGCGCTGACATTTTTCACGGACTCTCCGGGGAGCTTCCTTTAAAATGGGGGAAAGATCCTATCAAAAAGGTGGTGACCATTCATGATTTAATCTTTGTACGGTATCCACAATACTATTCTTTTTTTGACCGGAAAATACATTTCTGGAAATTTAAGAAAGCGGCTGATACCGCAGATAAAATTATTGCCATTTCAGAGCAGACCAAAAGAGATATCATTCAGTATTTAAAGGTTCCTGAAGATAAGATTGAAGTGATTTATCAGGGATGTCATCAAGCTTTTAAAGAACAACAGCCAGTAGAATTCATACAAAGTGTCAAAAACAAATTCAATCTGCCGGGGCGTTTTTATTCTTAATGTCGGAACCATTGAAGAGCGTAAGAATCTTCTGAATGTGGTAAAAGCTATTAAAGAGACAGAAATACCCCTGGTAGTTGTAGGCAGAAAGACAAAATATTATCAGAAAATAGAACGCTTTTTGAAAAAAAATAAAATGGAAAAACAGGTTCTATTTCTGGAAGGAGTTTCTATGGAAGAGCTGGCAGCAATCTATAAACTGGCAGATATTTTTATATATCCAAGCTTTTTTGAAGGCTTCGGAATCCCTGTGATAGAGGCTCTTTTTTCGAAAACGGTAGTGGTAACAAGCAATACAAGTTGCCTGCCGGAAGCAGGAGGTAAGGACTCTGTCTATATAGATCCTCACAATGAGCTTGATATCAGAGCCAAGCTTACATTTCTCTGGGAAAATGAATCAGAGGGAAAACGCCGTGCAGAAAAGGGTTTTGAGTTTGTTCAGAAATTTAATGATGAATCAATTGCAAGAGAACTGATAAACCTTTATCAAAAAATTATCTGAAAAAGCTTTGCATTTTAAAAATAAATCCTACATTTGCATCATAATTCAATACAATGAAACCAACTTTTTTAGCATTACATCATTATCATCATCATCTCTGCTAGACGGAATTGATTGATAATTGTTGATGCTAAAATCAAAAATAATTAAAAACCGTCTGAGTAAATAGACGGTTTTTTTGTTTCCTGAATTCTCCTCAGAAATCTTCAACAGATCAGTTTTTTATTTACTCGGACTCAAAAAAGACGAAATGAGTAAATTAAAAATTGCGATTCAAAAAAGTGGCCGGCTTTACGAAGATTCCTTACAGCTCCTCAAAGACTGTGGAATATTAGTCAACAACGGTAAAGAACAGCTTAAAGTTTCGGTAGATAACTTTCCGATGGAAATCATGTATCTCCGGAATTCAGATATCCCGCAATACCTTGAAGACGGGGTAGTGGATGTTGCCATCGTAGGAGAAAATCTGCTGATTGAAAAACAAAAAAATATTCCCATTATCCAGAAGCTGGGATTCTCCAAATGCAGGGTTTCCCTTGCTGTACCCAAGGAAGTGGAGACCGATGATCCCTCGTATTTCCAGGGGAAAAAGGTGGCCACATCCTATCCTAATACCCTTAGAAATTTTCTGGAAAAAGAAAACATCGTTTCAGACATTCACGTCATCTCCGGCTCCGTGGAAATTGCCCCGAATATTGGATTGGCGGATGGGATCTGTGATATTGTAAGTTCAGGAAGTACCTTATTCAAAAACGGATTACGGGAAACAGTCACTTTACTGAAATCTGAAGCCGTTTTAGCCCAAACTCCCCGGTTATCACCTGAAAAAGAAATCATTCTCGAAAAATTTTTATTCAGAATCAAAGCAGTTTTAAAGGCTAAAAAATCAAAATATATTCTGATGAATGTTCCCAACCATAAAATAGAAAAGGTTGCCGGAGTGCTTCCTGTTTTGAAAAGTCCTACGGTAATTCCTCTGGCTGAAGAAGGATGGAGTAGTATTCATTCTGTCATTGAAGAAGAAAGATTCTGGGAAGTAATTGATGAACTGAAGGAAAACGGTGCCCAGGATATATTAATTATCCCGATAGATAAAATGGTTATTTAAAAGATAGTACAGATGAAAATATACAGGTACCCCACACAAGATACATGGGCTGATTTAATCGAGCGGCCGGTTTTAAAGCAGGAAGAAATTTCCGGGATTATTAAAGAAATATTTCAGGAAGTCGCTAAAAATGGAGACCGGGCTTTAATAGAATTCAATAAAAGATTTGATAAAGCAGAAACCGGTAGTATTGCAGTAACCCCATCTGAAATTGAAGAAGCGGAAAACAGGATCAGTGATGATCTGAAACAGGCGATCCGGGAAGCAAAGGAAAATATTGCTCAATTTCATACTTCCCAGGAGCAGGAGATCCGGAAAATTGAAACAACAAGAGGAGTCTTCTGCTGGCGGGAGAACCGTGCCATAGAGAAAGTGGGAATTTATATTCCGGGAGGTACGGCACCTTTGTTTTCAACGGTTCTGATGCTTGCTGTTCCTGCCAATCTGGCTGGCTGTAAAGAGATTATCCTTTGCACACCACCCGATAAAAACGGAAAGATTAATCCGGCGATTTTATATGCCGCAAAGATATGCGGAGTTTCCAGGGTTTTTAAAAGCGGAGGGGCACAAGCCATTGCAGCGATGAGTCTGGGAACAGAAAGTATTCCGGAAGTATATAAAATTTTCGGTCCCGGAAACCAGTTCGTAGTAGCAGCCAAAGAATATGCCCAGCGCTTTGGAGTAGCAATTGATATGCCTGCGGGGCCCAGTGAGGTACTAGTAATTGCCGATGAAAATGCCGTTCCTGAATTTTGTGCCGCTGATCTTCTTTCCCAGGCAGAGCACGGAAACGACAGTCAGGTTATTTTTATTACGACAGATCTTGAAGTCTTCAACGAAACAATAGAAGCTGTTGACCGGCAGTTAAAAGCCCTGCCCAGAAATGAAATGGCCTCCAAGGCTTTGGAAAACAGTTCCTTTATACTTACAGATACCATTGATGCTGCCATGGAATTCAGTAATCTGTATGCTCCGGAACACCTTATCCTGGCCATAGAAAATTTTGATCAGTATACCGCACAGGTCCGGAATGCAGGATCTGTTTTCCTTGGGAATTATTCCTGTGAAAGTGCAGGAGATTATGCCAGTGGAACCAATCATACCCTTCCTACCAATGGCTTTGCAAAGAATTACAGCGGTGTTTCACTAGACAGTTTTGTGAAAAAAATAACATTTCAGCATCTTTCCAGAGAAGGACTTCAAAATTTAGGAAAGACAATAGAGCTTATGGCCGAGGCGGAAGGACTGTTTGCACACAAAAATGCAGTGTCAATACGATTAAGATCTTAATTTTTAAGGGTTACACAAAGTAGAGAGAGCGGTCAGAAAGCCTTACGTCTTATAAGCTTAGTTGAATTGCCCCAATTTTACATTTCATCTTAATCTTAGAAATTAGAATAATTAATTACATTATAACCAGCTTTTAGCTGTCTTGTTTATTTGGAAATGAAAAGTGTTACAATGAAAAATAACAGTATCAATACTTTAGTTAGAGAAAATATATTAAAACTACAGCCCTACATCAGTTTCAGGGATCAGCATGAATTTAATGCACCTGTCATGCTGGATGCCAATGAGAGCCCGTTTGGAGAATTTAACCGCTATCCTGACTCTACACAGAAAAAGCTTAAAAACAAATTGGCAGGGCTTAAGGATGTTTCGCCATCACAGATTGCAATAGGAAACGGAAGCGACGAGCTGATCGACCTGATTATCAAAATTTTTTTGTGAGCCTAAAAAAGACTCTATACTTATGATGAATCCATCCTTTGCGATGTACGGGTTTTATGCTGCCATCAATGAGAATAACGTATTAAAACTCAATCTTGATGAAAGTTTCGAGATTGTAAAAGAAGACTTTCTAACCCTTGTGAAAGAACCGGTCAAAATTTTCTTTTTGTGCTCCCCAAATAACCCTACGGGAAACAGCATAGATGACATTGAATTTTATCTTCAGAATTTCAATGGACTTGTGGTGGTAGACGAAGCCTATATAGAATTCTCCGGAAAAAAATCATGTCTGGGACTTCTTGAAAAATATCCCAATCTGATTGTACTTCAGACTTTCTCAAAAGCATGGGGTATAGCAGGAGCCAGGGTAGGAATGGCTTATGCTTCAGAAGAAATTATCAGTCTTATTAATACGGTAAAAGCACCTTATAACGTCAATATATTAAGCCAGGAATTAATTCTGAAAACACTGGATGAAGAAACAAAGCTTCAGCAGAATGTGCAGAACATTTTAATAGAAAGAGAATGGTTGGAAGATCAGCTTCGGGATATTGAATGCATTGCGAAAATTTTTCCTACGGATGCCAACTTCTTTTTGATTAAAATGAAAAATGTAGATCAGGTATACGGAAAAATGCTGGATCATGAGATTTTGGTAAGCAGAAGGGATCCTGCTATACCAGGATGTATCAGGATTAACGTAGGAAGCCGGCAGGAAAATGAAAAGCTGGTCAATCTTTTAAAAAATATAACAGACTAAATATGAAAAAAGTATTATTTATAGATCGTGACGGTACGCTTATCATTGAGCCGCCCATAAATTTCCAGGTGGATTCACTGGAGAAGCTGGAGTTTTATCCCGGCGTTTTCAGCAACCTTTCAAAAATTGCCAATGAGCTGGATTATGAATTGGTGATGGTAACCAACCAGGACGGTCTGGGAACAGAAAGTTTTCCTTTTGAAGACTTTACCGGCCCGCATGAAAAGATGCTGAAAGCTTTTGAAAACGAAGGGATCATCTTTAACGATATTTTAATTGACAAAAGTTTCGAGCACGAGAATCTGCCGACCCGGAAACCGGGAACAGGTATGCTTGAAAAATATAAATATGGAAAGTATGATCTTGCAAATTCCTATGTAATTGGTGATCGAAATACAGATATTCAACTAGCTGAAAATTTGGGTGCTAAATCTATTTTTCTCAATGAAAGCTTTAATGAGAAAGCGGTACTCTCTACTACGGACTGGGCGGATATTTACCGGTTTTTAAAATCGGGTATGAGAAGGGCAAATGTTTACAGAAAAACCAAGGAAACGGAAATAGAAGTGGAAGTACATATCGACGGAAAAGGGAAATCAGAAATTTCTACAGGGCTCCATTTTTTTGATCATATGCTGGATCAGATCGCCAGACATGGTAATATGGATCTCAGAATTAAAGTAAACGGAGATCTTTCAGTAGACGAACACCACACGATAGAAGATACTGCTATTGTACTGGGAGAAGCAATTTTGAAGGCATTAGGACAGAAAAAAGGGATTGAAAGGTATGGCTTCCTTCTTCCGATGGATGATTGCCTGGCACAGGTGGCTATAGATTTCGGAGGCAGGCCATGGCTGGTTTGGGATGTTGAATTTAAAAGAGAAAAAATAGGAGATGTTCCTACAGAAATGTTTTACCACTTCTTTAAATCTTTTACAGATGCTTCAAAATCCAATCTGAACATCAAAGCGGAAGGAAATAACGAGCACCATAAGATAGAAGCTGTTTTTAAAGCTTTTGCAAAAGCGATTAAAATGGCGGTCAATCAATCTGATGCCAATTACAGTTTACCATCAACCAAAGGAAGTTTATAAAGATGATTGCTATAATAAAATATAACGGAGGAAATGTCAATTCCGTTCAAAATGCTCTGAATCGGTTAAATATTGATTCGGTAATTACGGATGATCCTGAGCAGATCATAAAAGCGGATAAAGTGATTTTTCCGGGAGTTGGAGAAGCCTCATCTACCATGAAGCGGTTAAAGGAAAAGGGATTGGATGTACTGATACCCGATTTGAAACAGCCGGTCCTGGGAATATGCCTGGGAATGCAGCTGATGTGTAAAGACAATGAAGAAGGAGATACCGAAGGAATGGGGATCTTTGATATTAAGGTCAGAAAATTTCCTTCCCATGGCCTGATTCCTCATATGGGATGGAATGCCATTTCGGCTCAGGATGGGACATTGTTTAGAAAGGTTGAAGCCGGAAGCGATATGTATTTTGTTCACAGCTATTATTGTGAACTATCCGGTTTTACAACCTCGGTGTGTGATTATATCCTGCCATTTAGTGCTTCTTTGCAAAAGGACAATTTTTATGCGGTGCAATTTCACCCTGAAAAATCAGGAGAAATTGGCAGCCAGATTTTAAACAATTTTATAAGATTATAATGAAAATAATTCCGGCCATTGATATTATCGACGGGAAATGTGTACGCCTGTCAAAAGGAGATTATACCACCAAAAAAATTTATAATGAAAACCCTGTAGAAGTAGCGAAAGAGTTTGAAAACTCCGGTATTCAGTTTCTTCACCTGGTAGATCTGGACGGGGCGAAATCCAGGCATATTGTTAATCAGAAAGTACTGGAAGACATTGCCCGTTCAACATCCCTTCATATTGACTTTGGTGGAGGATTAAAAACGGAGAAAGACATACAAACCGCCTTTGATTCCGGTGCTCAGCAAATTACACTGGGAAGTATTGCTGTACAGGATCCCGGGTTTGGTTTCAGGATGATTGAGCAATATGGTCCGGAGAAAATTATTCTTGGGGCGGATTGTGAGAACAGAAAAATTAAAACCTCCGGATGGCTGGAAGAAAGTGATCAGGATATTATTGATTTTATCCTTGGATATCAGGAAAAGGGAATCCGGAATGTGATTTGTACCGATATTGCAAAGGACGGCATGCTGGAAGGTCCTGCAGCAGGTTTATATAGCGAGATCTTATCCAGAACTTCGGTCCGGTTAACCGCAAGCGGTGGAATTGCCAATATTAAAGATGTCTATAAAATGAAAGATCTCGGATGCTCCGGAACAATCATTGGAAAAGCCATTTATGAAGGTAAAATAAGCTTGCAACAACTTCAAAATTGTATTGAAAATGCTTAAAAAAAGAATTATTCCGTGTCTGGATATTAAAGATGGAACTACTGTAAAAGGAGTTAATTTTGAAGACTTAAAAAATGCAGGAGATCCTGTGGAGCTTGCCAAAAAATATGAACGTGAAGGTGCTGACGAGCTGGTTTTTCTTGATATCACGGCTACGATTGAAAACAGAAAAACATTTGCAGAACTGGTAAAAGAAATTGCAAAGGAATTAAGCATTCCATTTACTGTTGGAGGAGGAATTTCTATTGTTGAAGATGTTAGGAAACTATTGGAGGCAGGGGCAGACAAAATAAGCATTAATTCTTCGGCAGTAAAAAATCCGCAGCTCGTTTCTGAGCTTGCCAAAGAATTTGGCAGCCAGTGTATTGTTGTGGCCATTGATACAAAAAGAATAGGAGCATATGATTTTGTTCATATCAAAGGAGGAAAAGAAACCACCGCACTTACTACTATAGACTGGGCCAGGGAAGCAGAAAAATTAGGAGCAGGAGAAATTCTTTTGACCTCTATGGATGGTGATGGTACTAAAAATGGTTTTGATCTTCGCATTACAAAACTGGTTTCGGAAAACATTGGTATTCCTGTTATTGCTTCAGGAGGTGCGGGTAAAATTGAAGACTTTGTTAAAGTGTTCAGTGAAACGCAGGCAACAGGAGCATTAGCTGCTAGTGTATTTCATTTCAATGAAATGACTATCCAAGGATTAAAACAACAACTTAAATTAAAAAAAATCCAGGTACGATGAAAGTTAATTTTAATAAAGACAACGGGCTTGTTCCTGTTGTGATCCAGGATAACAGGACATTACAGGTTCTTATGCTGGGATATATGAATGAAGAAGCTTTTGAAAAAACGGAAAAGGAGAGAATTGTTACCTTCTTCAGCCGTTCCAAAAACAGGCTCTGGACAAAAGGAGAGGAGTCCGGTAATTTTTTAACAGTAAAAAGTATAGACATAGATTGTGATAGGGATACAATTTTGATAAAAGTGATTCCTGAAAATGTAGTCTGCCATACAGGAAGCTTTAGTTGTTTCGGGGAAAAAGAAGCCAAAGGATTTTTATATGAACTGGAAAATACAGTTTCCCAACGGATTGATCAAAAATCAGAGGGATCTTACACGTATTCTTTATACCAAAGAGGGATCAATAAAGTTGCACAGAAAGTAGGCGAGGAAGCTATAGAACTGGTAATTGAAGCTAAAGACAATAACGCTGAACTTTTTAAAAATGAAGCTGCCGATCTTTTATATCATTTTCTGATTTTATTGAAAACAAAAGGTTTTTCTTTAGAAGATATAGAGAGGACTCTTGAAAGCAGGAATCAATAGCGGCTGTGAGGTCTTCAATAGATTTACTTGAATTCCATATATGATGATTATCAGTTAAGATAAATATATTGATGTTAATTGGTAAATAATGTTAATTATTTTCGTTTAATACGGTTTATGGTGTTATTTTAAACATGATTTTGAAATAATGTATTTAAAAGGGATGAACTTTGATGATGATTAAAAAAAACTACCTTTGTTTTTAATTATTCTAAATAACATTACGGTATGAGAAAATCTATTTTTTTGATCGGCAGCCTTATGGTATTTTCCCATGTGACAGCCCAGAAAAAAGATTCGGTAAATCAAAACAGATTGGAGGAAGTAATTGTTACGGCATCCAGGACGCCTGAAATTGTCAAAAAAACAGCTTCTACAGTAAATATCATCAATAAGAAAGAAATTGCTGAGCAATCATTAATTTCTCCGGATCTCAGCACTATTCTGGCATATACAGTACCAGGACTGGCATTCGGAAATAATCTTGTCAGCAACAGGGGACAAACTTTGAGAGGAAGAAATGTTCTTATCATGATTGACGGAATCCCCCAATCCAGTCCTTTACGGAATAATGACAGGGAAATCAGAAGTATTGATCCCTCAGTGCTGGAACAGGTTGAAGTCGTAAAAGGAGCTACCTCGATCTATGGTAATGGAGCAGAAGGGGGAATTATTAATTATATCACGCAGAAAAGTATTTCAGACAAACCTCTTTCAGGTAAAACGGTATTGGGTTTTACCAGTCATGAGCTGTTTAATAACAAAATGTTTAAAGCAGATGGAGGGGCAGGATACAGGATTTCGCAAAGCTTCTATGGAAATGCAGGAAAATGGGATTATCTTGTCAACGGAACTTTTACTCAGAACGGGGTGAAAATAGATGGTGAAGGATTGGTTCAGAATCCAAGATATGGATTAGGAGAAACAGCCGTGAATAACGCCTTTGCTAAAATAGGATATAATATTAATACCGGCAGCAGACTGGAAGTGATGTACAACTACTATTCAAGTTTGCAGGATTCCAGGTATATACTGGATCCCGGTAAATACGGAGAGCGGCCTTCTACCGGGAAATTAGGAGAAAGGGAAGGAGTGAAAGAAGGAACAAGATACAATCACAACGGGTATTTTAAATACAGTAATAAAAATATTTTCCATCATACCAGCCTTACCACCATTCTTTATTTCCAGGACTTTTATACCATTTATGATTACCGCAATCCGCCACGATGGAAAACCGGCGGGCAGTCAGCTATTTTAGAAAAAAAATATGGATTCAGAGCAGATTTTAATACGGAATTTGGCCGGGATAACGGATTAAAGGGTTCATTAACTTATGGTCTGGATCTTTTGAATGAAAAAACGAGCCAGCCTCTGGTAGATGGGCGAATCTGGGTTCCTGAGATGAATATGATTGCTGCAGCACCTTTTGTGCAGGGGAAATTATTTCTTACCACTGATCTTACTTTAAAAGCCGGGCTTCGATGGGACAAGATGTCTGTGAAGGTGCCGGATTATACTACTTTACCATCCAATAAAGACATACCGTTCAATGTGCAGGGAGGAAGGCTGAATTATTCCAATTTATCTTACAATGTAGGAGTAAGCTATGTGGCATTTGATTTCTTTCAGCCCTTTACTTCTTATTCAAGAGGATTTAATATCTATGATTTAGGACGTGTGCTCAGGGATGCTAAAAGTAATGTTCTTAATGAGATCAATACAGATCCGGTAGTGATTGACAATTACGAAATAGGGTTCAACAGTAAAATCGGAACACATGTTGATTTCTCGGCAAGCTATTTTTATAACTATTCCAAACTGGGAGCAGACCTGGTTTCTGTGAATGGTTTCTGGACTCCTCTCCGGGCTCCGCAATACATTAGCGGAGTAGAGCTGGCGGTTACTGCTTATCCGGTACGAGGATTAACAGTAGGAACACATTATACGTATCAGGAAGGAAAAGTAGACGTAAAGAATGACAATAGCTACGGTAAATACCTGAGCGGCTTACGAATAGCCCCTGCAAGATTGAATTCTTACATTAAATGGAATGATAAAAGCCAAAACCTGCAATTGGGAATCTATCATATGTATTCGTTTAAAAGAGAAAAATTTGAACCGGCTGCTTCAGGAAAGTATGATGAAGGAGAAGGTCCTGTAAAGGATTTTAATCTGTTCAATTTCCAGGGAAGCTATAGATTCAATAAGTTAATTACTATCGGGCTGGGAATAGAAAATGTGCTCAACACTTCTTATTTTACACCTACCTCGATGTATACAGCACGTGACGCCGAATACGTAAGAGGAAATGGAAGATATTATACCGTTTCCCTTAACTTTAATTATTAAAAGATATTGGGTGTTTCTACTTGATTTGCAACTGGATAAAGAAAGTGTATCACCGTTAGACGATGCGGGTCAAAAATCGTTTAAACGAAAATAAGTTACAGGAAATTTCATAAAAAAAGGCCGTTTTCACGAGTCGTGATACGGCCTCTTCATTAAGACAAGGTCTTATTTCTCTATCAGAATATTTTTTGAGATAGTCTGTTCACCTACTGTTAAAACTCCGATATAAACCCCGTTTTCCAGGTTAGAAACATTAATCCTGGTTTCATTGTTTGCTTTAAGAACGGTTCTTCCCATCAGGTTTTTCATTTCAAAACTGAAATTACTTTCTTTGGAGCCGGGGAATTCTATATTTAAAATACTGCTTGCCGGATTGGGATAGATTTTTGTTGTTTCCAATGAATTTTTCGATGTCTCCCTGTTTAAGGGTAAAGTTGTGGAAGCTGTTGCAAAATGCTGCAAAGCCCCTACTGTTGCTTTTCCTATATTATAAACATACACCGGATCCATATTGGCAAAAGTGTCTCTGGATGAATGCGGATAAGTACTTCTGATCCTTTCAAAGAAACCGGTAATTACTTCTCCTTTTTGCTCAAAAGGAATATAATCTGAAGCTTCAGCCGGGTCTACTTCAGTCTGAAGAGGGGAATAGAGAGCCGTACAATTTCTAAGCTGTTGTGTCACCGCTGCAGAAGCGGCATTATTAGACGAAACACCTCCCTGATCTTCGTCACAATATACTGTATTATTGTTGTTTCCTCTTACTCCTCCTACCTGGTCAAGATTGAAAACCAATTTGATGTCCAGTTTACGGACCCCTCCCTGGTATACTATATTATTCACATAATGGCTGCTTCCTCTTAACCCTTGTTCTTCCCCGGAAAAGTGAATGAATTTTATAGAATATTCTGTAGGAACATCTTTTAAAATTCTTGCCGCTTCCAAAATGATAGAAGTTCCGCTACCGTTGTCATTGACCCCCGGGCCATAAATGGTATCGAAATGTCCGCAGATAATAACATACTTGTTAGGATAGAGCGTACCGGTTTTGGTAATAATCAGGTTTTTTGAACTTGTATTTCCGAAGGTAAAAGGACTTTCTACAATCTGGCTGGCAGTATATCCATAAGACAGATACTTGTTTTTAATCCAGTTTAAAGTGTTGGCATTTGCCTGTGAACCCGTGGTTTTTATGCCCAAATTGGCAAATTCCTGCAGATTGGCCGTAATATTTGCCTGGGTAACCATATCAGCCCTGTTTTTATAGGCCTGGATAAAAGTCTGGGCCGCCATACTCTGAACGAGTAGCGAAGTACATAATAATGTAGCAATTCTTTTCATAATATTTATTTGTTTTGGTATTGCTAATGTAATAATTAAATCCCAATACAGTGGTTAATTTTTTAGAAAATATGTTAAAATATTAATTATTTAGTTGTTAATGGGTGTTTTGGACTTGTTATGCATACTTTGACGCATCATAAAAAAAAGCCTCTGAAATAATCAAAGGCTTTGTATATACGAAGGCTAAAAATTATCTTTCAATCAAAATTTTTTCTTACCACAGTCTGATCATTTGCTTTTAAAATCCCGATATAAGCACCGCTCTCCAGATTGGTTACATTGATTTTTGCTTCATTTGTCCTTTTCAATAAGGAGCGTCCTGATACATCTGTAATTTCAAAACTGAATTTCTGTATTTTAGAATCAGGAAGTTCAATATGGATAGTATCCTTTGCGGGATTAGGGTAAATCTTTACAGCTTCCAACGAGTTTTTTAAACCTGTTTCATGTGTTCCAAGGCTGCTTGCAGATGCAACGGCAAAGTGTTGTAAAGCCCCTACGGTAGCCTTTCCTACATTATAAATGTATACAGGATCTGTATTGGCAAAAGTATCAGTTGGTTTATGAGGGTAAGTACTTCTTATCCTTTCAAAGAAGCCCGTAATCACTTCGCCTTTTTGTTCAAAAGGAATATAATCGGTATCTGCGGCGGGATCCACATCTGTTTGCAGGGGCGAATACAATGCAGTACAGTTTCTTAGCTCCTGGGTTACTGCTGCAGAAGCTGTATTATTATCAGGAATACCTCCCTGGTCCTCATCACAATAAATTGTATTATTGTTATTTCCCATCACCCCTCCAACCTGATCCAGGTTGAAAACTAATTTAATATCTAAAACACGGATGTTATTCTGATAGGCAACGTTATTAGCATAATGTAAACTTCCTCTAAGGCCCTGTTCTTCTCCGGAGAAATGAATAAACTTGATAGAGTATTCCGTAGGTACGTCTTTCAAAATCCTCGCTGCTTCCAGGATGATAGAAGTGCCACTTCCGTTGTCATTTACCCCCGGGCCGTTGATGCTGTCAAAATGCCCGCAGATAATAACATATTTATTAGGATATACCGTACCGGTTTTGGTAACGATTAAATTTTTGGAACTTGTGGTTCCGAATGTGAAAGGATCTTCTGCAATCTGACTGGCAGAATATCCATACGAAGTATACTTGTTTTTTAGCCATTCCAGGGCATTGGCGTTGGCCTGTGAACCGGTTGTTTTTATTCCCAGATTGGCAAATTCCTGAAGATAGGTGGTAATATTTGTCTGGGTAACCATATCGGCTCTATCCTTATAGCTTTGAATAAAACTTTGGGCGTTGGTGCTTTGTGCCACCACAGATGCAAATAAAAAAGCAGCGATTTTTTTCATTTATTTACTTAACTTATTTTCTGATTGCTAATATAGCAAATAATAAGATTTGTTTTTATATATAGTGGGTGTTTGATGTAGTTTTAATGAAATTTTATTAAAAATAGAATGTATTCTATACAATTCACTTTTTGTACGAATTAAATTTATTAAATTGGTTAAAATGATTCTCTTTTTATGCTTCGCAAGGGATAAACATGAAAAAGGTCCCGGGCTTTGCCCGGGACTTATATTGATAACAAAATAGTATTCTACATTATTTTACTTGATCTACAACAGCTTTGAAAGCTTCAGGGTGATTCATTGCTAAATCTGCTAAAACTTTTCTGTTAAGCTCAATGTTGTTCTTTTTAAGAGCTCCCATAAATTGAGAGTAAGACATTCCGTGCTCTCTGGTTCCCGCATTGATACGAGTAATCCAAAGTGCTCTGAAGTTTCTCTTTTTCTCTTTTCTACCACGGTAAGCATATTGCATTGCTTTTTCTACCGCGTTTTTAGCTACAGTCCAAACGTTCTTTCTTCTTCCGAAATAACCTTTAGCTTGCTTAAAAATTTTCTTTCTGCGAGCTCTTGAAGCTACGGCATTTACTGATCTTGGCATAATTTAAATTGTTTTTTTGAAATGTGCGACAATCTGTTTCATTGTACTTGGCTGCTCCATTTCAGGGTTAAAATTTTGAATTTGTTTGAATTCTTATAAACCGAATATAGATTTATAAAAACTACTTAATGGCTAATTGACGTTGAACGCTTTTCTCATCCACTTTAGCTACGTAAGAAGTAGTAGTAAGATTTCTCTTCTGCTTAGTTTCTTTCTTAGTTAAGATGTGGCTTTTGTAAGCGTTTTTTTCTTTTGATCTTACCTGTTCCGGTAAGAGCAAAACGTTTCTTAGCACCTGATTTCGTTTTTAATTTTGGCATTGTTTTGCTTTTTTTATTGTTTTGTTATCAATATCTGTTTTGGTTACTCCCAAAAGATATCAGGAATAATAGTCTGCAAAATTAAGAAAAAAAAAGTGATATACAAAAGACTCCGGGTTATATATTAAGATGATAGCCATGCAAAGCTTCGGTTTTTGTAAAGATAACCTTGAGCTTTCAGCTTTATATCATATTGACTTTATTCTCTGATCCTTTTATTCCGAATATAAATGCACGGATAAGAGGAATCCGTGCATCGTATATATTGTCTGCTTAAAGAACTATGATGTAAAGAAAGCCAAAAGGTCTTTGTTAATTGTTTCAGCTTCCGTTGTCGGCATGCCATGAGGAAAGCCCGGATAAGAAATCAGTTTTCCGTTTTTAAGTAGGGTAGCGGCCACTTTTCCTGTTGTCTCAAACGGAACGATCTGATCATCTTCACCATGCATAACCAATACAGGAACATCTACACTTGTAAGGTCTTCCGTAAAATCTGTTTCCGAGAATGCCTTGATACAGTCGTAGTGAGCTTTAATGGAGCCATTCATTCCCTGTCTCCACCAGTTTCTCTGAATGCCTTCCGATACTTTTGCACCTTCTCTGTTGTACCCGTAAAAAGGAAAAGTGATATCTATAAAAAACTGTTGCCTGTGTTTTGCCGTATTATTTCTGATATCATCAAAAACGGACATAGGAACTCCATTCGGATTATTTTCATTCTGAACCATAATCGGGGTCACTGCACTTACCAGAACAGCTTTGGCAACTCGTCCGTTACCATGCCTGGCAACATATCGTATTACTTCACCTCCTCCGGTAGAATGCCCTACGTGGATCACATCTTTTAAATCCAATGCTTCAACAATTTCTGCAACGTCCGAAGCATAAGTATCCATGTTATGTCCGTAAGGAGTCTGTTCAGATCTTCCGTGACCTCTTCTGTCATGAGCAATTACCCTGTAGCCCTGTTCTAAGAAAAAGAACATCTGCGCGTCCCAGTCATCACTTGATAATGGCCATCCGTGGTGAAAAAAAACAGGTTGTCCTTTTCCCCAATCTTTGTAGTAAATCTCTGTCCCATCTTTTAATGTAAGTGTGCTCATTGTTTCTTTTTTAATGATTAATAAATAGTGTATTTGACTTTTTATAATCACAAATGTAGATAGAAAGTTTTCACAATATCTTGATCTAAGATAATAACTGATTAAAATTTTAAAAAACAATAATGAAATATCAATGCTATTATTTTGAATAAACTAATCTCATATCATAATAATAAATATATGCAATCAGTTAACGGGAAATGCTTGGTACAATAAAAAAAACCTCAAATTACTTTGAGGTTTGTATGTAAAATAATAGTTGAATTATTTTGCCGGTTTTTTAGGACTCATCATCATAATCATCCTTTTTCCTTCAAGTTTAGGAAGCTGATCTACTTTACCCACATGCTCAAGTTCCTGAGCCAGTTTTAAAAGCAAAATTTCTCCCTGGTCCTTAAAGATAATCGAACGTCCTTTAAAAAATACGTAGGTCTTTAGTTTAGAACCTTCTTCAAGGAATTTCTCAGCATGCTTTTTCTTAAATTCATAATCATGGTCATCAGTCTGAGGTCCGAAACGGATCTCTTTTACCACCACTTTTACCTGCTTAGCTTTAAGTTCCTTCTGTTTCTTCTTTTGCTCGTATAAAAACTTTTTATAGTCTAATATTCTCGCAATGAATGGTTCTGCCTTATCGGAAATTACTACAAGATCCAATTCCTGTTCAGAAGCAAGCTGTCTTGCTTTGTCAATTGGATACACTCCCGGCTCTACGTTATCGCCCACTAAACGAAGCTCTCTCACACGAATTTTATCGTTGATCAAGTGAGCGTCCTCTTGTACCGGACGTCTCTGTGGGCCCCTGTTGTTAAATCTTTGTGCTATTGTATTATAATTTTATTGGTTAACTTTCTATTTAAAATACTCAAAAATTAATGATTAAAGATAATATCAGTTTTAATCCTTTAATCTTAAATTTTTATTAAATCGCTGCCTCCTTTTTGAAGTAAGCAACAAAATCCTCCATCTTCATTACTCCAAGATCTCCTTCACCACGTCTTCTTACAGAAATCGTGCCTTCTTTTTCTTCATTTTCTCCTACTACAAGCATGAAAGGAATCTTCTTCAATTCTGCATCACGGATCTTTTTACCGGTCTTCTCGTTTCTGTCATCAATCTGACCGCTAATATCGTGATTTTCCAAAAATTGTGAAACTTTTTTTGAATAATCTACATATTTTTCACTGATAGGTAGAATAATAAATTGATCAGGGCTTAGCCATAATGGAAAATCTCCTGCTGTATTTTCTAATAAGATGGCAATAAAACGCTCCATAGAACCAAAAGGAGCCCTGTGGATCATTACCGGTCTGTGTTTTTCATTATCGCTTCCGATGTAATGAAGATCAAATCTTTCCGGCAGGTTATAATCTACCTGAATGGTTCCAAGCTGCCATTTTCTTCCTAACGCATCTTTAACCATGAAATCAAGCTTAGGTCCATAGAATGCAGCTTCCCCATATTCAATTACAGTTTTCAGTCCTTTCTTTTCTGCAGCATTGATGATTGCGTTTTCTGCTTTCTCCCAGTTTTCGTCCGATCCGATATATTTTTCTTTGTTGTCAGGATCTCTCAATGATACCTGGGTGACAAAGTCTTCAAATCCTAAAGATTTAAATACATAAAGAGTAAGGTCAATTACTTTTTCAAACTCTTCAGAAAGCTGATCCGGAGTACAGAACAGGTGGGCGTCATCCTGAGTGAATCCACGAACCCTTGTTAAGCCGTGAAGCTCTCCACTTTGTTCATATCTGTATACCGTACCGAATTCTGCATATCTCTTAGGCAGGTCCCTGTAACTCCATTGTGAAGTTTTATAAATTTCACAGTGATGAGGACAGTTCATTGGCTTCAATAAGAATTCTTCTCCTTCATTCGGCGTTTTTGATCGGCTGGAAGCTGTCTGCTCCATACTTATCCCAGTGTCCGGAGGTTACATACAATTCCTTAGCCCCGATATGAGGAGACATAACGAATTCATAACCACCTTTTTTCTGAGCTTCAGAAAGGAAATTTTCTAATTTTCTTCTTAAAGCAGTTCCTTTGGGTAGCCAAAGCGGTAAACCTGCACCTACTTTTTCAGAAAACGCATAGATTCCCAGCTCTTTACCTAATTTCCTGTGATCTCTTCTTTTCGCTTCTTCCAGTCTTTCAAGATATTCAGTAAGATCTTTCTGCTTAGGGAAAGAAATACCATATACTCTTGTCAGCTGAGGATTGTTTTCATTTCCTCTCCAATAGGCTCCCGCTGCATTTAAAATTTTAACAGCTTTTACGATTCCCGTATTAGGAATGTGACCACCACGACACAAGTCTGTGAAATTATCATGGGTTACAAAAGTGATTTCACCATCATTAAGGTTAGAGATCAACTCAACTTTGTAAGGGTTATCTGCATAAGTTTTTAAAGCGTCTTCTTTAGAAACAGGATATAATGAGAATGTAGAACCTTTCTTTGCATTTTCAAGGATTTTCTTTTCAATTTTCTCAAAATCTTTTTCAGATAAACTTTCGTCACCGAAATCTACATCATAGTAGAAACCGCTTTCAATTGCCGGACCGATGGTCAACTTAGCATTAGGATAAAATTCAAGGATTGCCTGCGCCAGAAGGTGGGCAGATGAATGCCAGAAAGCTTTCTTTCCAAGATCATCATTCCAGGTCAAAAGCTGTACCGTAGAATCCGTGGTTATAGGTGTGGTCGTCTCTACTTGTTTACCGTTAACAATTGCGGAAATGGTATTTCTAGCCAATCCCTCGCTTATAGATTTTGCCACATCTAGAGGAGTCACTGCTCCCTCGAATTCTTTGACACTATTGTCTGGAAGTGTAATTTTTTATCATTGTATACTAAGAAATTTTTAAGATGCAAAAATACGCATTTTTTTAGATAATATACTATATGAAGACCTATTTAGATGAGAATTAATATTGATACTGATCCGTTCGGACATAAGGCCTTTTTTATGTCCGGTATTTTATATATCATCAATATGCATACATCAGGTAACCTGTGGTCTACGATATTGCTAAAAAAAACAGGCTGTTAAAGGACTTCTGATAAGCCAGAGAAAATCATAGATATGTTAAATTTTATACGCTCATTATAAATATGATAAACAATGAATAATAGTAGTAATTTAAACACCTGAAATAATATACTCAATTAATATGATTCAATCATCCGGCAGATTATTTCATTACCGTACAGTTGACCGTATTATTGGATTTTGAGAAATCATTTAAAACTAACTCATAATGAATATGATAAACATTGATTTGCATTGCGACCTCCTTTATTATTTATTACGATCCAATGCTGCCCTTGATGACAGGGAAATAGGTTGTTCTTTACCATATTTAAAAGAAGGAAATGTGGGACTTCAGGTAATGGCCATTTATTCGGGAACGGGAAAAGACAGCACAGTATACGGATTAAAGCAAAGCCGGTTGTTTTCAGAATTGGTGAAACATGAAAATTTTTTCCTTTTCAATACGGACAATTATAAAAATCATGAAAACGAAAATCGGGTAGGAGTGATTGCTTCTATTGAAAATGCCTCTTCTTTTTGTGATGAGGATGAAAGTCTTGATACAGGATTTAAAAAGCTTGAAACAATCATTGAAAATACACAAAAAGTTTTGTACATCGGAATTACTCACCATCTGGAAAACCGGTTTGGAGGAGGAAATAATGCAACAGCAGGATTAAAAGATGATGGAAAAGTACTGATAGACTATATTTCTGACCGGAAAATAGCCATTGACCTGGCCCATACCAGTGATCAGCTGGCCTATGATATTTTTAATTATATTGATCAGAAAGGGTATTCAATTCCTGTCCTGGCGAGTCATTCCAACTACAGAACGGTCTGTAAAAACAACCGGAACCTTCCTGATGAACTGGCCAAAGAAGTGATCAGGAGAAAAGGACTTATCGGCCTGAACTTTATCATGGATTATATTGACCTTGAACACCCCGAAAGATTATATGAACACATCCAATATGGTCTGGATCTGGATGGGAAAGAAGCGATTGCTTATGGAGCCGATTACTTTTACTGGAAAGACCATCCGGACACTTCCCGCCACCCGTTTTTCTTTCCCGAACATGCTAATGCTGCAACCTATCCGGCCATCAATAAAGAAATTGAACAACGCTTTTCCCATGAAATTATGGAAAAAATCAGTCATAAAAATGTATTGAATTTTATAGAAAGGAATGGATAGTGTAAGCAGAAAGATAAAATAATTTCCTTCCATAATATAATGTATAACAACAAGTCTATACTCTGTAATAGTCAGTTCTATCTCAGATAAGATCACTGGGCTTTAAAACGGAGTAGCAGGTAAAGTCAATGCCTTTTCGTTTCAACAACATAAAACTAATTTTTTCTCTTATACTTCACTTTCTGCTTGATAATCTCAATTACATCTACATTTTGAACCTTAGACCTGATCCATCCGTGAATGTCAATATAAAATAATGACCTTCTGTAATATTCGTTGCGGGAAAATTCTTCCAGTTTTTTGTCAAAAGCTTCAAAAGCCTTTTGCTGCTGGTCTAAAACCTGGTTATTCAGGTTCTTAAAAAACTGTATACTTTCAAAATGGAACTCTTCCGGTTTTTTCATTTTCTTGGCAAACTTTAAAGTAGAAGCTACAAACTCATCATAATCCTCATCATTTCCTGATTCATACTTAGCCATCAAAATCAAAATGCGGGTATGGAAAAGAAGGTCTTCCTGCACATTTCCTTTTGATTCTATCACTTTCATGGAATATGCGATTGATTTTGAGAACATTTTGCTTCCGAAAAACATGGCGGCCATTTTCAGGTATAGGATCATAAAATGGTGTTCGTCAATTCTTTCACGGAGTTTTTCCATTTTAAGTTCAATCTCAGGAATGAGTTTGGTTCCTGTGAAAAATTCACCTTTTACAAAATGAATATTCATCAATGTATTGTAATGGGTAAGAAAGACAAGAGACTGAAGGTTTTCATTCTGGGCAAAACTTTCAGAATTCACGGTTTTATTAAAGTTTTCAAAATGTTCTTCTAGGATATCTATATTCCCATACAGGAATAAAATCTTTAAGAGGTAAGTATTTCCTTTAATGTACCAGACAGGATGGCTGAAAATCATTTCAGGCTTTTTGTGGAAGAGATCTACCCATTGATAGGCATATTTTAGCGTATACTTATAATCCTGCAAAAGCTGGTTTTTCCATACATGGGCTTTAAAATACCAGAGCTTTTCTGTAAAATTCAGTTTTTCAAGCCTGATATTCTTAATCTGGGAATTAAAAAAATCAAGGACCTCCTGGCGGTCTGCGTCATTTTTTACATAGCCGTGGGTAAGCATTTCACTGTATAATTTCAGTGAAAGATTGGAAAGCTTTGTGGTATACCGGTTTTGCCTGCTGATTTCCTGGGATTGCCTGATCAGTTCATCAGCCCGGCCGTCAAAACTCCTGGTAATAAACTGTGATTCAATAACCTTTTCCAGGTCGATGATCTCAGATGCAATGCTTTTTTCATCCAGTTCCAGAGCAGATTGTTTGGTTTTATCCAGTATTTTCAACGCTTGTTTGTACAATCCTTTCTGATACAGAATATTAGCGAAATCCAGCTGTTCCCTCAGTTGAATTCTATAATTCTGATGACTGGGATTGGTACGAAGACTGATTAAAATCTGTTTATAAAGATGTGCTTTGAGATTAGAAAGCTGCTGCTTGGTGGATATTTTCTTCTGGATAATAATATTTTCATCATATTCTTTCATTTTGTCCATTTCTGAAAATAACAAAAGAAATTTGGCGTCTACATTGATACCAAGACGGTTAACATACAGTTTAAACTGTCGTTTTTCTGAAGTGTTCAATGACTTTATCAATACAAACAAAAAATCTTTCTGCAATTCTGCCATTGTAAATTTTTATATGTTAAAATTCTGGTTAATAATTAGATACATCTGTTTCTCCAACTGTTGAATATTGTAATTTTCAAAAAAACTGAAAACGGAAAAATATTGCAAGCTGTAGTTTTGAATCAAAATTAAGTAAAAAACTTTAGTTATGAATTCCGAAAAAATTGAAATTTTTGATACGACATTGCGAGATGGGGAGCAGGTCCCGGGATGTAAACTGAATACGGAGCAAAAACTGATTATTGCCGAAAGACTTGATGAGCTAGGGATTGATATCATTGAAGCCGGATTTCCTATTTCCAGTCCGGGGGATTTTGAGTCTGTTTCCGAAATTTCAAAACTGGTAAGGAATGCAAAAGTATGCGGGTTAACCAGAGCTAATAAAAAAGATATTGATACGGCTGCTGAAGCCCTGAAGTTTGCCAAAAGACCAAGAATACATACAGGAATAGGCACTTCGGATTCTCATATTAAATACAAATTTAACTCTACAAGGGAAGACATCATAGAACGGGCTGCTGAGGCAGTACGGTATGCCAAAGGGTATGTGGAAGATGTTGAATTTTATGCTGAAGATGCGGGAAGAACAGACAACGAATATCTGGCCCGGGTATGTGAAGCCGTAATTAAAGCGGGAGCCACCGTATTAAATATTCCTGACACGACTGGGTATTGTCTGCCTGAGGAATATGGGAAGAAGATAAAGTACCTGAGAGAAAATGTAAAAGGAATTGAAAAGGCGGTACTTTCATGTCATTGCCATAATGATCTCGGACTTGCCACTGCCAATTCTATTGCCGGGGCAATCAACGGAGCCCGGCAGATTGAATGCACGATTAACGGACTGGGAGAAAGGGCAGGGAATACAGCCTTGGAAGAAGTAGTAATGATTTTAAAACAACATAAAAACTTAAATCTTTACACAGATGTCAATTCCAGGATGCTGAACGAAATGAGCAACATGGTTTCCGATTTGATGGGAATGTCTGTACAGCCTAATAAAGCCATAGTAGGAGCAAATGCTTTTGCCCACAGCTCCGGAATTCATCAGGATGGTGTGATTAAAAACAGGGAAACCTACGAAATTATAGATCCTGAGGAAGTAGGGGTGAACGCCTCTTCCATTATTCTTACAGCAAGAAGCGGACGTTCCGCATTAGCATACCGTTTTAAGCATATAGGCTATGATGTTACTAAAAATGAACTGGATTATCTGTACCAGGAATTCCTGAAAATAGCTGATCTTAAAAAAGAGGTGTGCAATGATGATCTGGCCCGGATCATGGGTAGTTTTAGCAGAAAAATAGGGTGAGTTTGATTTAAAATCAAGTAAAGTAAAAATGAATAACGAGAAAAAGACACTTTTTGATAAAGTTTGGGACGCTCACGTAGTGGAAACAATTCCTGACGGCCCCCAAATCATATATATTGACAAACATCTGATCCATGAGGTAACAAGTCCTCAGGCTTTTGCAGAGCTGGAGTCGAGAAACCTTGAGATTTTCAGGCCCGCTCAGATCGTAGCCACAGCAGATCACAATGTCCCTACACTCAATCAGGATTTACCCATCCGCGATGAGTTATCAAGAAATCAGGTTCAGCAGCTTACGGAGAATTGCCGGAAAAATAATATCGAATTATTCGGACTGGGACATCCTTATCAGGGAATTGTCCATATTATTGCTCCGGAACTGGGAATTACCCAACCGGGAATGAGCATCGTTTGCGGAGACAGCCATACTTCAACGCACGGAGCGTTCGGAAGCATTGCCTTCGGAATAGGAACAAGCCAGGTAGCCCAGGTATTTGCCAGCCAATGCCTTCTTCTCAGTAAACCGAAATCAATGAGAATTACGGTGAATGGAAAATTGAATGATAACGTTCAGCCTAAAGATGTGATTCTTTATATTATTTCAAAAATCGGGACCGATGGCGGAACAGGATATTTCTGTGAATATGCCGGAAACGTTTTTGAAGAGATGTCGATGGAAGGTAGGATGACCGTTTGTAATATGAGTATTGAAATGGGTGCCAGAGGCGGAATGATTGCTCCTGATGAAACCACTTTTGAGTATGTGAAAGGAAGGACATTCGCCCCGCAGGGAGAAGAGTGGGAAGAGAAAGTGGAATATTGGAAGTCTTTAAAAACTGATGAGGGTGCCATCTTTGATAAAGAATTGGTTTTCGATGCTGCTGATATTTATCCTATGGTTACTTATGGGACAAATCCGGGAATGGGGATTTCTGTCCGGGAAGTAATTCCGGTACCCCAGAATGAGTCAGAGGAGAAGGCATTACAATATATGGGTTTAAAAGCTGGCCAGGCCCTTTCTGATATCAAAGTGAATTATGTATTTATAGGAAGCTGTACCAATGCGAGGATTGAAGATTTCCGTTCGGCAGCGCAATATATTAAAGGCAAAAGCAAATCTGAAGCCGTAAAGGCTTTAATCGTTCCGGGATCCCAGCAGGTTGTAAAACAGATCTATGAAGAAGGGCTGGATAAAATTTTCAATGATGCAGGATTCCAGATCCGTCAGCCCGGATGTTCGGCGTGCCTGGCGATGAATGATGACAAAATACCCGAAGGAGAGTATTGTGTTTCTACTTCGAACAGGAATTTTGAAGGAAGGCAGGGACAAGGAGCAAGAACAATTCTGGCAAGTCCGCTTACTGCGGCTAAAGCAGCCATTGAAGGCAGAATTTCAGCTTATGAATTCAACTAAAAAGGAGTTTTAAAAATATATGGAACCACAAATAAGAGATGATAACGCTCTAAGTAGAAAGATATTATCTGTTTACATAAAAGAACGTATGCTTTTGTGGTTCTAATCCAAGAAATAAAATACATGCAAAAATTAGTTATTATAAAATCCAGTGGTGTTCCGTTGCCGGCAGAAAATATAGATACGGATCAGATCATTCCCGCAAGATTTTTAAAAAGTATTGATAGAAAAGGTTTCGGTGAAAACCTGTTCAGGGATTGGAGATTTAATATTCATACGGGAGAACCGAATCCCGATTTTGTTTTAAATAATCCCGTTTTCAAAGGGGAAATCCTGGTAGCCGGGAATAACTTCGGGTGTGGAAGCAGCCGTGAACATGCTGCGTGGTCCCTTACGGATTATGGATTTAAAGTTATTGTTTCCAGCTATTTCGCGGATATTTTCAAAGGAAATGCCTTAAATAACGGGTTGCTTCCCGTTAAGGTTTCTGAAGGTTTTTTAAAAGATATTCTAAAAGGAATCAATGAAAACCCTGAAAGTGAAATTGTGGTGGATGTTGAGCAGCAGACTATCAGCTTTAATGGAACTATGGAGACTTTTGAACTTGATTCTTATAAAAAGATATGCCTGATGAACGGTTATGATGATATTGACTTTTTAATCAGTAAAAAACAGGCAATCAAGGAATTTGAACTTAAAACACAAACAACAAATGCATAGAAATTACTTTAAAATTGCAGTTCTTCCCGGAGATGGGATTGGTCCTGAAGTGATCCGAGAAAGTATTAAGATATTGGATGTCATCGCTGAAGTTTTTCAATGTCAGTTTCAATTTGAGTATGGTTCTATTGGAGCGGAAGCTATTTTTAAAACCGGAGACCCATTGCCTGAAGAAACTTTAAAAATCTGTAAGGAATCCGACGCGGTCCTTTTTGGAGCAATAGGCGATCCTGCATTTGATAATAATCCTGAAGCGAAAGTAAGGCCTGAACAGGGATTGTTGAAACTGAGAAAAGAATTGGGTTTATTTGCCAATATCCGCCCTCTTCAGACATACCCTTCGCTTATTGAAAAAAGCCCGCTGAAAAGAGAAGTTATTGAAGGGGCAGATATCCAGATCTTCAGGGAACTGGTAAGCGGGATTTATTTTGGAGAGAAATTTACAGATCCTGAAGGTTCTTATGCCTATGATGTTTGCCAATACAGCAGGGAAGACATTACCCCGATTGCTCATATGGCCTTTAAAGAAGCTCAGAAGAGAAGAAAGAAACTTACACTTATTGACAAAGCTAATGTATTGGATACTTCAAGGCTGTGGAGAAAGGTCTGCCAGGAAATTGCACCGGAATATCCTGATGTGCAGCTGGACTACATGTTTGTAGATAATGCAGCCATGCAGCTGATCCTTAATCCTAAACAGTTTGATGTTATTCTGACCGAAAATATGTTCGGGGATATCATTTCTGATGAAGCAAGCGTAATTGGCGGTTCTATCGGGTTACTTCCGTCTGCCTCCATAGGTGAAAATAATGCCCTGTTTGAACCTATCCACGGATCCTATCCACAGGCAAAGGGTAAAGGAATTGCCAATCCTGTTGCCTCTATCCTGAGTGTTGCCATGATGCTTGATCATCTTCAGCTTCATCAGGCAGCGGATAAATTAAGACAATCGGTAGAACATGCCATTGAAAATAAATATGTTACTATTGATCTTAATACAAAGCAGCATTATTCTACCGGTGAGGTGGGAAGCTTTATTGCAGATTATATCAAATATTCCGAGAAATCGTATTATAACTTTGAAAACGTGAAAATCGGAAAATCAACTATCGTATAATTTTTATAGTCCACTTAAATAAGATTAGTTAGAAGAAAAGTACTGCTGTGAAGCAGTACTTTTCAATTTTATCCGGTAATAATCCAGTAGGAGATTATTCTTTCGTATTATCCGTTTTTCCTGATTTATTCTTTGAAGCTTTCTGAACATCTTCTTTATCAATATCAGGAGGGTTGGCTTTTTTTGATGAAGCAGGAATGTTTTGAAAATCCTGATTCTGTTTTTTAGTTTCTGCAGTATTGGCAGATGTATCCTTTTTTATTATTTTCTTTTGAATTCATGACTTTAAATTTTTTAATTAATTTCAAGAATCTTGATTTTAATATTCTTCAAAGCGTTTGCCAAAGTAAATAAAGGACCGTAGTTTCTTTTATTACCGTATCAAAGATTTAAAATGCCGATTTTGCCGGTTTTATCTTCTATGGTATAGTTTAAAGCTTTTGCCAAAACAAAGATATTATCGAGATTTTCCAATAATTGTTTACGGCCCTGGCTTCTCAGTTGATTCTGATCAATAGATTTAATAGCAGTTTCTTTGGCTTTTTCCGTTACGTTTTTAATATCTTTCTCTGTAATCCTGTTGAAAAATGAATCATCCAGGGATTGAATTTCAACGCTTGGGGTGATTCTGATATCTGCATCAGGAAGTTCGGTGATCACCAGCTTTTTGTTGATAGAATCTACCTCGATCTTCATTTTATTAAGATCATAGGAAACCTGTGCATTGGTTTTGGTATAGGTAATAATGCTGTTGTTAGACACTTCCTTTCCAAATACTTCATAGCCCATCTTGGTTTTCTGCATACTGGATGTGTTTTGCTCTATCACCACCATTTTATTCATCTTGGAAATCTGGTTGGTCAGAATATAATAATCTGATTTTTCCGTTTTTCCACCCATATTCAGGCATGATTTAAGACCAAAAAACAACAGCAGTACAACACCTGCACCTGCCAGAAACGATATAATTACTTTATAATTTCTCAAGTTTATTTAAAAATTTCTTTGATTACAGATGAATCGTTCTTTTTCAAAATTTCTGCCAAATCTCTTTCAATATATCCGCTAGTAGGCATCTCTACAATTCTTCCCACTTCCTTCCCGTATCTTTTGACAATGATGGTAGGAACTTTCTGGACATTATAAAGACTTTCGTCTCCGGTGGGAGATTCTTTTTTACGGTTAACCGCAATAATGGTAAGCTTACTGTCGGGATAACTTACTTCCTCCAGTATTTTCATTAGCCTTGGGAAATCTCTGTGGCTGTCTTCACACCAGGTACCTATGAAAACAATCATGTCATAAGAACTGATTCTTTCCTTTTTCAGTTCGCTGATAGCTTTCTGATCAAGGGCGTATTCATCATGTTCTTTTACATACCAGTCGGCATAAGGAGCTTTTAAAAACTGATCCTTAGACTGATGTCCTAAAAGCATTTTTCCATCCTTTTGGGACTCTACCTCGCGGTTAATAACTACTTTTTGGGCACTCAATTGCTGGGCAGCAAAAAAGAGGCTCGAAAAGGCAACAATATGGGTAATAAATTTTTTCATATTTATTTTTCAATAATTGATTTTAAATCGGCAGGAGAGTAGTATTTGTTCTTTAATACTTTATGATCAGCACGTCTGTAAACATTTAGTTTTTCTCCGGACTTTTCATAAAAAGATTCTACTCCTTTTTCTTTATAAAATTCAACCGTTTCTTTTGCCTGCTCTTCATTATCACAAGCCTTTGACATATTGGAACGCTGAACTTCGTTGAATAATTCTACAAATTTGTTGCCAAGCCCGAATTCAAGCACAGCACCACTCAAAACATACTGAAGATCACAAAGTGCATCAGCAATTTCTACAATATTCTGGTCGGCAATAGCCTGTTTTAATTCGTTTAATTCTTCCTGTAGAAGCTCTACCCTAAGGTTGCACCTTTCAGGAGAAGGAATTTGTGGGGTATCTAAAATAGGGGCTTTAAAAGTAGTATGGAATTCTGCTACTTGGTTCAGACTATCAATTTTATCCATGAATTTTTTTTATTTACGCAAAGATAGAAAACGATTTGTAAATTTTGAAATGTACAGGGGAAAATGTACGGCTGCAGGAAGTAAAAGCGGTGTTATCTTTTCAAGACTTATGATCGATAAAATCTACAACCATGGGGTTGTAGACTTCTATTTTGGGTATTTATATAGCATGGAAAATTTTATCCGGATAAATTGGGAGTATTAAATTTCATCATAAAAAAGGCTGCCCGGACGGGCAGCCTTTCACATCGTTTAATGATAAGGTTATTAATTTTTGATAAATCTCTTTGTTGTTTCTCCGATTTGAATCATATAAGCTCCTTTTACAAGGTTATTTACATTTACTGATCCTCTTTGAAGTTTTCCGGAATCAATTAGTTTTCCACCCATATCGAAGATTTTATAATCTTCAGATGACGTATTTGAAATATATAATTGATCTTTTACAGGGTTTGGATACAGCTTAATATCTGTGATCAGGTTATTGGTGTTCGAGATATCTCCTTTTCCTGAAGAAACGATATTCAGGGTATAATCTTCAACCTGTCCATACGTATAGGCTTCACAAGATGAAGTAGGAATGCTGCTGTATTTCATCATTACCCGCATTCTCGTTGTTCCAAGAGTAGCTGTTGACGGGATCGTAATGGAACCAGTTACAGGTGATGTTGTAGATCCAGCTTTTGACCAGGCAAGCTCACCGCTGTCTGTGAAATCTCCGTCACCGTTATAATCAATATATACAGCATAAGCCTCGCTATATTTTGTGGAAGTCCACACAGGAGTTATAGAAAGGGTATAGGCTGTTCCTCTGGTAACATTGGTAGAGATTGCAGTAAAGTTCTCATAGCCGGCTGTTCCTGTTGAAGTATTGTTGATAGTTCCGAATTTAACATTTCCGATTCTTTCATCAGCAGTATTGGATGCTGAAGAAGAACAATAGCTGACTGTTCCTCCCGAAAGCGTTGTAACATTTACGGTATTGCTTGAAGAAGAAGCGTTTCCTGCTGCATCTTTAGCTTTAACAGAGAAAGTGTAAGTGGTAGATGGAGTCAATCCGGTAACCGTATACGTTGTAGAAGCAGTAGAACCGATTAATGAAGTGCCCTGGTATACATCATAGCCAGTCACCCCAACATTGTCTGTGGCTCCGGACCAGGAAAGATTAGTGCTGGTAGCAGTAGTTCCTGAAGCTGCAAGAGTAGGCGCAGTAGGTGCGGTAGTGTCCGGAGTTCCTGAACCTGCATTCACTGTAATATTGGCATTATTTACATCAAAGAAGATATGATTAGACCCTTTTACCATGATTCTTCCGGATGTTGTGGAAGTATTAGGAATCGTTACCGCTTGTGAACCATCATTTGGAGTGCCTGCTAATAGGGTAGTCCAGGTATTTCCATTATCGGTGGACCAAAGAATATCTACGTTGGCAGCATTCACATTGTTTGCTGTAGTTCCTGCAACATTCCAGGTAATGGTTTGTGAGCTTCCTCCTGTATAAGTTGTTGCGGAGTTTTGAGAAGTTACACTAAATGGACCGGCAGTACCGTTTACAGTGATTACCGCATCATCAGAATTGTTTCCCGAACCTCCGGCTCTGTTATCGCGTACCGTAAATCTGAAATTAAGAGTCCTGGCCACTGATGAAAGAGCTTCAACAGTAATTTCTGAGCCTGCAGTAGTAGTCGCCCCGTTTAAGATGGATGCCATCCTTGGGAAATATCTTGTAGGAGATGCAGTAGGTGTCCAGGATCTGAAATTAGGCCCGGATGTTTTGGTTGCACTTGCAGCGGAACTCGACCCGGTCTGAGAAGATGATGCATTATCCATCTGTTCCCAGATGTACGTTAGAGAATCCCCGTCAGCATCTGTTCCTGTTCCGGTCAGCATAAACGGTGTCCCTTTCGGAATGGTATAATCCAGGCCTGCATTAGCGGTAGGGATTGAATTTCCTGTACTGGTGTTTACGGAACAGGTTTTTGCCTTAATATTGTTTGTGATTTGCTGAATACTGATGGCATGGAAAAATGCATCTGAGTGAGGCTGGATATCCTGGCTTGTGATTCCTGCATACCCCATAATGGTAGAACCCGAACCCGGTTCCATATTGGCTCCTGTGCCTTCATTGCTCATTGAGAAAGTATGATTTCCTCCGAATTGGTGTCCCATTTCGTGAGCTACGTAATCAATATCAAAATTATCTCCTGAAGGAATGGCATCTGCCGGAGAAGTATAACCGCTTCCTTTAGATCCGTTAACACAGATACAGCCTATGCAGCCTGCATTACCTCCACCTCCGGATGCACCGAATAAATGACCGATGTCATAATTGGCTTCTCCGATTACGGAAGTTAAAGTGCTTTGAAGTTGTGAATTCCAGTTGTTCATTCCTGAAGATGGAGAATAAGGATCTGTAGAAGCGTTGGTATAAATAACAGCATCATTATTGGCAATGAGTACCATTCTTGCAGCAAAGTCTTTTTCAAAGACTCCGTTTACGCGGGTCATCGTATTGTTCATTGCTGCTAAAGCCTGAGCTTTTGTCCCTCCAAAATAAGCCGTATATTCTCCCGTGCAGGATAATGCCAGCCTGAAGGTTCTTAATTTGGAATCATCTGCATTAGGTCTTGCGGCAAGGGCTGAACTGGCAGCGCCTTTCTGTGCTACATCTATTACAGAGCATTCAAATTTACTGAGGTCGTCTTTTTTTATCCGATTTTCTATAAACCACGTACGTGGAAAGATCTTTAGAGTAAGGCTCGATGAATACAGCTGATCTGTCGCCATATATTTCCATTGAGGATAGTCCTAGCGGAGAAACACTGAAATATACCGTTGAATTTGGGTCTTCAAGTCCTTGGCCGATATAGGATTTGATATCCGGATATTTTGCAGCCAATTCAGGGGTAAAGTTGGAATTCTCTCTCACTTTGAAATTTTCCATTTTTCCTTGAGAATTTGGAAAGGAAATAATGAGTTCCGATTTTTCGCCAACTGCCAGTCTTTTGGGAGCCTTTGCCAGAGCATTTTTCAATCCGTTGATATCCAGGTTGTATACCTTTGGATTGTTGATTCCGGATTTGTTTTCAAAGATCTCTGATGAGGTTCTTTTAGAAGTTTCGGACCAAAGGCGGTCAGTTTGTGCGAAAGAAACACCCGTAATGAGAAGCATTCCGATCAGGGTTAGTTGTTTTTTCATATTAATTATTTGTTTTAATTGTGGAATATCAAAGCTAATAAAAAATATATTACGAAAAACGAAATTATTTAAGAAAAATTCTGAGTATATGTTTAATGTATTATGCAATGCATTAAATTTAATTGAAAACTGCCTTCAATACACGAAAAATAAAACACTGTCATTTGATTTATTTTATAGAAATTTAAAAATAAGATGAAATTTTATTTAATTTCTATAAATGAGACAATAATATTTTTGATTTTTTTCAGAATTAACGAACTAATTATTGTGTCGCATTAGCATTTCTTCTTCCGTTGTAATGGTATAAAACAGCCGGACCTGATAACAAAAAAGCTGTTTCGAAGAGTGAAACAGCTTAATGAGTTGCTATAAAATAGTTTTCAGTTACATTTTATCATCAGCAGTAGGTCCGTAAAGCCCGGGAACTTTATTGCCGGTTGATCTTAAATAGACCACAAGCTCTCCTCTGTGATGATACAAATGATTATACAGAAAGCCTCTAACCACCTGAATCCTTGGGGAAGGAGGAAAAAGCACATTTCCATGCATCTCCATTTTCCATTCATTGAAATAAGTGGCTTCGTCAGAGTTTTCAAGCGCGTGCTGTGCTTTGGCAACATTTTCTTCAAATTTTTGTAAGGATATTTTCAGCTTTGGAAATATCTCCTTTGTCGTATTCATATTTTCCCATATCAAAAGTATCCTGGTTGAAAGTGGGTTCATACCAGTTGTATACTTCAGCAATATGAGAAGCCAGTTGGGCAGTCGTCCAGTTTTTTTCAGACGGTTTCCAGTCCAGGGCGCTGTCAGGAATTGCTTTCAAAATTTTTCTGGTGTTTTCTGCTTCATGCAGAAATTCACCTAAAAGTGCCTGTTTAATCATTTGTTTTAAATTTTAGTTTATTTTGTGATATCTCTTCCGATCACCAGTCGCTGGATTTCAGAAGTACCTTCTCCAATAGTGCAAAGTTTGGAATCTCTGTAGAATTTCTCAGCAGGGAAGTCCTTGGTGTATCCATAGCCACCAAAAATCTGAACGGCATTATTGGCAATCCTTACGCAAGCTTCAGAAGCATATAATTTGGCCATTGCCCCTTCTTTAGTCATTTTTTGTTTGGCATTTTTCAGTGTGGCTGCTCTCTGGATAAGCAGTTCCGCAGCATCAATTTCCGTTGCCATATCGGCAAGCATAAAGTTGATTGCCTGGAATTCAGAGATTGCCTTCCCAAACTGGTGTCTTTCTTTAGCATATTTTAAAGCGGCTTTGTAAGCGCCTCTTGCAGTACCCAAGCTTAAAGCCGCAATAGAGATTCTTCCTCCATCCAAAATCTTCATAGCTTGTTTGAAGCCTTCACCTACTTCACCTAAACGGTGTGAATCCGGAACACGTACATTGTCGAAAATAAGCTCTGCCGTTTCTGAAGCACGCATACCTAATTTATTTTCTTTTTTCCCGGAAGTAAAACCAGGCATTCCTTTTTCCAAAACAAAAGCTGTAGAATTGTTTTTAGCACCTTTTTCCCCTGTTCTTGTCATCACAACGGCAATATCTCCCGAAATGGCATGGGTAATAAAGTTTTTAGCTCCGTTGATGATCCAGTCATCGCCGTCTTTTACAGCTGTAGTAGACATTCCTCCGGAATCTGAACCTGTATTATGCTCCGTTAATCCCCAGGCACCGATTACTTTTCCTGAAGCCAACTGAGGAAGCCATTTATTTCTTTGTTCTTCGTTACCGAATTCATAAATATGATTGGTGCAAAGAGAATTGTGTGCTGCTACAGAAAGACCGATTGACGGATCTACCTGAGAAATCTCGTCAAGGATTGTAACATATTCATGATATCCCAAACCAGAGCCTCCATATTGCTCAGGAACTACAACACCCATAAAACCCATTTCTCCCAGTTGGTGAAATAAATCTTTAGGGAATGTCTGGCTCTCATCCCATTCCATTATATTCGGACGGATATTCTTCTCTGCAAATTCTCTAGCTGTCTCCGCTATCATTTTGATGTTGTCAATAGTCTCTGTATTCATATAGATAATAGTTAGTTCCCAAAGATAAATAAATTGATGGAATGCTAAAAGAATTTATTTTATCCATAATATTTTAGACGCAAAATTTTTAGTTTTCAATTTTTTATATTTTAAAAAATTAATGTTTTCGTAATAAAATTTCAAGAGCTATGCGTTTTTTTATTTACTATTTTAGTTTCCCCAAATTTTAAGGCATGAAAAAAAATTCTACTCCCTGTTATTTTGATTTCTTCTTATCTGTCTGCACAGGCACCTCCCGGATATTACAATGGCACTGCCGGACTTACCGGTTATGCTTTGAAATCAAAACTTCATGATATTATTGCAGAGAAAACAATCAGCTGGCATTATGGTGATCTTCCCGGATACTATAACCAGACGGATCTGGATGTTTACTACGATCATAACCCTTCCAATAATACTACTTTTCTGCTGGATATCTATTCAGAAGTACCATCAGGCCCTGATGCTTATGAATACACCTCAGCGCAGCTAATATCCTCCTCAGGCGGGGAAGGAATGGGATATAACAGGGAACATATGATGCCGCAAAGTACATTTAACAGTAATTATCCGATGTATTCCGATTTGTTTTATGTAATTCCCACGGATGCAAAGATCAATCAGTTGAGAAGCAATTATCCTTATGGGATTTCCAGCACGTTACCTGCCAACATAGCTTATACTTTCACCAATAGCTCCAAGATAGGTACGAGTATGATTCCGAATTTGCCATATACAGGCAACGTTTACGAACCTATTGATGAGTTTAAGGGAGATATAGCAAGATCTTTATTGTATTTTGCAGTAAGGTATGAAGGAAAACTGGGTACTTTCAAATACAATACGAATGCAAATCCCGCTTTAGATGTAAATCCACTTGACGGTACAGAAGAAAGGGCATTTGAGCCCGCTTATCTGGCTATGCTCCTTCAATGGCATCAGCAGGATCCTGTATCACCAAGGGAAATTGACAGAAATAATGCAGTATATGCAATCCAGAAAAACAGGAATCCTTTTATAGATAACCCTGCCTGGATTAATGCCATCTGGAGCCAGACTCCGGATACCATTGCTCCCCAGGCTCCCTCCAACCTAACCTCCACACAAATCAGCGCTTATTTTTCTAATTTGAGCTGGACTCCCAGCCCCGATGCAGATGTAATTGGTTATAAGGTGTATCAGAACGGTACCTTAGTTGCTGCTACAAAAGGCACGTCTGTTACCATTGATCACCTTAGTCCTTCTACAACGTATAATTATACGGTAAAAGCATATGACAATGGTTATCTGCTTTCACCGGACAGCAATATTCTTCCTGTCACTACATTAGCTTCGGATTCGTATGCTAAAGATCTCTTTATTTCAAAATACCTGGAAGGGTCAACTAACGGTAACAAAGCGATCGAAATCACCAATAAAACAGGTCATTCCGTCAATTTAAGTGATTATAAATTGTCTATTCAGCTGCAGGGAAGCAATAACAGTCATTATTTTCCTGCTCCTTTTGAAATGGAAGGGGTAGTTCAGAATAATGAAACTTTTGTTGTTTTAAATCCGTCGGCCAGCTTTTCTTGCTATACGAATGATCAGGCAAAGTTTGTAACAGCTGCCCCCCAGATGACCTTTTATGGATATAATTACCTTGAATTGAGATACAAGTCTGTAACAATAGATGCATTGGGTATGGCAGGGCAAAATAATTCTACAGCTTTAAAAGATGTTTCTTTGTATAGAAAAGCTTCTATCAACCAACCGGCGAGTACTTTCAATCTTAATGAATGGGAGGCTTATCCTACGGATTATTGTCAGAACCTTGGCGGAACATTGTCAACTTCAGAACTAATCACTTCTGCAGACAAAGTCCTGAAAATATACCCGAATCCGGTATACGACAACCTTTTTGTAAGCGGAGACCCTGAAAAGATAAAAACTGCCCAGGTCATTGACCTTTCAGGAAAAGTGATCTATACAGAGAAAAATCCGTTCAGAAACAAAAAAAATATTTCTATGCAGGGAATTCCTGCAGGGACATACTTTCTGAGGCTTGATGACAAAGTAGAGCAGTTTATTAAGAAATAGAGCAAGAAATTGTCTATACAAACCCTGATAAACTATAAAACTATTATGGTTTTTTATTAGAGAAATATAAGCTTCTTACATGAAAAGAATTAAAAGGTAAGTTAATATTTCATCTGTCATGAAAATTTTTAATTTATTTTGTCTTTTTGTGATTTAAATCAGGCTTAAAAACCGTATGTTTACAGTATCATCGATATAAGCAGATTCACTAATAATCAATATCTATAAGTGTTTCTGCTTATATTTTTTATTTATAAGTAATTATGCTTATATTTGCAGTATGATAGCGGTCATTACCGGTGATATTATAAATTCACAGCATGCGGATACTGAAGTTTGGATAACCAAACTTAAAAATCTTCTCGAAACCTGGGGAAGCGCTCCTCATACATGGGAAATTTACAGAGGGGATGAATTTCAGTTCAAATGTGGTATAGATGATGTTTTCTGGCATTTTCTTGCCATAAAATCCCTTATTAAAAGCCAGGAAAATCTTGATGTAAGAATGGCTATCGGTATCGGTGAAGAAAGTTTTTCTTCGGAAAAGATTACCGAATCCAACGGAACGGCCTATGTGAATTCCGGAAGATTGCTGAACGACCTTAAAAATGACGGACATACCGTTGCGATCAAAACTTCCAATGACTCTGTTGACAGAGACCTTAATATTCTTCTGAAATGGTCATCCAAAGATTTTGATAACTGGACGATGGCTACTGCAGAAATTATCCATGAAATGATTATGAACCAGGACATTACCCAGGAAGATCTCGCCAGGAGATTTGCTATTTCACAGTCTTCAATAAGCCAGAGACTGAAACGAGCCAACTATGAGCTCATCGTGGAAACCAACCAGTATTTTAGAAAGAAAATCTCAGAACTTTAAAGCATGATCTTCATCAAACTCATATTGGCACATCTACTCGGAGATTTTATACTTCAGCCAAATTCATGGGTTGCGGATAAGGAAAACCATAAACTGAAAAGTGCATTTTTATATTTTCATGTTTTGATTCACACTGTTTTAAGTCTTATTTTCCTTTGGGATCTACGGCTTTGGTGGGTGGCTATGCTGGTGGGAGTAACTCATTTCATTATTGATGCTGCCAAGCTGACGTTTCAAAATGTGAAAACAAAGAAAAGATGGTTTTTCATAGACCAGCTGCTGCATATTCTGGTAATTGGAGGTATTTCTTTTTATTTCAGAGAATTCAGTTTCGGTTTTTTACAAAATCAGGAATTTTTAAAGATATTGATGGCTGCTTTGTTTCTGACAACTCCGGCTTCCATTTTTATCAAAATACTATTATCATCCTGGACACCCGCTCCGGATGGTCCCAATACTATTCAGACCGAATCTTTAACAAGTGCCGGAAAATATATAGGAATTTTAGAACGCCTTCTGGTATTTACTTTTATTATGGTAAATCACTGGGAAGGGGTAGGTTTCATGGTTGCCGCCAAGTCTGTTTTCAGATTCAGCGACCTTGCACAGGCAAAACAAAGAAAGCTTACAGAATATGTTCTTATCGGAACGCTCCTGAGTTTTGGATTGGCTGTTTTAACAGGGATAATAATTAAATAAATCAATAAATCTAACTACAATTTAGAAAGTAAAATTATGAGTCAAAAGAAAGAAATGTTGTACGAGGGGAAAGCGAAACAAGTATTTGCTACCGATAATCCTGATGAAGTAGTAGTACGTTTCAAAGACGATGCTACAGCATTTAATGCTCAAAAAAAAGGTCAGGTTGACCTGAAAGGAGAAATGAATAACGCCATCACTACTCTTATTTTTGAATATTTAAATGAAAAAGGGATCAAAACTCATTTCATCAAACAATTAAACGAAAGAGAACAGCTGGTAAGAAAAGTATCCATTATTCCTCTGGAAATGGTGGTAAGAAACTATTCTGCAGGCAGTATGGCCCAAAGATTAGGAGTAGAGGAAGGCATTAAATCTCCGGTAACGATCTTCGATATTTGTTATAAAAAAGACGAATTGGGAGATCCGCTTATCAATGATCACCATGCGGTTTTCCTGGGAGCGGCTACTTATGAAGAGCTTGACGAAATGTATGAGCTGACTTCTGATATCAACGAAATCCTTATCGATCTTTTTGATAAAATCAATATCATTTTAGTGGATTTCAAAATTGAATTAGGTAAAACTTCCGACGGAGAAATTATTTTAGCTGATGAAATTTCTCCCGATACCTGCAGACTTTGGGATAAAGATACAATGAAGAAACTTGATAAAGACAGATTCAGAAGAGATTTAGGAGAAGTAACGGAGGCGTATGTGGAAATCTACAACCGTCTTAAAAATTTACTTGGTAAATAAACTTAGAAATTAGAAGTTAGTTATAGAACTTAATATCAAATTCACACCGGATAGAAATTGGAAGGTTGGAGTAAGTCTATGGGTTCAGTAAAAGAATTGATTTGAATTTTATTTCTGAAGAAAAATTATTCCTCTAAAAGTAATAGGACCTTTAGCTGAAAATGATTTATTCATTAAAACAAGTTTAAAAATATAATTGAAGTTAACTTAGATTAATTTCTAACATCTAATATCTAACTTCTAATCATTAGAAAAAATAGAAATGAAAAGTTTAGACATTCATAAAAGTGAATATTTAAAACAATTTGAAAACCAGACTTATGGCAGAAACCTTTTTAGAACACAAGAAGAGGAAAGGTTAGATGCACCCAATGAAGAGTGTGGTATCTTCGGATTGTATTCAGATAATGATCTTGATACATTTTCTCTTTCACAGTTCGGTCTTTTTGCTTTGCAGCACAGAGGTCAGGAGGCTTGTGGGATTTCCGTTTTAAAGGATGGGAAAATCACCAATATGAAAGATGAAGGACTGGTTCTCGACGTGTATAAAGACATTAAGGAACCTGCAACTTTTATGGGAAATTCTGCAATCGGGCATACCCGTTATACCACGGCAGGAGATAAAAAGAAATATAATTTCCAGCCATTTTTCGCGAAAAACGAATATGACCAGATTATACTTTCTATAGCACACAACGGTAACCTGACCAACGCGAAAGAACTTAAAGCAGAACTGGAAGCGGAAGGTGTTGTTTTCAGGGCTACTTCCGATTCTGAAGTAATCCTGAGATTAATCCAGAAAAACCTGGACCTTGGACTTCGTGGAGCTATTAAGGCAACGATGGAGAAAATCGAGGGAGCTTATTCTGTAGTAGGAATGACAAGAAATAAATTCTTTGCTTTCCGGGATTTTAACGGAATCCGCCCATTGGTTTTAGGAGCTATTGATGAGAAGTCCTATGTTGTTGCTTCAGAATCTGTAGCATTAGACGCTGTAGGAGCACAGTATGTGCGGAATATTCTTCCGGGGGAAATTATCTATACCAACGAAAATGAACCTGGAAAGCTGCATTCATATATGATGGATGAAAAGAAAGGGAAGCAAAGAATCTGCTCTTTTGAATACATCTATTTTGCAAGACCTGACTCTACTCTGGAAAATATTAATGTATATGAGATCAGAGAAAAATCAGGAGAAAAAATCTGGGAACAAGCACCTGTAGAAGCCGATTTGGTAATCGGAGTGCCGGATTCCGGAGTTCCTGCTGCCATTGGGTTCTCAAAAGCTTCAGGAATCCCTTTCCGTCCTGTTTTGATTAAAAACAGATACATCGGAAGAAGCTTTATTGTTCCTACACAGGAAATGAGAGAAAGAGTAGTAAACCTTAAGCTGAACCCGATTATTTCAGAAATGAAAGATAAAAGAGTGGTTATTATTGATGACTCTATTGTCAGGGGGACTACTTCCAAGAGATTGGTTAAAATCCTGAAAGACGCGGGGGTAAAAGAGATCCACTTCAGAAGTGTTTCTCCGCCTATTATTGCTCCGTGTTATCTGGGAATTGATACTCCATCAAAAGATGATCTGATCTCAGCGAATATGACTACAGAAGAACTTAAAAACTATTTAGGAGTAGATTCTTTAGAGTTTTTAAGCATAGACAACCTGAAAGAAATTTTAGGATCTTCCAATCACTGCTTTGGGTGCTTCACAGAAGAATATCCGGTAGGAAAAGGAGAAGAGATAGAATTATTCAACTAATTGTTATATACAATAGCATAAGAGCCGGGTATTACCTGGCTCTTTTTTATTTTCAGATCCGTGTTAAAAAATATTTACATTAATGTGATAAAGCTTAATATTCCTGTAGTATATAGCCGTGGGGTAAGTTTTAATTTTATCAGATTAAAATTCCAGGATATGAAAATTGCTTTTTTTTCGGGTATTATACTTGTATTTACGCAGCTTTGTCAGGCACAGTCTTTTGATACACAGGCTCATCGGGGTGGAAAATCCCTGTATCCTGAAAATACAATTCCGGCGATGAAGAATGCTTTAAAAATGAACGTTACCACGCTGGAAATGGATTTGGCAATTACCAGAGATAAGCAGGTGATTCTTTCCCATGACGCTTTTCTTTCACCGGAATTGGTAACAAAAGCTGATGGAAGCTATATTCCAAAAGATTCCGGGTTTTATTATAAAATTTATGATATGCCCTATACCAGGATCCAGACCTTTGATGTAGGGCTAAAAAAGCTGGATCATTATCCCGACCAAAAGAAAATAAAAGTTCAAAAGCCACTCTTTTCATCGGTAATAGATGAATGTGAAGCTTATTCCCGTGCATTGAAAAGACCGTTACCTTTTTATAATATAGAAACAAAAACCCGGCCTTTCTCAGATAATATCTTTCATCCGGAGCCTGAAGAGTTTGTAGACCTGATGATGAAAATCATTCTGGAGAAAGGAATCCAGGACCGTGTTATCATTCAGTCTTTTGATCCCAGGACGCTCGAAATTATCCATAGAGAGTATCCTGCGGTTATGACTGCTTTACTGGTGGAAAAAGTAGATGATAAAAAATTGGCTGAGCAACGGGCTAATTTCAAAAATATACCTTTGGAGCGGTTTAAATTATATCCTGATCATCTAAGTGGAGTAGCCGGAGATATGAAGTTTCTGAGCTTTACTCCTACGATCTATAGTCCTGACCATCGTCTTATAACGCCTGAATTGGTAAGGGAATGTCATGCCCTGGGTATGAAAGTGATCCCATGGACAGTGAATTCAAAAGAAAGATTACAGGAGCTGAAGGATATGGGAATAGATGGGGTGATTAGTGATGACCCAAGAATATTTTAAAACCAAGGTTTGGAAAAGAATTCTGTGCTGTGGGTTTGAACTGGAGAAGGAACAGTTACGAAAATCATCGTTTTCTTATTCTACCTGAGGCCAATTAAAATAAATCGCCGGAAGAATTTCTTCCGGCGATTTTATACAATGCATTAGTATGCATTTAAGTTAAAAAATTGGTTTCTTTTGATTAGAACTTATAGTTCAGGCCTAATTGGAAAACTCTGTTGTTGTTTTCAGCAGCAGGTCTGCTCTTATCGATCTTTGTCAAGCTATTTACATATCTTGCGCTGATTCCGATATTGTTAGTAATGTCATACCCTAAACCAAGACCTAACCCGAAGTTGAATTTGTTGATTTGATCTTTATCCACATCTTCAGAGTGGGATTGAGTGGTTGTAGTAGTAATACCTCCTGTAGTAGTAGTTCTTGTTACATCACCTTTATTTTTACCATTGATGAAATAACTGAATTCAGGACCTGCTTCTACATAAAACTTCTCTGTAGGTCTCATTTGAACCATTAAAGGAACAGAGATATAATTCATTGTTACTTTATCCTGTATTTTTACAGTTCCGTTTTCAATAGGAGTAGAAGAGATTACGTCTCTTGCCCCCATTTGGTTATATAAAACCTCCGGTTGGATACTGAATTGTTTAGAAACCGGAATATTTACGAATGCTCCTGCATGGAATCCTAATTTCTGGCTATTCATACCGAATTTTTGCGCACTGAAATAAGCTGAGTTACCTCCTGCTTTAATACCGAATCTTACAGGCTGTACATCTTTTTTTAAGAGCAGATGTAGTAGTTGTAGTTGTTGTTTTTTATTTCTTGAGTTTCCTGAGCGAAAGCTAATGTACCAGCAGTTAATGCCAATCCTAAAAATAACTTATTCATAATTTTATTTTTAATTTTACTATTTGCTTCTTTAGTTTGCAAAATGCTTGCCAAACTAAAAAAAACCTTGAATAGAAGCTGTTTGACAAAGGTTTTGAGCTTTGAAAAAAAGATTAATTTATTCAGGTTTTAATAAAATATTTCAACACATATTGAATATTTAAGGTAAATTTTAAGTTAAATATTCGTTTAATTTATAAATATGTCTTATTTGAACTTTATAAGCCGGTTTATTCTTAAAACTGAACTAAACAGAAATTGAACTATTACATCAGTCGGATTTCGAAATCTTCATAATTTAAAGCATATCAATATCAACACTGTATTATCCCCGAATTTTGAGTTTACCCCAAAAATTCAATAAAAGTGAAAAGGTCAGACTTAAAAAACTAAGCCCGACCTTTTCTATTGAAATCAAAATGTATTACTTATGATGTCTCCGAAATCTCTTCCAAAAACAAAACTGAATTAAGGATATGATTTAAAATAACTGATTCGTTTGAATAAAACGATGTGTATTAAAAAAATGATAAAACGGAGTTGTTAAATGGAGAATCGGAGAGAGGGTACAATTAATTTACAAACCGCAAATTTCTTGCCAAAATAGCAGGTGAGTTTTAAAATTTGAGAGCTAAGCATAACAAGTTCTCAGGATGATATGCCTGGAAAATGAAATAATGTTGATTCATTTTTGCTCCAAATAGGATACTGAACATCTTTTATTGCCATTCCAATTTAACAGGCATCTGCAGGTGGTGTTAAAACAAAATATCAGATTAAAATTTTAATCTGATATTGTTTATTGAGTTAAAAATGATTAAAAACTATTAGAATTTATAAGCTAAACCAAGCTGGAACACTCCGTTCTTAGAAGAGTCACCTCCGATTCTGTTTTTCGCTATATCTGTTAGTCCTGCAACGTATCTTACATTAACTCCGATGTTAGGAGTAAAATAGTATCCTGCACCAAGTCCAAGTCCGAAATCAAAAAGTTTTGTGTGCATCCTTTGCATCAATAGAACCTGATGGATATTTAACCTTTGAGTTTATCAGGAAGCTAAATTGAGGTCCTGCCTCTAAATATAAATTAGGCAATGCGTTATATTGGAACATTACCGGTACTGCAATATAATCTAAATTTAATTTGACATCGCTGTTTGCTTTTGCTTTTGCTCCCATACCGCTGTACAATACTTCCGGCTGTACAGAGAAATCCTGAGCTACAGGAATATTGGCAAATACACCACCGTAAAATCCTGCTTTTGAATTCATATCAGAGTTTGATACGCTGGAAATATTAAGACCTGCTTTTAAACCAAATCTAACTGGTGATGAAGCTGTATTAGTAGAAGTCTTTTGTGCGAAAGCCAATGTACCCGCTGTAAGAGCAAGGCCTAAAAAAATCTTTTTCATAAGATATTTAATTTATAGTTATTTTAAGTTTTGTTTAACATTTTCTTTATTAGCAAACATTGTGCCAAATACATTTTTTTAATTATTGGGTTGTTAACCAATGTCTTTATTTAGTGGAAATAATTAAGGGTTTAACAGAAATCGTTTAATATCTATAAATATTTTTTCTTTATAATTTGTAAATTATTAACATTTCTAATAAACCTTTATAAAAAAAGACCGGATTAAAAATAATCCGATCCTTCTATTGAATATAAAATTTGTTAGTGAATGTTGTGGCTTTTTATTTAAATTTAAAAGCCAGACCTACCTGGAATACATTGTTTTTCACAGCGTCACCAGAGTTGTTCTTATAGATATCTGTAAGACCTGCTGTATATCTTGCTGTAATTCCTAAGTTAGGTAAGAAATAATAACCAGCTCCGATACCGATTCCAAAGTTGAATGTCTGGAAATCATCCTTATCAAGGGTTGCGATTTGAGAGCTATTATTGTTGTTATTTGTCGAACTTTTGAATTTATCCTTTGCACTTACCAGGAAGCCAAATTCTGGTCCTGCTTCAAGGAAGAATTCCGGAGTTGCATTATACTGGAACATTACCGGTACTGCAATATATCCTAAATTTCTGGAATATTCGCTTTTGTAGGTGTTTCCTAATGCAGTATATTCCCTTGTTACTTTTGAACCCAGGTCATTGTAAATAACCTCAGGCTGAACGCTGAAATTGCTTGCTACCGGAATGTTGGCAAAAACTCCTGCGTTAAAACCTATTTTAGATTTTGAATCACTTAAATCAGCTCCATTGGAAAGTGACGATACGTTCATCCCACCTTTTACCCCGAATGTTACCGGATTAGTAGATGGTGTCTGTTGAGCGAACGCTAATGTACCTGCAGTTACTGCTAATCCTAAAATTAACTTTTTCATAACTTTAATTTTTTAAGTATTTACTATTCTTAATTTTAAATTTTACTACTTGTCATCATTTCTGATTGACGGGGAGTATCTTTCAAATTGCTTGCCAAAAAAAATAAATATGATTAAAATCAATAAAAAATCCATCTTAAGAAAAGATAGATTTTAATTTATTTACCTGATTTATAGCTACTTAACAAATTAATTAAACATTTGTTTAGAAAAGGTCTAAATAGATAATCAGTCTATTTTTTGCCGGATTGAAGACTCATTTTTTTTTAAATCGTTTACGCATCATTCAGCTTTCTGTAAAAATCTATGGACTTCAGGATGTTTTTGCGGCTGCATTGATGGTCATAGGTGCATTCACCAATGGCAGTGAGCAGTGAAAAGTTAATTTTACTGTCCGTATTCTTTTTATCATTCAGCAGCAGTGCTGTAATATCTTCATCTTTAAGATCACTGATATCTAAATAAGGATAATACCTCTGAATGCTCTCAACAATTAACTGAGAGTCCTCCTTTGAAATAAGGTTTTCAAGATATGCAAGATGGGCTTCACTGATCATTCCCATGGCAACAGCTTCACCATGAAGAATAGGATTACCTTGCTGCAGGCGCAGGCTTTCAACGGCATGGCCTATAGTATGCCCGAAATTCAGGGTCTTTCTGATATTTTTTTCATGGAAGTCTTTATTTACCACATCCTGTTTGATATCCATCGATGTCTGGATATGGGGCGTAATTGCTTCCACATCAAGTTTATGGATACGGATAAGCTGTTCCCAATGTTTTTTATCAGCAATCAATCCGTGTTTCAGCATTTCTGCAAAACCACTTCTCAATTCCTTGAAAGGCAATGTTTCCAGGAATTTTGGATAGATGAAAATTTGTTCAGGAAAGGAAAAGGTTCCTACCATGTTTTTATAATGCATTAAATCTATTCCTGTTTTTCCTCCAATGGAAGCATCACACATAGATAAAAGGGTAGTAGGGATATTGATAAACTGTATTCCTCTTTTATAGGTAGAAGCTACAAATCCTCCCATATCTGTAATCACTCCTCCGCCAAGATTGATAACAAGAGCTTTTCTGTCTGCCTGCATTTCCGTAAGAATTTCCCAAAGCTGGTTAGCGGTCTGGATATTTTTCATTTCTTCACCGGCTTCTATCTCCAGAATTTCAAAGCCCAGATCTGTTTCCATATTTCCTAAAAGTATGGGAAGGCAATATTCATGGGTGTTTTCATCTACCAATATGAAAATTTTACTGAAAGATTTCTCGTGAAGAAAGGTGTTTAGCTGAGAAAAACTATCATTTAATATTGTTATCATCTTTTGATTGTATATAAAATTAAAAGTAAACTATATTGCAAAGTTATGATTCTTAATTTTTAACTCGTAACTAAATTACTATCTTTGCAGAAATTTTTAGAATGAGCAGAGATAATAATAATTCAGACAAACCCAAAAGACCAAGAATTTCAACCAAAAAAAAGTTCTGATGATTCTCGCGCTTCCAGATCTGGAAATTCTTCAGGATCAAAGTCTTTTAAAAAGCCTTTCTCTAAATCGGGAGACAGAAAAAGGCCCGGAACATAAAGGATCCAATTCAAAATTTGAACAGAAATCTTTCAAGAAGAACACCGGAAGCTTTGATGGTTCCGACGAGGATTTTGGTTCAAAATCTGAAAGAAAGCCTTATATCACCAATAAAAGTGAAAGCTATGAGAAGAAATCTTTTGGAAAACCCAAAAGAGGTGGAAAAAACTTTGATACAAGAGACAAGTATGAAAGAGGTAGCCTGAAATACGGTAGAAGGCCGTCTAACGGTGACGAAAGAGAAGACAGGGCAAAATCTTTTGTGCAAAAGAGAAGACTGAACAAAATTGAAAAAGATGTTCATAAGGACAGCATCCGTCTTAATAAGTATATTGCCAATTCAGGAATCTGCAGCAGGAGAGAGGCTGATGAGCTGATTACCCAGGGACTTGTAGAAGTAAACGGAAAGGTAGTTACTGAAATGGGATACCAGGTGCAAAAAACGGACAGGGTGGTTTTTGACGGGCAAAGCATTACGCCTGAAAAACCTGTTTATGTACTTTTAAATAAACCGAAAGGATATATTTCTACGACTAAGGATGATAAAGCCAGAAAGACTGTAATGGACCTCGTGGCCAATGCCTCTCCTTACAGGCTCTTCCCGGTAGGAAGACTGGACCGCTCAACAACAGGAGTTATTCTATTGACCAATGACGGGCATATGACCAAAAAACTGACACATCCATCTTTCGATGCGAAAAAGATTTATCATGTAACGCTTGATAAAAAGCTTACCGGTGAAGATTTGCGTCTTATTGCTGAAGGTATCCGCCTTGATGAGGGAATTGCGGTTGTAGATCAGATCTCTTATATTGAAGGTAAACCAAAGAATGAAGTGGGAATTGAAATCCATATCGGATGGAACCGTGTTATCAGAAGAATATTCCAAAGATTAGGATATGAAGTGGAATCTTTAGACAGGGTAATGTTTGCCGGACTAACGAAGAAGAATATCAAGAGAGGACACTGGAGAATCCTTACAGAACTGGAAGTGAATAATCTTAAAATGCTTTAGAAAATGATGCGCCTGAATTCAATTCATGCGACGTTTCTTTAGGTATTCAATAATAGCGCAGATCACTCTGCGCTTTTTTGTACTTAAATAGTTCCGGTTGGTGCATAAAATGAATCAGACTTTCAGTATTCCTCTGAATCCCCTGGCGGCATAATAAGAATCGGCGCCATTATGATAAAGGAATACGGTATTGTAGCGTCTGTCGCAGAAAAGGGCACCGCCAAGTTCCCTGACGGAAGCCGGAGTCTGTACCCAGCTTGATGTTTTCTGGTCAAATTTTCCCAGTTCCTGAAGCCTGCGGTATTGTTCTTCAGTCAAAATTTCAATGCCCATTTCTGAAGCTTTATCAATGGCGTTGCCTTCCGGTTTGTTGGCTTTTCTTGATTCCCATGCCTGATAATCGTAGCAAAGGCTTCTGCGTTTTGGACTTTCGGGTGAACAGTCACAGAAGATATATTCGTCTGTTTTTTTGTTGTAATCAGTAACATCGGGTTCGCCTTCTGTTTCTTCCATTTGGTATAAAGACCATAGCTTTTCGGGACTGGCATCCAACTTAGCCTGAATTTTTTCCCATTTCAGGCCTTTGTGGCGGTTCATGTTTTTTTCAAAACGGGATTGCAGTACTTTTAAAAGAGCTTCGCTTTGTTCGGGGGTTAATTGTTTCTTTTTCATATCAAATTCAAGTGATTGATTTAGACTAAAATTACTAAGATTGAATAGAAATTTTTCTATCAGCAGGTCTGAAATACCATGAAATAATGACCAATACAAACAGTAAGACAGCAGGGAAGGTTCTTCCGGCGGTATCTCCAACAATAAGGTGGGAAATAACCGCTCCGGACATTACAAAGAAAAATCCTGCATAGGCCCATTCTTTTAACAATAAAACGTTTTGGAATGAGTATGGCGATAATTCCCAGGATCTTCCAGACTCCGATGATGGTCATCAGGTAAGCGGGATAGCCAAGATTGGTGAAATTGGCAAGTTCATCTTTGTTTTTCATTAGCTGAACGATAGCTGTAGAGACCATGCCTAAGGCCATCCAGAGCGTAAAGATCCAATAGATGATCTTTGTTCTTTTTTCTGATCGGTTTGAGGTTTCCATATAGATTAAGTTTTGTGATTAGTCGTTAAGGCCTTTTCCGTCGAGGATTTGCGGGATGCATTTTTCAATTCTTGCTTCCCTGGTTTTGGATTGCTTGGCAGAGGAAAAGTGGAGCAGGTAGGCTCTTTGCCGGCCTGGAGTAAGAGTTTCAAAGGCTTCTTTTAATACAGCATCATTGTCCAGCTTGTTTTGAAATTCTTCCACCATTTCGAAGTCTTTGGTTTTCTTCATTTCAACTTTTGCTCCGGATTCTTCAATCTCTACAGCTTCAAACATATAAGACCGAAGTTCATTTTCAAGATCGTTAATCTGTTGAAGATTTGTAAAACGAATTTGCCTTGCCGCCTGTACGTTTTCAGACTGCTGGATTAAAATCTTATCCGAATCTTTCATCAAAGCTCCTTTAAAAAAGAGCAGGGCACAATATTCTTTAAACCCGTGGATCAGGAAAATGTTTTTCCCTTCATAGGTATAGCAGGGACAGCCCCATTTTAAATCTTCTACAAGTTCGGTGCTTAAGGCAATTGTTCTTAATTTTTCAAATTCTTCTTTCCATTGTCCGGCTTTATTGAAGAAGAAATCAACTTTTGGATTCATACTTGTTTGGTTTTGAGAGTATTAGAGTGGGAGCTTTGAGTTTATAAGTTTGAGGAGAAGAGAGTGATTGAGTCGAGGGTATTTAAACTTCTAACTTTCAGTATCTGACATCTGACATCTTATATCTATTCAAACATTTCCTGCAAACGATTATGCGCCATATTAATTCCCTGGGCAAAAGGCATTTTCAGGTGCTGGTCTCTGAAATCAACGGATTTATAAATGGTTTGAATGGTGATTTTGCTGGTAGTATCGGTTAGTTTTTCAAATTCTAAAAACTCGAGTTGAGGCGGAAAAGGTGTATTTTCCATCTGGAAAGTTCTTATAATTTTCTCATTCTGAACAATATCATGAATAGTTCCATTGGCGCTGAACATTACTTCTCCCTGAGGATTTGAAGTTTCGAAGCGGTAACTTCCGTGGGGTCTGTTTTCAAACTTTGTTACTTTGGTTCCCATCCATTGTTCGAACAGTTCAGCTTCTGTATACGCTTTGAAAAGCAATTCTACCGGCAGGTCAAATTCCCGGATGATAAAAATTTCCTGTTTTCCGTCTTCTGCGTGGATTTTTGTTTTAAGTTCCATGATTTTGGGTTTGGTTTTAAGTTTGAGGGTGGGAGAGTATTAGAGTAAAAGTTGTTGGGTTCCATTACTTATTACTTCTTTGATAGGCTTTCATCACACTTTCCAGTGTATTGAATTTTTCATCCCACATTTTGCGGAACGGCTCTATAAAGTCGGCTATTTCTTTCATTTTATGGGGATTAAGGTGGTAAATAATTTCACGGCCGTTCTGTTCAGATCTCAGCAGTTCGCATTCTGTAAGGATCTGAAGGTGTTTGGAAACGGTAGGTCTTGCGGTATCGAAATTGGAAGCAATGGCTCCAGCGGTCATGGATTGCGCAGCCACCAGCATCAGTATAGATCTTCTGGTAGGGTCTGCGATGGCCTGAAAAACATCTCTTCTTAAATTCATTGTGTAGTTATTTGACTACAAATATATGTGTAGTTATTTAGCTACGCAAGTTTTTGGAGAAAATTTATATTAAATAATTAAATTCTGTCTATTAAGAAAATGGAGAACTCAATGCTCTCCATTTCATTATCTAAATAATGCTTCTGTAAATTTCTTATTTACTACTTTGTCTCTCACCATTATGTAGTAGCTCAAATTTTTATATGATCATATTTTTTTTAATACAATTTTTTCTTTCTGATTATTAGATGTAGAATAATTTTTATATTAGAAAGAACTTTTTTTAAAGCGCTTTGACCTTTGCTTGTTATGAAAAATATTTTACTCTTATCTGATTGTTTTATGCCTATTAAGCCATTCGTGGTAAAAAAATCCAATTCATCACTTATATCTATATCAAATAAAAATCCTATTTCAGCCTCAAATATAGGTGCATTTGAAAATTTTTCTAATATAATTTGTTGATTATTTGATAATGTAAATAATTCTAAGCCATCCATGGGATTGTTAGTTTCCTCGGGAGCATCTGGATGAATTCGAAAAACAACCAAAAAAATGTGATCTACCCGCGTCAGTAGATAAAATTGGTTTGGGTGATCCATTTGTATCCAAAGCACTTAAAATAGTAGGTATTCCAGTAGCATATTTTTCTGCGAGTCTCAAATTTTTCAACCAATCTCCTAATTTCAAGTTCCTATAATTCCTCGCTGTAATTTTTAACTGTACCAAAGCATTTTCATCAATTGGGGGAAGAGGACCTGGATAACTTAATATTTCAATTCTTCGATCATTCCCAGCTTTATATATTCTTATTTCATTAGGAGTGGGATTGTCGTAACTTCTATGGTACAATGCATTTACAACGGCTTCTTCTAATGCTTGATAGGGGTAATTTACGAACCTAATAGATTCTGCTCGAGATGTGTCTTTACGAACAAACTCTTTTATTACATTGTTTTTCAAATAGTCAATAATTAACCGAATTTGAACATGAACAGGCCCCATAAACGTTTTTTTTCAGAATATTCTGTTCCTGCTTCATCTTCAAATTCTACTAAGTTTGTAATACAGCCTTCAAAATATTTTTCTGGATTTTTGCAGAACATTAATAAGCCTATATTAAGAGGCTTTAAGTTTTCTGCTGTTCCTCTAACTATTTGCATTTTAATGGCAAGTTCTTGTAAAGTTATCTTATTTGCTTCTTCGTATAAGCTACTTTTAATCTCCTGTAAATAAGATTGGATTAAGCCCAGATCTAAGTCATCTATATTTGCCTTTGCATTTAAGCGATCATCAAAATGCTTAAATGCAGCTAGCTCTCTCAATGTTAATTCTTGTTCTTTGTTAGCTTCTTTTGTTACTGCACCATGCCTAACAAATATTTTCATTTGAGCATTCTTGCCAGGTGAATCTGATGCAAAGTATGGGCGCTGTTCACCTGTAGTAACCCAAATTACTATTATCCACTTACCTTGTAGTTCGATTGGCTCAATAATAGGAAAAACATTTTCCCTTATATTATCCTTGCAAAGTTTAAAAAACTCTTTTTGTATATTGTCAATATCTTTCTGTTCAACCCCAAATGGTGGTAATATTGGACTTCCATTTTTTTCCTCAATACCAATAATAATATATCCTCCTCCATATTCATTAATGTCATTCGAAAAAGCACAAACTGTCCTTAGAATGTTATATGGATTCCATCCTCTTTTAAATTCAATTCTAACAGATTCTACTGTTCTTGCATTTATAAGGTCTTCAATGTTTATTGGTAAAGCCATTGTTATTTTATATTTGGATATTCTCTATAAATTTCATTATTAATCATGCACCCTCCTTTTGCATGGAAAGGATGGTTCTTATCAATTGTTGGATCATTTTGGTTTGGGTTAAAAATTCTTTTTCCCCATTGTTTAAAAAAGAAAGCGGTATTGTATCTTTTACAGTTATTTCTTATTGATATAATCCATTCTTTTTCAATTTTTCTTGCTTTTCCTCCTGATTCTCCGCCAATTAGAACCCAGTCAATATCTGTAAAATCATTATATTTAATATTACTCAATAAGGGTTCGAATGATATAAATTTTATTTTAGCAGGTGTTTTTTTTCAGCATTTCAATCCGTTCAACAAACTCATTGTTTTCAACCGAAACACCTAACCATATATTATCTGACCAAAATATATTATCTGACAATTCTTTTACTCGTTCAATTCTTTTAGTAAGTATTTGATAAGTATGTTGTGGAGTACTGTTCATAACTGAGAAAACTTTTTTTTACATATTCAGTTTCTACTTTATCATGAAACAAATCACTCATTGAATTTACAAAGACTATTTGTGGCTTTTTCCATTTCAAAGGATCATTTAATCGTTCTGTAGCCAATGTCAATTCAAATCCATTTCTATATTGATTTATCCCTCGTATATGTTGCATATTTGCCCATCGTTCAGCATAGCAATTTTTACAACCTGAAGAAACTTTTGTACAACCAGTAGTCGGATTCCAAGTGATTTCTGTCCACTCAATATTTGACTTGTTCATACCTCCTAATAATTAGAAAGTTCGTTAATGCAATCTGAAGTGGCTGGTGGCTTAGACACTTTATAATATCGTCTTAACATTCCATGAAATCGACTACCAAGCCAGGTTTCCTCCACCAGATTTAGCCAAAAGGAATTTACTGTTTCATTATGTGCTCTTAAGCCTGCAATCTTGACGGCTTTATCTAGTTCTTTACTCATTTCATCAACTTCTAATGGTAAAGGATTTTCACTAATATCCCTATGCATAAGAAGTCTTCTTAAAAACGTCTTCTCTTTTGAATCGCATTGAATGAAATTCGCCATGAGTTATTGATAAATGCTTAGGTTTTAGCAATATTAATAATGTAGGAAGAATAGGAAGTGTTGATCCACATGTATCCAAATCAATTAAATCAATACGGATCTTATTGACTTTTAAATCAGCAGCAGCATCAATTGCATCACCTATAAAAAAGAAAACTTGTTTTTTATTTTTTTTATACAAATTCCATAAACAATCCTTTGTATCAACTTTCTTAAATCCTTTCTCCTCAGCAGTTTTCTCAAATTGTTTGAGCTTTGACTTCATTTTTTCGGATGCATATACAACATCCGCAATACTAATCCATTCAAAAGTCTGATGACCAGCTCCCGCATATGCATCAAAAACTGATTTTGGCTTTGCTTTTTGTGCTATTTTTAGAGTGAAATTTTCTTTATCTCCTCTATATGATTCTCCAAAAAGATCATGTTTTATTCGCAGCTTTCTTACTTTACTTCTAATACTTGGTAAAGTTCTATTAGGAAACAGTTCTCTAAGCAATTTGGCATCAAAAGCTTCTTTTTTAAGATAACTCAACAAAATTACCTCTTCTTCCTCTCTCCATGGAATAGGAATTGTGTTAGCTTTTCTTCGTTCAAGTGCCATTTTAAATTTTATTTTTCAAGTTTAGCTTGATTCATCATCTTTTCTCTAAATACCTCCATTGAAACATGTGGAACAGGAGGTGCTACACTATGTACTCTAACCCAATCAGGAGTACCATTAAAAGGACTCTGTATCCAAAATTGTCCTTGACTAAAGCTATTTGCAACATGTGCTAATTCCTTATCAAGAAACGCATATTGTGCATTTTTAGGGTTAATTTTCATTACAACTCTAGTCGGACATTGTTCTGGAACGATAGGGTGTAAATCCTGAGGGTTTTGTGTGCTTAAAACTAAATTCAATCTGAATTTTCTACCTTCTCTGGCTAATTTTTCAAAGTTTGATCTTAATCTACTAAAGACTTCTGCACTGCTGTTTGACCCGCTTGATTTTGTAGCAGGTATAATTTGGTGAGCTTCATCAAAAAAGACATATGTATTCTGCATTTTTTTTCTTCTCTCTATATAACCAACTTACAAGTTGCATTTCCCACATTAACCTTTCCTCATGATTTAAATGATCTAGATATAAAATTGTAGTTCCTTCAAAATTAAAATCATCAAGAGGATTTTTATCTTCTAGCAATCCTAAAGAATCTAAATCAAAATATTCTTCCAAGCCTCTTAATGCTCGTCTACTTGCTTCAAATGTACTTCTATAATAAGAAACCCCATTTGTAGGAATGGTAATTTGTGAGGTTGTATTCCTTGTAAGAAGCCTTGAAATTGCTGTTTGTAATCTTGACAAAGAAGCGGGTTCTCCACTAGATTTTAAACCTTCTGACAAGTCTTCTATTAATAAGGCTGCTTGATCTGAGCTTGTTCTAAATAAGTACTCAGCATCTCTTGGAGAGTCTAAATCTTGAAAGCGCAAACTTATTCTACGAACATCAACCTCTCTTTTTTGAGCTAATTTTATTATAGAGGCGACTTCGGTTTCTGCATAAGAATCTTTTGTCATAGGAACAATTAGCCTGAAATCACCAAATACTTTTTTTGCCTCTTCAAATTTTTGATTTGTAATATTGGGTTGCCACCCACTAGGAGGAATATTTTTTATAAAATCCCAAAATAATAGCTGAGAAATATCTCCTTGTACATCAGTGAGGATAATTTTATTATTAGAATTATGTTTTCTGATTTCGTAAGCGAGGTTTTTTAAGAAAACTGTTTTTCCAGATCCACTTTCACCAACAATAAAAATATGTTTATTATCAAGTCTATCAATATCCCATTTATATTCTATAAATTGGTTGTCATTCCATCCGTAAGGTTTGTTTCCAAAACCAATCATTCCTAAATTAAGCCCTTCGTTTTTTACCCTCAAAATATCTTTAAGGGTAGGTGAAGGATCACCAACTTCATTTTTTTAATTTTGGAAAGAATAATCTACTATGCCCGGAAGGTGGTCTTTGTATTGCAGAATCAATGAAATCACCAGAGTTATTTTCAATACTAGACAATTCCCTAGTTAATGCAACTTGTATAACCATAGGTTGATGAGTGTGTGGTCCATTAATAGAATCTAAAGGAAGAGTGGGATCCATCAAACTATCTTCCTGATAGAGCATACTTGTTCTTTCTGGATTAAAGGGAGAAACGGCTTTTAAACCGATAATTCTTCCTGCATACCAAAAATCTCGATACACATTAGTAGAAATTCCATCAGTTTTTCTATCTCTAATCAAAATAGAGGCCCCTAACGCTAATTGAGGCATTTTTTCTGGGTCATTAATTATATATTCAGCCAAGGCTCCATTTTCATCTATAGAAAATGGAGTATTAATATCATGATACGGTTTAGCAACCTCAATATTGTTTAAAATATTATTGTTTACTTTTGTCATTTCATTCTTTTTAAAATTCTATAAGACCTAGGTTTTTCTTCTCAAATGCTGCTTTCATTTGTTGTTCTATAACCCAATGCTCGTGATCTAATACACATCTTTCTGCTGCTGTTTTTATTACTAAAGGACGGTCACCTCCAAGCTCGTATTGCCAAATTGCTATAGAAATAGCAAATTCGACTTGTTCTTTATTTTCTTCCCACATGAATTTTGGAACTTCAATTCTTATAAAGTTATAAGGTTTTGATCTTTTATGATAATAACATGTAAGAGGTTTTAAGCCCTCATAGCCTTCTTTTTGGATGATAGGTTCTCTTGTTTTTTCAATATACTCAATTAAGGGAGTTCTATATCCAGGTCTTAATATTTTCTTTAGTAATAATGCATCTGTTCCAAATGAATTAATAACTCCTGTTGTAATATTTTGATTTGGAAAATATTCTTCAATTAAATGAGGGAATGCATTTAATGTATTAATTAATACTCTTGAATCACTTATTTTTGATGATAATGCTATGAAAGTCTTATTTTTTCCTGACCATGAAAACAATTTCTGCAAACCATTTTGAATATCCGAAGGTTTACTACTATTTGAAAACAATGCACCATCTTTAATACAGACCAAAGGATTATTGTCTTTTATATTAACATCTGTGATTGATAATAATTCTAAAGAGTGTTGAAATTTTACTGCCAATCCTAAAGATTGGGAGGTTGGAGCTTTTTTAAATTTATCATAATTATATTTAAAAATAAAAAGGCTTCCCTTTACTTTTTAATTACATGATCATATATTGGAGTATCTGTTTTATCTATTAATTCATTATATGTGTACAGACTATATGCGCTATCAAAAAATATTACTATCCAGTACTAATAGAGCAGATGATTCTCTATTCCTTGTGTAAAAATAGGGTTTTTCAAAACCTTTTGTATATCTGAAATTTACAACATACGATCGAGATAAAATTAAATGAAATGAGGTAGTTATTATTCTATTATTAGCTCCAACAATTCCTATTACATCCAATCCGTCAAGCATATTTGAGTCGGGGAGTAAAACTTCTTTAATTTTAGCAGATTCTACAACCTTTATTCTATCTGAAGAAATTAACGTTCCATCTTCTTCGTCTTCACCATAAATATCTTGGTCAATAGATATTAATTCTTCATCTTCGACCGAAGCAAATGGAAGGTCAGCAGGACCTTTAGGTGGTAATAAATCATATTTTTTACCATCTACTAAATTATCCAGTATGCTATTAAAAGCATTTAATATATCTTTTTGATTCTCTTCCATTTTATTTTTTTGAAGACCAAAACAAATCTTTTATGTCTACCTGTAATGTATTTGCTATATCTAAAAAATGCTTCTAAGATGGCTTAATATCATTATTATACCATCTTGAAATAGTAGTAAGATTCTTTTTTTTATGCTTTCCGCTACAGTTTTTTCTGCTAATACTATATGCACCTATTAATGTCTTTATTTGCCATTGTATAGACTATTATGTAAATCTATTTACAAATATAGTTAAAAAAAATAGCGATAGATTATCGTTCTTAAGAGCATATTCAGCTTAATAATCACTATGAATTTGGGGCTAACTTTGAAAAGAGTTTTTAAATTTTAGTCACTTATATCCCTTCAATCAATTTCTCCAGCTTCTCAATTATCTCCTTCTGTTGCTCCAACATACGCTCATAAAGCTCAACCATTTTGTCAATAGGGTTAAAGCTTGGTTGATAATTGAAAACTGCCGGATTTGTCATCGTGGCATTATCATTATTATTGATTGTGTTAGCTATAATATTTATTGCAGAATCTTCATCAAAATTCTCAATCGCTTCCGCAGGCACTTTTAAAATCTTTGCTACCTGCGCCAAAATATCAGATTCTACCGTTTCTTTTTGTTCTAAAAGAGAAACTTTCTTCTGGTTCCAGTCATCGCCCAGTTCAAAAGCTAAGGCTTCCTGTTTAATGCCCAGCATTTCACGGAAACGTTTTATATTTCTACCCTGATGTATTTTTTTATTTTGCATATCTGTATAAGTCATAATAACAAATATAAAGTTTTTGACATTGAAAAAGAAGCTCCTCCCTAAAATAAATTATCTTCTAAAATAGCTGCTTTTTAGCATAAAATATCCTCTTTATAACTGGTACAGACGCCTAAATATTTCTTGCTTTGTTAAAAACAATAAGATGAGAAAAATAACTATCAGGGGCAAATATAAGATTGTGTCCATCCGTAACCTTACGGTTTCCCATAAAGCATTTGAAAGAGCATACAGAAGACTGGTTTTCTTCCCGGAAATCCGGTTGGCAGGGAAGTGGCTGCTGGAGTGTGGTTTTGAACCGGGAGATAAAGTGCTGGTGACGGTTCGGAGGAATCAGATTATCTTAGAAAAAGAGATGAATTATGAAGAGGTGTAAATAATACAGGTTTCTGGCTGATATTGCTGAGACTTGTTTTTTAATCTCTCGCCGATTTCGGAGATCAAGCAGATGATTGGGGATTACAATCTACGATATTTGCTTAATCTGTGTGAGGTTTTTAATTAAATGCAAAGTTAAAGGTATCTCATTTTTTGAAAGAGCTACCCTGGAAAGGTAGTATACTGTAGACGCGAAGTTTTATGATGGTGACTGTATTATTTTTAGGGAGCTAAGGATGGACAAGTGAACTTGCCTGATGAAGGTTGTGGATAATGGTCTCGCAGATTTGGGAGATTGCAGATTTTGAAAGTGCTATGAAATTTGCGTTATCAGCTTGATCTGCGTGAAATTATTTTTGTTTGACGCAAAGTTTTATGACGGCGGTGGTATCATCCTTAGTGAGCTAAGGATGGGCAAGTGAACTTGCTTGATGAAGGTTGTGGATAATGGTCTCGCAGATTTGGGAGATTGAGCAGATTTTAAAAGTGCTAAGAAATCTGCGTTATCAGCTTGATCTGCGAGAAATTATTTTTGTTTGACGCAAAGTTTTATGATGGTGGCTGTTATATTTTTAGTGAGCTAAGGATGGGCAAGTGAACTTGCCTGATGAAGGTTGTGGATAATGGTCTCGCAGATTTGGGAGATTGAACAGATTTTGAAAGTGCTATGAAATTTGCGTTATCAGCTTGATCTGCGTGAAATTATTTTTGTTTGACGCAAAGTTTATGATGGTGACTGTATTATTTTTAGGGAGCTAAGAGTGGGCAAGTGAACTTGCCTGATGAAGGTGAGTGAATAGAGTTTCTGCTTTTATAGTAAGTGTGATCTGCGGGAGAATTTTTTTAGACGCAAAGTTTTGATGGTGACTTTTATATTTTTAGGGAGCTAAGGGTGGGCAAGTGAACTTGCCTGATGAAGGTGAATGGATAGGGTTTCGGCGGCCGGAGGCCGCCGAAACTTTTTATTATAAACCTAGGTGTTTATCTTTTTATTGTTTTTTTCCTTAATAATCTTAACACTTATTATATTCTTAATGGTTCAAAAGTATACCGGTAAAAAGAGTAGTTGTGAAATAACCTTATCTTTGCAAATTCAATGTTTTCTTTGCATTAATCAATACTATCATAGATGAAATTTTTACTGGACTTTTTATTTCGTGTTTTTCAGCTTTTTACGGAACCGTACTTTTTAGTATTTCTTGCAATTGTTATTATTGCCGTGTTAAAAAGGAAAAATAAGGGTAAAAATCTGAGAATAGGAATTTTTATATTAACAGTTGTTATGGTTATCTTTATAGGGAATGGTTTTCTGGGGAAAATGATTTCCGGGTATTTACAGAAAGCTTACCTCAATACTTCTGAAATAAAGACTACAGCTGTTCAGAATCCTGTTATTGTAGTATTGGGTGGCGGGATTGTAGAGATTAACAATACAGAGAAACTGCATACCATGTCTTATTCCAGAATGGTTACTGCGTATCAATTGTACCATGAATACAGAAAAAATAATCAATCCTGTAAAATATTAATTTCCGGAAAAGGGAGAGGACACAGAAGTGAAGCGGAATTATTCAGTGAAGATTTTAAAAGGATGGGCGTTCCGGATGCTGATATCATTAAGGAAGATCAAAGTATGAATACTTATCAGAATGCGAAATTTTCCAGCCAGATACTGAAAACAATGGCTCCTTCTAGCTTATTTTTGGTGACTTCAGGATTTCATATGAAGAGATCTGTTGCTTTGTTCAAGACGTTTTGGATTAAATCCTGTTCCGCAGGCCTCAGATTTTATAGATACTGAAATAACATGGTTTCCTAACAGCTATAATGCTGCCTTTACATTCGTTATGCTGAAAGAGGTTGTGGGAGTATGGCAGGTGCAGGTATATAACAGTTTGGGAATGAATAAATAATATTTTACAGTTTATTATAAGATTAACAAACCGCCGCCTTGAGTTTACATTACAGTATTTAAATCATCAGGTTATTTTCTTCAACGAAATTAGGGCCTGTTTTTTATAAAAATTTGTGCAAAATCACAGAAAAAAGCTCTTAAATACATAAAATCAAAATAAGCTCAAATAACCAGTGTTTTTTTCATCCTCAACCTATGCTATCCGCTTGCAAATAAAGGAGATTTATGGGCGAAAATTAGTTTTAATCGGATTTCAGAATTTTTACATTTTAAAGACATTAAATTTATGTCCATCCGGATCTGCGAAAACAAAACCATAATAATTGTTTCCAAAACTTTCAGGTTCTGAAACAATGGTCCCGCCAGCTTTTTTAACTTCTGAAGCCCATTGATCTACCTGATCTTTAGTTTCAGCAGAAACGGTAAATATAATTTCATTTGAAGTTTGAGAATTACCGAAAGAGACTCCTTTTACATTAGTTTCCAGTATGTTTTTCAGGAAGAAGTGGATAACAAAATTATTTTCTCCGAAAAAAAAGCTTACCAGCTCATTAGAAGTATGAGGATTGTTGGGAGTACATCCTATGGCTTCATAAAACTTTTGGGTACGTTCCAGATCGGCGACAGCCAGATTGGCCCAGATCATTTTTGGTTTCATATTATTTTATTTTTGGTTGGTGTAAAGGTAGTTTCTTTTATAAGGATAAAGATTGTCATGTGGCAAGATTTTGTATTTTTAATGTGCAGAAAGAAATCAATGGAAGAAATACTTAAGAAATTAGATGTACATATTAAAAATATTCAGACCTGAATTTTATGATAGATTAAAAATTCCATTGGTTGAAAATGATATTCAAATGATTGAAATTCAATATAATATTCAGATCCCGAAAGACCTTAGAAGACTTTACCAATGGAAAAACGGGCAGGAGAGCAGTTGTTATGATGCCTTTGTGAATAATTCAATGTTTATTCCTTTGGAGGAAGCACTTGATATTGCTCAGGAACTGGCTTTAATGATAGGGACAGATTTTGAGGTTGAAAAATTGGTGGAATGAAAACTGGATTCCTATTTTCCATAATGGTGGCGGAGATTATATCTGCTATGATCTAAAAGGTATTTTTACCGGAAATAAAGGACAGATTCTGGAATTTTGGAACAGAGATTATGACAGAAATATTATTGCAACAAGTCTTGAAGACTTTCTCGATCTGTTAAATAGCTATTATGAAGAGAAATCAGGAGATTTGGATGAATTTCTTACTGTTGAAAATAGAAAAGGGTATCCCAGGAAATTTAATGTTGGTTAATTTAACATAATATTTAAATTGTATTTGAAACGGCTGAAAAGCGGATGACAGATTGAATTACAATACAGTAAAAATAACATATGAAAGATACTATTATCAATAAAATAAAAACTTTAGGAGGTAATACGGATGCTGTAGATCAGGGTAAAAACTTCATCGAAAACTGGAGGAGCATTACTTTTAATCATTATTTATACGATAAAGATTGGGATGTTTACGGAATTGACCAATTTTATGAATCCAATAAAGAACTGTATCATAATCAGCCGGAAAAGTTTTATGAAAATCTGTTAAACCATTATTTTTCAGCTCATGATTCAGCGTATGGGCAGTATTTTGTGAAAGACTGGATGTTTACACCTTTTAAAGAAGGCTCAGAAGATCAGAAAGAATTTGATGATTTAATAGATGAAGATTATGTACAGGAAGTGGTGGGAATTTCTAAGCCCGAATTTATGTGTATACTGTATTCTTATGGGTATCCGGATCATTATTTCGTGTGTACAACAGATCCTGATCCTTCTAATCCGACAGTTTACAGTACAGATCATGAAGTGTATTTTGACGAACTTGAAAATGAAGGAAGCCTTGAGGAATTTTTAGACCGGTTTATGACGAAGGAAGAGTTCCATAAGGTTGTTACAGGATATTTAACGAAGAAATTTAATTTAACATAATATATGTGTTTAATTTTTTCAAATATATAATTCCTTAGAATCGATTCTACAGAATTAAAAATTATTTTAAGGGGAATATCCAGAACTCTGTTATAGATCACTCAAAAAATGTAATTTAGTCAAAAACAAAAAGAGCGCTTTACAGGAAATATTTATCTGTTGACAAGTGGACAGACTTTATAATTTTAGCTGGAGAAGTTGTAGAAAGACAATTACCTAATTCAAAATTATTTCTGAACATTAATCCCATGTACAATAGATTTAATATTGAAGAAAACAGGAAATAACAGGCGTGATGTAATTTCTGATATTCGGTTCAGGCAGAAGAAGCTCTGGGAGAAGCTTATAAAGTGATTAGCGTGGCTGATATATACTCTCCTTTGTAATATTTATTTTTTCCTATAATTTATATTATGTTAAATTGTATTTGTTTTTACATTCCCATTTGAAACACAATGACTCTCATAATTTACTTTGTGAAGATAAATCTGGAGCTGTATCATTTAATAATTCTCCGGGGAATGTAAAATTATTTTTCGGCCTTACTAGCAGCATCCACTTCCTGGTTTACAAGCAGAATTTTGGCTTACGGTTAATTCACTCAGATTTTTCTTTTGCTTTTCTGAAGGAATTCCACAGGCGTCCTGTGCCAGACAAGCTGTAGTTTTTGGCTTCAGTACAAATGTCTTTCCATTAAAAGTAAGATCATACTTACCAATGGTATCGCTTTGATATTCAACTTCAATTTCGGCATCTTCAATTTGTAGTTTTTCTTCAGAAAGCCTGATGATGTTCAATAATTTCGCGGGTTTCAAACGATGTTCATAGTCATTGGCATTCCAAAGCTGGAAGTTTACGGACTTTTCATCACGTACCACTCCTCCACAGTCGATAAATTTTTTTATTGACCTGGCCTACTTCGGTCACATGGAAATGCTCAGGAACAAATGTTCCGTTTTCTAACTGAAATTCAACATGTTCCAATGTAGGGAGAAGTTCTTTAATTTCCGATAATTTCATATTTATCAATTATTTATAGTTAAAATGTAATATTACGATTCTTGTGAATAAAATAATTAACAGCATTTCCGATCGGTTACTGTTGTAATAATTTTTGAAAAGTATTCTTTTAAAACACTAAAAGTGTTTTCATCAATACAATAGCAAACCGAATTTCCTTCTACAGTTCCCTTAATCAGACCTGCATTTTTTAATTCTTTTAAATGCTGTGAAATGGTGGGTTGTGCTAAAGGAAGCTCATTTACGATATCACCGGTTATACAGGTATCTACTTTCAGCAGATATTCTATGATAGCTACTCTTGCAGGATGTCCTAATGCTTTCGCAATAACTGCTACCTGATTTTGATGTTCAGTAAAGTGATCTGTTTTTGTTACCCCCATATAATTATTTCTATATTGCAATATTACGATTTAAATTTTAATAGAAATCATTTTTGGCTTTTTTGAGTTTTTGTAAATCCAAAATTTTAATTTAATGAATTAAAGTCAGATAATCAACATGATACTTTTCTTTATTAAATTTACTGTTATATTTTTGATCATAAATTGTATTTTTGTTGATATAATTTAGAACAGCAATAGAATCCACTTTGCTCTTATCTTAAAATTTTTATCATGGGACAACTTGCTTTATTTGATTCAGAGGAATATTATCAGTTTCCAAAAGAGCTTCTTGAATATACGGAACATTTTCTATCAGAAAATGAAGCTGTAAAATTGCAGGAGTTATTGATGAACACTGTTCCCTGGAAACAAAGAGTACAAAAAATGTATGATAAAATGGTTATCACTCCACGGCTCACTGCCTGGTATGGTGATAAGGGGAAAACCTATCAGCTGGGCGGAACTTCTTTTACCGCCAATCCCTGGCTGCCTGAACTATGGGATTTAAAACTGCGTATTGAAAAAAGTACGGGCTATCAGTTTAATTCCGTACTGTTAAATTTATACCGTGACAAAAACGATTCTGTCGCCTGGCACAGAGATAAAGAAAGTGAGCTTGGAAACCGCCCTGTAATTGCTTCTGTAAGTCTTGGCCAGGTCCGTAATTTTGAATTCAGGAAATTTGATGATCACGCAAACAAATACAGCCTACCCCTTCAACATGGCTCTTTACTGATTATGAAAGGAGATCTACAGTTGAATTGGGAACATCGTATCGCCAAATCTGTTATGGCAATGAAACCAAGAATCAATATGACATTCCGGTGGGTAAAAGAATGAATAATGCGCCTGGAGCATTTGATGGTATCTATTTAAAACAAAAAAACCGCCCTTTGCAGAGCGGTAATTTTTTCTAATTTTTTCTTATTTGCAAGAATTGCTTCCACAGCTAACAACTGTGATGTGAACTACATTGTTAATTCCACACTGTACTTCACATAATCCGTTTTCAAGATTTTTGATGACCTGAACAACAGTTCCGCCAACAGCACCTCCAACAGCGTTAAGGGTACCACCAACGATAGTTCCAACACCACCAAGAATTCCTCCGATAGCGCCTAGAACCGGATCAAGAAATCCATCTCCTGAAATAGTTTTTAATTGCTCTCTGTCTAATTTTTTTAAGTTTTTCATAACGATAATTTTATATGATTATTACATCACGAATATAGGAATAAATAACATTATCACAGTAATATTTTTTAAAAAATCAATAAAATATTTTTATAATTTAATATTTCGTTAATATAAACATAATTTAGTGAATTTATCATTTTATGATATATCTTATTGATTATCCAAATGTTAAAAAAAATATCTCAAATTTGAAATTTTAGAGTTAATAATTTTTAAATAAATATTGTTTTTTATGATTATTCTTCAAATCTATGTTTTTGTCTTCTTTTCTTGTTTTTACTAAAAAGATTGCTGCTTCCAATCTGAAAACTAATGAAGGAAAATTGAATTTCTTTTTTATTACTGTAAAACCTGTTCTGATTATTGGTTACGGGGCCAAATTTTGTATTTTTGCCGTCATACTTTGTATCATGTCAATTTTTTCAAATAATATCCGCTTTTTAAGAGCTGGCAGAAAGCTCTCACAGCAAAATGTAGCCGACGAATTATCTATTTCCCGTGTACGGTATTCCAAATATGAGAATGGAATATCCGAACCTCCCATTGATCTTCTGGTAAAAATGTCCAAATATTTTCATGTCAGTATCGATCTTCTGGTGTCGGTAGATATCCGTAAATATCCTATTGATGAAATGCTGAAACTTCCGGATAACAGGATTGTCCTTCCGGTTGCAGTAGATCATCTGGGAAATGATACCATTGAAATTATTCCCCAGAAAGCCTCCATGGGTTATCTTGAAGGATATAGTGATGTAGAATATATTGAAAGTCTTCAGAGGATTGCCCTTCCCTTTCTGACCAATGGAAAATACCGGGCATTCCCTGCAGATGGTGATTCTATGCCTCCGTTTAGAAATGGCTCCTATATCGTAGGAAAATACGTGGAAGGAATCGATGAACTGAAACCGGGAAAAACATATGTTTTTGTAACATTAAATGACGGAATTACTTATAAACGTTTTAAGGAGAGAAAAAACAATGTAATCTGTGTAAGTGCCGACAATTCTTTCTATGAGCCTTATGATATTCCTTTTTCGGAAATCGTTGAAATCTGGCAATATGCTTCGGGAATTTTCCCGGAGGATTTTGAGCCGGGAGATTATGAAAATTACAACTTTAAAGAAATGTTTCGCGAACTGAAGAAGGACATCAGGAACCTGGACAAAAAGATTTCAGGCCGTCGCCGTAAGCAATCTTAATGTATAACCTTACAATGTACTTCTGAGGTTACACAAGTTCAGAAGTACATTGTACAGATATTCCTGGTGCAATTACATTTCATCAGCAAGTTCTATCCAGACGGGAGCATGATCGCTGCTTTTTTCCCAGCCTCGTACATGGCTGTCTACTCCGGCAGATTGTAACCTGGAATGGAGATAAGGACTCAATAATATATGATCCAGCCTCATACCTGCATTCCTGTCGTAAGCTTTATATAAATAATCCCAGAATGTATAGATCTTTTCTTCCGGAAAAAGCTTGCGGATGGAATCAAGCCAGCCTTTCTTTTGAAGCTCCTTATAGGCTTTCCGTACTTCCGTTCTGTACAGGGCGTCATTTTCCCAGCGCTCGGGTTTATAAACGTCAACAGGTTCCGGAATAATATTGAAATCCCCGATGAGAATAGCGGGAAGTTCCATTGCAATCAATTGATTTGTTCGCTTTTTGAAACGTTTGATCCAGGATAATTTGTAATCAAATTTAGGCCCGGGATAAGGATTTCCATTGGGAAGATACAGGCAGCAGATTACCATCTTGTCTATAATTGCTTCTATATACCGGCTTTGAATATCTTCAGGATCACCAGGTAAAGACCTCTGTACTTCTGTTATTTCCCTGTCTTTTGCCAATATAGCTACTCCGTTCCAGCTTTTCTGTCCGTTCCAGATCGCCTGATACCCTGCGGCGTTGATCTCCTGCAAGGGGAAACGTTCCTGAGGGGCTTTTAATTCCTGGAGGCAGACAATATCCGGTGAAGCTTCTTGCAGCCATTTAAGTAAAACAGGCAGCCTGCCGTTGATACCGTTGACATTATAGGTTGCTATCTTCATATGGTTATTTAAGAAATCAGTTTTTTTAATTACGGCAATAATTATTCCATCATTCAACTGTCAATAAAGCCTACTGCAATCGTTAGAATTGTATTATATACGCTATAAAAGATAATGCACTCCGGCCGGTTTCAGACAGGGTGCATCATTTTTTATAAACCTTAATATTATAAGGAAGATATATACACTTCTATTTTAGTTCCGTCATAATTGAAGGTTCCATCAGAATTTCTGTTACCTAAAACCCAGCTTAGGTCTACCCTTTCATTCCATCCCGAACCTAGTTTAAATCCGTTTACTGAACGTACTTCATTAATGTTTCCCGTAGTGATGGCTGAATGAAAAAAAGTTTTATCCACAAGTCTGTAAAATCCAACGGCTTTTCCTTTCGGAATAATAGAATATCCATCCCATTTTTCTCCTCTGAAATAATCAAATTTATCCAGCCATTTCTGACCGGTTGACTGCACAAGTTCCGTTGCACTGATTCTTGCCCCACGCATATAAAGCGTATAGGCTACTACATCGTGACATACCCCCGTGTTATACTTTACAATGTTTTCTGCCCCTGCAAGAAGTGCATTGGCAACCAATGCCCTGTCTGTGGCGTCAAGCTGAGCCTTTCTGGCTCCTTCTGCTGTAATAAATGACATATTAATAATTTTATGGTGTATGTAAAGATACTGTTTTAAAATTAAATGGACTGGTGGTGAATTATCAGCTGGTTTATGATGCCTTGAGAAAGATTGTAAATGAAGACTATAACATAAAAAAACAGGATGAATACACATTCACCCTGCTCCCAAACTTGTTAAAAAATGTAAAATATAGATATAAAAAAACTTTCTGTTTACAGTTGTGCAGCTTTCAGCATTAAAAAATGAAGATCCGTGTTTTTAATAAACGGCTGCAACAATTCACTTCCCGGTCCATATGCAGCTACTTCAACATAATCTCCCGAATGATCCATACTGATCCACCCTACTGAATTATGCTTTTTCTGAATTTCAGAATACCATTTGAACGGGAGCTTTTTTATAATTGTAAAGCCCTTCTTCCTTTTCGAGACCGTTATAGAAACTAAGAAGATGCCGTGCTTCATCATCATTCAGACGAATTTTATTTCCTTCATAAATCCAGTCTGTGATGTCCTTTACAGAATAATCTTTGTGAATAGCATTCAAAAGATATTCATTGGTATATTTATAATTGGAAATGCTGTTGAAATTCTCAGTGGCATTATTTCCGTAAATAGTTCCCGGGTTGGCATTTCCATGGTCTGTGGTGATAATGACTAAAGTATTGCCGTCCTCTTCTGCAAAATCTATTACTGCTTTTACCGCTTCATCAAAGGCAAGCTGGTCATGAATAAGAGCAGCAACATCGTTGGCATGAGCAGCCCAGTCTACCTTCCCTCCTTCTATCTGAAGTACAAATCCTTTTTGATGGCCTTTCAATTGATTGATGGCTGCTTTTGTCATATCTGCCAAAGTGGGAGTATCTTTGAATTCTTTTACATGCATTCTGTCTATACTGTAAGGTAAGGCTCCGGCATTAAAAATTCCCAGGACTTTTTTTCCCGGCGTAATATTCTTAAGATCATTACTGTTTTTAAGGATTTGATATCCCTTTCCGGCATATGAGGCATAGAGGTCTTTCTTATCTTCCCTTTTCCGGAAATTAAAAAATTCGTCTCCGCCGCCCATCAGCACATCCAATTCCAGATCCACATACATTTCTGCAATCTCAGGCTCCGCATTTCTTCTGGCGGAATTCACACAAAATCCTGCCGGGGTAGCATGAGTTATGGTAACAGTAGTTACACAACCCGCTTTCTTGCCTGCTTTTTTAAACTTTTGCCACACAGGAAGATGTCTTTCCCCGTTTGTACCCATATTAAGAACTCCGTTTTGTACCCTGACCCCGCCACCGAACGCAGAACTGGCTGCAGCAGAATCGGTCACTACAGAACTGGCGGAAGCGGTATCCATTAAAGCTCTCGTTACCTTTTTTTCCTGATAAAGATTGAGCCAATTGCTGCCTTTTCCCAGGATATTCCTGGAATAGGTATCAGCCATAGTAAGGGTTCCCAGGCTCATTCCATCACTGATCATGAATATGATGTTTTTGGCATTCTTTCCCGGGGATTCAATCTGCTTCCGTGTGCTCCAGAGACTTGCTGGCGATAAGGTAAATGCTCCCGACAGTAATGCGGATCCTTTTAAAAATTTTCGTCTGTCCATACTGCAAAATGTGAATGCAAATTATTATAATTATTCTTTCAAATGAAACTATGTTGCATTAATAGATTGTTAATTTTAAATCTCTTCAGGAAACGGATCCTCGAATACCATTCCTGCATTCCAGAGATTCTCTTCCTGATCTGTAATAAGACAATGGCTTAATGCTGTACGAATTTGATCATGATCAAGATTTTGCCCGATAAAGACAAGTTCATTGATTCTGTCACCCCAGTTTTTATCCCATCTGCTTTCAATAAACTCCTGGTTTTCTATAAAAGAAGCGTATTGTACTCTGGAACTCATAGGCATACTACCCCACCAGACCCCGGCTTTTTCTAACCGGAATGAGCCGCCTGCCTGGGAAAAGTTGAGCGCAACATCCGGTCTGGAAGCTAACCAGAACAAACCTTTAGCCCGGATGATGCCTTCAGGATAATTTTCATTGAGGTATTTCCAAAGCCTCATGGGATGAAAAGGTCTTTTATTCCTGAATACAATGGAGCTTATTCCATATTCTTCGGTTTCAGGTGTATGGTGGGCAGCCTGTAATTCCTTTTGCCACCCTGCAGAAGCCTGGGCTTTATCAAAATCAAAAAGTCCGGTGTGCACAATTTCTTTGATATCTACCCTGCTGAATTCCGAATGGAGAATTTTTGCTCCGGGGTTAAGCTTTTGGAGCGCAGTCTGTAAAAATCCCAATGTTTCAGTATCAACAAGATCGGTCTTGTTAAGAATAATTACATTGGCAAATTCTATTTGATCAGTGAGAAGATTGACAATCGTTCTATAGTCTCCTTCCATGTCGGTAAGTTCCCGGTCCAGAAGCAACTCGGCAGATCCAAAATCTTTCATAAAATTGAAACAGTCTACCACCGTCACCATAGTGTCGATATAGCTGAAGCGGGAAAGGTCAATTCCGTTTTCTTCATCGGTGTAAGTAAAGGTCTGGGCTACAGGAATAGGCTCACTGATTCCTGTACTTTCGATTAACAGGTAATCGAAGCGGTTCTCTTTAGCCAGGCGTTCCACCTCTATCATAAGGTCTTCCCTGAGGGTACAGCAGATACAGCCATTGCTCATTTCCACGAGTTTTTCTTCTGTTCTGGAAAGGGTATGCTGATTTTCTATGAGACGGGCATCAATATTGATTTCACTCATATCATTCACAATAACAGCTACTTTCAACCCTTCTTTATTGTGCAGGATATGATTCAGCAATGTGGTTTTACCGGACCCCAGAAAGCCGCTCAATACGGTTACAGGAAGTTTGTTCATCTCTTAATGTTTATGGTTTTTAAAATTGATGCTATGAGCTACTATTAAACCCAGGGCGCCAATGTAAATCAAAGGAACATGAATTTCAAATAACAAATCAAGCCCTACTGAAACTGAAATAAGAAAAATTGAAACCCAAAACAACCATTTTAACCTTACATTCCTGATTGTCCTGGTTACCCGGTAAACAACAACGGCTCCGATCAGCAGAAAAGCCAGGTCTATATAAGGATTATGGGATATTCCCAAAGGAACGATCAGTAATAACGGGAAAATGATACAGTGAATGAGACATACAACCGCAGCGGAAATTCCTATTGTGTCAAGTATTTTTGATTTCATAAATAGGGAGATTTAAATTTCTTATAGTAACTTTGTTGCAAAAGTAGAAATTAATTTTTAAATAACGCAACTTTGTTGCATTAAAATAATGAAACAAGTCAGAAATACCCAGGCCAAAACTGAAATTCTTAATCTTATTAACAGTTCGGATATTGCCCTTACCCACTCGGATATTCAAAAGAAACTGGGTGATCTATGCAATAGAGTGACTATTTACAGAGTATTGGAAAGGCTCGAAAATGAAGGAGCTATTCATAAGATCGTTAATGTGGATGGTGTTGTTAATTTTGCAAAATGCAGCGGGAAATGTACGAATGAGCAACATTTTCATAATCATGTTCATTTCAATTGCAAAGAATGTCATTCCGTGACCTGCATAGAAAATGCAATCCCGGAAATTAGTTTACCTGAACATTTTGTTCCTCAGGACTATAATTTTATCATCAGCGGAATTTGCCCGAAATGTTCAGGGCATAAAATAACCAATTCATCGAAACATTTTTAATATGCTTCAATGTCAAAAAATAACACTTCAAAGCTTTTAATTTCCAATTGACGTAGAAAATAGCCCGGCGGGATGTACAAACTTAGTTGCTTTGTAATGAATAATTATATTTCATTACTATGACTAAGGGAAAATTAGGTGGCAAAAAGATACTGGGATTTATCCTGATGGGGTTGGGAATCTTATCCTGGATAATATTTCTGTTACTTTCCTTTTCCGATTTTCCCGATAAAGCAGCTACCGCTATACTGGTACTCATTACAGGAGAGGTTTTATTCATTATAAGTATTATCTTATTAAAGAATGCTGGAAAAGTGTCAAACAATCGATAATGCGATTCTTTATCCTGAAAAAAGAGATAAGTCAGAGTAAAAATCCTTCCTTACAATATTGGTAACCTCAATCTCCTTAACTCTTATCGGGATTTTTCAATCTTAACGTCTTCCCTTCAAAAAAACTGAAAGATAAACGGATTCCCAACAAAAATCTTATTCAGAATGGGTATAAATATGGCTCTATCCATACGATTCCGTTGAGAAAAGTAAAAAAAAATACTATTTTTATCGCCCGATAAAGAAAAGACTAATTATGCCGACCGACGCTTCTCATAAGCTGATCCCGATGACCACTTTCGTGATTGAATATTATTCAAGCGAAGGATATGCTGATCTTCAGATTTTAAATTTGATGAATAATTATGCCGTTTTTTTAAAGAAATCCCTTCATCTCGGGATGTTTGTTCCCGTTGATGAAAAAGGAAATGTACTTAAGGAGCCCAAAAATTATTCGTCCTGGAAATCCCTTGACCATAATGACGGGGAAAGAACAGATATTGCCGGATTTGAAGAATATGCAGCCTATCAAAAGGCAGAACAGAACTGCATGTTTGAAGGCTTTAAAGTAGATTATAACGGTTATTCGAAAGTGAGAATCATAGCTTCTTATGATCCTTCCATCGAGCTGTCTTTCAATAAAAATGACCTGATGCCTACCGGCTACAATGACATAGAATCACTCACCGTTTTTAGTGATATCTTTTTGACTTCTGCAGCTTTAAAAGTAATAGGAATCAAAAATAAACAATAAGCAATTAAGGAATAAAATACAGATTCAAAAAACCTTTACAACTGATAAAGGCTTTATTTGTCATTATCTGAGGTTTTTGAAAACACGAAATAAGCCAGCGTTGTATTTTCCCGTACCAGGTTATCAATCCTCTTAAATCCGCTTTTGGTAAGAACTTTTTGTGAGCCGATATTATCCGGATCCGTCACAGCGACAATATCTTTTTCCTGTTGTAATGAAAGACAATATTCAACGAGGGCTTTGCACACTTCTGTTCCGTGACCTTTTCCCCAGTAATTTTCTCCCAGTGTATATCCGATTTCTATCTGGTCCGGCCGGTCAAGGAATGTCCTGGCCAGGCACATCCCCATACAATCATTATTTACAGGATTGAAAATTCCCCATCTGCTGAATGGCCCTTCTTTATAATCAGCTATTGCTTTGTCAAACATTTCTTTATATTCTTCACGGGTTTTATAAGGAAGATAACGGGTAACATTTTCATTCTCAAAGAGTGCCGAAAAAAGAGTAAATTCTTCCGGAGTAAATTCCCGGATAATAAGGGTATCGTTTTTATAATGCATACATAATAATGTTTCTGCCAGGATTAAATGCTTCAGTAAAAGTAGGAAAATAAAGCAGAAAAACCTTTAGGATCAGAATTTATTCATCATAATGATTTACTCATTTTATTATTCAATACAGGATCACCTTTTATTTTCAGGAATAACAGCTGCAAATAGTACAAAATCGTACCTTTAAAGCTTAAAAATAAAAACTATTCATAATATATGTTTTCAGCACAAACTTATCAAGACAGAAGAGCAGTATTGCAAAGCAATATCGCTAATGGAATTTTATTGTTTTTAGGAAATATAGAGAACCCGGTAAATTTTGAACACAATCCTTATTATTTCCGTCAGGACAGTACTTATTTGTATTATTTTGGAATTCAGGAACCCAGGATTGCAGCTATCATTGATATTGATGAAAATAAGACCATTATTTTCGGAGACGAATTAAGTATAGATGATATCGTCTGGATGGGCAGGCAGGAAACCCTGAAAGAAAAAAGCCTGAAATCAGGAGTACAGGAAACTCTACCCTACGCGGAACTTTCTCAGTATATTCTGAAAGCGCAGGCTTCAGGAAGGAAAGTGCATTACCTGCCGCCTTATCAGTCTTTCAATAAAATTGTATTGGCTGATTTATTAAGTGTCAGAATAGCAGAACTGCAGCCGTCTGTGGAACTGATCAGGGCTGTTGTAAAACAACGCTCTATTAAGGAACCTCAGGAAATAGAACAGATAGAACAGGCAATCAATGTATCCAATGAAATGCATCTTTTAGCGATGCGCATGGGCAGGCCGGGAGTTAAAGAATATGAAATAGCCAATGCCATACAATATCTGGCAGCCAATAAGGAATGTCAGATGGCATACCCTCCCATTGTTACAATAAATGGTGGTATTCTTCATAACCACTACCGTCTTAACACGCTCAGAGAAGGAGATCTTTTCCTGAATGACTCAGGGGCTGAAACAGCAATGGGGTATGCCAGTGATTTAACCAGAACATTTCCTGTAAGTCCGGCTTTTACTACCCGGCAAAAAGAACTGTACGAAGTGGTACTGAATGCTTTTAACAATGCTCAACGTCTGCTGAAACCGGGAATCAGGTTCAAAGATATCCACCTGAAAGCTGCCCAGCATCTTGTGGAAGGACTTGTCGATCTGGGATTGATGAAAGGAAATCCCGAAGATGCCGTTAACAACCATGCCCATACGTTGTTCTTTCAATGTGGATTGGGACATATGATGGGGCTCGATGTGCATGATATGGAGGATCTTGGGGAACAATATATTGGCTATACTGAAGAAGAACCGAAAGATACCCAAACATTTGGTCTTAAATCCTTACGCCTGGGTAAAGCTTTGGAATCCGGATTTGTATTAACTGTTGAACCCGGTATCTACATGATCCCGGAGCTGATCGATATCTGGCAGTCTGAAAATAAGAATGCAGACTTTATTAATTATGATAAAGTAAATGAGTACCGGAACTTCGGGGGAATACGTATAGAAGATAATTTCCTGGTTACTGATGACGGCTACAGACTTCTTGGGAACGGCCTGATTAAAACCATCGAAGAGATTGAAAATTACAGAGCCGAACATTTGTCTTAACTCACAATTCTTCGGAAGAAAATAATTAGAGTCTCACAATCATGTGGGACTTTTTGGTTTAAATAAAGAAGATAACGGAGATTCTATTTTTATAAAATTTTCAGCTTTCTTCGTATCTTTGCCCAATGGAAAATCAGGAAGAAATAGAGAAACAAATACTAGAGATTGTCAGAGCTCAACATGAAAAAGACGGAGGCAATAACGGGGTTACTTTCGGTGCTTTTGATCATATCCTGAATATGTCAATTGAAGAAAGAAACAAGGTTCTGGAACGAATGGCAAAGGAAAAGAAAATCTTTATTTTTAACAGCCTGAATATGAGGCGAATTACACTGCCGAAATAAAATCCCCGGAATGCTCCGGGGATAATTGTGTCAAAAACTATATTTTTAAAAGTGATTCATAATGATATTTTTTAAAATGCAATGAATATGCCAAATTAATCACTATCAAATGATTTTTTTATTCATCGTTCATTATTTCTCTTTTCATAGGATTATCGTTAATTTTGAACCGGAAATACTAAAACTATTGATTTGAAACTACCACTCTCCTATTATTCTGATCAGGATGTTCTTTTTCTGGCTCAGGATCTCCTGGGAAAAGTTCTTTTTACCAACCTTAACGGTCAGATAACTGCCGGAATTATTGTAGAAACAGAAGCTTACTTCGGAATAAAGGATAAAGCCTCCCATGCCTATGGTGGCAGACGTACCAATAGAACTGAACCTTTATACAGCCATGGTGGCATTTCTTATGTCTATTTATGCTATGGAATACATTATCTCTTTAATGTGGTTACTTCAGTGGAAGGCGATCCTCATGCAGTTCTGGTAAGAGCCATAGAACCTTTAATCGGTAAAGAAATTATGGAATCCAGACGGAAAATGCCTGCTTCGAGGGCAGCTATCTCTTCTGGCCCGGGATCTGCAGCCAAAGCTTTGGGAATTGATCAATCTTTCAACAGAAAAGATCTGGGCGGAAATGAAATCTGGATTGAAGATCATGGGATTCAATATCCTCCGGAAGCTATTGTAGCCTCAACCCGCATAGGGGTTGCGTATGCACAGGAAGATGCACTTTTGCCATGGCGTTTTTTTGTTAAAAATAACAAGTACGTCAGCAAACCTAATACAGTATGTTAAAAGTTATCATTCCCTTTTCCATGCTGTCTGGTTTGCTCGTCGTTACATAAATCGTTGGTCTCCAGATCTTCTGATCATCAAAGAATAAATCTTCCAAATGAAATCTTTTATCTCTAATAGCTCTTATTCAGCAATATCTGCTTGCAGGAGCCAATCATTTTCAAATATTGAAATCTAAAACTCACATCTCCACTGAATGAATATAAAGATTATACCTCTTATTGCTGTTTCAGATTTTTGCTTAAAAAATTCTTCCAGTTCTTTATCATGGAGGTTTTTTGCGATAATGATGCCATTACCATCTATAATAAGATTAAAAGGGAGCTCCTCAATTCCATATGCTTTTGCTACAGGACTTTTCCAAAACTTCAGATCACTGATCTGTATCCAGCTGATTGCAAAACGGTCTATAGCCTTTTGCCAGCTTTCTTTGCTTTTATCTAAAGATACTCCTACAATTTCAAACGAATTATTTTTTACCTGGTCAGAAAACTGAGCATACAGTTTTTTAAGCTCAGGCTGCTCATTCACACATGGGGCACACCAGGTCGCCCAGAAATCGATGAGTACAAGTTTTCCTTTTAATGAAGAAAGCACAAATGAACTCCCGTCTGCCCGGGGCATCGTAATTTCCGGTGCTTTCTGGCCTATTTCCGTATTGTTCTGTGCGGACATAAGCCCTGAAATAAGAACTAAAAATACTATTGCAATCCGAATCATCTTCATACTAATCATTTGTAGGGTAATCTTTATCCAGCCAGTCTGCTTTGATACTTTTAGGGAGATTAAGCAATTTAGCATTTCTGAATCCCATTTCCATCAATAATCCAAATGCAGGACGAATATTAGGACACTTTACAAAAGGGCAACATCCGCAATAAATCACAACTTCTTTATCTTTGGGTATGCTTTTAAGATAATTTCTCAGTTTTTCCAGATTTTCAGGCTCGTGAGTGGGGCCAATGTCTACTGAGCCTTTGATAATAGCTTCAGGACCTACTGAAATAATCACCAGATCTTTAGTCTTGTTCTTAACAATTCTGGAAGCCAGTAAGGCAGGATCCATCAGCTGGTTTTCTCTCCAGGGATCCTGTTTTTGCTGTGCCTGACTAAATAGTGAGCAGACAAAGCAAACAATGATAAACAAATACTTCATACTTCTATTTTTCACAAAGATAAAAAGTTGAAACCTGAAAACAGAATATCAAAAACGGATATTTTTGTTTTTCAAAGACTATTTCAACAATTCAACTAATATTTCTTTGGAGTAACGTGGATCACATTGGCTGCTCCCGGTTCTATGACCAGCCGGGTTCCTGCTCCTCTTTCCTGCTCACGGCCCTGAATGGCAGAACCTGTAGCTAAAGTCACTTTTCCCTGAAAAGCCGGATGAACAGGGACAACCGAAATTTCGATCTCTTCCTCTTCCATCACTATGATAATCGACTCCGCTTCAATTAAGTGTTTTGTCCCGTCTTTTTTTTACCGCAAATATCTGATAAGGTATTATTTCATTCATTTCTTATTGATTTCTACAAAGATAGAAAGAGTCTTTATAAAAAAAGCTCAATACAGCTGATGTATTGAGCATAACTATGAAGTAATCCGGTAATCTATATCAACTAAATATACTTAAATTCTTAGCGATATCTTTTCCTGCATACGGAGGGAAAACATCAAGCTCCAGGTCAGGGTTTCCTACCAGCATTGCTTTGGTATTGCTTAAAGCATCAAATCCAGCTTTCCCATAATATTTGCCCATTCCTGAGTAGCCTACGCCACCAAAAGGCAGGCTGTCTATCCAGCAATGCAAATTCGTCTGATTAACACATCCTCCTCCGAAAGAAACCGAATGAAGAAAATAGTCTATATTTTGTTGATTTTTACTGAAGATATATGCTGCTAATGATTTGGGTTTACGCTTGATAATATTGGTAATCTCTTTTAAATCAGAATAAACCAGTACAGGTAATACAGGTCCGAAAATTTCCTGCTGCAATGCAGGATCTTCCCACGTGCTGGGAAAAAGGACAGTAGGTTCCACGTATCTGTTGCCCACATCATAACGTCCGCCGATTACTACTTTTTCAGGGACAATATAGGAGGCAACTCGCTCTGTATCACGCTCACTGATCATTCGGGCAAGATCCGGACTTTGCTGAGGATCTTCTCCGTACATTTTACGAATAGAAGCCTTCAGTTTTTCAATAAATTCATCAGCAATACTTTCATGTACATAAACATATCCGGGAGCAATACACCATTGCCCGGAAATAGCATTATGTCCCCAGGCAATCCTGTCCACGGCAATATCAATATTTGCAGTTTCATCAACTACAGTAGGATTCTGGCCGCCCAGTTCCAGAATAACCGGAGTAAGATTTTCAGCAGCAGCACGCATAACCACTTTTCCCACATCAGAACTTCCGGTAAAGAAAATAAAGTCAAAAGATAACTGGAGCAGTTCCGTAATTTCATTTCTTCCGCCGGTAACTGTTGCTACTGCATCGGGCTCGAAATACTTCGGGATAAGCTCCTGAAACAATTGAGCTACTTTTGGTGTTGTATTGGCGGGCTTTAAAATTACCGTATTGCCAGCAGCAAGTGCTGCAATAGCCGGATCCAGCAAAAGTAATACAGGAGCATTGAAGGGTCCTATTACCAAAGTTACCCCATAAGGCTCCTTATAGATCATTCCGCTATTCCCGGTATCTTCAAGTCCTTTTGGAATTTCAACCGGCTGGGGAGCCATAAGCTCCCGGAGATTTTCTTTATAGTATTTTATTACTCCTAATGGAACTGTAATTTCAAATAACTGCTCAAAAGGAGGTTTGCCAAAATCCTCCGCAAGAGCCCTGCAAAAAGATTCCTGGTTTTCTGTGAGAAATTTCTCCATCCGGTTCAGCTGATCCATACGCCACTCATAGGTTTTTGTATCGTCTGTAAAGAAAAACTCTCTTTGGGTATCGAAAATGTTCTGGTATTTATTCATGATTTTGTATTTTGGTGTATAGCAAAGTTATAGAAACAAGGGAGTTATGTATGGTGTACTTTTCGGAAGTTTATAAAAAGTGATAACCGGAACAGGCTAAATTTAATGCTGGTATTGCCGTGAGAAGATTGTTATACCGCAACCTTGTTATTAATTTTAATTATAGTCTAAAATTGCTAATTTTATACTAAATAACCCAGAATAAAATATCAATACCATGGAAGATCAATTCCAACCGGATGCCATTATCATAGGAACCGGGCTCGCAGGGCTTACTGCTGCTATGGAAATAACCAATGCAGGAAAAAAAGTTTTGCTGCTCGATCAGGAAACGGAAGAAAATATCGGAGGACAGGCATTCTGGTCTTTTGGAGGACTTTTTTTGATCAATTCGCCGCAACAGAGAAGAATGGGTATCAAAGATTCCTATGATCTGGCTTTACAGGATTGGAAAGGTACGGCAGGATTTGACCGTAAAGAAGATTACTGGCCCCGTAAATGGGCTGAAGCTTATCTGAAGTTTGCTGCCGGTGAAAAATACCAGTATATTTCAAAATTGGGAATTAAACTCATGTTTATGGTAGGATGGGCGGAACGGGGGGACGGTTCTGCCTATGGTCATGGAAATTCGGTGCCCAGGTTTCATGTGAGCTGGGGTACAGGAACCGGAGTAGTAAAACCTTTTGTGGAAAAAGCATATCAGGCTAAAGAAAAGGGACTCCTGCAGATGAAATTCAGGCATAGAGTTACCGGACTGAATATAGAGCATGGGAAAATAAAAGGAGTAAAAGGGGATATTCTTGAAGCTGATTTAAAAAAAAGAGGAGAACCCACCAGCAGAAATGTCGTTTCACATTTTGAGTATACGGCTCCTCATGTTATCATTGCCTCAGGAGGAATTGGAGCCAATCATGAACTGGTCCGGAAAAACTGGCCCGAAAGGCTGGGAAAAGCACCGGAAAATATGGTGTGCGGCGTTCCGGCGTATGTAGACGGAAAAATGATTGGCATTGCAAAAAATTCCGGTGCTCACATTATCAATCCTGACAGGATGTGGCATTATACGGAAGGTTTACAAAATTGGGACCCCATCTGGCCCAGCCATGGAATCCGGATATTGCCAGGGCCTTCTTCCCTATGGTTTGACGCTAAAGGGAACCGCTTGCCAGCACCGTTTCTACCGGGATTCGATACTTTAGGAACTCTGAAATATATACAGGAAACAGGATTTTCTTACTCCTGGTTTATCCTGACTCAAAAAATCATTAAAAAAGAGTTTGCCCTTTCAGGATCCGAGCAGAATCCTGATATCACCAATAGGGATTACACCCTTTTCATGAAAAGGATTTTTGGTAAAAAAGCCCCGGAACCTGTAGAAGCTTTTAAAGAACACGGGAAAGACTTTGTCGTATCGGATAACCTTAAAGATCTGGTAGAAAAAATGAACCTTTTATCCGGGAACCGGCTGCTGGATTATGAAAAGATAAAAGCTCAGATTGAAGCCAGAGACCGGGAATTAGATAACACATTCTCAAAAGATACCCAAGTGAATTACATCCGCAATACCCGGAATTATTGGGGAGATAAACTGGGCCGCGTTGCTCCTCTACATAAAATATTGTCTCCTGAAAACGGACCTTTGATCGCCGTACGTCTCAATATATTAACACGTAAAACCCTGGGAGGGATAAAAACCAATCTGAATGCGCAGGTCTTAAGAGAAGATGAAAGTGTCATCGAAGGATTGTATGCTGCAGGAGAAGCGGCTGGTTTTGGAGGTGGCGGAATGCATGGCTACAGGGCATTGGAAGGAACTTTCCTCGGAGGTTGTATTTTTTCGGGAATGGTGGCAGGAAAATATATCGCAGGATTATAAAATTTATCAGAATGAACACCTATTTTAACAATAAAACGATATGGATCACAGGAGCCTCATCGGGCATCGGAGAAGCTTTAGTGAGAGAGCTGGCACTGAAAAGCAACGCAAAAATTATCCTTTCATCAAGAAATGCAGATCAATTATATCATGTTGCTGAAAAATCAGGGTTAAAAACTGATCGGTATGCAATAATCCCTTTAAACCTGATGAACTACAAAGAAATGCCCGGTATTGCAGCCCTGGCCATTGAAAAATTCGGAAAGATTGACCTCCTTATCAATAATGCAGGGCTGTCCCAGCGCTCGTTAGCCATAGAGACCGATATAGAAGTTGATAAACGTTTGATGGATGTAGATTTTATCGGCACAGTGGCACTTACCAAAGCTATCCTCCCCTATATGATTCAAAATGGAGGCGGTCAGATCGCTGTAGTTTCCAGTCTTATGGGAATATTTGGCGCCCCTATGCGAAGCGGTTATGCCGCTGCTAAACATGCTCTGCACGGATTCTTTGATGCCCTGCGTGCAGAGCTTTACAATGATAAAATCAGGGTGACCATTATTTGTCCCGGCTTTATACAAACTGATATTTCTATTCATGCTGTTACCGGCAACGGTTCACAGCAGGGAACAATGGATGATGCCACAAAAAAAAGGAATGCCTGTGGATATTTTTGCAGGGAAGATGCTGAAAGCAATTGAGCAACAAAAGAATCAGAAAGCCATTGGTGGTAAAGAAGTAATAGGGGTTTATCTGAAAAGATTCTTTCCTGCTTTGCTGGCAAAGGTTGTCCGAAAAGCAAAAGTAGTTTAGCAATATATTCTGTTCTATACCTGTACTCTAAAAGTTCTTTATCACTCCTATCCCTACAGCTTTATTCTGATAGAATGGCATTATCATTGCAGAAGATTGGTTTTTATTTTTCTTTCCGGTCAGCAGGTTGTTGATCCTTGGAAAGAGCCAGTAGGCCAGTTCTGTAGACAGGATCCCAAAACCGGTGCCGGCAACTACATCCCCGAGCCAGTGTTTGTCATTCAGCATCCGGTATACTCCTGTAAAGATCGCAAAAGGATAACCGGAAAGGCTTAGCCATATATTGGTATCCTTATATTCCCTGAACATGAACTGGGCATTTGAAAACGCTGTAGCAGCATGACCGGAAGGAAAAGACATCGTATTGGAACGGTCAGGCCTCTCCTCCTTAACCATATACTTCAGAGGAAGTGTAAAAGCCGCTGCTATTAACTGTGAAGAAGCATAAATGATAGTCCGGTCCCTTAAATTATATTTCCCCTTTACTCCTGCAAGATTGAGCCCATACACAATTAGTCCCGGAGCATACTGGGTATAGTCATCAAATTTGACGCGGGTCGGCTGATGTTCATCAATTTCAATTTTTGTATCTCTATTAAGTTCCTTCAATCCTCTTACAGATAACCCTGCTACTCCATATCCGATAAAAGCCGCCGGAATAATCAGACTTTTATAATTCAGGGTGCTCTTTTGAATAGTGGTAGCCATGATACTGTCCTGTTTCGGATTTTTAACTGCAACCGTATCATTTCCCTTTGCACTGATCTTACTGAAAGCTGATATCAAAATAATTAAATAAATCAGCATTTTTTTGACTGTGTTTTTTCATCTTTGACTGTATTATTGAACTTCAGTGATAAGTATAAACCCCTGGAAGATTAGCCGTAGTAAAGGGCAAAGCAAACCACAAAAGTTCTTCCGGTGGATGTGTTTTTCAGAAACAACAATCCGGGCGGCAGAACCGGTAAAAGTGCCTATTGCCCGAAGGACTCCTGAAAATAAGAGAAAAATATTAGGTATCATGTTCTAAATAAAGTTACACATCCTTAGATTTTTCAATTCAAAGGTGTAATCTGATTTAGAAGAAATTTTGAATTTCCAGATTTCCGGTGCTTTTTTAAGATAATTTTAACCTTATTGAAAATACATGGTTATTGTTCTCAAACATATAACCGGCAGTCCAATGATGGAACCTGCAAATCTCCTGGATAATAGATAATCCAAGACCACTCCCGTTATTATCTGCCGATAATTTGGAAAATCTTTTAAATAATAATCCGGTATTGAGTTTCTCTGTTCCTGAATTAGAAACTTCAAAGACAGAATCTGTCAGCTGTATAGAAATTGTTCCTCCCGGAGAAGTATGGCGGATTGCATTAATGATCAGGTTACTGATCATTATTTCAGTTAAAATACTGTTACCGCTGACCCGGATATCAGATGCAATCTGTTTCTGTATAATAATATTTCTCTGTTCAAAATGTTCCTGAAGAATTTCTATGCTTTGGCAAAGCAGATTATCAAATGAAATAATTTCCGAATTGTCAAACTGATTATTGTCTATTTTAGCCAGCAATAAAAGGTTTTTATTAATCCGGGAACTTCTTGTGAGGGCTTTATTCATATCTTCAGCGATCCTGTATTGCCTTTCGGTAAGATCCTGGTCCTGCATCAGGATATCCAGCTTATTCTTGATAATGGCAAGCGGGGTCTGAAGTTCATGGGAAGCATTTTCTGTAAATTCTTTTTGGGTTTTATAAACAGAAATATTACGTTCTATCAATTTATAAAGAGATTCGTTAAGCTCTTCAAATTCAGCAGTGTCTGAAGCCGGAAATGAGATTGTTTTCTGGCTGTTGAGATTAAATGTTTTCAGACGGTCCAGGGTTTCCCGGAATGGTTTCCAGACTGATGATGACAGCCTCCTGTTCAAATATAGTAAGCCTACAACAATGATGATAAAGAAAAGAATGGTGATCATGGCAATAATGCCCATAGTCTCATGAGATTCTTCAATATTGGTCTGTATGGTAAAAAGATAAGGTTTATCCTGAATATAAACAACTTTCTTAAGGCACCGGTAACGTTCCTTTTTCTTATCAGAGATAAAAGGAAGTTGCTTTTCACTCGTATAGACACTGTCTTTCCTGATCCGGTCCGCAGAAATTTTTTCAATATTGGTTTCAGGCTGGATATGATTCCAAAGTTTCAGGCTCGTTTCCAGCTGGTCATCGGATAAATGTAATTGTTTGAATTCATATGCCGTTTTTTCTACTATAAGCTGATTATGCTCATCCAGCTCGCTTTTCCAGATCATATCTATCACCCAATAATACACCGGAATACTGATCATCAGAACAATAAGAACATAAATAAGGAAAGGCTTGGTTGTTTTGCTTAATAGAGGTTTCAAAATAAATAGGAATTATGAATGTAATCCGGAAGGATGTAAAGTTATCTAGAGATTTATCTATGTTTCCCATTTATAGCCGGTTCCATACATTGTTTTAAGATAATGCCCACAGCCGGCATCATATAGTTTTTTTCTTCAGATTTTTCACATGGGCATATACGAAATCATGATTATCCAGCATATCGGCAAAATCACCGGATAAATGTTCTGCTAAAGTACTTTTAGAGATTACTTTATTTTTGTTTCCAATAAAATAGATCAGAAGGTCAAACTCTTTTTTGGTAAGGCAAATGTTTTCCTCATGAACAGACACTTTCTTAGCCAGCAGATCAATCTGTAATTCATTTTGCTTAATGGTATTGGAGCTGCTGAACTGTTTTCTGCGGATGATAGAATATATTCTTGCCATCAGTTCAGAAAGATGAAAAGGTTTGGTAAGGTAATCATCCGCACCAAGTTTCAGTCCGTTAATTTTATCATCCAAAGCATTTTTGGCAGAAATAATGATCACACCGTCCTGCTTATGTTGTTTTTTTATTTCTTCCAGAATTTTAAGGCCGTTTCCATCAGGAAGCATGATGTCCAACAGAATGCAGTCATAATGAAACATTTCTATTTTATTCATTGCTTCACTGAAGGTATTGGCCGCTTCACAGAGATAACTCTCTTCAGAAAGATATTCTGAGATACTTCTGGCAAGCTGTGTTTCATCTTCAACAATTAAAATTTTCATCCTTGTAAATTAGCTTTAAATTTTGAAGAAATTTTGAAGAAAGATTTTCATGATACGTTATTCCCTTGATGGAACCTGAGCTTTTTCATAGATCAGGCCTTCAGCTTTTAATTCCTTCCAAAAATCAAAAGGAATAGGCGTTTCAAAAGCTTTCATATTATGCTGTACCTGTTCAGGAGTGCTGGCTCCCGGAATAATAGAAACAAATTCATCGGCTGCAAGCACAAAATGGATAGCCGCACTGATGAGATCAATATTATATTTCTCTGCTATATTAGCAATTCGTGATCGCTTTTCAGCCATTCCTTTCGGAATTACGTCCTTATAATTATAACGTTCCCTTCCTGCTATGTATCCTGAATTGTATCCTGCTCCTGAAACTAATTTCACACCTGCTTTTTTAACCGCAGGAAGAAGTCTGTCGACCGCATCTTCATGTTCCAATATCGAATACTGGGTGGCAGAAAGGCAAATGTCCGGATCTGCAGATTCAATACAATCCAGAATCGGTTCAATTTTGTTTACTCCCATTCCCCAGGCTTTAATAATTCCCTGGTCACGAAGCTCAGAAAGCACTTTAAAAGCCCCTTCCCTGGCTTGCTTCAGAAAATACGGATAGCGGTCTCCTACCTGATCTTCAGACAAATCATGAATATAAACAATATCAATATAATCCAACCCGGATCTCTGCAGACTGTCTGCAATTGATTTCTTGATAGCATCAGCCGTATAATCATGTTTGAAATCGTAATTCAAAGGGTTTTTCCACATCGTCGGAGGAACTTCCGATTCGGGAACTTCATGAAAAAGTCTTCCTACTTTTGTTGAAAATATAAAATCCTTCCTGTTTTTGCTCTTCAGAAAATCTCCGAACCTTCTTTCACTTTTCGTGAGCCCGTACCAGGGGGAAGTATCATAGTATCTGATTCCCGAATTCCATGCGGCATCCAGTATTTTGCGGGCCTGTTCATCGGTTACATCTTCAAAAGCTGTACCTATTGCTACGCCCCCTATTCCCAGTCTGTGGCTTTCTGTTAAAATCTGTGGCTTCATATGTATATTTTTGATGTTGGTCATAGATAACCTGCAAACATCGTGCAGATATCGGTAAAACAGAATCGGCCGGAAGTCTTTACGCTATGGCTTGTCCGGATAAATACAGATATTTTTATATTCCCTTATGTTATGTTAAATATTTGTATTATACCTTATTTGGTCCTGTTCTTGAATGAATATAAGACACCATTTCAATCAAATTATTATGAAAAAGCATATTCTGGTCGTAGGAGGAGGATTTGCCGGCATTAACCTTATCAAATCTCTCAAAAATGACAAAAGGTTTAAAATAACGCTGGTAGATCAAAATAACTATCACTTTTTTCCACCACTTATCTATCAGGTGGCTACTTCTTTTATTGAAGCTTCCAATATCAGCTATCCTTTCCGTAAATTATTTTCTGAGAGTAAGAATGTAAATTATCATATGGGTAAACTTGTTCAGGTATATCCTGACAAAAAGACCATAGAAACAGATACCGGAACATTAAGCTATGACTATCTTGTTTTAGCCATGGGCACAGAATCCAATTTTTTTGGAATGGAAAACGTTCAGAAATGTGCCTTACCTATGAAAACTATAGAAGAAGCGCTTTATCTGAGAAACCATATCCTGTTAACATTTGAAGAAGCTTCCCGGAATAAAGATATGGAAAAAGCAGAGCGGCTTCAGAATATTGTCATTGCAGGTGGCGGGCCTACTGGTGTGGAGCTTGCGGGAATGCTTGCTGAAATGGGAAAATATATTGCACAGAAGGAATATCCTGAAATTAAATTAGGACTTTCCCATCTCTACCTTATTGATGCCTTGCCTTCCCTGCTTTCCCCGATGAGCGATCTTGCCAAGAAAACCGCTTATCAGACCCTGGAAGAACTTGGGGTAAAAATTCTTTTAAACGTTTCAGTAAAAGACTATGTAGACGGTAAAGTCATTTTAAGTGACGGACGGTCTATTGAAACAGAAACACTGATCTGGACTTCAGGGGTGATTGGCAGGGAAGTTCATGGTGTGCCGGAAACAAGTATAGGAAAAGGAAGACGTTTACTGGTGGATGCTTACAACAAGGTCGAAGAAACCACAAATATCTATGCAGTAGGAGACCTTTGCCTGATGCTTTCTGAAGAAAAATATCCGAAAGGACACCCTCAGCTTGCGCAGGTTGCCATTCAGCAAGGAAAAAATCTAGCTGCCAATTTTAAACGGATAGAAGATGGGAAAGTCCTGGAACCTTTCCGGTATAATGATAAAGGCAGCATGGCTATAATCTCAAAATATAATGCAGTAGTAGACCTTCCCAAATATTCATTTAAAGGGTTTGTTGCATGGCTTACCTGGCTTTTTATCCATATCATTCCCCTTGTTGGTTTTGGAAGTAAAATCCGGCTCGCTTTAGACTGGCTACGATTATTTATTACCAATAATCCTTCCATAAGGCTTATTCTTTTTCCTAAAAGGAATACCGGAAACTGATCAGAAGAATATTTCAGATAATAACAATAATAACAGAACACCTTAAATCCAACTGATATGAAAAATCAAAGAAAACCTCCGTTTTTTGGAGAAACAGTAGTGATCACAGGAGCATCCAGTGGAATCGGTATGGCCACTGCGGAAGCTTTTGCAGAACAAGGAGCAGATCTGGTTCTTGCGGCACGGGGTGAGGAGGCCCTTAATGAAACAGCAAAGACATGCAGGAAATTTGGAGTAGAAGTACTTGTGGTGCCTACTGACATTTCTGTGGCCGAAGAGGCTCACCGTCTTGTAGAAGAAGCCCTTGCTTTCAGTGGAAAAATTGATTATTGGGTTAATAATGCAGGCGTTTTAGCTTTTGGGAAATTTGAGGAGATCCCTTCAGAGGTTACCGATCAGATTGTAAAAACAAACCTCTTAGGCTATATGCACTCAGCACATGCTGTTTTACCTGTTTTTAAACGACAGAAAAAAGGAGTGTTGCTGAATAATATCTCAATTGGCGGATGGATGCCTGCTCCTTATGGTACAGCCTATACCGCATCAAAATATGGAATCCGCGGAATGGTGGAAACCCTGCAGGGTGAGGTTTCTGATTTCCCCAATATTCACATTTGTGCACTGTATCCCGGATTCCAAAGATCATCAGGAATAGGGCATGCAGCCAATTATTCAGGGATACAATTAAGCACACCTCCCCCATCATTTGATCCCCGTCGTTTAGCTGCAGCCATCGTAAGAACAGCTAAAAATCCTGTAGAGGCCTCTTATCCGGACTGGTCTGCAGTAGTCTTTAAAAATTTATATGAAATCTGTCCTGGCGTCATCCGGTACGTTTCTTCCGCTGCAGTAAGACTGCTTATGAAGAAGGCACATAAAGGAGAAAATACAGAAGGTAATGTTTTGGAGGCTTCAAAAGGAAATACGGGAATTTACGGGAAAAGTCTTGTTTCTGTTTCTTCCGGGACATTAACTTGGGCTGCTGCAGGAATTATAGGCCTCATTGCAGCCGGATTCCTGTTTTCAGGAAAATCAAAAAAATTGGCTAAACCGTAAAAACTGCAACAGATTTCGAGCATACAATATATAAACATATTACCTTATTTTAATTAATAATCCACACCCTAATCTGCTGTAAATTATAAAGTTACCCAAGGTAACCCAAAACGAAAAGTGTAGTGTAAGGGAACCTGGTATGAATTTTTTTGGCAGATATTTCATAAATTTACAGTGTTGTATCAGATTATTGCAACATTAAAATTCTTCCAAGTGAAAATTCACAACAAAAAAAAATACCTGAGTTTCCTTAAATTTAAAAGAGATTTCCAGAAATACGGACTGGAAAAAGCACGCAGCTATGAACTTATCTTGCATTGGCTGAACAACAGGCTGAGCAGGAATCAGTTTCTTGTTCTATCGGGTATTCTGGTAGGGTGTACTGCAGGGCTGGCAGGAGTTATTCTGAAAACCCTCGTACATAATATACACTATTTTATCACGAATAAAGTTCACTTTGAATATCAGATATTATTCTATATTGTTTTTCCTTTTTTAGGAATAGTGCTTACCACCTTGATTGTTATAACTTTGTTTAAAGGACAGGACCGTAAAGGAATTGGAGCGATTTTATATGAAATTGCACAAAACTCCAGCATTGTAGCTTCTGTGAAAATGTATTCACAGGTCATACAAAGTGCGGTTACGGTTGGATTAGGTGGCTCTGCCGGACTCGAAAGTCCTATCGCCGTTACCGGAGCTGCAATTGGTTCTAATTATGCCCAGACCTACAGACTGAACTATAAAGAACGCACCCTGTTACTGGCAGCCGGCGCTACGGCTGGGATAGCCTCTGCATTTAATGCTCCTATTGCCGGGATTATGTTTGCTTTTGAAATCCTGCTGACCGGTGTTGTTTTTACAGACTTTATCCCGTTAGTGGTGGCCGCAGTCTGTGGAAGTCTTCTATCCCGGGTTTTGCTTCAGGAAGATGTCCTTTTCAGGTTTTATACAAGAGATCCTTTTAATTACAAAAACGTTCCTTATTACCTTATTCTGGGGATAGTCACCGGCTTATATGCCCGTTATTTTGTTGTTATTTCCCAAAAGGTGGAGCATTTTATAAAAGGACTCCGGCTTTCAAGGATGCGTAAGGCTATGTTCGGAGGAGCTGTATTGTCCCTTCTGTGTGTTCTGTTTCCGCCATTATTTGGGGAAGGTTATGAAACGGTAAAAGCTTTTACCAACGGTGATACTTATTCTATTATCGAAAACAGCCTTTTCAGGTATTTTGAAATCGGAGACTGGACAATCATTATATTTTTAATTCTGGTATTGCTTTTGAAAGCCTTTGCAACCTCTTTTACCATATTCAGTGGTGGGAATGGCGGAAATTTCGCGCCTTCTCTTTTTGCAGGGGGTACATTGGGCTATTTATTTGCTCTGGTCTGTCAGCATTTGGGGTTTACAGATGTTCCGGTAACAAATCTTGTTCTTGTAGGAATGGCGGGCGCCATGAGCGGTGTACTCTATGCCCCGCTTACAGCCATATTCCTGATTGCAGAATCCAGTTTTGGATATGACCTGTTTATTCCCCTGATGATTGTAGCGGTAATGTCGTACCTTATTGCCAAATGGTTCTCTCCTATTTCTCCGGAGTTGAAATCTCTGGCTGATGAAGGTAAAATTTTCACGAATAAACACGACAAGAACCTTCTTTTTGCCTTAAGAACAGAAGATTTTATCGATCAGTATTCCCAGATGATTTATGAAAATGCGACAGTCACGGAGCTGTTTGAGCTTGTAAAAAGTGGAAATAAAAACATTTTTGCTATAACAGATGAACATAAGAAACTGAAAGGTGTGCTTACATTAGATGATATCAGGCCTTATCTTTTTAATAAGGAGATAGATCCGCTGCAAACGGTATCTCAAATTATGAAAGCACCGCCTGCTATTCTTCACCGTGAAAATAAACCGCTGGATATCCTTCAGACTTTTGATGATACCGGTGTATGGAACCTTCCGGTAGTAAATACGGATAATGATTTCATCGGATTTATTTCAAAGTCGTCTATTCTTATGAGCTACAGGCAACTGCTGAAAGAATATTCAGACTAAAAATGACAAAATCCGTTCAATATCAGAACGGATTTTTTTATATTGACCTACAAAATTTGCCAGTGAAGATTTCGCCTTATATAGAAATCTTTGGAAGATTAATGGCTTGCCTTATTAAGACAATCAAGATCTTCCTGATCTAAAACCAGTTTGGGAGCATTGAACAGGGTATCAAGCTGAGCTGCACTCGTAGCACTTACAATGGGTGCTGTGATCAAAGGATTAGCTAATAGCCATGCCAGGGCGACTGTGCTTTGCTGTGTATGATGCTTTTCACTGACCTGATCCAATGCTTTTAAAACATCCCGCCCTTTAGGAGTTAAATATTTTCTTACCCCTTCACCTCTCGGGCTTTTGGTAAAGTCTGATTCTTCACGATATTTACCTGTTAAAAAGCCGGCTGCAAGAGACCAGTATGGAAATACACTCAGGTCAAATTCCTTTACCAAAGGAGCGTAATTTTTTTTCAAAACCTTCTCTTTCCATCAGGTTGTAGTGAGGCTGTAAAGCCACATATTTAGGAAGATTGTTTTTCTCAGCAGCATCAAAAGAAGCTCTCAAGCGTTCCGGGGAAAGATTGGAGGCCGCAATATAGCGCACTTTCCCAGCTTTGATAATTTCATCATATGCCGAAAGTGTTTCTTCTACAGGAGTAACATTGTCATCAAAATGTGTGTAATAAATATCAATATGATCGGTCTGGAGTCTTTGCAGAGACTCATCTACCGATTGAAGGATATGTTTTTTGCTGATGTCAAAACCATGTTCTTTGGTTTCTGATCCTACTTTGGTAGCCAATACGATATCATTACGATTGGAGCGGTTTTTCATCCATTTACCGATGATTTCTTCAGATTGTCCGCCCTTACCGTTTACCCACCATGAATACGTGTCTGCAGTGTCTACAAAATTAAATCCCGCTGCAGTAAACCGGTCTAATATATCAAAAGACTGTTTTTCGTCCAGCGTCCATCCAAAAACATTTCCTCCGAAATTAACAGGTGCTACTGTTAAATCAGTATTTTTGATTTTTCTTTTTTCCATAAATGAATTGTTATTATAAATACTAAGGAAGCCCTAAGATAAGCAATATAGCGCAGGATTCCTGATTCAAAATAGGCATCCCGGTTATAGTTATTATAAATAAAACTATATTATTACTCTGCTTTATTCTTAAGCATCATCAGAAGGCTATAGGCTCCTTTCTGCACAATCTTTTTATCTTTTAATATTTCCGGTTTTAATATTTCAGTAAACTGATCATCAGAAATCCCGGTAGTAACCTGGACCATCTTATAATCTGATTTTCCGAGATCTTCAAAAACATAGTTTTTATTTTCAAAAGAGACTACGGCTTCGTTAGGCAATCCTTGTGTATATCTGCTGCTGATATTCACTTCAGCATTCACATACATTCCTTTTATAAATTCTGAATGGGGAGATGAAAGTTGAGCCACAGCAATCGCTGCCCCGCCAGCCTCAATACTTGGAACAACACTTACAATCCTGGCATTGGATTTCACATCAGGATTCCGGTTGTTGTAAACTACAATCTCCTGACCTGTTTTGATATCATTCACATCATTTTCAAAAACTTTTAATTCCAGAAGCAACCCCGTAGGATTGATCAGCTCAAATAAAGTATCAGCCGGGTTGATGTACTGCCCGTTATTAACTAGAATTTTACTCACAAAACCACTGAAAGGAGCATATATATTAATTTTACTCCTGATATTTCCAGCTGTTAATCCTTTTGCATTAATCCCGATAATGCGTAGCTTCTCTTCCAGTCCTTTTAAAGTAGCATTCAGGGTAGAATAATCAGCCTGGGCGGTCTGCAGCGTTTTATCACTGCTTGCCTTGCTGGTATTAAGGTCTTTCTGACGGTTGTAATTAAGCCTCGCGGCTTCAAGCTGTGCTTTGGTGACAAGATAATCCTGCTGCAGCTGTATAAATTGTGGATCTTCCACAACTGCCAATACCTGGCCTTTATTGAAGTGGCTCCCGTTGATCACATTGATCGACTTGATATGCCCGCCCATAATACTGGAAACGGAACTGATATGGGAGGGCGAAATTTCCGCTTTACCGTTCAATCTTACCAGTTTTTCCATATTCCTGCTCTGGATGGTAGTTGTAGTCAGCCCTACCGATTGAACCTGTTTTTCTGCCAGATGAACCGTATTTTCACTGTTTTTGGTAAATTTCGTATTTTCATATACTGTTTTCTCCTCTTCCTTCTTTCCTGAACATGAAGATAAAACAAGTGTTGCAGCGAGACTGTATATTGATATTTTTCTGAATTGCATTCTGTATTATTTTGAAAGTAAAAAATTAAGCTCTGCCCCTATTTGATTCAGTTTTTCCAATTGATCGATATAATCAGCTTTGGTTTTTACAGCCTGATTTACCAATATTACCCAGCTCAGGTAATCAATTTCACCGACATCCATTTGCTTCTGGGCTGTTTTTAAGATCGTTTCAGATTTTGGAAGTTGTTTCTGCTCATAATTTTCAATGATTTTCTGCTGGTTGGCATAATTGCTGACCTGTTGGCTCAACCGGTTTTTGAGTTCAATTTCTTTCCGGTGATATTCATTTTCCGAGATCGCTATTTTTGCCTGTGCAGCTTTCGCCAAAGCCCGCTGACCTTTGGTAAATAATGGAATCCCCACTCCAATCTGGACAGAGTTAAAGCGGTTATTATTAATATTTTTCATACTCTGATTGGTATACCCTAAAAGAAGTTCAGGAAGTAATTTGCTTTTTTCGAGCTGAACTTCGGCTTCCCCTACTTTAATTTGCTGTTGTAAATATTGAAGTTCGGGATGTTGCTTTACCATGTCTTCAGAAATCTGAAGATTAATATCCATAACCGCTTTGTCTGAAACAGGCTGATAAGCTTTTTCAGACTGAAGCAGTAACTGGAGCTGCAGTCTGGCAATATTCAGGTCATTTTCCAGATTGTTCAGTTGTATTTTTATTTGTTCTTTCTGAATTTCAGCGGTTGATTCTTCTAAAATATTGGCTTCTCCTTTTTTAAGTCTTAGCCCTGCTTTATCAGCAAAATTATTGTATAATTGACTGATATATCCGAGTACTTGTTTCTTTTCCTGAAGGACCAGGATTCTGTAAAAAACATCTGTTACTTCTTTTATCAACTGCGCTTTTGTAAGATTTTGATTGATAACACTTGCCGTCCATTCCGCATCCAGCATTTGTTTTCTCTTTGAATATACGGTTGGAAAACTGAACCTTTGGGAGATAGCTAATGAATTATCCGTTTCTTCCCCCTGAATCTGGCCGAATCCTCCAGTCACTTCCAGTTGGGGAATATCCAGGTAACTTGCTTTTAATTTTTCCTGATATTCGGAAATCAATTTTGTTGTTTTAAGGGTGCCGTTTTGCTGTAACGCTTTTTCCAGCGCCTGTCCATAGCTTATATTTTCCTGGGCCTGCATTCCTCCGAAAGACATCAGCAACAGGAAGACAGATAGTTTTTTATAGTTTGTTGTTTTAGGGAATTTCATTTTGTCTTTATTAATATGTTCAAATACAACGTAAAGGATGGGAAGTACAAATAAGGTTAAAAGGGTTGCCAGCATCAGTCCTCCGATTACTACCGTAGCCAAAGGTCTCTGAACTTCAGCACCCGCTCCGTTACTCAGGGCCATAGGTAAAAAACCTAATGAAGCTACAAAAGCTGTCATTAAAACCGGACGGAGCCTGATTCTTGTTCCCATCAGTACAATTCTGCCGGTATTGGTTATGCCATTATGTTTCAACCGGTTAAATTCTGATATCAAAACAATTCCATTAAGTACGGCAACACCGAATAAGGCAATAAATCCTACTCCTGCACTGATACTGAATGACATTCCCCTTAACGCAAGGAAATAGACTCCTCCAATCGCTGATAACGGAATTGCCGTATAGATAAGTAAACTGTGTTTCACAGATCCAAAAGCAAAAAATAAGAGCAGGAAAATCATCACCAAAGAAATCGGAACAGCTACTCCCAGTCTCGCTTTGGCCTCATTTAAATTTTCAAAAGCTCCTCCATACGAAATGGTATAGCCGGGAGAAAGTTTCAGCTTTTTACCTGCTTTCTGCTGAAGTTCCTCTACAATGCTCTGAACATCCCTGCCCCTTACATTAAAGCCTACAACAATCCTTCTTTTGGTATCTTCCCGCTGAATCTGATTGGGACTGTTTTTAAGCTCTACTTTTGCGAGCTGAGATAATGGAATCTGTTCTCCGGAAGAAGTGGGTACCAATAAATTGCGGATACTGTTAATATCTTTTTTGTACGCATTATCCATACGAACCACGATATCAAACTTCTTTTCTCCTTCATACAGGGCTCCGGCAGTTTGTCCTGCAAAGGCCATATTGATAACCCTGTTGATTTCCGCTACGGAAATATTGTAACGGGAGAGTTCTGAACGGTTATAATCAATAACAACCTGTGGTGCTCCAACTACCGGTTCCAGATACAGATCCTGAGCACCCTTTACCGTATTGATGATGCTCCCAAGCTGCCTGGCATACGAGGCAAGGCTATCCAGATCTTCTCCATAGATTTTACATACCACATCCTGTCTTGCGCCGGTCATCAGCTCATTAAAACGCATCTGTACCGGAAACTGGAATCCGGTAGTCAGTCCTGGAATAACTTTTAAGGCATCACTCATTTTCTTGGATAATTCAGGGAACGATGTTGCAGAGGTCCATTCTTTCTTTGGTTTCAGGACAATGATCATATCTCCCGCATCCATTGGCATTGGTTCTGTAGGAATTTCTGCACTTCCGATTTTGGTTACCACTTTTTCTATCTCGGGAAACTGCTTTAGAAGGATATTGGCAGCCTGAGTCGTTACTTTTTTAGTTTCGTTGATATTACTTCCCTGGAGGATCCTCATTTCGACAGCAAAGTCACCTTCTTCAAGCGATGGAATAAACTCTCCTCCCATCCTGGAAAGTGTAAACACTGCTCCTGCAAAAAGGACCAGCACACTTAAAATAATGGTTTTTCTGTATTTAAGGGCTTTCATCAGAAGCTTTTGATGGCCTGCTTCTACTTTTGCCATTACTTTGTCGGAGATATTCTCTTTTTCCTTTTTCTTTCTGCTCAGAACCAAAGAGCTCATCATGGGAATATACGTTAAAGAAAGCAGGAAAGCTCCGATCAGGGCGAATGCAACAGTCTGCGCCATGGGCTTGAACATTTTCCCCTCAATTCCCTGAAGGGTAAAAATAGGAAGATAAACGATCAGGATAATAATTTGTCCGAAAACGGCACTGTTCACCATTTTAGTTGCAGAACCAGACACCTGTCCATCCATTTCTTTTTTGGTAAGCCTGTTATCCGGTCCGAAATGCTTTTTATGAGCAAGCTGGTGAAGCACCGCTTCCACAATAATAACGGCACCATCTACAATAAGGCCGAAATCCAGTGCTCCAAGACTCATCAGGTTTCCTCCCACTCCAAAAATATTCATCATAATGATGGCAAAAAGCATCGACAAGGGAATTACCGAAGCCACCAATAATCCTGCCCTGAAATTTCCCAGGAATACCACCAGTATAAAAACAACAATTAAAGCACCTTCCATCAGGTTTGTTTTTACGGTACTTATGGTATTGTTGACCATTTTGGCCCGGTCAAGGAAAGGTTCAATAACCACTCCTTCAGGCAAAGAGTCCTGGATTTTTTCCAGTCTTTGCTTGATGTTGGCAATCACTTTATTAGCATTCTCACCTTTAAGCATTAATACAATAGCTCCGGATACTTCCCCCGTATCGTTATAAGTCATTGCTCCATATCTGGTTGCATACCCTGTTTTAACGGAAGCTACATCTTTAATAAGAACGGGGATGCCATCCTTTGTTTCGGAAACCTGAATGTTTCCTATGTCCTCAGTGCTTCCCAAAAGCCCTTCACTCCGGATGAACAAAACCGTTTCCTGCTTTTCAATATAGGCTCCGCCGGTATTCTGGTTATTTTTTTCCAGTGCAGCGAAAACATCATTGATATTGATATTATAAGCCTGCAGCTGATTAGGGTTGATGGCAATTTCATATTGTTTCAGCTTCCCTCCGAAACTACTGACATCTGCTACTCCTTTGGTCCCAAGCAATTGCCTTCTCACGACCCAATCCTGTATGGTTCTCAGCGCTGTTTCATCATAAACATTTTCGTAGCCTTTTTTAGCCCTTACCACATATTGGAAGATTTCACCCAATCCGGTGGAAATAGGTCCTAGTTCGGGCTTTCCGATTCCTTCGGGAATATTCTCCTGAACAAGCTGCAAACGCTCCTGAACCTGTTGACGGGCCCAGTAAACATCTGTATTGTCATCAAAAACCACCGTTACCAGGGAAAGCCCGAACCGCGAGAAGCTACGGAGTTCGGTGATTCCGCTGATGTTGCTTGTAGCCTGCTCAATCGGAAAGGTGACAAGACGTTCTATATCGGCTGCTCCGTAAGAAGGGGCTGTAGTAATAATTTGCACCTGGTTATTGGTAATGTCAGGCTGCGCATCAATAGGAAGTTTTGTAGTCTCATATACTCCAAAAAGAATGAGACCTGTTGTAAACAAGGCAATGATGAGTTTATTCTTTACAGAAAACTCAATAATTTTATTTAACATGAAAAAAAATTAATTGATAATCGGAAGTGTTTTTATAAAAGTAACAATGATTACATTTATAATACACAAAAGATTAATGGATATAAAATACGATTTCTTTGCATTAAGAAGAGCTTAACACATTGATTTTCAATATAGATTAAATCAAGAAAACCGTGGTGGCTGGAAAATCCGGGAAAGGTAAAGGTTGGAAAAGTCTTTTTCCTGGTAAATACTGTTTTTCTGAGAAACCGTAACTTCCTTAGGTTTTTTTTATTTCAAAACTGATTTCAGGAAGCTGGGCATATACAGTGAGTACTATAGGTGGATTGATAAAAGGCAGTTTTTGATCGGTATCCCAATCAGCATCCTTTTTATGATTATCGTAATGTTCTATGACAAATTCTGAAAAACTTCCGTGATATTCCATAAAATGTTCTACAAACATAGGCACTTTAAGAACTTCCGCCGTGTTGGTGGTAGCAAATGCATACATTATCGAACATAATATAGAGAACCATTTTAACATTGTACTGCAAATATAAGGCTTAAATTTTTCCTGAAATGGCTCTTATATTAATTTTTTCAACATTTTTATAGAATATAGATTCGCTGATGATTACTTTTGATGCAGATTAAAAGAAATATTTTTTTATTCAAAATCTAAAAAAACCGTCTGTGAGCACTTTCCACTGAATTTTGGCAATTCCCATAATTCCGCCTGCTGCCACAAGAAGATTCCTGATGACATCAATAAACTTAGCCTTAAAATTGGGAGACTCATTCCGGCCGTATACTGCAGTTTTTAAATGAGAAGAAGTTTTGGAGATCATAAAGGTAGATGTGGCTTTGGAACTGTAAAAATGAGCAATATGACTGCTTTTTTTATTCTTCGGATCTCTGCTGGGTTTACAGATTATCATAATAGTTTCTGAGAAAGAATCCTGGTAATAGCAGATCTCTAAAATTTCAACCCAGTCATACCCTCTCGCTTCGGGTTCACCGGGTCCGGGAATATCTATTCTTATAAAGTCTCCTTTCTGAGGATCACGATCAACAGGCCCGGCATTGGAATCATATAGTTTAAAGGCAGCAAAGGCACTTCCGCAATAGCTCTGCCAATGATTAATCATAAAAAAATCTTCTTTTTAATATTTCAAACTTTAAGGGAAGCAATTCAGGGGCAAATTGTTTTTCACTTTCAGTATCATGAAAGCCTCCGGATATCTGATGGGGTACTCCTTTAATTGATTTCGGTTTCATAGCATATTCTTTAAAGCAAGGTAGCGAAAATCAAAGATGATTATTTATGAGTAGGGTCATAATAAGAATGGCTGAGCAGCACAGAATGTAATTAGTAATAATTTGAAAATTTAAACCATATTCTGTTTAAATGAGTGTAGTTATAAAAAGTTTAAATTCCATAATCTTAAAGAAAATTCAAATCATTTGTGGAATAGCTATTTTTACTTAAAATAAATAAATATTTAAAAAAAATACCCATATAATGCTTTGCATAATATTTTTTTTGCTTATATTTGTGAATCGAAATAATTTTTTTTTCATCATTTGTGTTTTTTTTAAGGTCTCCATACATGGAGGCCTTTTTATCTTTAATATCTCTATAAATAATTATTCCCTATTGAAGTGGAAAAACACGAAAAATGTGAATTAAATATGACTAATCAGACTTTAACTTCTCTGGTGCAGGTGAATATTTTCAATATAAAGTTTAAATAAATCACTTTTACATTTGATTTTCTTCATTTTATATTTTTGATAAAATCGGACGGACGGAATTGTAAAACTGTCTGGAAACTTCTGGTATACGCCTGAACACTCTTATACCCCACTTCATAAGCTGTTTCCGAGATCGTCATATAGTCTGAGCTTAGCAATTCCAGGCTTTTAATGATCTTAAGCATCTGCTGGTACTTACTTAAAGTTAATCCCGTTTCTTTTTTAAAAATGCGTTCCAGCGTACGGGAAGACAGCATTGCGATATCGCTGAGCTCATTTATTTTAAATTCTTCCCGGTAATGATCATGCAGATATTCAATAACTTTGGCTAAACGCTTATCTCTGGGAAGGCAGATATGAAGTTTCAGGGACTGCTCTACAAAATGAGGAAGTTCATTAAAAAGTGCCTGTAAAAATAAAGTTTCATCAGTTCTCGTGTCCAACAGTTTAGACCATTTTTCCGCATATTTTATCATTTCTCTTAATACAGGAGGAACGGAAAATACATTGACCTCGCGATAAAATGATTTTTTTTGATCCACCTCTGCAAACATGATCATGAGTTTTATCCTTTCAGAATGTGAATTGGTTTTGTGGATGGTATTGGGAGGAATCCAGACGGCATGGTTCTGAGGTAAAAGATAAATCCTTTCTTCAATGGTGATATATTGAAAACCACTTTCTACGTATACGAGTTGTCCTTTATTATGCTGATGAAGAACATCATCATGAGTCCAGTTTTCTTCAAACCAGACAAAATAAGGTTTGTTGAGCTTATCTATATCAATAGTATTATGGGGCTCCATGTCGTTTCAGGTTAAAATTTTGGCAAAATTAAACAAAAATTCCTATGCTAATTTTGCACAAAAGTTTTATTATGATGAAGAATGGAATAAAAAAGAATGCTTCTTATGTTTTATTAGTGATCAATATATTGGTGGTTATCCTGGTTTCGAGTAATCTCAGGTCCCCTATTGTTGCTGTTGCACCTGTACTTGGGGAGATAAGGGAAGCCCTGAAGCTTGATAACTTTCAGGTCAGCCTTCTGACATCTATTCCACTTTTTATGTTTGCTGCCTGTTCAGTGCTGGTCAGTAGATTTTCCAATACATTGGGCATCAGTAGACTACTGGTATATTCATTAATTATTTTAGGCGTTGGGTTGTTTCTCCGTATTACAGGCTCGCTTTGGGCTTTGTTCTCAGGATCCATACTGATTGGATTGGGAATTTGTATAGGAAATGTGGTGACTCCGGGTTATGTTAAGAATAACTTTCCGAAGCAAATCGGTTTAATGACAGGCATTTTTGCAGTTTCAATGAACCTTACGGCAGCTCTGGCTTCAGGATTCAGTGTAAAAATCGGTGAATGGACAGGATTCGGATGGCGTGGTTCTTTAGGAATATGGCTTATCATTGCAGGACTGGGCTTTTTGGTTTTACTCCTGGAACTTATCATTAATAAAAATAATCCTGTAAATTCCGGCACAGCACTAAGCACTTCCGGTTTCAATATGTTCAGATCTCCACAGGCATGGAATATCAGCATTTTCATGGGACTGCAATCTTTATTTTATTATTGTATGGTAGCCTGGCTTCCTTCATTTCTTACGGATTATAGCATGCAGGAGGAAAGTACCGGATGGGTTTTATTCGTGATCCAGATTACGATGATTCCGGTCACATTTTGCAGTCCGATTATTGCCAGCAAAATGAAGGACCAGCGAATACTGATTTTGTTTATCTGTGCATTAATGTTTGGAAGTACCATGATGTTTGCAGGGTTTAAATCCCAATGGATTTATGTAAATGCTGTCATCATCGGTATTTCCAATGGTTTATCCTTCAGTTTATCAATCCTGTTCTTTTCTGCAAGAACGAAGAGCAGTATCAATGCTGTAAAAATATCCGGTATGGCTCAATCAGTAGGATATCTGATAGCAGCCTTTGGCCCACCCGTTTTTGGAAAGCTTCACGATTGGGATAGCTCATGGAATATGTCATTCTATTTTCTGAGTATTGCTGTACTGTTTATGCTTTACTTTGGCATGAAAGCGGCGAGAAATAAATATGTGGAAGATTAACTTCTATGGATTTTTAATAAAAAGGAAACCTTTCTTAATGAAATGTTTCCTTTTTTTATACCCGGAAAGTCAAATGACTCGGGCTTTCCTGTGGCTATTGATCCTTAAACTGATCAAGGACTTCTGTGATATTCCGGTAAACGTAGTCCAGCTCTTCAGAAGTAATACAATAAGGAGGTACCAGGTAAATCACGTTTCCCAGTGGACGCATGATCATACCTCTCTGTAAAAACTCGTTATAAAGCTTTTTTCCTACCTCATTAAAATAGGAGGTGCCATATCCTGTTTTAAAATCAAATGCTAAAATAGTTCCGATATGGCGGGCATTTTCAACTTTCGGATGCAATTCCAGCGTTTTTACAAAAACGCAATGCTGCCGGGTGATTTGTTTGATATTCATCTGGGTTTCTTCTTTAAGTAATAGTTCCATACTGGCCAAAGCAGCCGCACAGGCCAGCGGGTTGGCTGTAAAAGAATGGCCGTGGAATAGTGTTTTATGCCGGTCATCCGACCAGAAAGCCTCATAAACCTGTTCGGAACAGGTAGTGATTCCCATAGGCATGGTGCCTCCTGTTAGTCCTTTTGAAAAACACATGATATCAGGCTGCTCTGAAAGATAACGGGCAGCGAAAAGTTTCCCCGTCCTTCCGAAACCCGTAAAAACTTCATCCTGAATCATCAAAATGCCTTGAGCCCTGCAATATTTCATCAATTCATCCAAATCCCGAGCCTGATACATCAGCATTCCGGCCGCTCCCTGGACTAGTGGTTCATAAATAAAACAGGCCACTTCATCAGCTATATTTTCAATCTGTCGTTTTAAATCTTCCAGATTCCCGGCATGAGGTGTATCTATAAAAACGACTTCAAACAGCATATTTTCAAAGGGTCGGGTCCAATAGCTTTTCCCGCTTACAGACATCGCCCCAAAGGTATCACCATGATAGGCATTCTTAAAAGCCAGGATTTTATTCTTTTTCTTCCCCTGATTGTAGGTGTACTGAATACACATCTTTAAAGCAACTTCTACTGCGGTAGAGCCATTGTCAGAATAAAACACTTTTCCCTGGTTATCAGGAAGCAGTTTCAGTAAGTTCTCGGAAAGCTGTATGGCCGGCTCATGGGTAAATCCTGCAAATATTACCTGCTCCAAAGTAGTAAGCTGTTCAAACACCTTTTGCGCAATATAAGGATGAGCATGTCCGTGTAAAGTAACCCACCAGGAAGAAACCACATCCAGGTATTTCTTTCCTTCAAGATCGTACAGATAAGCTCCTTCCCCCTTTACAACAGGAATAATATCGTCAGCAGTTTTCATTTGGGTATAGGGATGCCAGTTGACTGCCCTGTCCCTTTGTTGAAGACCGGTTTGTGTTATTGTATTCATGTATTTGATTAAAAAATATATGGATAACCGATATTTATCAATCAGCTATCAGGTTGATAATACGGTTAGAATACCTTTAATTCATAAGGTATTATTATACTCTATTCTAGCAACAGGTTTCTTTTTTTAGCATCGGCTTAAGGCCAAGGGTTTCCAGCATCTGCATGTCTTCTGATACCCCCGGATTAGGTGTAACGAGCAAAGTTTCTCTTTCTCCCGTAAAAATAGAATTAGCTCCGGCCATAAAACACCATGCCTGCTCTGTTTCGGTCATTTCTATACGTCCGGCACTTAACCTTACCATTGAAGACGGCATTACAATTCTTGCAGTAGCAATCATCCTTACCATTTCCCAGGTATCTACTTTTTTGTTATTTTCAAGTGGAGTTCCTTCTACCCTTGCCAATGCATTGATCGGAACAGATTCCGGGTGTTTAGGCATAGTAGCCAGGGTCAGCAACATTGAAATTCTGTCTCTATGTGTTTCGCCTAATCCGATAATCCCTCCGGAACATACTGTAATTCCCGCCTTCCTTACATTATTGATGGTATTGATTCTATTGTCGAATGTCCTGGTAGAAATGATTTCTTCATAGTATTGCTCGGAAGTATCGAGATTATGGTTGTAAGCATATAAACCTGCTTCCTGTAATCGAACGGCCTGTTCCTCAGTAAGCATTCCCAGGGTACAGCACACTTCAAGGCCTAATTCATTGACTCCTTTCACCATATCAATCACCCTGTCGAAATCCCTGTTATTACGTACTTCACGCCACGCTGCCGCCATACAGAAACGGGATGATCCACTTTCTTTTGCCTTTCGGGCATGGGCGATAACAGTCTCTGTAGGTAGTAAGGCCTGTACTTTAATGTTGGTATGATAACGGGCAGCCTGTCCGCAATAAGAGCAGTCTTCCGGGCAGCCTCCTGTTTTAATTGACAATAAAGTAGAGATCTGTACTTCGGAAGGATCGTGCCATTCGCGATGTACGGTAGCTGCTTTATAAATCAGCTCCATAAGGGGTAAATGATAAATTTCCTCAATTTCTTCTTTTGTCCAGTTGTGTCTGGTTTTTGTTTTCGTATCCATAATCATAAATTTGTTATTGTTAATGCTTTGGCAGCGGTTGTAATGGTTTGCCTGTCTGGCTGCCCGATTTCAGGAATTCTGATGATTTTTGTATCCTTTTCAATGAAGCTGCAAATCACTCTTTCAGTATCTTCAGGGAATTCACCATTCAGGATCAGATATTCCAGCGGTATATTTCTTTGCTGTAAAGCCATGATTGATAACAAGCTGTGGTTGATGCATCCCAGGTAGTTTCTGATTACCAGTGCTGCCGGCAGGTTCAGGGTTTCTACAAGATCAATCATAAACCTGTTGTCTGAAAGCGGAACCATCAATCCTCCTGCTCCTTCTACAATCAATATATTTTCTGTATCGGGAAGCCGGAAATCATCCAGTTTAATGTGTACATTTTCTTCACGTGCAGACTGATGGGGTGATGCCGCCAGCTGAAGACGGTATGTTTCCGGATGGCAGAAAGGAGAATCTGTCCAGTTTTTAATTTTATTGCTGTCTGTATTATGGAGGTCTCCGGACTGTACCGGCTTCCAGTAATCTGCTTTAAAATGCTGGACTAAAATAGCCGAACAAACGGTTTTTCCTATTTCTGTCCCAATTCCTGTTATAAATATTTTCATATGAGTTGTGACTGTAAAAAGCAAGTTTTCGAGCGGCAAAAGCGAATGGTCATTTCTCCATTTTTAGCTCTTGCATCTTTTTACTTTTTGTTTTAAATAAATTCTTTAATTAAGGCCGTAAGTTTTACGATTTCGTCTTCTGTGTTGAAGCTATGAAGACATATCCTAAGTCTCTCGGTTCCTTTTTTTACTGTAGGACTATAAATGGCCGATGTTAAAAATCCATGGTCATACAGGTGGGCCTGAAGAGCTTTCAGCTGCTCATTATCTTCCATTAGAATGGCCTGAACCGGACTGATTTCTGAAGAAGGTGACCGTAAATTCTGATCTCTGAAAACCTTAATATTCTCCTGAAGTTTTTTTTGAAAGCTCTTTGTTATGATCTAAAAACTCATATCCTGCTTTGATAGCCATCCATTGAAAATCCTGCGCTGAAGTAGTATAAATAAATGGAGAAGCAAAATTGATAAGGTAGGATTTCACGGTATCATTGCAAAGAATGGCTGCACCATGAGCTCCCAGGGCTTTTCCATACGTCATAACTGCTGCTAAAACCTGGTTTTGTAATTGATGCTTATCCACCAATCCATATCCCAATACTCCCAATACATGGGCTTCGTCCACGATTAAATCAGCCTCATATTGTTCAGCAAGTGCTGCAATTTCCTGGATAGGAGCAAAATCCCCTTCCATCGAATAAAGGCTTTCAATAGCAATATAGCAATGAGAATTCTGTTTTTTCAACAAATTTTCAAGATCCTTCAGATCATTATGTTTCCATTTTAATTTTCGGGCATTTGACAATATACATCCGTCATGTACGGAACGATGAATTTGTTCATCTACCAGAATAACATCATGTCGGTCTGGCAATGTTGAAAACAAGGCAAGATTGGCATTGTACCCTGACGGAAAAAGTAAGGCTGATGAAAACCGGTGCTTCTGAGCAATATCATTTTCTATAACAGTAACGGTATCTGTATTCCCGCTAATCAATCTTGAACCAGAACTGCCGGACAGGAAGTGAGGATGTTTCATAACTTCCTTCAAAAGAATATCCTGTAATTCTTTATTTCTTGCAAACCCCAGATAGTCATTTGAATAAAAATCCACTCCTTCGGATCGTGTTTTTAAGCTTCTGAATGTTCCCTCCTGCATTCTTTTCCCGAGGATCTCCTGAAAATTCTTAAGCATAATCCAATTGTGATACTTCTTCAGTTATGGCATCAATCCATTGATTGTATAAGGCTTTTTCTATTTTCAATATATTTTCTGCATGCTGTTGCCAGTCACCGGAAAACTCGTTCAGCTGGTTGATCATTTCCTCAAGATGACCTTCTTCTTCCAGAATAATTGATTTTACCATAACCTTTGAAGCCTCTTTGGTAAGAATATCCTGATAGACGGGATACAATTCATCAGCACGGACTTCAATAGCATAGGTTACAAACAGATACGCTGCATATTTCAGTTCTTCCTGATTCAGCTGAAAGACAGTACGGAGATACCTGCAGGCTTTAGTATCCAAAGAATGCAGATATTGCCTGGTTGCAATGGGAGCCATAAGCTCTTCACTTTTATAAGTTTTGCAGAGTTCCGGATGTATCTTAGCGATCTGTTTTTTCAGGTAATAGGCATGGCGATGTTCTTCAGCAGCATGCTTCAGCTGAATCAATGTTACAGAAACCGGATGTTCGCATTTTGATATTTTTCTTGCTCCGGCATTTTCCATAAAAGATAAAGTATTCAGCCATTTGGCATGAGTACTGTTATCCTGCACAATTTTTTGCAGCAGATGATGAAATTCCATATATTTTTATTTTGATGTCAAATGTAGTATATTGCCGGATGGTTATATGGTGCCAGTTTTAATATTATGGATAGTCCGGTTAAGATTCCTTATGAAAGTTTTATCAAAATTGACAGAAAATCTGAAACATCAATTTATTTACAGATCGCCAATCAGCTGGTGAATGCCATCCAGCGAGGATACCTTCCTTTAGGAACAAAGCTTCCGGGCACAAGAACCTTTAGTGAAATACTAGATGTACACCGCAATACTGCAGTTGCCGTATATGATGAATTGTCAGCACAGGGCTGGACACAAAGTTTCCCCAATAAAGGTACTTTTGTCATCGGGAAAGATCAGGATATTCCTGTAAAAGTAAAAGATTTTGAAGAGAATAATCTTCAGCAATATCCTAAAATTACCGGTTTTTCTTTTAAAACATCAAATATTCTGGATAACCCTTTTGAACATTCAGACTGTGAATATGTATTTAATGACGGGATTCCGGATATCAGGTTGACACAGATCGATCAGCATTCGAGATTTTACAGTTCAATTCTCAAACGGAAATCCAATCAAAAAGCATTGGGACATTATAATCATGACGGAAGTGAGTTTTTTAAGGAACATCTGTCCCGTTATCTGAATCTTTCCCGCGGGCTTCCTATATCCAAAAACAATCTTCTGATTACCCGGAGTACGGAAATGAGTATTTATATTGTTTCCGAAATACTTCTTTCTCCGGGAGATATTGTTCTGGTGGGAGCTTTAAGCTATTTTTCAGTCAATATGATCTTCATGAAAGCCGGGGTCCGTATGATACCTATCTCCATTGATAAAGATGGAATTATCGTAGAAAGTGTAAGAGAAGCCTGCCAGAAGCACAGAATAAGAATGCTGTACCTGACTCCGCACCATCATTATCCCACCACCGTAGCATTAAGTGCCCAGAGAAGGTTTGAGCTCCTGGAATTAGCCAATGAGTACGGGTTCGTTATTCTTGAAGATGACTATGACTATGAATTCCATTATGATAAAAGCCCTATTCTTCCCCTGGCCAGTGCTGATACTAACGGAATGGTAATCTATATCGGCTCTTTCGGAAAATCGCTTGCTCCAGGATTCAGGACAGGCTTTATTGTAGCTCCGGAGAATATTATGGCGGAAATGCGGAAATACCTTGGGATTATTGACCGGCAAGGAGATATCCTGATGGAAAGGGCATTGGGGGAAATGATTGAAGAAGGAGAAATTAACCGTTACCTGAAAAAGTCTCTAAAAGTGTACCGGGAAAGGCGTGATTATCTGGCTTTATTACTTCATGAAACGCTAAGTGACCTTATTACTTTTGAAAAACCTTCAGGAGGACTCGCAATCTGGATGGAATGGAACGTTCCTGTAAATCTGATGCAGCTTAGCAGAAATTGTTCCCGGGATAATCTTTTTATTCCTAAAACCCTTCTCTACCAAAACAAAGGACTTACCGCCATGAGAATAGGATTTGGTGATCTCGACTTCCGAGAGATGGAGAAAAGTATTGATATTTTTTCGAAAAATTTAAAAATTGTTGATCTAACTCATCATTTTGGGGATTTTTTCAGCAATAAATTGAACTATTTTTTTCCTTTTTTCATAGCTACTCGTATTATTTTTTTGTTAATTTTATCTTTATAGCCGGCTTTTTATGTCTCATTTTGAGACTGAAAAGAAATGAGCGGTACTCCACTTTTTTAAAAACAGGAGATTCTTTTTTAGCTTCTTTTTCTGACCGCACTCACTTTGTTTTGAAATATGTGACAAATATCATTTTGATTTTTTGAACAATATTATTTTATATTTACTTCATTATTTTTAATTGTTCTAAATAAATGAAACGAGAATATGTACTTTCAGTCTTTCTATTGGCTGCCTTGTCTGCACATACTTCTGCTCAAAACAAGCAGGACAGTATTACTACAAAAGATATCAATGAAGTTGTTCTTGTATCTTCCCGTTCTCCCAAACAGATCAGTGAAATTCCTGGTACAGTCTGGGTTATCGGGGAAAAAGAACTTCAGACCCAAATAAGAGGTGGCACCGGATTGAAAGAAGTATTAGGGAATATGATTCCGGGTTTTGATTTCGGAAATCAGGGAAGAACCAATTATGCCCAGAATATGAGGGGAAGAAATGTTCTGGTAATGCTCAACGGGGTCTCATTAAACAGTACAAGGGCTGCAAGTAGGCAGTTTGATGCCATTGATCCTTTTAACATTGAAAGAATTGAAGTTTTATCCGGAGCATCTGCCATTTACGGAGGAGATGCAACAGGAGGTATTATTAATATCATCACCAAAAAACCAGCATCCAAGACCCTGGCTTTCGAAACTTCTGCAGGCCTTAAAACAGGATTTCACAAAGACGACCTGGATAAAAGGATCGCCCAATCTGTGGAAGGGGGAAATGACGCGGTAAAGTTCAGGCTCGGAGCTGCATTCACCCAAAATGAAGGGGCTTTTGATGCCAATGGAGACCAGATTATTACCGATGTGAAGCAGGCCGATTTTCAATATAACCGTTCTATTGACATCTTAGGAGGACTCAGCGCAAGGCTCAGTCCTGATCAGGATATCAGTCTGGATCTTCAATACTATAATTCAAAGGTCAGAAACAAAAAATGGCTTTCCTTCGGACAAAATTTTGCAGGATTTACCACAAAGAATCCTGATCTAATCAATGTAGCAGGAAGAGCTGAATCGGATGTGGTACCCCGGACAGAGCGCTTTATGGCCAACCTGCAATACAACCTCAGAAATATTTTAGGAGGACATCATTTGCTTCTTCAGGCCTATGGAAGAAGAGAAGAGGCAGATTTCGGTGCTTCTTTTGCAGAAATCCCCAAACCTCCGGCAGGAGTGATTCTCCCTGTTTTTCTATCCTCAGGGAGAGGAAATACAGATGTATATGGAGCGAAAGCCGTACTATCCAAAAAGTGGAATGCTTTTAATTTTACCTACGGAACAGACATTGATTATGAGAAATTCAACGGAGATCAGGCGATCTTCAATCCTAAAATAAGCAGCGAATCCGGAGGCCTGATCAATAAAGCGGACGCTTTTGTAGGAAGATACCCCGATACAAAAATATTTACACTGGCAGGCTTTATCCAGGCAGACTGGAACATTACGAAAGAACTCATCCTTTCCGGCGGCATCAGACAACAGTTCATCAATGTAAAACTGGAAGATTTTGTAGGATTTAAAGAACAGGTTTATATGCATTTCGGCTATGGTAACTCAGCCGATGTGGTAAAAGGAGGGAAAAATAATTATGAGGTGACATTGCTTAACGGAAGTTTATTGTACAAAATAACTCCATCATGGCAGACATGGTTCAGTTTTTCCCAGGGGTTTGCGGTACCTGATGCAGCAAAATCCTATGGTTTCGGAAAATATGAACTGGTGAACAACCATTGGAACCTCCTGAACAGTATAAACATTGCCGAGCAGCCTCTAAGTGGTATTAAAACGGATCAGATCGAATTGGGCTTCAGACATAACAGGACTTCAGAAAGCGGTTGGTATGCCCAGGGATCATTTTTCTACGCACTTTCCAGCAAGACTTTGAAAATCGACAATGCTGCTTTTACCGTTTCCCTGCTCGATCAGAAACTTAGAAATTATGGTTTTGAAGGTGCTTTAGGCTACCGGTTTATTGAAGGTCTGGAGTTAGGAGGAAATATTTTGCTCATGGCATCCGAAACTCAAACCGTAGATAAGGGGTGGCAAAATCAGTCGGTTTATACTACCAATCCGTCAAAATTCATGGTTTTTACAGGCTGGAATGCCAAAAAGTTTTCATTGAGGCTACAGATGCAGAATTCTATGAACTATACGGATCTGGCTGATATGAAAATTAACGGATACACCTTATTCGATTTTGTAGGTGACATCAAGCTGAATAAAGGGACCCTTAATTTCGGAATCCAGAATATTTTTAATAAGCAATATACTTCCATTTGGGGGCAACGTTCCGTTTTTTTCTACGGAGCTCCTCAAAAAGCATTTGCTTATCAGGGCCGGGGAACTACATTTTCCGTCGGCTACACGATAACCTATTAACAGGTGTGAATTCAATTTAATTACCCTAAAATTAACGGGTATTTACCAGAAACTATTATTCATCTCTTCATTAAAGCGATAATATAAGATAGTAAAAAGAACACAAATTCAATATATTATGAATACGGTCATTACCAGGCAGATTGCTTCGGAAAAGGATAGTCTTTTCCCAAATCTGGAACATTTATTCTGTGATATCAATATTCACGAATACCAAAATGCAATGTACAGGACACAACAAAGTGTTATTGCATTTTTGGAGAATAGTCGCCAGCCTTTCAGTGGAGTTTCACCTGAAGAGCTGAGAAAACAGTTTGAATCTGTTGATCTCAATGCTCCTCCCGTAAGTTACGAAGCGCTTTTCGAGGAAGTAAACAACCTTTATACCAAGCATGCCATAGCTTTCCATCATCCCAAATATGTTGCTCATCTCAATTGTCCGGTGGTTATTCCTGCCGTTGCAGCAGAAGCGATGATCAGCTCTATTAATTCTTCCCTGGATACATGGGATCAGAGTGCCGGGGGAACGCTGATGGAACAAAAACTCATTGAATGGACCTGTAAAGAAATAGGTTTCGGTGAATCATCGGATGGAATTTTTACCAGTGGCGGCTCCCAAAGTAACCTGATGGGAATGCTTTTGGCGAGGGATCATTTTTCGATGACCTTTCTGAATCATAACATCAAGAAGGACGGCCTGCCTGAAGAAGCTCACCGTTTCAGAATATTTGTTTCCGAAGCGGCCCATTTCAGCATTCAGAAAAGTGCATCTATTTTAGGACTTGGAGAGCAGGCAATTGTTAAGATCAGAACAGACCGTTCTTTCAGAATGAACAGTATATTGCTGGAAGATGCTGTCAAAAGGGAAATTGAGAACGGAAATATTCCTATTGCTGTTGTAGCGACCGCAGGAACTACTGATTTTGGAAATATTGATCCATTGATTAATATTTCGGGAATTGCAAAAAAGTACAGCTTATGGTTCCATGTGGATGCAGCCTATGGATGTGCCCTGCTTTTAACAAAAAAAATATCGCCATCTAATCAATGGTATTGAGGATGCAGATTCTGTGACGGTAGACTATCACAAAGCTTTCTTCCAGCCCGTAAGCAGCAGCGGATTTATGGTTAAGGATAAAAATTATTTCAGGCTGATCACCCATTATGCCGATTATTTAAATCCCAAAGATCATGATGAAGATGAAATTCCCAACCAGGTCAATAAATCAATACAGACAACCAGGCGCTTTGATGCCCTGAAGCTTTGGTTTACCCTCAGGATCATCGGAAAGGAAGGATTAGGAAATTACATTGACAGAATTATCCGGGTCTCCGCTGAAGCTGCAGAAGTTCTGGAACAGGATCCGCATTTCGAATTATTAAACCATTCGGATATTTCAGCATTAGTATTCCGATATTCGGCAGATCCTTTTAAAACATTTGACCTGAACAGGATCAATACTTATATCAAATCACAGCTTTATAAACAAGGGAATGCCCTTACAGCAGGAACCAAAGTAAACGGACAGTTTTATCTGAAGTTTACCATCCTGAATCCTTTAACCACCATTGAAGACATTAAATCTATACTTATCATCATTAAAAAATACGGAAATGAATACATTGCAATCAACTAATATCCCTGACTATGCAGAAAGGATAAACTATACTGCCCTTATCAACTGCTATATGAAAGAATTTACCAATTGGAGCCGCTATCTTGGTATCCCCAAATACGACCAGGGAATAGCCGCCTATCTCCAAAAAACACCCACTGATCTTCATATCAGAATAGATTTTTCCTCCATAGGATGTGATGTGTATGTTCCTGTGACTTACTTTTCTGAAAGTGGAAGACATCTTTTTGATTTTCCTGTATTAATGAGGGTTCTGGCTACAGATGAAGTTTCAGAACTGGATGTTTACGGCTTCATGGCCTTAACTGCTGAATATGCAAAAGGAATTTATCCTGGCATTGAGGTTTCAACCATATTGGAAAGGCTTAACAACAGCATTGAAAACCTTTCAGAATACCTGTACCACTCCATGCATAGTAAAAAGCCGGTCAATGATCTTGAAATGTCTTTTATTGAAGCGGAACAATCTCTTATTCTGGGGCATATCCTTCATCCCGTACCGAAATCCAAGCAAGGATTTACGGGTGAAGACTTATTAAAATATTCTCCGGAAACCTCCGGAAGATTTCAGCTATTTTATTTCCTGGTACATCCTGAAAACATGATCGAAAAAAATGCGGACGGAGAATGGGTAAGTAAAGAGTTGGCGGAAAAAGTCTATCCACTTCTGAACCCTGAGCATAAAAAACTTTGGGATCAGCATCCGGAGTACCATATCCTTCCAATGCACCCATGGGAGGCAGATTATCTGTTGGCACAGGAAAACGTGCAGATTATGCAGGAGCAGGGACTCCTTTTTGCACTAGGCCATTATGGAGACTTCTTCACGCCTACTTCTTCAGTAAGAACAGTTTACAATGAGGATTATAAATGGATGTTTAAATTTTCGTTGCATGTAAAGATTACCAATTCAGAAAGAATTAATCTGTACCCGGAACTTCACCGTGGTCATGACATCAGCATGCTGTTGAAAACCGAATGGGGGAAAAATCTTCAGAGAGATTTTCCTGAAATAGATTTTATGGTAGATCCCGCTTTTATGGCTGTTACATTCAACGGGAAAATAATTAACGGGTTCAACATCAGTATCAGAAGGAATCTTTTCCAAGGAGAAAATAAGAATAAAAAACGTAACCCTTCTGGCAGCTTTATGTCAGGATGGAATTCTTGGGATACCTTCCAGACTTCAGAATATTATAACCAATACAGCGGAAAAGCTAAATCAGCCAATAGAAAAAATTGCATTGGAATGGTTCAGGCAATATCTGCATCTCTGTGTAAGACCCATTGTCAGAATTCTGAATACCTATGGGCTTGCCTGTGAATTCCATCAGCAGAATGTTATGGTAGAGCTGGATAAAAAAGGTTTCCCGGCCAAGATTTACTTCAGGGATAATCAGGGATTCTTTTTCAGGGAAGGAAGAAAAGAAATGGTTTCCCAGGCTCTTCCGGGAATTGCAGATGAGAGTCAGTCTATTATAGATGAGGAATCCTTAGCTCCAAAATACACGTATTATCTGGTAACCAACAACATTCTCGGAGTTGTTAATGCTTTAGGATGCAACAGGTTAGCGGATGAAAACAAGCTGATCAACCTTATTTACAAAGCATTTAAAGAACTTGAAAATGAAGATGAAACCGGCTTGGTAAACTATATCATCAATACAAGAAACTGGTATACAAAAGGAAATCTGATCACCAGTTTACAAAATATTAATGAAGCCGATGAATCAATGGAATATCCTGCCGTTTTCCTGGATACACCCAATCCTCTTAACAAGTACTTTTACAGCCACAGGCTTATAAAGCCTCAAACTACAGGAACAGTATATTCCCGTCGTTTTGAGGAAGAAAACATAGACATAAGTATAAGACCTTTCGACTTTGACCGGGATTTTGAAATGGTTCACGAATGGTTCAACAGGGAACATGCCAAACCTTTCTGGAAAATGGATGGACCTAAACGGGACCTTGAGCTTTGGTTCAGAACTATCCTTCCAAGTGATGAGCAGCACAGCTTTATAGGAGAAGTGAATGGAGTGGCACAATTCAGCTTTGAACCGTACTGGCCAATGAGGGATATTGTTGGTGCTTATTACGACTCACTTCCTACGGACTATGGAACTCATTTTTTTGTAGCAGAAACACGCAAGGATAAGAAGTTTTCTTTCCAGTCTTTCCAGGTTGCCTTGGATTATATATTTTCCCTTCCGGAAGTTGGGAAATGTATTGGAGAAGCATCAATAGAGGCTGTTCCTACCGACAGGCTGATTACCCGGTTAGGATATACAAGAGAAGGAGTGATCACAATGCCTCATAAAACAGCTTACCTTACTTTCTGTACCCGTGAGAATTATTGGGAGAAATGTCCGGAAAGCAGGCTGGAGACGAATAATGCTTAAAACTATACTAAACGGAATTAAATAATCAGAACTTCGGCTCCGGTTGCTTGACAACAGATATCCATGCAATAGTCTGAAACGGAGTTGAAGTCTTTCTCAATGAAACATTTAAAATATAATACATTGGAAAATAATAAAATATATGATATTATCGGGATCGGGATTGGTCCTTTTAATTTAGGACTGGCCGCGCTTCTTGAACCGGTGGAAGGTATTTCGGCACTATTTCTTGACCAGGCGGAAGGATTCGACTGGCATCCGGGACTGATGCTGGATAATGCAACACTGCAGGTTCCGTTTATGGCAGACCTGGTAACGATGGCAGACCCCAAAAGCCAATACAGTTTCCTTAATTTTCTAAAAGAAACAGATCGTTTGTATAAGTTTTACATCAGAGAAAACTTCTACATTTTAAGAAAAGAATACAACCTTTATTGTCAATGGGTAGCAAGGAAGTTGCAAAATTGCCAGTTCGGAAAAAAAGTTGAGAATATTATTTTTAACGGACCTGAACAGCTATTTACTATTGATGTCCTGGATCTGAAAAATAATGATGTCAAAAAATATTACGCAAAAAAAATAGTACTGGGAACCGGAACACAACCGAATCTTCCTGCATTTATGGAGGATAAAAATTTTCCCAATGTCATTCATACCTCAGAGTATCTGAAACATAAAGAAAGCATTCTGGATGCGGGTTCTGTTTCCATTATCGGATCGGGGCAAAGTGCAGCAGAAATTTTCCGGGATCTTCTTCCTGAAACTGATAATGGGCTTTTTATGAGCTGGTTTACCAGACCGGACCGGTTTTTCCCGATGGAATATTCAAAACTGACGCTGGAACTGACTTCACCGGAATATGTGGATCATTTCTACAATATGCCTCCATCCCAGCGCAAAGCAGTTTTGGCAAAGCAACCCCCGCTTTATAAGGGAATCAATTTTGATCTGATCAATGATATTTTCGATACTTTATATGAAATGAGTGTAGGAAATGCTCCTTTGAATGTTGCCTTAAAACCCAGCTGCCAGCTAGACAGTATTTCCCCTGAAGGAAATTCATATGCGCTGAATTTCACTCATGTTCAGGAACACATTACATTTACTCACATTTCGGATTATATTGTTCTGGCCACAGGTTATAAGTATAAAGAACCTAAGTTCCTGAAGGGAATTGAGGAACTTATTCAAAGAACGGAAGAAGGTCTCTTTGAAGTAAGCCGTTACTATACAATTGACCAGGCTGGGAATATTTTTGTGCAGAACGCAGAGCTTCATACCCACGGTTTTGTTACACCTGACCTTGGGATGGGCGCCTACCGGAATGCTTTGATTATTAATACTATTGCTGGAAAAGAGGTTTACAAGGTAGAAAAAAGAATCGCTTTCCAGGAGTTTAATACCCGGAAAGCATGGACCGCAAAACATTCATCTTAGAAGGTGGTATGAAAAAGGTTATGTGGGAAACCTCATGGCCTGCCGTTGCCGCTATTGTCCTGTATGGAATCAATAATTTTCTGGATGCTATTTTTGTAGGTTATCTTATCAATACCCAGGCTTTGGCTGCAGTAGGAATGGCTTATCCCCTGTCCCAGATTGTGCTGGGATTTGGGAGATGGGCAGGAACGGGAGCCGGAGCAGCCGTAAGCATATGGATCGGAGAGAATAATAAAGACCGGTTGTACCGTTTATTCGGAAGTTTCAATTTCCTGTGTATCTTTTTTTCCGTCTTATGCGCTGTTCCTGCTTATATGTTTGCTCATGAGCTTATGGCAATGATGGGTGCGAGGGGAAATCTTCAGATGATTGCCGTAGAATACTTTCGTGTCACCCTTATCGGAACTGTTTTATGGATCTATGGACTGGCATTGAATATGCTGATCAGGGCCGAAGGAAAGATGAAAACTGCAGCAGCCATGATCACTGCAGGTCTTGTTATTGATATCATTCTTAAACCTGTTTTTATATCAGGATTCGGATGGGGTGTTGCAGGTGCCGCATGGGCTACCAATTGTGGAATGCTTATATATTCCCTCTTAGGTTTTTATTATTATGCCAGAGGTAAAAGCTCTTTTTCTACGCAATGGAAATCATTTTCCTACGATAAAGTAATCGGGAAAAGGATTTTAAAACTGGGGCTTCCTGAAATGATACTTTCCGTAATGAGCGTCATTCAGAGTATTATTATTTTCAATGCGATTGCTGCCTATGGAACGGAGAAAGATATTTCCTTCTTCACGGTACTGAACAGGTTTTTTCTTTTCCTCCTTACTCCTTTATTTGGACTAATGAGGGGCTTGCAGCCGGTAGTGGGAATCAATTTCGGAGCAGGGCAGTTTCATCGGGCAGGAAAATTTCTCAGGACCTATATTATGGCGGGAGTGGCAATACTGGCTCCATTTTTCCTGGTTGCCTTGCTTTTCCCTGAAAAGCTGATCGCCCTGATGCTTCCGGGATATTCTGCGGAGCAGCATCAGATTCTCGACTTCAGGCTATTTTTTTCTGTTTTGCCTTTATTGCCGGTAACGGTATTAGCACTCTCCTATTATCCGGCAGTCAACCAGAGTAAAAAGGCGAGCTTTCTGGTTTTCCTTCGTCAGATTATTCTTTATATCCCACTGATGTTGATTTTGCCTCATTATTTTGGAGTAAAGAGTATTTATTGGGGAAGTGCCATGATAGAGCTTGTAGTGGGAATTGTTACACTGTTTTTACTTAAGAATTATAAGATGAGGGGGAATGAAGTTAGAATTCATTAGATTTATATTTTTGTTAAACAGCCCGGCAGATTGGCCAGGCTGTTTTTTTGGTATGCCGCTGTTATTTTTTAAAAAATCTTTCAAACAAAGCAAGCTGTTCAGATAATGACCTGCTCCAGTATTCAGGGACATGGCCACCCAGAGATTCTATATATAAATGCTGAATTTTAGCTTCTGTAAGCTTTTTATGGAAGTCCCGGTTCATAGTGATCATCTGGCTGTCATCTGTACCACAATCAAAGATGTATTGCTGATCAGCACCGGCCATTAATTTTATTTTGCTGTTTGTAAGGAAATTGGGATTTAAAAACTCTAACGGTCCCAATACCCTGTTCACCATATATTTCTGATATCCTTCCTTAAGAGAATTAAAATCAAGAGCACCGCATGAGCTTCCGACAATTCCAAATGTTTTGTTGTAAGTAACCCCGATATTGGTAGCTCCGTACCCTCCCATACTCCATCCCAGAATTCCCCTGGACTTTTTTTCGGCCTTTACGGGATAATTTTTATCAATAAAATCTACCAGCTCCTTCCCGATAAAAGTCTGATATTGTGAATCCCTCATAATAGGACTGTCTACATACCATGAACTGTAATCTCCATCCGGCAGTACATAAATGGTTTTATATTCCTGTGCTTTCTGTACCAGATCAGGAATATCCTCTTTGATAATTCTATCCGGATTACCGCTGAAACCATGAAGAATATATACTGATGGATACGTGGTATCAGGCAGAAGATTAGGAGTAATAATGATTGTTTTGATCTTTTTATTCATTTTAGGACTGAAAACTTCCTGATGAATAATTTTCTGGGCTGAAACCTGTACAAAAGCTGTCAGGATAAGTACAATGCTGATAAACTTTTTCATGCTGTATTAATCAAGTATTTTCTTCATCATCAGATCCGTCTGTTCTTCATCTCCAAGCCTGAAAATATGCTTGTCAAACTCTACAAAACCATTTTTCCTGTAGAATTGTAAAGCCCGCAGGTTTTCTTCCCAAACTCCCAGCCATACATAAGATTTTTGTAAAGCTTTTGCAGTATCCACAGCCTGGTCATATAAAAGTTGTCCCACTTTTTTCCCATGATGGCTTTTCTTTACATAGATCCTTTCAATTTCAAGACTGTTGTTATCCTGCAACTCTGTTTGTGCATTTCCTGAATTTACCTTAAGATATCCTACAGGATCATCTTCTTCCCAGGCAATATAGAAAATCGAATCAGGATTATTCAGCTCCGACTTTATTTTTTCAGTATTGAAGCTTTCTTCCAGATACTTTTCCATTGCTTCTTCAGAATTATCTTCAGAAAAGGTTTCAGTAAAAGTAAGAATGCCCAGTTCCTGTATGATCTCCCAATCTTCCGGGGATGCTTTGTTGATAATAATTGATGTCATTTTTTTATGAAAATAAAATGGTTTTAAATGCTTCAGAAGCCAAATGTACCTGAACGCTCCAGTCATCTGCGGCATCATTTCCTGCATCGTCGGAGATATATTTCAGGCACAGAAACGGAATATTTTCTTTCCGGGCAATAAGTGCTAAAGGGTATGCTTCCATATCTACGATATTGTAATCCGTTTCGGAATGATTCATTTCAAAACTGTCCCCACTTCCACAAATCCCTTCTTTCAGCTTGTCCATTTTGAGGCCATATTCCAGAACAGGCGGAATTCCGGATAAGGGCGTTTCATACATTTTAAATCCCAGCCCTCTGACATCCATATCCCTCTGAATAAATTTTGTGCAGCATACAACTTCTCCTTTACGAAATTCTTTACTGCCTGCCGAACCTAAATTGATAATTAACTTAGGCTTTCTCTGATGAATTTCTTTGGTTAATTCTATCGCAGCATTTACTTTTCCGATACCTGTTATCAATTTATTTTTCCCGTCAAATACAGTTCCTGCCTCCGAATCCAGGGCAAATACAAAAAGAGTATCTGAAACCGGGAACTGAAGTTCTTCATTAATCTTTATCATTGAAAAATTAGATTTATATAGCTTGTTTAGTGTATAACAAAGATATAACAGTTTCCTGTAATATTTTGCCCTATACTGAAAATACTCCTGTTGTCAAAAAAAATAAAAACCCCAAATAATCAAGATATCCGGGGTTTTATATTAAATGCTGCAGCCGTCAGCGTCGCATGAGGCACCACTGCCACCGGACAAATCTTTAAAAGGACTTACAGTTTCTTTATAGGTCTGTTCGAGAGCCTCTTTAAATACTTCTACCGGTTGTGCCCCCGAAACCGCATATTTCCCGTTCAATACAAAAAAAGGCACTCCGGAAATACCGTTATTCCTGGCTTCCTGAATATCCTGATGCACTTCATAATCTAATTCCTCTGAAGAAACTACCTTTCGGGCTTCCTCTTTGTCAATTCCAAGATTTTCAGCAAGAGCAACCAGGACATCCGTATCTCCCACGTTTTTACCATCGATGAAATGAGCAATAAACAATGCTTCTTCCATTTCATTCGATAAATTGTACTTTTTAGCCAGATGAAGCAGTCTGTGAGCGCTGAACGTATTCGTGATTAATGCTTTCTCAAAATTAAAATCAATTCCCGCTCCTTTCCCCATTTGAGCCACCTGACTGATCATCTGACTGGCCTGAGCTTCGGGAAATCCTTTTTTTTCTTTAAAGTATTGAATCGTGTTTTGCGTTTTTTCAGGATCTAAACCTGGGTCCAGCTGAAAACTCTTCCACTCTACTTCCACAGCCTCTTTGAAAGGAAGCTGCTGTAAGGCCTGTTCAAAATTATTTTTTCCTATATAACAAAACGGACACATGATGTCCGACCAGATTTCTATTTTCATAATTGAATATTGTATTAACGAATTTACCCTGCAAATTTAGTGCATTTTATTTAATGTAACAAATTTTATTACAATTAAGTATCTCACCTATTTTACTTCGTTTTGTTATGATTTTTTACCTATTTATATGCAAAAATCAAGGCCATTATGCTTTGTTTACCTTGTTACAGAACACGATGTGTGCAATAAGCCCCAATACCCCGAAAGTTGCCCCTATAAAACATACTCCTGGCCATTGTGCCTTTTGCCATGCAATAGAAGCCAGCCAGGTCCCCAGTGAACCTCCAATAAAATAAGAAACCATATACACCGTATTCAACCTGTTGACAGCATTGGATTTAATCAGGAAATAATTGGTTTGATTCATAATATGGCTTGACTGTACCCCGAGATCCACAAGGATAACTCCTACAATAAGTCCCCAATAGGTTTCTCCTGCAAAATAAGTAAAGCCCCAGCTCCCTATCACAATCAATAAAGAATACAAGATAATCCTGTTAAGGTCTAAATATTTCTGAAGTGCCCCCACTTTTGCCGCTGCCAATGCCCCCACAGCTCCTGCCAGTCCAAAACTTCCGACTACGGAAGATCCTGCGTTAAACGGTGGCTTCTCCATATGAAATACCAATGTCGTAAATAAAGCACACATGGATCCGAAAGCCATAGCCCCACGGAAAGATGCCAGTTGAAGAATAGGCTGCGTCCTGGCAAGATGAATCACAGATTGCATTAATTCTCTGTAGGTTCCTTTGAAATTAGGGTGCAGCTCTGGTAGCATTTTATACACTGCCAGCCATACCAGGACCATGAGTCCTGCGGCAATACCAAACATAGCTCTCCATCCCCAGATTTCCCCTACTATCCCTCCTATGAAACGGGAAAGAAGAATCCCTAACAACAGTCCGGACATCACCAATCCGATATTGGAGGATTTCTCCTTATCTGTTGATAATTCGGCAGCAATGGGAACGAAGAGCTGTGGAATAACAGAAGTAGCTCCAATCAACAAGCTGGCAGCATACAGCATCCATAACTGATCGGCAAAAGTCATCCATAGCAGGGAACCGAAGACAAGAAACAGGTCTATCAGAATTAATTTCTTACGGAAAAATTTATCCCCGAGCGGTACAATCAGCAATAATCCCAGCGCGTACCCAATCTGCGTAAGTACGGAAATCCGGCTTGCCGCACTTTCAGAAACCTTAAGATCTTCGGAAATAAGAGCCAGTAAAGGCTGGTTGTAATAATTGTTTGCGACTACAAGTCCTGAAATAATGGCCATCAACCAGATTACAGTCCGGGAAATACCGTTGGAAGAATTCACCTGCATGTTACATTTAAAATTTTATTGGATAAAAGTATTTTGAATAGTTGATATCAATAAATCTCCTATTCAAAATCTACTGATTTTAAGGAATCAAAGGTAATCATTTTAACAAAAAATAACCGGCTGTAACACAAAATTAATGTCGGGCAACAAAATATCTTTTTCTTTACTACACCTCAATCAAGTATTTTTCAAATTGTTATTTCATTTTCTTTACATTTGTAATAACACAGTTTTTTATGAATGAAATGGATTCTAAAGAACAGATTCTCAAAAGATCTGTTGAAGCAAAAGAAATTTACCTCCCTCATATTTCTGCAGATCCGGTCGTTTTTTGGCTTTGATCAGAACGAACTGAAAGTGCTGCTGGCAAAAATGCATTACAGAAAACAATGGATGCTTCCGGGCGGCTATGTAAGAAAAGATGAAGACCTGGATGAAGCCGTTATCAGAATATTAAAATCCAGAACGGGAGTAACTAATGTTTTTCTTGAAGAATTTGGAATATTCGGAAAGAAAAACAGAAGTGAATATTACTTCGAAGATTTTGATGATACCTTGTTTCAGAAACAAAGATTTATTTCTGTGGGCTACTATGCCCTGTACAATTCCTCCGAAATCTATCCTGTTGCAGATGAAATCAGCGAAACCTGCGAATGGATTTATTTAAAACAGCTTCCGGAGATTGAGCTTGCCATGGATCACAGGGAAATAATCGAAAAGGCTTTGCTTACTTTACGTGAAAAGATTTCGTACAAACCCATTGGCTACAATCTTCTGCCCGAGAAGTTTACCTTTCCTGAACTGCAAAAATTATATGAAGCCATACTAGGTAAAAAACTCAATCGTGGAAACTTTTATAAAAAGATTAAAAATTCAGGAGTCCTGAGAAAACTTGATGAACAAAGACGGGGCGGTGCTCATAAGTCCCCTGATCTCTACTCTTTTGATCAGATCAATTATACCAAAGCCCTGGAAGATGGCCTGAATAGCTGGTAAACCTTTTGTCTGATTGTTTTTGTTGATCATTTATATTGATGAAAAATGGGTCGATTTTTAGAAATATTAAAGAAATTTGCAGCATGAAAATCATTCCACTCAAAGAAGGCAATTTCTCAACAAGCAAAACCAAAGATTTTACTCTTTTAACTGAAGAAAACTTTGAAACTGTTACAGGAATTAAAATGGCTGTACAGCCCTTCCTTATCATCACCAGAAACGATTATATTCTTTTGGACGCAGGCATTGGCTGGAAAAATAATGATGGAACTTCAGTGATCTCCGGAATTCTTGAAAAGGAAAAAATAAATCCGGACCGGATTACGAAGATCCTGTTCTCTCATCTGCATAAAGACCATATTGAAGGAGCCGTAAAAATTACGACTGATGGCTTTGAAGCTGCCTTTCCCAATGCAAAAATGTACATCCAGAGGAGAGAGCTGGACTTTGCCATGGAAAATAAAGGAAATCCTTCTTTTGATTTTGATATACTGGAAAAACTGGTTCAATTACCCAATGTTGTTTGGATGGAGAAAGATCAAGGGCAGATCACAGACGAAATATCCTATGAAGTGGCAGGAGGACATACGCCTTTCATGCAAGTTTTCTGGATCAGAGAAGACGGGGAAACCGTATTCTATGGGGCTGATGATCTTCCACAGGCCTCTTACTTAAAATACCATCTGGCGTATAAAACTGATTTTGACGGAAGAAAAGCAATGTCACTGAGGCTGCAGTGGGAAAAAGAAGCCAGGGAAAACCATTGGAAAATACTGCTTTATCATGATCTTGATAAAGCGATTATTGAATTTTAACAATAGAATTCAAATCTGGCTCATCATTCTCTGTTGAGCTCTTTCTGAAATGCCTCCACATATTTTGCGAGATGAATTCCGTCTGCCAACCCGTGGTGGGCTTCAATGGAAACCGGAAGATATTTCCTTCCATCCCGGATACTAAATTTTCCAAAGGATATTTTGGGTACGGATTCATTCGTGTTGAAATCAGTAGGATGGACAATAGCACTAAAGGAGTTCCAGGGAATTGTTGTATGCCTGATATGGTCTTTGCCCAATCTGTTGTTGCTTAACCTTAATCCCGTAGATGCGTGTACCTCCTGTATTTCTTTCTGCAAAGAAGTATTAAAAACTTCAAAGTCTGCCGAAAAATGGGTAAATGAAAAGCCAAATGTTCCATCCGGCCTTCCGATTGTACTTCCGGCATGAACGGTATCAAACTGAACTACCTGGCCATCCAGAATCCTAAGCTTTAATTCATCTACAGAATTAGCAGCCACCATGGACTTGTGAAAGTAATACGCAAAAAAGGAATATCCTTTTTCTTTGGCAATATCATAGGCCTTTGTACAATCTACTTCAGTTGTAAATCCAAAGTATGGGTTTGCCATACCGGAAAAAAATTCAAAGTGTTCTTTCCTGTTCCAGCTTTCAATGTCTACAATCTTCATTACTTCTTATTTGCTGCAAATTTCCGTAATTTTCATTAATTTCCGGTGTTCCGGTCATAGAAACTTTGTATTGACACAGTATTTTTTGTTTAAACCAGTAATAAAGCATAATTATTGCATGCATTTACCGGAGATTTCATCTGTAAATGTTTCGGTCTGTTTTACGGCTTATTTTTAACTATAAATCGTTCATCATGAATACACAAAACCTCAAAGGAAATAATTGGTCCGCAAGAAAAGTAGAATTTGCATATATCGTAAGTGTCAGAAATAAATCCAAAATCGTTGAGACATTAACGGATTTTATTAAAAATCAACATATTACAGCAGGTGAAGTAACAGGAATTGGTGCCGTAAGTGAAGCAACCTTAAGGTTTTTTAATCCTTCTACAAAAAATTATGTAGACAAAACTTTCAAAGAGCAAATGGAAGTGACCAATATTTCCGGAAATGTTTCCGAAATAGAAGGCAATCCACTGCTTCACTTGCATATTACCCTGGGACGAGAAGATTACACTGCCCTCGCAGGTCACCTTTTAGACGCTACAGTCCGGGGAGCAGCTGAATTTATTTTTTACCCGTTAAATACCAGAGTTATAAAAGTGAAAGATGAAGAAACCGGGATCAACCTCTATGATTTTGAAAAGTAATTCAGAAAAGTTCTTTATTTATAACGAATTGATCATCGCCGACTTTGTCTAAAATTTAAAAAAAATCAACAGTTTATCGTAATTTGGTGAAGTTTTTGAAGGCTAATTAAAACAAATCACACCATTGAAACTAATCACACTTACTAATAAAGGTATTTATTGTCCCCAAGGAAAATTCTATATAGACCCGTGGAGGCCTGTCGATATGGCAGTCATTACCCATGGCCACGCAGATCATGCCCGGTGGGGAATGAAAAAATACCTCTGCCACCATTTTACCAAGCCTATTCTGCATCAGAGAATTGGAACAGACATCCAATGCCAGAGTGTGGAATATGGTGAAATAATAATGGTAAACGGTGTTCAGCTTTCTCTTCATCCGGCGGGCCACATTATTGGTTCAGCACAAATAAGGCTTGAATACAAAGGATATATTACTGTGATTTCCGGAGACTATAAAGTTCAGCATGATGGATTGAGTACTCCTTTTGAACTGGTAAAATGCAATGAATTTGTTACGGAGAGTACTTTTGCTCTGCCTATCTATAACTGGCTGGAAGTTGAAGATCTCAACAAAAAACTCCAAAACTGGGTACTGAAAAACCGCGAGAACAATAAAACATCTGTGTTTATCGGCTATTCACTGGGAAAAGCCCAACGGATTATGAAAGCTGTAGAAGGATTGGGAAAAATATATGTTCATCAATCCATCGGAAAGCTCAATGAAGCTTTTGAAACAGTGGGCATTGATCTCCCGGATTATACCGTCGCTGACTTTAAAGAACGTCCAAAGGAAATGGAACATGAAATTGTAATAGTTCCTCCTGCTTTGCTGGACAGTAATATTATCAAAAAAATTCCGGATCATGCAACGGCAATATGTTCCGGCTGGATGCAGGTACGGGGTGCCCGGAGATGGCGGAGTGCAGATGCCGGTTTTGCCATGAGTGATCATGCAGATTGGAAAGGGCTCCTGGAGACTGTAAAAGCAACAGAAGCTGAAATAGTACATGTTACTCATGGTCAGACTGAAATATTTTCAAAATACCTGAACGAAATCGGAGTGAATGCAGATGTAGTAGAAACGCTATTTGGTGAGGATGAAGAAGAATCAGAAAAAGAAATCATTGAAAACCCTGAATCATGAAACATTTTGCAGAGCTTATCAATGCCCTGGAGACTACCAATAGAACGAACGCCAAAATTGAGGCTATTATTGATTATCTGGAACGGGCTCCGGATGAAGATAAAGTCTGGTTTATCGCTCTTTTTACAGGAAAAAGACCTAAGAGGAATGTAGGTACCAACTCTATGAAAGAATGGGCACTTGAAATCACAAAACTCCCGTTCTGGCTGTTTCAGGAAAGTTATTCTTCTGTAGGAGATCTTGGAGAGACCTTGTCACTCATCCTCCCTCCACCACAGGAAAAAATTGAATATACCCTTGCACAATGGATGAATGCTATTGTTGATTTAAAAAATAAAGCTGAAATTCAGAAAAAAGAGTTTGTATTGAAATCGTGGAACGGTTTGGATTATACAGAGCGTCTGATCTTTAATAAACTTATAGGCGGCAGCTTTCGTATCGGGGTATCAGCAAAGACATTAATCAATGCCCTTACAAAATTTTCAGGACAGGAATCCAGCACCCTGATGCACAGCCTGATGGGAAAATGGCAACCCGGTGAAGTGTCTTTTAATGATCTCATTTCAGCAGAAAATATCAATCCGGATAATTCTAAGCCCTATCCTTTCTGCCTGGCATACCCGTTGGAAAAAGAGCTTAAAGACCTTGGTGAGCCTGATAAATGGCAAGCCGAATATAAGTGGGACGGGATACGTGGGCAGATTATCAGGAGGAATGATGAAGTCTTTATCTGGTCACGGGGTGAAGAACTGGTAACGGAACAGTTCCCTGAAATTAAAGAGGCTGTAAGTGCAATGAAAAGCGATTTTGTTTTAGATGGAGAAATACTTGCAGTAAAAGACAATATCATATTGAATTTTAGTGATTTACAAAAAAGATTAAACAGAAAAACTTTAAGTAAGAAAATGCTTGCTGAAATTCCGGCTGAGGTATTTGTTTATGATCTTCTGGAACTTGAAGGACATGACCTGAGGGAGAAACCGGTTTCTGCAAGAAGAGCGATGCTTGAAGAGCTGCTATTAAATGAAGCTCCTAAAAATATAAAACTTTCCCGGAATATTAATTTTGAAAAGTGGGATGATCTTCATCAGATCAGGGAAAGCTCCAGGGAAATCAATAGTGAAGGACTCATGCTGAAACAAAAAAATTCCCCGTACCATTCCGGCAGGAAAAAGGGTGACTGGTGGAAATGGAAAGTCAATCCGTTTACCATTGATGCTGTTTTAATCTATGCCCAGAAAGGAAGCGGCAGACGAAGTGCTTACTATACGGATTATACTTTTGCAGTCAAAAACGGAGATGCTCTGGTGACTATTGCAAAAGCCTATTCCGGACTGACAGATAAAGAAATTATGGAAGTGAGCCGGTTTGTTACTAAAAATGCACTGGAAAAGTTTGGCCCTGTACGAACCGTAAAAGCAGAACTTGTTTTTGAAATTGCTTTTGAAGGAATCGCTTTAAGCAACCGTCATAAAAGTGGTGTGGCCCTGCGGTTTCCCAGGATTGTCCGCTGGCGGAAAGACAAAACAGTTAATGATATTGACAACCTTGAAGAAATCAAAAAATTAATCTCATAATTTGACAGCTTTTGAACATACGAACGGGTTTGCAATCATTCAGCAATGGATGGCGGATAAAGGTATGTCTCCTTTCAGATTTCAGGTAGATACGTGGCAGAAATTCGGAAAAGGATACAGCGGAATGGTCATTGCTCCTACAGGTTTCGGAAAAACCTTCTCGGTCTTTTTAGCGTTGATTTCGGATTTCCTGAATCATCCTGAAGAGTATAAAAAGGGCCTGAAAATGATCTGGATCACTCCACTCCGTTCTCTTTCCAAAGATATTGCCAAAGCCATGCAGGAAGCTATCGATGAAATCGGGCTGGACTGGGCTGTAGGAGTACGAAATGGCGATACTGATCCAAAAGTGAGACAGCAGCAGGTTAGAAAAATGCCTGAAATCCTGGTGGTAACTCCCGAAAGCCTTCATCTTCTCCTGGCACAAAAGAACCATGAATCATTTTTCAGGAATATGAAATGTATTGTTGTTGACGAATGGCATGAATTACTGGGTTCAAAGCGAGGCGTAATGGTAGAATTGGGGATATCACAACTTAGAAAATACGTCCCCGGATTAAAAATATGGGGAATTACGGCAACAATCGGAAATCTTGACGAGGCTATGGAGGTATTAATTCCTTACCCTGTCAAAAAGACAAAAATTACGGCTAAAGAACATAAGAAAATCGATATTATTCCTGTTTTTCCCGATGAAGTTGAACTTTTACCCTGGGCAGGACATCTCGGCCACAAACTGGCAGACAAAGTCGTTCCGATCATCCTGGAATCAAAATCTACCATTGTTTTTACCAATACCAGAAGCCAAAGTGAGATGTGGTATCAGCTGCTTTTGGATGCTTATCCTGACTTTGCAGGCCAGATAGCTATTCATCATAGCTCTATAGACGCGCATTTACGGATCTGGATTGAAGAAAATTTAAGCTCCGGAAAACTAAAGGCTGTTGTTTCCACTTCGTCATTAGATTTAGGAATAGATTTCAAGCCTGTTGATACTGTCATTCAGATCGGATCGGCTAAAGGGGTAGCCAGATTTCTTCAACGGGCAGGACGGAGCGGGCACTCCCCTTTTGAAACATCCAAAATTTATTGCGTTCCTACCCATTCCCTGGAACTGATTGAGGTATCAGCTCTAAAAGAAGCCGTAAAGAAAAAAGTGGTAGAACCCAGGGAACCACAGGTTTTATGCTTTGATGTATTGGTTCAGTTCCTTATGACGTTAGCCGTTGGAGATGGCTTCTACCCTGATGAAACTTTTACAAGGATCAAAAATACGTTTGCATTCCGGGAAATTCTTGATGAAGAATGGAAAAGTATCCTGGAATTCCTTACCATTGGTGGAAATGTTCTGAAAAACTATGAGGAATTCCATAAAATTGTCATTATGGATGATGGGTTGTATAAAGTGACTTCCCGGAAAATTGCGATGCTTCACCGGATGAATATGGGAGTGATTGTAAGCGATGCCATGCTGAAGGTAAAGTTTATTTCGGGAGGTTACATAGGAATGATCGAGGAATATTTTATTTCCAAATTAAAAAAAGAAGAAAAATTCATCCTTGCGGGGCGCACTCTTGAAGTGGCCATGATTAAAGATATGACGGTTTATGTAAGGTCAGCAAAGGGAAAAGCACTCGTACCAAGTTACCTGGGAGGAAGATTACCTTTAAGCTCGGATCTCGGGCATTTTTTAAGAGAGAAGCTTTCCCATGCTTTAAATCCGAAAGCTTCAGAAAAAGAGCTAAAATTTTTGCATCCGTTGCTTGTTAACCAGGAAGAAAATTCACACATTCCTAAAGAAGATGAATTTCTGGTAGAGTTGATCAGAAACCGCGAAGGTTATCATTTATTCATGTATCCTTTTGAGGGCCGTTTAGTGCATGAAGTTATGGCAGCATTAATTGCTTACCGGATCTCAAAACTCGCTCCCATTTCGTTTTCAATGGCGATGAATGATTATGGATTTGAATTGTTCAGTGATAAAGAAATTCCTTTGACAGAAGAAAATCTCCAGCAGATTCTGACCAGGGATCATTTAATGACCGATGTGATTGCCAGCATTAATTCTGCAGAAATGGCCAGGAGAAAATTCAGGGATATTGCCATAATTTCCGGAATGGTCATTCAAAATTATGCAGGACAGCAGCGCTCCAATAAATCTTTACAAAGCTCCGCAGGGTTGATCTTTAAAGTATTGGAGGATTATGATCCGGGGCATTTTCTCATTAAGCAGGCCTATACAGAAGTCTTCAATATGCAGCTTCAGGAACAACGTTTAGTAGAAGCATTCAAAAGAATTGAAAAGTCTCAGATTGTTTTAAAACATTCCCGTTCCTTTACTCCTTTAAGTTTTCCTATAAAGGTAGACAGTCTCAGGCAAACCCTTTCCAGTGAAGGATTGGATGCAAGAATTAAACGGATGCTGAAACTGTGATGAACCCAGCCTCCAAAGCTACACAAATCTCATGTTTTTTATCAATAATTTGCTTGATCTGGTTAAATAATCGCCGTAACTTAGTTTGAAATAACACCTACCATTAACAAAGGTAAAACAATGGAAAAATTATTCCTTGTCCGTCACGGACAGTCACTCTGGAATCTGGAAAACCGGTTTACAGGATGGCATGATATCGATATTACTGAAACAGGAATTGAAGAAGCCAGAAAAGCAGGAATTGCTTTAAAAGGTGAAAAAAATAGATATTGCTTTCACTTCCGTATTAATCAGGGCGCAGCATACTTTGTCCGTTATCCTGGATGAAATAGGACATCCTGATATTCCGGTGATCAGGGATAAGGCATTAAACGAACGCTCATATGGCAGTCTGGAAGGACTCAACAAAGCTGAAACAGCACAGAAATACGGGGATGAGCAGGTATATATCTGGCGCAGATCATATGATGTGATTCCTCCGGGAGGTGAAAGCCTTAAAGACACCTACAACCGGGTAGTTCCTTATTTTGAAAGAGAAATCGTACCTTTACTGAAACAAGGAAAAAATGTATTGATCGTAGCCCATGGCAACAGTCTCCGTGCATTGATCATGTATCTTGAACATTTATCCCCTGAAGAAATTCTGAAAAGAGAAATAGCCACAGGAATTCCGCTCACCTATCTGTTTGATGAAAATTTTCATATAAGCAGAAGTGTCAATTAATTTTAAAAAAAGTCCTGATTTACAACCTTTAACTAAACGATCAACAGTGTATATTGTAACCAAAGAAATCTCCGTTCAGCAGAATGTTTTTATTTTAACCAATCAGCGTGCTGTATTTTGGGAAAAAGAAAAAGCTTTGATTCTTTCTGACCTTCATATCGGAAAGACAGCCCATTTCAGAAAAAACGGAATTGCACTAGCCAATCATATCATGAAAAGCGATCTGGAAAGATTGTCCGTACTTATCGAATATTTTCAACCCCAAAAATTTATCGTAGTTGGTGACCTTCTTCATGCCGGGGACAATTCTGATGTAGATGAATTCTGTGCCTGGAGAAATCAATATCCTGACCTTAAACTTTATCTCGTGGAAGGAAATCATGACAGGCTCACTGATTCCCTGGAAAAGAAGCTTTGTCTGAACCATAAAACCACCTCTTTACATCTGGATGAGTTTCATTTTATCCATCATTTTGATCCTGCACAATCGGGATTTCAGATAACAGGACATATCCATCCCGGGATTATTCTGCCATCTTCCGTAAAAAACATCAGGCTTCCCTGTTTTGTGCTAAGTTCCAACCAATTATTGCTGCCTGCTTTCAGCGAATTTACAGGATTGGATACGAAGAATATTCCTCAAAAGGGTAAGTATTTTGTTTTCACAGACTCGGAAATCTACGAAATTTAATATTAAAGCTGACTTTATTTTTCATTCAGCCAGGCAACTGATGCTCCTGTCCTTATAATATTTCTGTACAGTTCAGGTTTCTGACTTTAGAGTTGTGAATGTTTACATTGCCCTTATCAAAAGCCATAGCTTTTAATTTTAAGAAAAATTTAAATAATAACACTTTGCTTTTATCTTCTTTTGGTCAGGTATTTGAATGTTTTAATGGAAATTATTTAGTGCTATTCAATATAGCGGTTTTATAATTTTCTTTTATTCATTCTACAATCACTAAAATATTATATTATGTCAACACAAAATCTCACCCATCTGGAAGCGATCAGAAAGATCAAAGAATTGTCGGAAAATGCAAGGATATGTATGTTCTGTACAGAACTTGGAACCATTCCTGTCAATGCAAGACCAATGACCTTACAGGAAACTGATGACAGCGGTAATTTATGGTTTATCAGCAGCGGCACAAGCAACAAAAATTTTGAAATAAAAGAAGACCGCAGGGTACAGTTGTTTTTCATGAACAATAGCGATTCCCAATATCTGTCAGTGTACGGGGAAGCTTCTGTTTACAAAGATAAGGCAACGATAGAGGAAAAATGGTCTCCATTGGCAAAAGCATGGTTTGATGGAAAAGACGATCCCAATGTTACCATTATCCGGGTGGAGCCTAAAGAAACCTATTACTGGGATACCAAAGCTGGAAAACTTGTCAGCCTGTTTAACTTTATAACATCTGCTATTACCGGGAATAAAACTGATAATTCAGATGGTGTGGAGGGTAATGCGTTAATATAAAAACAAAGAGGTTGTCTCAAAAGGTAAACTAATACTCTGAAAATCTTCTGCCTGACAAATTTTGTCAGGCAGGAATCCTGAAGAATGAATACTTGAGATAGCCTCTTTTTCAGTTTTATGCATATATAACCTGCGAAAGCCTTGCATTTAGACTCAATGTTAAATCATATTTAATTTATTCTATACCTTACTCCACTTCAAAAATAGCCTGAATCTCAACAGAAGAATTGACAGGAATAGAAGAAGCTCCCAAAGTGGCTCTTGCATGCTTTCCTTTTTCTCCAAAGATTTCAACTGTGAGATCAGACGCCACATTCATAAGGTTGGCATGTTGGGTATAGTCATCTTTTGTATTGAAAATCCCCGTTAACTGTACACACTGTTTTACTTTACCCAAATTACCCCCTACAGCTTCATTTAAAACGGATAAAACATTTAGCATAGTCACTTTCGTTGCCTCTTTCACTTGCTGTTCATTAACATCTACCCCTAACTTCCCGGCATTAAAGATTTTACCATCTTTTAAGGCTACCTGATTGATAAACACAAGATTTCCGGAACGTACAAACGGCTGATAATTTCCGGCAGGTTTGGGAACTTGGGGAAGAACAATGTTTTTTTGTTTTAAAACATCATTGAAGTTGACATGATGCTCATGAAGTACTGTTGTTTTTGGAGGATGTGTACCTTGTAAAGCCAATGTTACTTTAGCAAAATTTTTCCCTTGCAGCTCTGCCAGGTGCCTTTCTCCTTTTGTAGGTCTCTCGACATCTTTAAGCGACGCCATGCTGGTTACTCCCAGAACAGAATTTCCTTGTGGAATAGCTTTGTTGAGTTCTTCCGTTCCACGGATCCCATTGGATACCAAAACCATCCCGTGTACCGCGAGGGTGTTCCAGAACGCCTGAAGAGCCAGTTCTTTCCCGGCCCCGCTTCCTGCTGACATAAAAACTGTCGCAGGAACTCCTTCCAGGGCATGAGCTGTCCATAGCTGAACGGTTTTAGATAAAAATTCACTCATTCCCGTGCTGATATTTCCAAAATAAACCGGCGAACCAAAAGCAATTCCGTCATAGCCTGTGAGCTCATCCACAGTGGCCACCGGCAAATCTTTTAAGAGCGGGTTTTGTGAAGGCTTAACCAGCTTGATATAAGAAACTGCAGTATTTTCACTTTCAATTCCTTTGGCGATTTCCTTTGCCAATTCGTAAGTTCCTCCATTATCCGAGTGGATGAGGACCAATATTTTAGATTTATTTTGTGCCATAACTGAAATGTTAGTTAATAAAGTTAAAACAAAAAAAGAACATATTTTTTTCATTGGGAAATAAGAATAGGTTTATAATTAATCATTTTAAGGATACAAAATTAATATTGGCGTTTTTATTAAATTTGCCAAAAAACATATGCAAAACGACAATATCAAATGTGGACTAACCAGGAAAAACAACAGTTATTTTGTAGATACCATTCCCAAAGAAGCCTATGTATGGTGTGAAAAAAACTGGAGGCATGATGATAATGAACATATTCATGCCCGCTCGCAGCTTACTTTTGTAGAAGAGGGCTACCAGTATTTCCACATAGAGAATAAGATTCATCTTGTGCCCCAGCACCATGTTATCTGGATTCCGTCTGAAAAGGCTCATAAAATAACATCCGAAGCCCAGACGGTTGAGCTTATGGTCTTTTTATTCAAAACTGTTTTCCCGGAAGATTTTTATCAGGATGTACATGTTTTTGCAGCGCCTCCGGTTCTTAAAGAAATGCTGTTATATGCCTCGAAATGGAATAAAGTATTGGCTGAAAATGATGAACAGGATATTTTTTTCAGAGCGATATTGAGAAGCCTTCCCAATTTCTGCAAAGAAAGTAACGGACTGGAGATCCCTGTTCCTGCCGATAAGAGGCTAATCCCGGTTTGCCAGGACATCAGCTCTAATTTTAAATACCATTTAAATATCGATTCTTTGGCTGAAAAAGCACAAATGTCTGTAAGGAGCCTTCAGCGGATTTTTAAACATGAAACCGGAATTACTTTACAGAAGTATCTTCAGCTGACAAGAATTCTGAAAAGTATTGAGCTGATCGACACCCGGCAGTATACATTAAGCGAAATTGCTTATAAAGTGGGATATCAGAGCTTGTCTGCCTTTACAGCCTCTTATTTTGCCGTGATGAAAACAAAACCCAAAAATATAAAAAGTCAGGGAGTTTCATCATGAGGCATATCCACGGGTTTTGATTCCGGGGAGCCTTTTTCCCGGAGCCAGATTGACAAAATGACCAGGGATACAACCGCCAGAAATTCACTCTGCCAGTTCTGGAAAGATTCAAACCAGAATCTTGATTCTGAAATATACTGCATCATCGTTACCGGAGACTGCTTTTTCATCAGCTGCTCATTATTAAAATCTTTAAAACTTCCATAAAAATGCAGTGTAAAACTCATAAGAAAAAGAAGCCCAAAAGCCAGGGACAATGAGTGTTTATAAATGGCAAGCCATATTCCTCCTTTTTTTACCGGCCATGGGGCCTTAGGATGCGGGCGGGGTTCTTTTATCAACATCTTCTTCCTTTTCCAGGGATTTGGACTCGCTGGAACCTTTTTGTCTTAAAGAAACCGTTAACAGAACATATAACAGCATCTGCAGAAACTCACTTTCCCAATTCTCAAAAGTAGCCTGAATAAAATGTCCGCTATACAGGTATTCTCCTAACCGCAAAGGAGGCATACCGTTTTCAATAAGTTCTTTATTTTCTGTAGTCCACCCTGTAAAGAACTGTCCTGTAAGGGAAAGCATCATTAAAGCAAACAAAACCAGACTCAGGCTGTTGCGGTAAAAAAAACCAGGTTGTGACATTTTTCGTGATTTTTTGTTTGATAGACAGACTCATGATTTATTGCTCTGGTAAGGGAATATCTTCTCTAGTTTTTTAGTAGTAGGGCCTGTAAGTACTTTTCCGTTAACATTAAACCGGGAGCCATGACAAGGACAGTCCCAGCTTAATTCAGCACTGTTCCATCTTACTTCACAGCCTGCATGCGGACAGGTACTTCTCAGCAGATGGAGCATACCGTTATTTTCTTTATATAAGGCATAAGAGTTACCTTCATACCGTATTACTTTCGCTTCTCCCTCCCTCACTTCTGAAAAAGATTCAATCTTCTCTATAAAAGTCTTATCTTTTATAAAATCAAAAGCTACGGACGCATTTTCTTTTACAAATTCTGTAAATCCGGCCAGAGGTTTTATTCTTGAAGGATTGAATATTTTCTCATATTTACTTTCTCCGTTAATAATCAGATCATGAAAAATCTGCGAAGAAAGGGTTCCGAATATCATCCCGTTTCCCCTGAAACCTGTAGCCACATATATTTTTTCATCATTTCCCGGAAGCTTTCCAATGTAAGGAAATCCATCCACAGGTTCGTAATACTGACTTGACCAGCTGTAATACACCGTTTCAACATTAAAATACTCCCGGACATAATTCTCAAGCCTTGAAAAACATTCCCCGGTATCGTCAGAATGCCCCGTTTTATGATCTTCACCTCCTGCGATCAGTAATTTTTGTCCATCAACATCCTGTATTCTGTAATAGTGATAAGGATCTTCCAGATCATACCCCAATTCCCATGGATAGTTTTCATCTTTCAGAGTGAAAGCAATGGCATAACTTCTGTAGGGAGCATTGGTAAAATGCAGAACATTAACTCCAGGAGGAATATGGGTAGCATAAATCACATATTCTGCTTTAATTTCTCCTTTGGAAGTTGTTAGAATAATACTGTCATCTTTCTTCTCATGCGATTCACAGAAACACTCTTCCACAATGGAACCTCCTAATTGAATAAAGGCATCACATAATCCTTTAATATATTTGATGGGATGGAAGCTGCCCTGCCCCGGAATAACCACGGCTTCTTTAAAAGGAACAGGAAACGGGATTTCACTTACATACATCATTTCATGTCCTACCCGGGAAGCTCCTTCTACAATATCTTTCAATTGTTTTTCCTGTTTCTCATCCAAAGCAAAAAGATAGGCCGGTTTCCTGACAAAATCACATTGGATATTGTATTTCCGGATATTATCCTCAATAATATCAATGGCATCCTTTCCGGATTCTGCATATAGCTTGGCATTTTCTAAACCGAAACGGTTAATGGCTTGTGTAAAGGTAGTATCAAAAAAATCATTTAAATGGGCCGTTGTCCCGCCGGTTGTTCCGAATCCAATGTTGGCAGCTTCCAGAATAAGGCATTTTTTTCCGGATTCCTGAAGTTTCAAACCTGTGGATACCCCTGTAATCCCACCGCCTACTATCACGACATCAAACATCCGGTAAAGATCCGTTTCTGTCGACTTTTTTTTGATTTCCTCCTGCCATATGCTTTTTCTTGCTCCATCTCTGTACATGATCAAATAATTATAAGGTTAAACTTCTTATCGTATGCGTAAAGTATCATTTTCAGACTCCTTAGTCTTCCGGTTATTTTCTTCAGTCTCCGGTTTTTTTTCAGATTCATCTTCATCAAGGTTGCATCTGCAGGAAACAAAAGTGAATAAGCCCATAATACCTAAAATAAATGCTGTTGTTTTCATACTGAAGTATTTTAAAATTTTTATTATCCATTTACAATTAATCCCCCGTTAGGATGAATGACCTGCCCTGTAATCTGTACAGCGTCATCGCTTGCCAGAAATAAAAAGCTTGAGGCAATCTCTTCAGGAGTAGCGTTTCTTTCAAAAGGGGGCAGATTGGGATTTTCTTTTTTTTCATTGAATGTTTCTTCCGTAAGCGGGGTTGCCACAGGCCCCGGAGCTACAGCATTAATCCTGATGTTCTGAGGTTTTGCCTGTAAAGCCAACGAGCGCGTAAAAGCGACAATAGCGCCTTTTGTTGCTGAATAATCCAGCAGTTCAGGATGCCCCTGATAGGCAACCGCAGAAGTGGTATTAATTACACAGCTTCCTTCTTTCATATACTGGAAAACCACTTTCGTGAGTAAGATCATTCCTACAATATTGGAATCAAAGGTTTTCCGGATATTCTTTTCTTCCAGGTTTACAATATTATCTGATGGAAACTGAACGCCTGCATTATTGACAAGAATATCAATTTTCCCTAATTCCGAAACTACATCCTTAGCCGTCTTTTCGCAAAATTCGTAATCATTAATATCTCCTTGAAAAAGGATGCACTTTCTGCCCAGGTTTTCAATTTCAGCTTTCGTTTTTTCAGCATCATCATCACTGCTATGATATATAATAGCAATATCGGCTCCTTCTAATGCGAAAAGCAGTGCTACCGCTCTCCCGATTCCGCTGTCAGCACCGGTAATCAGTGCTGATTTGTTTTCTAATTTTCCCATGTGTATTCTTTTTTACATCACTTTAATATCAGCAGTCTGTTGATCTCGCTTTTAAAACAGCCCAGAATAAATTCCGTGTAGTATAACTGGGCATTTAAAGCTTGTGTTTTAGGATGTAATTCTAATTTTTTGGTAAGGATAATCTCTCCTTTATACGAAAATGAGAAATAGGCAAAAATTTTATACGCCGAATTCCGGATCGGGGTACAATAACCTGTGGTTGCAATGGACCAATCCGATTCATAAAGGGAAGCCACGTTCAATGCCATTGTTTCAGCGATGTTTTCTGAAACACAATCACATTCCTCGGCTTCCTTTCTGTTTACATGTAATAATCTTACCTTTTCAGGTAAAGTATAGGCTGTCATTCCTCCCTTATAGAATAATGAGGCATTTGGCATTTGTGAAAAAGCCAGCTGTAAGCACCCTGAAGTAACACTTTCAGCCACTGAGATCGTTTCATCTGTAGTCATCAAAGATTGACTTATATATTCCAGAAGATTCTTTTGAAATTCCATAATATTCTATTTTAAGGTGATTGATGGAAAATGGATAAAAAAGCTGCTGTTTTATACATCCAGACAGCTTTTTTTATCATTTTCAATAATAAATGGTGTGAAGGATATGTTGTTATGATTGGGTGTTCCTTTCCAGTTCAAGATCCCAAACCCTATGTTGGGCTATGGCATTAATGAACTTATCTGCAGGATTTTGATCATCCCAGGTAATAATTCCCGGATCCTCATGCTTTCTTAAAGCAACATTTGAACTCTGGTAAAGAGGCTCCGTATTTTCACCAAAATAAATGGCTTTACAATGTTTATAGGCTTCATTGATAAAGTGAAGCACATGATGCTTATTGTCAGGAGCCATAAGTTCTTTCACAGCGTCTTCACCGGCACAAATATAAAGGGCATCAAAACAAACACTTCTTATACTGGTTAAAGAATGTTTTGGGATAAGATCTGTACCATCATTTGTACGTACAGGGGCTAAGCTGGGAGCAATAATTTCAGTTTTGGCTCCTTCTTTCTCCAGTTTTTCTTTAAGATCATAAATGGTGCCTGCTTCTACGCCATTGGCCATGATAAATCCAATTTTCCGGGTTTTAATGGTATTTTTAACCGTATTTTTCATACTTAAGGCATCCGAAACCTTGGTATTAGGCTCTCTTTCCTGGCTTTGGAGTTCTATAGGATCAGCATCGGCAGGTATGCTTTGGTTAGGCCACTCCAGCTGCTTTACTTCAACCCCCAGTTTTTCAGCTACCCTCCATGCCAAGAACATATCGATATACCCAAGCTGTCCTACTACTCTTTCTCTTATTTTAGGATGCGTTACTTTTGAAAGCTCAAAAATCAATGCATTCTGTAGATGTATTTTTTCCGGAGTTGACTGGCTGTTATAAAATAATTTGGCCTGAGAATAATGGTCTACAAAGCTTTTGCTCCTTTGTCGGATTTTTGCCCCGGAGACTCTTTCCTCGTGGGAAGTAAATCCTCCTTCAGACATCATAGCCTGGAAAGGACAGCCCATTCCTATAGAATTAGGATCATAGCTACTTTTCCCTTTGACAATCTGCTGCCTCATATGGCCATCCCGCTGATTATTGTGGACGGTATTGATAGACCTGTTGATCGGGATTTCGTGGAAATTTGGAGATCCCAGTCTGGATAATTGGGTATCTGTATATGAAAATAATCTTCCCTGCAATAGCGGATCATTGGTGAAATCAATTCCCGGAACAATATGTCCCGGATGAAAAGCAATCTGTTCCGTTTCTGCGAAAAAATTATCCGGATTTCTGTTTAATGTTAATGTCCCTACAAGTTCTACGGGAACCTCTTCTTCAGGAACCAGTTTTGTAGGATCAAGAAGATCAAAATCAAAACGATCTTCATCTTCTTCAGGAATCAGCTGTACTCCCAAATCCCATTCAGGATAGTCTCCGTTTTCAATGGCTTCCCACAGATCTCTTTTATGGAAATCAGGATCCACTCCCGAAATAGTCTGAGCTTCATTCCAGGCTACCGAATGTACTCCAAGCCTAGGTTTGAAATGGAATTTAACAAAGTGTACTTTTCCTTCATCATTAATAAATTTAAAAGAATGTACCCCAAACCCTTCCATCATCCTGAAACTTCTCGGAATAGCCCTGTCACTCATCAGCCACATGATCATGTGCATGCTTTCAGGCATCAATGATATAAAATCCCAGAAAGTATCATGTGCAGAAGCGGCCTGGGGAATTTCATTATCGGGTTCCGGTTTTACGGCATGAACGAGATCTGGAAACTTAATGGCATCCTGAATAAAGAATACCGGCATATTATTCGCTACCAGGTCATAATTTCCTTCTTCTGTATAAAATTTTACTGCAAATCCGCGCACATCTCTTGCCAGATCTGTACTTCCTTTACTTCCGGCAACTGTTGAAAACCTTATAAAGACAGGAGTTTCCTTACCTACCTCCGTTAAAAATTTAGCTTTGGTATAATTTTTAAGGCTTTTGGTAAGCTTAAAAACACCATGTGCTCCCGAACCTCTGGCATGAACCACCCTCTCAGGAATTCTTTCATGGTCAAAATGGGTGATTTTTTCCCTCAAAATAAAATCTTCCAGCAAAGTCGGGCCCCTTTCTCCTGCTTTTAAAGAGTCCTGGTTATTGTTAATCTTCAGCCCCTGATTCGTGGTTAGCTTTTCATTCTCATTATAAGTGGTGTGCCACTTCAGCTGGTCTGCTTTTTCATTATTTTGTTCATTCGTTTTCATATATTCATAAATTTTGGATTGGTCTATATATTTCAAGCAGTCAGATAAAAAATTAATCTCTTTTACCATTCTCCAGTAGATGAAGGAGTCTATGGATATACTCTTCTTCTTTTAATACTTTATAGTAGGCCATTTTAGCATATAAAGTAAAAGAAGGCGATTCAATTCTTATTTCAGTGTTTTCATCGATTATATTCATTGTATTTTTAACATGAAATTCCTGAAGATGGAGAATGTATTCTTCCATGTATCTGTCAATTACTTTTCTAAGAATTTCACATTGTGCATTCTTTTTGATCTTTTCCAGTGATTTGATCAAAAAAGCAGTTACTCCGTAGGAATTAATCATAAGCGGAAACAAGGTTTCATTTTCCAGTGCGTTATTTTTATCATTCAGTGCGGAATTCTGCAAAGTGTCATTTTCAAATATCATATTCAAAAAAGTATTAATTATCAGAAGTTTTTAAATATTGATCAAAATAATGGAGGTCTTGCTTATCCTTAATAGAAAGATAAAACATAATCTGTTCCGGCTCTTTCAGTCCAATGCTGCTGAAACAATCAAAGTGAGCAATCAATGCCTGAATATTTTCAATATGCATTCCTTTAAGGATAATAAATAATAAAAAAATATTATCTTTTATTTCTTTTGCATAGATAGCTGCTCCTTCTTCAAACCAATTCCCTTTATTATCGACTTTTTATAAAATCTTTATGTCTCAGGGTCTTTATTATTTTCTGACAATCCATATATACTTGAGTTCATGATTAAGGTAGGCCACCCTCACAAGATCGATGGCATAAGTGGGCATCTAACCTTCTTTTTCTGCATCAAAAATTGATGAAGTTTTCTGCAATTTCTGTGAGCCCTTCATCGGTATCTTCTTCCTCCTGAAGGGTTCTCTCAAGAAGTTCAGCAGCTTTATCATGTCCCATGGTAATTGCCAGCTGTGCAAGACCACCATAAGTAGCAATTTCATAATGTTCTACTTTCTGAGCAGCAATAATAAGTGCGGCATCTCTTGTCATGGAACCTTCTTCAGTAGATTTGATAACCTCTTCACCTTCTTTAATGATTCCTTTTATGGCCTCACATTCTTTTTTTTCAGGTTTTTCATCAATAAGCCCGAAAACCTTTTCAAGCCGTTTTACATGCTTTTGAGTCTGAAGATGATGGTCTTCAAAAGCTTCCTTCAATTCATCAGTAGTAGCAGCATCCTGCATTTTTTCCAATGCTTCCAGGATGGCATTTTCAGCGTAATAGATATCTTTAAGGGCACTGATGAAGAACTTATGCAGAGATGAATTTTTCATTTCATCTTCTTTTACAGATGCATTATCTACAGTCATTTCTTTTACCGGAGAAGCCGTAGTGCTGGTTGTTTTTGTGGTTTTACTAATCATAATGTGAGGTGTTTAAAGTTGAAAAAGACTGCCCCTTTATGGTGATTAAAGAGGCAATCATGGAAAAAGAATTATGAATTACGTCTGCCTCCGATTTCGGAAGATCTTATTTGTTATTGTTGAATCTTACGTCCGGTTTGCGTTAAAATGACCGGGCAGATGGCTTCTGGAGTTCTCATGAAATCCGCTTCTCGCTGAAATAAATTTTCCCCGATTCTCCCATAGCTGCCCCTGTCTTTCTTTGTCTACTCTTTGATGGCTAGCGTCATTGATATGAATATCATATTCTGGAAAAATATCATAATCTTCGTTTTCCCAAATATCCTCATAACCATAGTCATACCCTAATTGATAAACTTCTTTAAGGCTTTCAGATGAATGTCTTTTTGAATTTCTAGTGTTCATAATTAGTTTTTTTTATAGTTAAATATATAATGATGCCTTGCCGGGTTTATGCAGAAGGCAACCAAATGGAATCGATAATTTCAAACTGAATAAAAGGGCTTGGTCCCTTCTGCTAAGATTTTAGAATTGTATCATACAATTAACTAATCAAATATACTATTGAATAAATCACTTTTTTATGATCTGAGTCATAGTACATCAAATTTAATATAAAACTTACATTTTTTTTATTATAATATGATTTGATTTTACTGTTTTCCTTGAAATGAAAAGAATATTTTTCATATATATTGGAAGTTTCTTAAAAAAATGTAATTTTCAAAACTCAGGTAGCCTGCTGCTTGACTGTTCGTACAAACGGACTATAATTACCTTCAGAATTCACAAACTTTATAAGTCCTGTCCCCTGTAACAATGAGTAGAAGGTTATACTCAATACCAATAGTCATAAATTGATTAAAACTTACTGTTTAATACAAAATTTTACGATTTTCGATTTTAACAATCTTGTTTCTTTCCATGTGTTTGATGGTCCGTATCGCGGTTTCCACACAAAGGCCGGTAAGACTGGCCATTTGTTGTCTTGTTAACGGAATCATGAATGAATAGGGCCTCTCATCTATTTGAAAGCTTTTAAGATAATCCATTAATCCCTTAAGCCTTTTAGAAGGGCTTTGGGAGGATATATTCTGCATCATTATAAATTTATAGTAAAGTCTTTCAGAAAGAAAGCTGTTCACTTCCATACACAGTTCCGGCGATTCATTCAAAAGGGCAAAGAAAGTTGACTTAGAAAGCTTGAAAACACTACATTCAGTGATGGCTTCAGCATTCATCGGATAAGGCTTGTCTATAAAAAGGATAGACTCGCCACAGCTCTGCCCTTTTGATAATATATTCTGTATAAACTCTTTCCCTTCTTCATCATAATTATTAAGTTTTACCTCTCCTGTAATAATCTGATAGTAGTAATGAGGGGAATCACCTTCACAGAATAGGTTTTCTGTCGGGTGGTATTCTTTAATTTCTGCTCCCGCTGAGTGCAAAATGCTTTCATTAATAACCATAATAGTTGTTTTTAAATGTTATTCTTCTTCTCTTATTTTATCTTAGCAAAAATATTGGGGAACTGATTTTATAGAGTGCAAATATTAAACCTAACTAAGTGTTTAAAAGTTAAATAAATTTAATTCATTGTTAATTTTTATAAAATATCAACAATATAAATAATCATTTGATAGAAAAAAATAAATTGTATTTAATTATTCCTATCAAAAACAAAATGAAAATTTTTGTAATCTTACAATAAAAGAAACATAAGTTATATTCGCTCTTATAATGGAGGGAATTTCATGCTTATTTTCCCATAGCTTTATTTTTATGGGCTTTTACAGTATCCTTATTTTTATTTCCGGAAATACTGTCATAATGTATAGTATCTGCTAAAGCCGGAGCTGGCGTATAATTGCTTGATATAGTATCTACAGTTACGGTATCATTTATGATACTGTCTGTAGGAATTGATCTTTCTGTTCGGGACTCTTTTTTTACAGCTCGTAACAACGAGCCCCAAGATTAGCAATGGTGCGGTACATTTCATAATAATATATTTTGTGATGTGGAATAACAAAAGTAGTTTATGATCTAGGCTTTTTCTTATGACTTAAATCATAATGCATTATTTTTAATTATTTTGCAAATTTTTTAGTTCCTGCAACACATACAATAACTCCAACAGTCACTCCCACCATTCCTGCACTTACCTGCTCATGAAGAAAATATGCCGCCAAAGCAAGTCCGAAGAAAGGCTGTAACAACTGAAGCTGCCCCACAGAGGAGATTCCTCCTTGTGCCAAGCCCTTATACCAGAATATAAAACCAATAAACATACTAAATAAAGAAATATACCCTAATCCGAACCATCCCTTAAAGCTGATGGTTCCTGGATTGTTTGGAAAATAAATAAAAAACAGCGGAAGCATTACAGGTAAAGACAATACCAATGCCCAGGAAATAACCTGCCATCCTCCAAGGCTTTTTGAAAGTTTTGCTCCTTCAGCATATCCCAGTCCACACAAAATTACAGCAAGAAGCATCAGTAGATCTCCTACAGGCGAAGCTGAAATCCCCTGCGAAAAAGCATATCCCATAACCAATAAACTACCCACAACGGAAAAAAACCAGAATACAGGATGAGGTCTTTCTCCTCCACGGAGGACTCCGAAAACTGCTGTTGACAAAGGAAGCATCCCAAGAAATACAATAGAATGCGCTGAGGAAAGATGCTGCAGGGCTAATGAAGAAAGCAACGGAAAACCTATGACACAGCCTATAGCGACCAGTATCAAAGAAAAAATCTGAGTTTTCTCAGGCCGTTTTTCCTTATATAATAAAAGAACGGAAAGGGCCAGGATTCCCGCAATTACAGCGCGGGCGATGGTCACAAATACAGGGTTCATTTCCATCACGGCCAGTTTTGTAGCAGGCATTGATCCACTGAAAAGCAATACTCCTATGAATCCGTTAATCCATCCGTTTATTGCCTGTTCTTTTGATATTGTATCGGTCGTCATTTTAATAAAGTTGTCATTAATTATTCAAAATTAGAAAGGAAAATCGAATAAGCACAGTATCAGTTTTGTATATTTGCATGGACACAGTTAACGATATGAGCAAAGAATTTTTATATACAGAAATTGCAGACGGCATTGCCGGGCAAATTAAAAATGGGATATTGAAAGCGGGAGACAAACTTCCATCCGTAAGAATGCTATGTCAGGAACACCGGGTAAGCATGAATACTGCAAAACGGGTCTTTCTGGAGCTTGAATCCCAGTCCCTGATTGAGTCTAAACCCCAATCAGGGTACTTTGTAAGCCAATTTCTGTCCGTTAACCTTCCCTTACCTGAAATAAGCCGGCCATCTCTGATCGCCAATAATGATGAACCTGATGAACTTATCAGTAAGGTTTACGAGAATATGGGGCGGAAAGACTTTACCTTTTTTTCGATCGGTATTCCGTCCGGTGACCTTCTTCCGCAGGCTAAGCTGAAAAAAGAAATAGTTCAGGCTATCCGGGAACTGAAAGAAGGGGGCACAGAGTACGAAGAACTCCAGGGAAATCTCAAATTAAGGAGAATGATTGCCATACGTTCTTTACAATGGGGAGGTAACCTCCATGAAAACGATCTCGTTACAACCAATGGTGGGATGAATGCACTGTCTTTCTGTCTGATGGCTTTAGGCCAACCAGGTGATACCATCGCTATAGAAAGCCCTTGTTATCCCGGAATCCTGCAATTAGCCAACGGATTGGGACTCAAAGTACTTGAGCTTCCTACCCATCCTACTACCGGAATTGAAATTGAAGCTTTAAAAAAAGTAATTCCTAAGATCAATCTATGCCTGCTGATTCCCAACTTTAATTCTCCTTTAGGCAGTTGTATGTCTGACGAAAATAAAAAGGAAGTGGTGAAAATTCTTTCTGAAAATAACATCCCGTTAATTGAAGATGATGTCTATGGTGATCTTTATTTTGGAGCTTCCCGTCCCAGATGTTGTAAATCTTTTGACACAGACGGAAATGTTTTATATTGCAGCTCTATTTCAAAAACACTGGCTCCTGGCTATCGGGTTGGATGGATTGCTCCCGGAAAATATAAAGATAAAATCTTAAAACTTAAACTGCTGCATTCCACATCTTCAATCTCCATCGTGAATGAAGCTGTGGCTAATTTTATGAAATCCGGAAAATATGAAAAGCACCTTCAAAAGCTTCGCAGAACACTCCAAAGCAATTATCAGAATTATGTACAGACCATTGCAGAATCATTTCCTGAAGGAACCAGGACAAGTCGCCCACAGGGAGGGCTTTCCCTTTGGGTGGAATTCGATAGGAAAATCCGGACGACTGAGCTTTATGATCTGGCCATTAAGCAAAACATCAGTATCGCCCCGGGAAGGATGTTTACCTTTCAGGAACAGTTTGAAAATTGCATGAGGCTTTGTATCGGCCTTCCCTGGTCGGAAGATACTCAGGCTAAACTCAGACAAGTAGGAACTCTTGCTAAAAAAATCAGTATTTAACTTCTTTTCTGCAGAAGGAAAAAAGCCGGAGGCCGGCAATTACAAAACTGCAGAAAATAGTTGTATTTATTTTCCGGAAATGTCATTTACGGGAGTAACTGCTATAAGCTGCCGGCAGGAAATCCAATTTGTTTCTGCTCAGTCTGATTAATTTTACTTTTTATCCGGAACGAAATTTTTTCTTGCCAGCTCTTTTCTTACCCTGCTTAAACTTTCAGGAGTGATGCCCAGATAAGAGGCAATCATCCATTGAGGAACTCTTAACAACAAATCCGGATACATTTTGATGAATTTCATATATCTTTCTTCTGCCGTTTCTCCCAGTAAAGAATTGATCCTGTTTTGTAAACTCCTGATGTGTTTCTGAAGCAGGAAATCACTTCTTTCAATACTGTTAGGGAACTGTTCTACCAGTTTATTGAAGAAATCGGGATGTAAGAATAATATTTCAGAATCTTCAACAGCTTCTATATAATAGATGGATTTCTCATTAAAATAAAGACTGCTGCGGTCAGAAATCAGCCAGCTTTCCGGTGCAAACTGAATGATATGTTCCTTTCCGTTCTTGTCAATGGAATACATTTTTAAAAGCCCTTTCTCTACAAAAAATATATGCCTGCAGATTTCTCCATACTGGAGAAGAAACTGGTTTTTAGGAATTTTCTTCGCTTCGTAATGGAGGCTGCATGTATTTACATTTTGAATAGGAACGTTTAAAACTTTGGCTAAATAATTATTAATATTCTTCATTATACAATCTGGCTTAAAGAAATATCCTGGTGCGAGGCGCTGTTCACGGGCTTTCCGTTTTCAATAACGATCAATTGCGGACTTTCATGTCTGATGTCCAGATCTGCAGAAATTTTATTGGAAATAGACCTGTAAGCCAATAAATCCAAATAATACAATTCTACTTTCTGATTTGAGCTTTCTACTTCCCGTTCAAAATTTTTCAGTACTGTCCTGCTGATAAAACAGCTGGTGGAATGTTTAAATATTGCTATTTTATGATGGTAGGAACTCTCAATGGCTTTTTCCAGATCTTCTTCAGATTCTATCTTTTTCCAGAAAGATTTTTGATCAGGGGATTCATTTTTTCCACCGAATATTTTATCAAAAAAACTCATACACTAAATTGTTTTAAATGATGATCAAGATGTTTATATTCTAAAAAATCCCAGTCTTTTTCAGTCATACTTCCGAATAATCTGTGACGGTCCGGCAGTTTTGAAGCTTCACACGCTTTCCGGAATTCTTCCAGGGTATTCAGCAGATTGGTTTTTGATTCATCAAAATCACACTCAAAATTAACAATTAGTTTTTGAAAAGTAGGCATGTTTCTGGGAATTCCGTTATTAAAAACATACATTTCTATCTTAGTGGTTGCCCCTATTATCCTAAAAAGAAGATTAATCCGGGGTAATTCAACTTTTTGCAATGCGATCTGAAGGACCAGATCACAATGTTTCAGCATTTGGCAGACATTCATTTGCCCCCATTTCGCTTTGGAATCCTGAGACAACCTGGAAATTCTGTCTTTAATTTCCTCAAAGTAGATAGCGTTGCTTAATCTTTTCCTTACCAACCTTTTTCTTTCTTCAGGTTTTCAATATGTGCAAAATGATGGTTACAATGCCATACATACAAAGCAAGATTATCCCTCAAATTATAATTCCTGTTATGCTCGGGATGATGAAAAGTACGCTCAAACTGCTTATTGGTAAGACTTTTAAGAAGTACTGTCCACCTTTGATGAGTCCCTTTTATCATTCTCATGGCGGGCTTTATTGGCATATGAATGCTGTCCTGCAGCTCTGCCCATTTGGCTTCATCATAAGGCTTAATGGTCGGATTGTCTTCCGTAAGGGCTAATTTAAAGCGGATAAAACTATTCATATGGCTGTCTGCAATATGATTGATAACTTGTCTTACAGTCCATCCCCCTTCTCTGTAAGGCGTATCCAGCTGGTCATCTGTAAGGTTTTCAATGAGATTCTTTAGTTTACCCGGAAAGTCTTTTATCACTTTAATATAGGCATCCAAAGTGGTATCGCAAATATTTTCCGGTACTTCAAACGGACCTATAGGAAATTTTTTTTTTCTCTAAATTACTCATTGTTCAGGTTTTAATTTTTTAATATGGCCGATTTGTCCGAAAATTCAGATTTGGACAAATTTTTGTGTATTTGTTTTGTAAATTTATCAAAAATTCGAGAAATCTAAATATGAAAAAAGCGTTAATAATAGTCGATGTACAGAACGATTTTTGTGAAGGAGGGGCACTTGCCGTACCGGGAGCCAATGAAATCATCCCTTACATTAATCTCCTGATGGAAGAAAATGAATATGACCAGATCGTTCTGACTCAGGACTGGCACCCCGCGGGACATAAGAGCTTTGCAAGCAGTAATGGCAGGAATGTGGGGGAAAGTATCATCCTCAATGGTATTCCGCAGTTTATGTGGCCGGATCATTGTATTCAGGGAACTTTTGGTGCAGAATTCCACAAAGACCTTAACCGTGATAAAGTGACCCATATTATACAAAAAGGTAAGAATATCGAAATCGACAGCTATAGCGGCTTTCAGGATAACAACCACTTTATGAAAACAGGATTGGATGATTTCTTGAAATATCATGATATCCAATTGTTGGAAATTGTAGGATTGGCAATGGATTATTGTGTTAAATTTACCTGCCTGGATGCCGTAGCAAACGGTTATGTAACTTGCCTTCATTTTAACGGAACCCGCGCGGTGAATGTAAAACCGGACAATGGCAGAGATGCCATCTATGAAATGATCGAAAAGGGAGTAACTATCCTTGGATAATAAACTCTTTGTTTTTAACCAACATCTGGCATTTTGAAATGCCGTGATAAACAGCAGTTTCAGACTTATCCACAATAAAATGTGGATAACTTGTGAATTTTAACATTTAATTCATACTTCATATTAAAAATATTAGTACATTTACTATGTAATACAATTGAAGTGGAAACATTTTTTGCTTTTTTCAATCGTAAAACTGCAATTAAATTTGAAATAAAAATTTAAGCACAGCATTGTCGGCTGTGCTTTTTATTGTTGTCTAATTAAAAAAAATGAGATGTTTATCTACTGGATCCGCTCCTAAAGAGCGGATTCTTTTTGGATCAGTGCAAAAGTTGGTAGTCAGACTACTTTGGATCAGGAGCAAAAGTTGGAGGCATAATAAATTGGGTCTGAATATAAAAAGTTCTGTTCATTATTGATTAGCGTCAAAATTATTGAGATCGTTTTTCACGCAAAGTTTAAAAAAAATAATGTTCCATTTCAAGTAGGCAAATAAGGCAGCCTAGCTGCTGACTAAGCGCATGCAAAGTCTTCGCTTCATCAGAAGCGATTAAAAATCGATTCATTTCTTAGCTTACTTAAATAAAGAGTAATCAAAAAGAAATACGTGATTTTTAAAAATTAAATAGATCTAAATATTATAAGACCACAACTTTTGCGCTTGATCCACTCCTTTACTTTATCTTTTAAAGGTCTGATAACCCCTATTGACTGAAAAAAATGCTGATTATTTTAAAAGAATTTGTATTTTTGATGCCTCCAAAGGCCTCATAGTTCAATGGATAGAACAAAAGTTTCCTAAACTTTAGATCCAGGTTCGATTCCTGGTGGGGCTACATATCGCCTTTATTTAAGCGGATTTTGAAGGAATACCCCCGAAAATTACAACAATAACAAAAGGAGCTATTAAAGCTCTTTCTTCTTTTTTGGAAGGAATTTTAAAAATCTGATCAATGAAGACAAAATTAGTTTTTTAACAGCTTTACCGCCGCTCTCCTTTACTCATGCTCTGACTCTGATCGAGATAATGAGTTAAATAAAGAAGGAGTTGAAAAAATTAATTTAGTATAGATATATTACAAAAAATCTATCTCAGCTATGAGACAGATTTTGTTTGTAGTATTAATTGATATTATTTTATCTTCGAAGAATGATTTTTTGAGAATAGTTTTTTCTTTCCTTTGTTTTCACATTAAGGATATAAACTCCCCCTGATAATGTAGCGGGTAATTCAAATGTTTTGTATCGGAATTTTGAATGGTATACTTCTTTCCCAAAAGTATCAATAACAGAAATTTCCGAATCATTAAATTCAATATTTCCGGCAAGTGTGATGAGTCCTGAAGTTGGGTTCGGGGAAAGTTTTAATTTTTCTTCTACTAAATCTGTGTTATTATTATTAACGCCTGAGATCGGGTAATATTTTCTAGGAATCTGTGGTTTATTATAGGATAGAAATAATTGCTCTGCTTCCGTCGCCGAAAGAGCACGGTCATATATAAGAAGTTCATCCATACTAAAGTCTGGGCTTGCAGGAGGTAGTGTAATTGATAAATTTCCAGTTATATTGTAATTAGGGTTATGAATTTCTAAAATGTCTGTTGTTATACATGATGCTTCATTAAGTTTAGCGTAACCATTTTTTATACAAGCATAGTTTTGCTTCGTTATTAGGGCGATCTTCTGAGTAAGTTATTGTAAAATGATTATTTTGACCAGTTTGGAATTCTTCAGTAATTCTACCATCAGCTGCAAATACTGAAAAAGTACCCTCTTCATTAGCTATTAAAATTCCATAGGCTTCTATTGAAAGAGGTAGAATGGGAAGTCGTGCCCAAAATGAAATTGTTTTGGAATGATTTATAAAATTTTCATTCGATGCTGTATTATAAGTGCCCCGATTATGCAAAACTGTACGGAGGGCCTTATCGCATATAGCATCAGGCTCAAGTATAATAAATGAATTGTCAGTAGGGATAAGGTGTAGTCCTCCTATTGCGTCTTCAATATTATTATTAAATGGATAATGATGGATTGGATTAAACGGCGGAGGATCACAACTAAATAAACTTGGGGAGGTATGATAGATATAGAAAACTTTAAGTTCCTGATCGATATCATTCAGTGATTCCATACTGATTTTGACTTTGTCAAATGATTTGGTAGGTGTGAATTCTATTATTCCTTCATTAGGATTCAAACCTATGGAAAGCATATTCTGCGAGACGTATTTTTTGTCCACATTGGAAACTTCGCCTTTCATTGTTTCGATGCTTATTTTTTTTAAGAGCTCAGGGGTAAGAACAGGCTGATCTGTGCCAATGCCAATAACAACTTTTGTTAAAAAATTATTAACAGGAAATAAGAAACTTAATGTTTGTTCGACAGTTCCCAGTTGCCCTCTCCCAATTCTCAATACGGAACAGTTGACTTCGTCGTTTCCTACTGCAAAATTGGGATTAACTACTCCATTGCCTGTAACAGGATCAAATTTAGTTGAGGTCTGAAAATTCGCATATGCTTTGGAATCCTGCACTTGATATGCATAGTATATTCTTAGCTGATCATTTAATGCAAGAAGCCCTCCATGAAGAGTTATTTTAATACGATCATATGGCTTAGAGTTTGTTAGCTCAATCGTTCCTTCTGTTGGGTTTGCCCCTAATTTAATCAAGCCATTGTTTAACATTCTGTAATCACCGTTAGTGGTATTTCCATTAAAAGTTTCTATAGAAATTGAGCCCAATACATTGGCTGATAGTGCTACTCCTCCAGTGCCAATACCAATGGCGACCTTGGAATAATCAGCTTTTGAATTTGGAAATATTACAGATTGCTCTATTCTAGCAAATAATCCTAACGGAACCTGAAGAGAGGAAAAATCAGCTTCATTAGAGCCAACAGCATTTTCGGGATTCAAGACGTTACAAGCCGCACATACTCCATTGATTTGGAAATTTTGGGCGCTTGCATAAATTCTAGTTTGTGCAAAAAACATCGAGTTTGTTAAAAATAAGAAAACACTCAGTATTTTTATCTTTATCAGTAAGGAACGTTCAAATAAATTTATTTTCATAATGTAGTGATTTAAAATATTGTTTAAATCTAACAAAAATATAAATACTACATGTTATTAATTTGTTTTTAATACAAGGTTTTATTTGTTATTTTATTAATTATTATTGATTAACATTATGAACTTTCGAAATTATGTAATGCGTACTGGAAATAGTTGTTCTAATACCACGTAAAACAATATCAGATATGACTTGCTCGCCAACCTTGAGAAATACCGGTCCTAAACGCAAGTTTATTATAAGAATATATTGGTAAATTTTAACTATTAACTAATTGTGATTATTATCGTTACAAGTTATATAAATATTTTTTTATCACCATTATATGAAAGTGCAATTTGTATTTTTTTATTATGTAAAATAGAGCTTTCTTGTTGGTTTTTAACTGTTTTTCTTTCAATAAATTGAACTGAACATATTCAATCTTCTTTCTATCTTCAATAAAGTATCTGGCTGCAATATGATTCAAATAATAAAAAATACTAACCAGTAAACACTAATTTTGTAATACAGATGTAATATACACTGGTAAGAAACACTAAACCATCACAAAAAAATTTATATTATGAATAATGAACAAACAATATCAGTACTGAATGATTTGCTTCAGATCACCAATGACAGGATAAAAGGATTTGAAAAAGTTGAAGGAAAAGTATGGGAAATGTATCCTGATATAAAAGATGAATATGACCGCATGATTTCCCAATCGAAAGTCATGAAAAACGAACTGATCAACCTTATTACAGAAAAAAATGGCATTCCTCAGGATTCTCCTTCCATTGCAGGAGCAATCCACAGAACATGGATTGACATTAAAAATTCATTTACTGTAGGTAACCTGGAAAACTCAACATTAGAAAATGTGGTATTTGGTGAAAAAGCTGCTATAGAAGCTTATCAAAATGCCCTGGATACCGGAGAACTTTGCGAAAAGAGCACAAAAATTGTTGGTGAACAATTACGAAACCTGAAAGATTCTTATCGTCAATTCAAAAAAATTGAAGAATATAAAAAAGAATAATTCTTTCAGCCTATAATTTTAATAAGTAAGCATCTCTTTTTAGAGGTGCTTATTTTGTGTAGCCAGAATACTGCATTTGATGGCTGTTTATGCAGATTCTGTTTTGATTTATGATTGAAATCATAAAAGTTTAAAAGAATACAATTTATGATTGGGACCCAAGATATATTCTTGTATCCTGCATAATCTCCATCTGATGAACAATATTTATTGCTTAAAGCAGATTTCAGCTCTCGTCCCTGGTATTCTTGACTAAACTTATTCCTGCGAAAAAGAAAAGCAAACCAATAACCCCCACTACAATAAGAGTTGTATTAGCGACTCCTTTATTAATCAGACCATTGCCAACATATAACAGACCACCGATTCCCAAAATGGTCAAAACTGTACCAAATATTCGTTTCACGTTCATAACAAAAATATTTAAGGTTCTTTTAATAACTATTTTAATTTCTTACTCCCCAGGCTCCTGAGCAAATTTTTGAATTACTTTTTTGAGATCTATTCCTTTACCGAGAACGGGTTTAAAAATATCTCCTTCACTATTCATCCGCTCCATAGCATTCAGAATATGAAAATCACTGATTTTTAATCCAGATTTTACCTCATCCCAATGCAATGGCATTGATACGGTGGCCCCGGGTTTTGGACGTACGGAATAGGCTGCTGCAATAGTCGCATGAGGCCGGTTCTGTAAAAAATCCAGATACATTTTTCCTTTCCGGTCCTTAATGGTCCGTTCGATGCTGGTATATTTGGGGAGCTCATTATGTACAAGTGTTACAATTACTCTTGCAAACTCCTTGGATTGTTCATAAGTATATTTATTAGCCAGGGGAATATAGATATGCAGGCCTGTAGAACCGCTTGTTTTACAATAGCTCGGCACTCCCATATCATCAAGGATATTCTTGGTCACCTGAGCAGCTTCAATAACCTGATCAAATGAGTTCTTATCAGGGTCCAGATCTATAATACAGAATGTCGGATAATCTGGTTTCTTAATAGTACTGTTCCATGGATTCATTTCTATACACCCCAGATTAGCCATGTACAGCAAAGTTGCTTCATCCTTTCCTACAAGGTAATGCCGGTCTTTATTGTCGGCATCACTATGATACAGATAGGTAGATGCCCAGTCGGGAGCTGTATCGGTAACATTTTTGAAATAAAAACCTTCCCCTTCAATCCCATTGGGAAACCGGTTCATGCTCTGGGGCCGATCTTTCAGATAAGGCAGAATAAAAGGTGCCGCCTGGTAATAATAATTGATCAGATCTCTTTTAGTTATCCCTTCTTTAGGCCAGAAAACCTTATCAAGATTTGTAAATTTCAGTTCGTGACGGTTTATTTTCCGGACCTGGCTTTTATCCTTGGGATTAAGAAGTGTTTTCCGGCCTGTTTTTTCACGTGGCAAAATAATACGGTGCACATCGTTTTCCTTAACCGCTTCTTCAGTAGCTGTTTCTTCTTCCATTACAACTTTCCTTGCACTTTTATCATCCCTCATACCGTCAAAAGATGGATGTCGCATAACTCCATCATTTGTCAGTTCCGTAAAACTCACCTCACATACAAGCTCCGGCCGTAACCATGTGACTGTTGCATGAGGTGGATCCGGGCGGAAACGGGAAGGCTTGTTCACATCCGGTTCTTCTGCAAAAGGGGTTTTCTTAGTAATGAGTGGCTTAAACAGTTCCATCATTTCGTGCTGGATCTTTTTATTAAATCCCGTACCTACTTTTCCCGTATAAATAAATTTCTTTCCTTCATACACCCCTACGAGGATACTGCTGAAAAGTTTACTGGAATCATCATTTAAGGTATAACCTCCAATGACGACTTCCTGCCTTTTATTAGCTTTGATCTTTAGCCAGTCACGGGAACGACTGTGTGTATGATAAACGCTGTCTTTTTTCTTAGCCATAATTCCCTCCAATCCAAGCTTTTTCGCTTCTTCCAAAAAAGTGATACCGGAAGTTTCAAAATGTTCGCTGGGAAGAATTTTTGTGCTTTCGGGAAGTACTGCCCTGAGAATTGCTTTGCGTTCCAGCAAAGAAAGATCTTTCAGGTTTTTACCTTTATACCATAAAATATCAAATACATAATAAACAAGATCGCCATCAGCTTCCGATCTCCAGTTCTGCAGAGAGCCGAAGTTCGCGGTTCCCGCTTCACCCAGCACTACTATTTCACCGTCTAGAATTGCATCCAGACCGAACTTTTTGAGTTCATCGTAAACCGGATAAAATTTATCATTGAAGCTTTTGTCATTGCGCGATTTTATTTCGACCTTTCCTTTGTTCATTAACGCAACAGCGCGGTATCCGTCCCATTTCACCTCATATACCCATTCCTCATCATCAAAGGGTTTATCAACTAAAGTGGCAAGCATAGGTTCTACATGGGTATAGAATTTCTGCCCGGGAGCTTTCTTTAACAATGGCTCAATGTGTGCCGCTTCTTCTTTCTGCTGTGTGGGAACCGCTTCAAGCTGGTCATTAATAATTTCGGATGCTTCTTTTTTGGAATTTTTTTTGCCTTTATCTGCAGAATTTTTTTTGATGCTTTCTTTACCGTACACTTTGTCCGGCTCCTCTTCCATTTGGGCAATGGTTTTACCTGAAATAACGGACTGATCTTTTTCAGTAATATCTTTCCTGCTTGCGTACTCATCGTTAAGCTTCATCAGGAGCCAGCCGTTATCGCCCCGGCCATGAGCTTTTACCAATGCGAACTCCCCTTTCAGTTTTTCACCGTGAAGTGTAAACCTGAGCTTCCCGGAATACAGCTGGTGCAAAAGTTCTTTTTCCTGCTTTTTACGATCAGTTTTTTCGGAATCTGCAGGTTCATAGGTTCCTTCATCCCACACAATCACAGTTCCACCGCCATATTGCCCTTTGGGAATGATTCCTTCAAAATTACGGTAGTCATAGGGATGGTCTTCTACCATCATTGCAAGGCGTTTTTACTTCAGGATCCAGCGATGGCCCTTTTGGAACAGCCCAGCTTTTCAAAACACCGTCCATTTCAAGGCGGAAATCATAATGCAGATGCGAAGCATCATGTTTTTGTATAACAAACCTGAGTTCGCCACCGTCTGATTTTCCACCAAAAGGTTCGGGTGTATTCTTCATCGAGCGTTTCTGCCGGTATTTAGATAAGCCCATAGCAATATTCTTTAAAGTTGAACGAATTGTTGAATGTCAGTATTGTTATTTTCCGTGACGGTTTTTCAGGTATTTTTCCAGGACCTTTCTATCATTGGAGCCTGTAGCACGGATTGCTCCCGTTACTGCCTGGGATGATACGTTCATTTTCTCCTTAAAATACTGAATTTCGTAATTTTCCGATCCGCTTACCTTATTTCTGTCGGACTTACCTTTTTTTAGATTTATTGTCTGCCATGATCTGGTGTTTTTTAAGGATTAATATTTTGATGATTAAAAAAAATTGCAAAAATTGAGCCGTTCAGTGAAAAATATTCAATTAACCTACATCATATAATCTCCAAATATCAAATTTTTCCATACTAAAAATCATCAGGTTCTTACGTTTCTATATGCAGTAACAATGCCTGCCGGCCGGCAATATTGTCCGGTATATGATTGCTTTAGCGATTCTTCCCGGAGTTTGCAGCAATATCCATAGCTACAATGGATACATCATTATTGAACTGGTGTCCCCCCATCAGTATTTCCCGGAAGCTGGCCCAGGGAACTTCTTTTTTTATAACGGGCAAAATGCTCATAAGGAACTACATCGTCATCTTTACACTGATAGAAAAAAATAGGAATATCCTGAGAAAGCTGTGATGCAAAATTCTTTTTGAGCTTTAACGGCTGAACCCAGTCCCGGTCTCCACTCCAAAATGGTGGAGCAATGAGAAAAATCCCGGTAATATTTACAGGAACCCGCCATTCCGATAAGTATTTTAATATCATAGAGCCACCCAGAGAATGTCCCACCAATATTATTTCTCCATGAATTTTTGAGATTTCACTGTCTATTTGTGCAAGCCATTCCGCAGCCAGTTTTTCTTCTTCTATAGCTCGCATTACGGGATACAACACTTCATACTCTCCTTCCAGGTTTTTTTGCAAAGAAAGCTGCAGTTTCTGGTCGGTTTCGTAACCATTGTCACCACCTCCGTGAATGAATAATACCTGTTTTTTCATTTTTCACAAATTACTATTGACATAAAGGTACACAGAATAATCTTTTGATAAATTTTAATACAATTTATGGTAAAACAACCGCTCTTTCTAAAATATTTTCAGACAATAGTAATTTTAATACACCGAAAAGTGATAAAATCATACACTCTGTTAAATAAATCTTTTGAGATGAAATACAAATACCTATTTTTGTATAAAACTTATTTAACCATGAAAATAAAACTAATACCATTAGCCATTTTAACTTCGTTTTTTTCATTTGCACAATCCTGGAATCTAACCGGAAATGCAGGAACAGATGCCTCTTCAAATTTTCTGGGAACCTCAGACCCCAAAGATTTGGTGTTAAAAACCAATAATATAGAGAGGATTCGTTTAAATGCGGCCGGAAATATAGGTATTGCAGGAGCTCCTAAAGACGGAATAGCTTTAAGAGTGTCAGGAAGAACACAAGTTTCGACAGATATTTTATCTGATACCTTCTATGTAGGAAATGAGGGTGTCAATCATCCAAGTGGGAACTCTCTTGTTTTTCTGAGATTTACCCAGTACCAGCAAAACAATCCCGGAATTCTTGACGTAGCAGGCTGGCCAACCCCTGCCGCTTATGGGTGGATCATGTCATTAAGAGCCAATGGAAAACTTTTTTTGGGAACTAATCCTGAGGTAGTCTGTGGAGATTGTGCAGAGTTCCGGATGTTTGTAAAAGATGGAATCAGAACAGAAAAAGTAAAAGTTGACGTAGCAGCAGCCAATGGCTGGGCAGATTATGTCTTCAAAAAAGATTATCAACTTCGTTCCTTGGAGGAGGTAGAAAAACACATTGCCGAAAAAGGACACCTACCCAATATCCCTTCTGCAAAGGAAGTGGAGAAAGACGGAATAAATCTGGGAGAAATGGATGCTAAACTTTTGGAAAAAATTGAAGAATTAACCCTTTACTCAATCCAGCAGAATAAAGATATTCAACAACTTAAGAAAGAAAATGAAGCTTTAAGATCCCAGTCTGAAGAGATCAAAGAACTCAAAGCATTAGTAAAGCAGTTACTGCCTGCAAAGAAATAAATATACGCTTATTGTAAGAGTATTTATACGATCAACAAATAATTGAAAGTGGGACTATGATCTATAGCCCCACTTTCTTATTATCCTGTTTTTTATGTTTTACTAAAATATAAACAAGCAAGATTATCCAAATACAAAATAGCAAATAATGCAAGTAATTTATATATTCAAAAACGGTAATATTATAATTATAAATCAAAAAAATAAGCAATAATAAAGATAATATTACAACACTTACAAGAATAATCTTTAAAGGTAAATTTATACCGTTATCATTCCCTTTATTTCTTTTCTTCTGTTGATATAATATAAAAAAGGTAATTAACGCTAAAAGTGTTTGAATGTAAATTATACTTGATTCCATTTATTACTTTTTACATCTAACCGCTTGAGCTACAGTTGCTGCATAGTAACCAGCAGTACTTACAGCACCAATTGCTGCTCCAACACCTGTTGGTGAAATTATTGCTGTTGCAGCTGCTGAAAGAGCTGTATCTACAACTCCTGCTGCAACACCCCATCCACAACCTTTTGGATTAATTACTGAAACCAAAGCCCCAAATATTAATCTGGTTCCCGGTGATACCGTTGAATTATAAAGTTCTGCCTCATTCGTGATTGCTGCCTGAAGTTCTTCTCTGTCAATTTTTGAAATCAAACTCCGGTTATTGTAAATAACAGTAAATAGTTCTACTGTCGCATCTTTATCAATACCAAAATAATTTTGGAATACTTCACCCATTTCTGCAAATGTTACATATTCAGATGTAAATACACCACCTTTTTCAAGGTCATCCTTAAATCTCTGAATAGAATTTTTTTCATTTTAATTATTAGTTTTTAATTAACTTAATGAATCATAAGTTTATACACATTAGATTCTTCTAGATGTGCTTGCAGTATAATTATATTTTGTACAGCATGAAAAAATATAATTATACTTTAACATTTTTCCAAAAATAATAAATATTATTTAGTTATTCAAGACATACATAATGCTTTATTCTAATTTTAGGCATATATATTAAGTAAGTGACAAAACTTGTTACTTTAAATAAAATTCCATTAATAAACTTGACGGAAAAAAATTATCTTTACCGGCAAATGATTTAAAATTCCGACCATGAACAAAAAAATCGTAAGTATTACCCATACAACGGGAAAATACACTTTGGATATCAAAGATGGCCAGCTTAAAGAGATTCAGGAACAGCTTGACAGGTGTTTAAATAATGAACAAGCCGCAATCGTTGTTAAAGGTAAAAAGGGAGAGCAGTTTATTTATCCCTCCGATTTACTCAAAAACAGCTTTATCGCAATATTGGACAAACCCGAAACCCACACATTTTAAAATAAGCCCCGATTTGAGGGCTTTATCCTATAATTCTGAATATTGTATGATATTGCTCTTTAAAAAGAAGGCTACTCTATTACTGCCTGCTATCTTTTCTGAGATCAGTTAATAATATCTCCTTTACTGTTTTCCAGTTTATCACGAAATCTCTGAAGTTCTTCGGGATCCGGTTTCACCCAATCTGTTACTTCTCCTATAATCTTCAGAGGTTTTTCGGACCGGTACGAACGGGTCGGGTTTCCAGGGAACTTTTTGTCTGTCAGGTTAGGGTCATTTTCAAAGTTTCCTGTGGGCTCTACGATGTACACACGCTCCCGGCCTTCTCCTTTTGCCAGGGCAGCAGCCAGACCCGCCCCATTTACTAAGGCGGTAAAATAAATATGATTCATTTTGAATTCAGATTTATAATTGGACAGGCCACCTGCCGTCAGCACATCACCTATCTGTAAATCGGCTTTTGTACCGTGATAAAAAGGGCCCTTATCTGAGGGATTGTCCTTATACAACCGGGCCAGTTCAAGATTCTCCCTGGATTTTACAGGATCTGACAATTTTTCATAGCATTCGGCAATTCGGATATAGAGAGCGGGAAAAGCGCTTTTAACTGTATCATCATTGAGTTTTATAGCATGGCTTAATGCTGTTTCCAGCCATTTTAAAGTATCAGCAGTTGTCCTCTGATGACGGGCCATATAATAAGCGGCAAGGAACTTTTCATGATCATTATCTGCTTCCTTCCAACCTTGCATAAAAAAAACGGACTGCTTCTTCAGGTTTTCCCTGTTCCTCTGCACTCATCCCCTGAATACAAAGTTTAACTACTTTATTGAATGGTGAAAATTCCATAGTATTACTTTTTTATAAGTCTGTAATTATTGGCTTTATCTTTTTCTAAAGTATAACCGTCTGCAAGATCAAGAGTCCAGCCCTCTCCGGTTATTTTCTTTCCTTCTGTGCGTACAGGGTTCGTTATTGAAACCTTATCCCAATCAGGGCTCATCAGGGCTCCCTTTTCTACATTCAGTATTCCCCATGAATCCGTAAGTTTCATATTCGGATATACCGTTCCTTTATTTTCTATCGGAATGATATTTCTGGGATCAAAGGAGACGTTCATCTTTTCAAACTTTATTTCAAAATGGGGCTGTTCGATAAATTTAAATTTATAATCAGCAATAATCTTTTTAATCTTTTCATGCCTTTGCGTTTCTTCCTGAGAGATTATCATTCCATTATATTGATTCATATTATCTTTAACGGCTTTTTCTATGTCAACAGGAATGCTGATCTGAAATGCATTGATGAAATAACGGGTCAAATTGGTTGTATTGGTTATCTTTTTATTCCAGTTTTTATCCCGGTTATACAACAGGTAGCCATATACAGGGATGGTATGGTAAGCAAATGAACGGACAAATGTCGGGTTGGTAAAAAAACGGTTGATTCCGTCTGCCAGGTAAGCGGCAGTTTGTTTTTTATTTCTGTTGCTGATCATTACTCCCGTAAATTCTGCCATTCCCTCATTAAGTTCCAGGTCATTTTCGCTGGTATCAGAACCTTTATAAAGAATATACCTGTATTTTCTGAAGACCAGGGCATTGATAAGATGTTGTCTTATTTCTTTTTCAGAAGAAGATAAAACTGCTTTTTTTTAATGCTTCCAGCTCCAGACGGAGATACGTTCTCCCATCCATTTGATCAAGATGATTATTATCAGGATTATTCAGAGTAAATCCAAGTGAGGGTTGGGCACTGTGAAACAGCTCATGGGCCAGGAGATTAATCCGGTCCTTCTCATGGGCTGGAAGCGGAAGCATAACCATGGCCCATCTTTTCCCATTCCAGTTGATAGATGTATTGGCTATATTAACCTTATCCGGCAAAATTCCTGTATACATGTTCTGGTCAGGCTGTAAACTTCCTATAGAATCTGGTTCATTGGCAAAAACCTTTCTGGTTTGGGGTTCTACAAAAAGTAGTGCATTATATAAATCTTTATTCCAAAGATTGCTCTTCTCCCTGGTTGCCTTTTTAATTTCGCTGAAAAAAACACGAATACTGTCATTGGAAATATGTCTTTGCTGTGCGGCTGTATTCTGGTTCAACAGGAAAAGTATAATCACTAAAATGATCTGCTTCATTATTATGCATTTACTTGTTAAAGTTATCCAATAAAATTAAGGTATGAGATAATTTTTTATATTAAAAAGTGCAATACTCTTATAAATCAAATATATAATAAAAACCAATATCTGGCAGCATCATTCACCCGCTTTTATCCATAAAAACAGCTCTTTATTTGTAAAGATCGGACACAAGGTTGTATCTTTACCCTGGAAAACAGAAAGAAGTATGGAACAACCACTTGAACTACCTGTTACTTATAAAGGTGAAGAACTTATTTTTAACGGGCGGCTTGCCACATTCTCTTATGGATATAAGCTCTATGTCGACATCTATGGCAACGAAGTGGTTTTTGAAAGGGATGATGAAGGAAATCTACGGGCTATCGTATCGGATGCCTCAGCCAGTCCACCTGTAGAAAAAGGGCTTATTGAGGCTATTATCGAGCTATTCGATGAGCTTCAGGTTTTATAATATTCCTTTATTTTTAACAACAGTTCCTTCAAGTCTGTAAGCCTTAAGGCTTTTCCTTTTATGCCTTTAAAAAATTGATTAATATAGCTTTCGTCGGCAATCTCATGAATACGCCTGTCACTGAAGCAAAACCTGGAGTATACGAATATCGGCATTGGATGAAATATTCCCCGGACTTAATAAGCCTGAGATACACCTGATTCCCCCTCTTCCCGGCCTATCTGGGATGCAAAATAACCTTATGAAGTGCAATAAAGCTTCAAAAGAAGATTTTTATTACACTTGTATTCTGGAACATATGATTTATATTTATTGGTCGAAAGATACTGGTCATAGATGTCTTTAATGAAGTAGACAACAATGGCCCAAAGAATTGAAACACCTTTAACAATAACAGGTATGTAAAAAATCTTAACCATGAAAAATATTTGGCTTTTATTTCTGATAATCATCACTGAAGAACTGCATTCGCAACAGTCAGAGATTAATCGTTTCAGTGCCGGATTAGATTCTATACGGGCTCAATTGAAAATACCCGGTATGGCAGTAGCTGTAAAACAGGGAAATACAATTATATTAGAACGGGGATTAGGATTTTCGGATGTAGAAAAAAGAATTCCCGTGACCCCGAAAACTACTTTCAGGGTAGCTTCAGTAACAAAAACGTTCACCTCTACTCTTGTCATGAGATTGATAGAACAAGGCAAACTGAATCTTGACAATCCGGTACATCAATATGGTATTTTCCCTGATAATATTTCCATAACTGTAAGGCAGCTGCTTACTCACACTTCTGAAGGTATTCCCGGGACTTACTTTCATTATAACGGGTATCGTTACGGACTTCTGGGTCCCATCCTTGAAAAAGTATCCGGAAAACCATTTTACCAGCTGCTTATGGAGGAAATTCTTATCCCTTTACAAATGAATTCTTCGGCTCCTTCCATTGCATTGGATCAATTTTATGAATACAGAAACATAAAACCTTCTGTCCGTCCTTTTTTTGATAACACTTTTACGCAGCTTGCGAAACCTTACGAACTAACCTCTGACGGAAAAATCAAACGTATCGAATACCTTAATGAGTTTGGAGCATTTGGAGGGCTAGCAACGAGTGTACAAGATTTACTCAAATATTCAGAAGCTATAGATAATCATTTGTTAATTCCGGAAAAAGCACAGAAACAAATTTTTTATTCCTCATCACATCAGTAATGGCTCTGTTACTCCATATGGATTGGGATGGTTTGTGCAGTATTATAAAGGGGTACAGTATTATTGGCATTATGGACAGACCCAAGGCGAATCAGCTTTATTTGTAAAAGTCCCCTCTTTACAGCTTACATTAGTTGTTCTGTGTAATACCGATAAGCTCAGTCAGCCATTTCCATTGGCTGATGGTGATTTATTCATGTCCCCTGTAGCCAGTTTATTTTATCATCACTTTATAGATAAAACCGGTATAAAGGATCAGGAAATGAGCAACAAAGAGCTGATCATAAAGTCAACAATGGCTAATATCCAGGGAGATACCATTAGAGCGCAACAATTTTACAATGAATATAAAAGATATAATAAGCTTAAAAAGTTATGGTTCCCACGTGAAAAGATAATCGCTGGTATTCAGAATGTAGGAATTGATAAACACCTTACACAATCTTTTGTTATTGCTCAACCTACTTCAGTTAAAATCTATGGTGTAGGAGAAAATTGCTCATGGAACGGCAGTTCATGGTGTGATTATGGGTGGATTGAGGACCAAGCTGGAAATGTAATCTGGCAAATGCAAAATCAATCTTCACTACATGCAGGAGGGGCTATAAAAAATCAAAAGGTCAGTCATGAAATTACTCTTCTGCCTGGCTCATATTCCCTTCACTATAAATCGGATTCAGGGCACGCTTATAATCATTGGGACTCATTCCCTCCCGAAGATTTTTTCTGGGGAATCATTGTGCTGAAGAATCACTAATAATCATCGATAAGTTATTCATATACTATATAATTACTTTATCTACATCCGTATTTCTGGATTTTCATGATAGACCATAACAGTACCAAGGAATAAGACCACTACAAATAGAAGGCGGTCAAATAAAATGAAGTAATTACAAACTAAATAAAAACGGCTTCAAATGATATTGAAGCCGGAAATAAAAGCGCTGGCAGTTTTTTTAAAATAATAAACATTCATTGAATAGCAAAACATTTCGCCAGCTCCTTTAAAGTATGCTATTCCTCTTTTTGAAAACTTCAAAAACCACAAATCAGTGAGGAATAGTTACGATAAACTGAAAGTTTCTCTATGAAATTAAATTCAAAATTTGATTTCTTCTATTTTTTGATAATTTTCCTGGATACGGATTGTCCGTTCCTTAGCTCTCCCTGAAGGATGTAAACTCCTTTCGGCAATTTTGAAAGATCTATATAATCAGACATTCCTGATGCCACCGTTTTACCATCCAAAGAAGTAACGGATATCTTTTTAATTTCCTCTTTTGATCTTATTTTTATAAAATCAGAAGCTGGATTCGGGTATACTGAAAATTCAGCTTTTTTGCTATCCAGATTAATGGTAGATAAAGCTCCTGATTCAGGATAAGATACACTTTTCGTCACATTGGTAGTTCCGTTAAGAACAAAAGAATTGATAGCAAAGCTGAATACAATGCCTGCACTTTGGCTAATCCAGATATAAGCTTCGTTAGTATAGGTGAAAGGAGGTAATCCAGGAACCGTTTGTATCCCTGTTCTCATTTTTTTCACCCTGATCACATTTGAAAATGTTCCTGCCGGAGTTGTAATCGTTCCGTAGGCATCCACATTATTCACCACCTGTCCCGATTCAGATGAGCTTCCAATACCTCCTGAAACAGTGTTAAACTGGTAGTTATCTGTAAATTGCTGTAAATAGGTAACTGGAAATTTAAAATCAATCAACGGATCAGTGTAGGTCATGGTAACATCACCAAAACTTGGTCCGGCATAAGATCCAAGCATGATCGCTTCCGCATCACTCATGGAAGTAAAATCATAGACATCGGAAAGTGTTGGCTTGGTAATTCTGTTGGCTCCCGGAAACCTGAAACAGTTGCTTTGCCCGGGACATTCATTAGTAACAGTGGAATTTACATTAGGAACAATATAAGCCGAAAAATCCCATGATACATTTGCCCCAGCGGATCCTTGTGTAGCGGTAAGCGGTACATCTCCGGCCTTAAAAGTTCTTGTAACATTGATCTGATCCAAAGCAGATCTTGTTATCGAAGGCTGTGCATAGCCTATTATACCGATAACGATACACAAAATTGAGTTTAGTTTTTTCATATTGCTTTATTTAATTGAAATGGAGTTATTTTTATCAAATTTATTTTTAGTTTTAAAGGCTTACAATCCTAGAAAAAAAGTATTTTTATCTACCTGAAATCAGGTATTGTTTATTAGAGATTAAATCAGTATTTTCCTTTAATAAAAATACAGGGCATTTCTGAACCAGGTTTCAAAACAGATATTCTTCATTCCATTCATTCAGATGTTTTTTGTAAGTTTGCCTCTATCAATTTATGCCAGAATATATCCTTGAAAATATCAGTTTCAATACCCTTTCCGTATACGATCTGCTGAAACATACAGCAGGAAGCTCCTTTATAGAAAATAAAGATTTTGATACGGTATACCCTCTCGCTATTGAGAATAACCTGGGAATATTTACAAAATCTTCATTGCATCCGTTCCCTACGGTCACCATTAGTAAAATAGGAAACTCATTGCTTTGCTCCTGCACATGTGACCATACAGAAAAGAAGCTGTGCCTGCACCAGGCAGAGATTATCCACTGTATTCTGGAACAAAAAAAGCTATCGTATTTTTTTTGATGATACCCTCCGCCGGAAAATGATTATTCCCAAAGCACGGGAATACGGCCTGGAGAATGAGCCTGAGACAGACTCCTATTTTCAGGTAGAATATGTGGATGGAAAGGTTAATATTTTACCCAAGATCAAAGAAATGCTTCCTATAGATGAGCAGGTCTTAAAAAGGGAATTGCTTCCGTATCACGATTCTCAAGGGGAACAGCTTGTAAAACCTGAAACCGGTAAAAAACAAATATTGGTTATTAGCCAGCACCGTTATTACAATCACCTTATTTTTTCGTTGATGGAGGCTGAAATAACTCAGGCAGGAAAAATAAAGAACCCGGTTTCTCCTGTAGATGCCATGCAGCTGATCTGGAATGCAGAAAAACCCTCGGAAATTAAGTTTTATACTGCTATCGCTGCCTTTCAAAATAATTATAATGAAGATTATAATCCTGCTGAACTGCAAGCCTTACAACTTATCATCCGTAATCCATTGGGACTGGAAGTATATTATCATGACCGGGAAATTGCAGAAAATATTTCATCGAAGTCTCTTCTCCCGGTTGAATTAAATACTTTAGATGCGGAGGTTCAACTAACTGTATTTAAGAAAGATCCCTTCTATGAGATCACAGGAGAATTGCTATTTAACAATGTATCTGTACCTTTTAAGAATATAGCTCTCAAAAATGATTATTTTGTATATAACAATAACACTTTCAGCTTTATAGATCACCCGGATATGCTTCGGGTAATCCGGTTTTTCAAGGCTCATCATGAAATACTATTGATTCATGCTTCTAAATATGAGAAGTTTATGCAAAATATTTTATCATCCCTTGAAGAGCGTATTCATATCAATTACAAATACATACAAAAAGCAACGAAAGTTCAGCTTGAAGATAAAAATTATCAAACAGAAAGGATTATTTACCTCCGTCAGCAAGATCAATATATCGGAATTACGCCCGTTATGAGATACGGAGAACTTGAGGTTCCGGTATACTCACGGAAGCAGCTTCTTGATACTGATCAAAACGGTAATATTTTCAAAATAGACAGGAATGAAGCCCTTGAGGCCCGCTTTACTTCACTTATTATGCAGCAGCATCCGGATTTTGAAGAACAAATGAATGGATACCGGTATTTCTACTTGCATAAGGACAAATTTCTGGATAACAACTGGTTCCTGGAAGCTTTTGAAAGATGGCGAAATGAAGACGTTACTATCCTGGGATTTAATGATCTGAAAGACAATAAACTCAATCCTCATCGTGCAAAAATCAACATCCAGATTACCAGTGGCATGGATTGGTTTAATGCCAGGTTGAAAGTAAAGTTTGGAGATAAAGACGTTTCCTTAAAGCAACTTCACAGGGCTATTCGCAATAAAAGTAAATTTGTGCAGCTGGATGACGGCACTTCAGGGTTTCTTCCGGAGGAATGGATCAGCAAAATTTCTTCCTATTTCCAGATCGGAGAGATTGATGAAGACCTGTTAAAGATTCCTAAGATTAATTTCACAGAAGTTTCGACCCTGTTCGAAAAAGAAGTGCTAAGCCAGGAAGTACAGGATGAAATAGCCTCCTATGCTTCTGAGCTTTCATCAATTAAAAATATTCCAGAAATCAGTATCCCTGCCGGACTGAATGCCCGGTTAAGAGATTATCAGCACCATGGACTGAACTGGCTGAATTTCCTGGATCATCTGAACTTCGGAGGATGTCTTGCTGATGATATGGGACTCGGGAAAACGTTGCAGATTATTGCATTTATTTTATCCCAGAGAGAAAAACGGGGACATACAACAAATCTTATTGTGGTTCCCACATCACTGTTGTTTAACTGGCAGGAAGAGATCAAAAAATTTGCACCATCCGTACAGGTACTGTTACATTATGGCCCGGACAGACAAAAAAACATACAGCATCTGTCTGAATTTGAAGTGGTGCTTACCAGTTACGGAATGCTTCTTTCAGACATCCGTTTTCTGAAAACATTTTCTTTTGATTACGTCTTTCTTGATGAATCACAGATGATTAAAAATCCAAATTCAGAAAGATATAAAGCTGCCCGTCTGCTTCAGTCCAGAAACAGGATTGTACTGACAGGAACTCCTGTTGAAAACAATACTTTTGATCTTTACAGCCAGCTTTCTTTTGCCTGTCCGGGGCTATTGGGAAGCAAACAATACTTCAAAGACATTTATGCAATTCCTATTGATAAATTTGAATACAGTAAACGGGCTGCAGAACTTCAGAAGAAAATAAGCCCGTTTATTCTCAGAAGGACAAAGAAACAGGTTGCCAAAGAACTTCCTGAAAAAACTGAAACGGTAATTTACTGCGAAATGAATGCCGAACAACGCAAAATCTATGATGCTTATGAAAAGGAGCTTCGCGAGTTTATTGCCTCTAATGATGATGATCTTCATAAAAACAGCATCCATGTCCTTGCCGGACTTACCAGGCTCAGACAAATCTGCAATTCTCCTGTTTTGCTCAAAGAAGGTTATTCCGGTGAACACGCCGTAAAGATTGAGATTCTGATGGAACAGATTCTGAATAAGACAAAAGACCATAAAATCCTTATTTTCTCACAGTTTGTAGGAATGCTTGATCTTTTGAAAACAGAGTTGGAACATCACGGGATTCTATTCGAATACCTTACCGGACAAACCAAAGACAGGGGAAAAAAAGTTAATAATTTTCAGGAAAACGATAAGATAAGGGTATTTTTAATTAGCTTAAAGGCTGGTGGCGTGGGCATCAATTTAACGGAAGCTGATTATATCTACCTGGTGGACCCGTGGTGGAACCCCGCCATAGAAAACCAGGCTATTGACCGTAGCTATCGTATAGGACAGACTAAGAATGTCATTGCAGTTCGTATGATCTGCACCAATACGGTAGAAGAAAAGATTCTGACTCTTCAGAAAAAGAAAAAGGACCTTGCTCAGAATCTTCTCCGTACAGATGGGAAGAAGCTTCAGGGACTTTCCAGGCAGGATCTTTTAGAAATACTGAACCCTGAGCCTTAGAAGTAAGCTAATGGAGATTTTTAGGATCAAAGCGCAAAAGTTGGGGGCATATAATATTTTAGATCTATTTAATTTTTAAAATTCACGCAAAGATTTCTTTTTGACTACTCTTTATTTTAAGTAAGCTAAGAAATGAACCGATCTTTAATCGATTCTGATGAAGCGAACACTTTGCATGCGCTTAGTCAGCAGCTACGCTGCCTTACTTGAAATAGAACATTATTTTTTTAAAACTTTGCGTGAAAAGCGAGCTCAATAATTTTGAGGTTAATCAATAATGGACAGAATTTTTTATATTAAGACTCATTTATTATGTCCCAATTTTGAGACTGATCGAATTTTAAAGTTTAAAAACCGGCAGATTATCCTGCCGGTTAAAAAAACAAAAATTGATATGGATATGATTAGATATGTGTTTAATGGTACAATATTTCGTCTCTGCTAGTGAACAAAAGTAATGACAGAAAAGGCAGTTCTTTTACTGAGTTCTTATTTTGATAGAACAAATTTATATTTATTTAGAATTAATAAAAATAATACAGAGGTGATTTTTATCAGTTTATTAAAATAGGGAAATAACAGGTATGGATTTTTTAACATGATATCTTCAATCCCATCATAATCTGAAAGGAGTAAAAACGGCTTCATAGCTTCAAAACCACTATAATTGCTTTGAAGGCCTCAAGTCCTAAAACAGAAGTTCTTTCCAAAATTCATCTGTGCTACCAACTTCCATAAAAACTATGGTATTGTGTACCCAGTCTTTAGAATGATAATCCAGAAGATAGAAAACCGGTTTCCTCCCGTTTAAAATAACGAAAGTTTAGGTTTAGGAACAATTTCCTTTAAAACCGAGATCCCTTTAAAAATTCCTGCTCAATTCAAAATTTTGGGATCCGATGAAAGATCTTATTGATTTTAAAGGCTGTTTCTATGATTTGATGATAGTATAAATTTCCCACAGAACCCCAATACAGCTTCAGCTTATCTATGGAATGATCTGTGGGAAATTTTTATATTTTATTTTTTGTCTACAACAATTCTCTCCGTCCTGTTTGCAATATCCCATGCTGTGGTAAAAATAAGCTGGGTCCTTTTTTCCAGGAGTTTGTAATCAATTTTGTCAGGATCATCTGTTGGCTTATGATAATCTTCATGGATTCCGTCAAAGAAAAATGCTACGGGAACATTATTTTTAGCAAAATTATAATGATCTGAACGATAGTAAAGTTGTTCAGGATCATTTAAATCATCGTATTTATAATTAAGTTCCAGGTTATGGGTTTTCTTGTTGGCCTCTTCATTGATTACTTTAAGCTGGGAACTGAGCATATCGGAACCAATTACATAAATATACTGCTTTCCTCTGTTAGCAGGATCGTCACGTCCGATCATATCAATATTTAGGTCCACCACGGTATTGGCTAAAGGAAAAACAGGGTTATCAGTATAATATTCAGATCCGAACAGCCCATGCTCTTCTCCTGTCACGTGAAGGAACAGAACAGATCTTTTAGGCCCTTTTCCAGCCTTTTTCGCAGCCTGGAAAGCTTTTGCCATTTCCATCACTGCTACCGTTCCGCTGCCATCATCGTCAGCTCCGTTGTATACCACCCCGTTTTTGGTTCCTACATGGTCATAATGACCGGAAATAACAACAATTTCATCCGGTTTTTCACTTCCTTCTATAAAAGCCATGATATTTTCAGAGTCAGGAAGGTTACCGCCTCCTCGTTTTTTCATAAATTCAGACGGAACTTTCTGGTAATAAGACCCTAATGCCTTTGGATAGGAAACACCCAGGTTTTTATAATAATTTACCATATACTCTCCCGCTTTTTTCTGTCCGGGACTTCCGGTATCTCTTCCTTCCATTTCATCAGAGGCAATAACATATAAGTTTTTCTTTAAATCTTCTGCGTTAATCATTTTATACCCAATGGCATATCCTTTATCATGTTTTGAAGAAACAGACTGTGAAGAAACAGTATTAGAAACATTTGCAGTTCCGCAGCCGGTCATTACAACAAGTGCCAATAACGGAATAAGTATTTTTTTCATAAAGAATAAATTTCTTAAAAATAACAAATTTTATTTAATCACAGATCAAATGTTATTTTCCTTATATTTGATATCAATGCAAAATAAATGAATACAATTGATGGATTTACTCATTATTCTTTCTTTACGGAAATGTCTGCTCTTGCGGTACAGCATGGAAGCTTTGATCTTTCTTTAGGTATTCCTGATTTTGATATTGACAAAAGGTTAAGAATATTCCTACAGCAGGCAGCAGACCTTGATAGCCATCATTATGAACCTCTTGCAGGCAACCCGGAACTGATTGAAAAAATTATATATTTTAATGGGCAAAGGAAAAACAGTCTTTCTCTTACGGCTCATGAAATCACCATTGTTCCCTGCGCTACTTTTGCTTTGCATACTGCCCTTACCTCAGTTTTAAATCAGGGAGATGAAGTGATCATCATTCAACCGTCCTATTACACCTATGCCCCTTCAGTAGCGATGAATGGCGGTATCCCTGTTTACTACGACCTTGATGTTGATTTTAAAATAAACTGGGAAATCCTGAAAGAGCGCTTTTCTGCAAAAACAAAAGCCGTTATCGTTAATTCTCCACAGAACCCGACAGGAAAAATTTGGAAGAAAGAGGATTGGAATCAATTGTATGAATTAATTAAAAACCAGGAAATCTATTTAATTTCCGAAGAGATTTACGATACCTATTGCTATGATGAAGCGGAACACTACAGTTCTTTTCTTCATCCGGAGCTTAAAAACAGAACATTTTGTATTTTTTCTTTTGGGAAAATGTTCCACACTTCAGGATGGAAAGTCAGCTATATGATTGCTCCCAAAGAGCTAACCTCATTATTTCAATGTCGCCAGCAATATATTTCTTATGGGGCCAATGCTCCTGCCCAGCGTGCTCTGGCGAGTTACCTGGAAATTTTTGACCCTTATACCAATAAAAATATGATGCAAAAGAAAAGGGATCTTTTTAATGAATTACTCCTGGAAACCCCTTTTCAGGTTGTGAAACAGGCGGAAGGTAGTGTTTTTCAGATTGTCAATTTCAGAAATATCTCCAAAACAATGACCGATGTAGAGTTTTCCAAATGGCTTACTATTGAGAAAAAAGTTTCCTGCCTGCCCCTTTCTGCTTTCTATAATTCAAAACAGGATTCTGATTATGTGAGGTTCAGCTTTGCCAAAAAGGATGAACTTATCATACAGGCCCTGGAGCATTTGAAAAAAAATCTTTAATAAGTTTATAGGTCGCTGACAATAAAAAAAACACTGCCGAGGCAGTGTTTTTTCATTATTTAATTGATTTAAAGAGCTAATATCCTTACATCAATTCTTCTATTTTTGGCCTTGCATTCATCGGTATCATTGGCCTCGCAAACCGGGTGCTGTGAACCGTATCCTTCAGCTTCAATCCTGTCAGCCGGCACTCCTAGTTCCAATAACTTCAGTTTGGCAGTCTGTGCTCTTAAATTGGATAATTGCTGGTTACTCTCTTCATTTCCTGAATTATCCGTATACCCTCCCAGCTTTATTTTAAGATCAGGATAAGCATTAATAATCTCAGCCAGGTTATTCAGTGTCAACTCATATCCCGGCTTCAGGTCACTGGATCCTGTTTCAAAATAAAGATTTTCAATGGTATACCATGTATTAGGATCCAAAGCTGTTTTATCCTTTTTCTTTACTGCAGTATACAACTGATACATCTGGCTTTCCTCTCCTATTGCAATGGTTTTTCCATCATTTAATTTTACCTTCTGAATATTTCCTGTTTCATATACAAAATCCCCGCTTTCATTCAGGTGGCCTTTAATTTCTTTTGGACCTGAAGAAACGGTTTGAGGACCGCCACTTACTGCAGAAAGATTCATATCTGAAGCCTGTGCTAAACTTTCCAGTTTTGCTTTTCTGCTAGCTTCGATTTTGTCTTTATGTAAAACGGCTAATGTAGGGGCAATAACCAATGATACAATAGACATTAATTTGATCAGGATATTCATGGAAGGTCCTGAAGTATCTTTAAACGGATCCCCTACCGTATCTCCTGTTACAGATGCTTTATGAGGCTCAGAGCCTTTGTAATAGGTCTGCCCGTTGATATCAACCCCTTTCCTTCAAAAGAATTTTTTGGCATTATCCCAGGCACCTCCGGCATTATTCTGAAACATTCCCATCAGGACACCACTCACTGTAGCCCCTGCCAGAAAACCTCCCAATACTTCAGGACCAAAAATAAATCCGATCAGTAATGGTGATATAATGGCAATTGCTCCGGGTAACATCATTTTTCTGATGGAGGCATCGGTAGAAATGGCCACACATTTTTCATATTCAGGCTGGGCTTTTCCTTCCAGTATTCCAGGGATTTCCCGGAATTGTCTTCTTACTTCTTCCACCATAGCCATTGCTGCCTGTCCTACCGCTGTAATTGCCAGGGAAGAAAAGATAAACGGAATCATACCGCCTACAAAAAGCCCGGCCAAAACATCTGCCCTGTAGATATCAATTCCATCTATTCCTGCTATGCCTACAAACGCAGCAAATAGTGCCAACGCCGTTAAAGCAGCTGAAGCAATAGCAAATCCTTTGCCTGTAGCCGCAGTGGTATTTCCTACGGCATCTAAAATATCGGTTTTCTCACGTACTTCTTTAGGAAGCTCGCTCATTTCAGCAATTCCTCCTGCATTATCTGCGATGGGCCCAAAGGCATCAATGGCCAATTGCATTGCTGTAGTCGCCATCATACCGGCCGCAGCAATGGCTACACCGTATAAACCGGCACACAGGTAGGATCCGTAAATTCCGCCTGCCAGCACAATAATGGGGAGTAATGTAGATTCCATCCCTACAGAAAGGCCTCCGATAATATTGGTAGCATGGCCTGTTGACGACTGTCTCACAATGCTAGAAACAGGCCGTTTACCCATAGCTGTATAATATTCTGTAATAATACTCATTAAGGTTCCGACAACCAAGCCAACCATGATCGCTCCAAAAACTCCCATTTTAGTAAACTCATGTCCTCTAAGGGTCATCTGCTCAGGGAGAATGTAAGTTACCAGGAAGTAAGAAGCTATTGCAGTAATCACAATACTTCCCCAATTCCCAAGGTTCAGGGCATTTTGTACGCTGGAAGTGGAAGAGCCCTCATTATCATTGATTCTTACAAATAAAGTTCCTATAATTGAAAAAATAATTCCTGTCCCGGCAATAAGCATGGGTAAAAGAATCGGGGCAAAACCGCCAAATGCATCATCGGAAACAGTTTCTCTCCCCAAAACCATGGTTGCGAGTACCGTTGCCACATAGGACCCGAAAAGGTCGGCTCCCATTCCTGCAACATCTCCTACATTATCTCCTACGTTATCTGCAATGGTAGCAGGATTCCGTGGATCGTCTTCCGGAATTCCGGCCTCTACCTTTCCTACCAGGTCGGCTCCTACATCTGCTGCTTTTGTATAAATCCCTCCTCCAACTCTTGCAAAAAGCGCAATAGATTCGGCTCCTAAAGAAAATCCGGTAAGAATTTCAATTGTCCTTTCCATTTCAAAGGAGTCTACAGCCGCTTCGGGAGCAAAGATCTGCTTAATGATCAGAAACAATGCGCCTAATCCTAAAACTGCCAGCCCGGCTACACCCATTCCCATCACAGAACCTCCTGTAAAAGATACTTTAAGGGCTTTGGAAAGTGAAGTTCTTGCCGCTTCCGCTGTTCTTACATTGGCTTTGGTAGCAATCTTCATTCCTATAAAACCTGCCAAAGCAGAAAATATAGCTCCTACAACAAAGGCTATCCCTATGCTCCAATGAGAATGAGCGTTGCTTGATCCCATGACAGCCAGTAAAATGGCTACCACAATCACAAAGTAGGTTAAAATTTTGTATTCGGCTTTTAGAAAAGCCATTGCACCATCCGCGATATGACCGCTGATTGTTTTCATTTTTTCATTTCCTGCATTCTGCTTATTGACCCAGTTACTCTGAAAAAAATGTATAGAGCAAAGCTACGACACCAAAAATTGGCACTAACACAAATAGATCCATAGTTTAATATTTTTTTGGTAATAGAAAATTAAATATAATAAATAATTACCACCAAAGCATTAAAAAATATGATGATTTATAGCCTGATTTTATAAATACCGGAAATGAAAACGTGTAGCTGCCAAAGAATACAGGAAGAATGTACGGCCTAAAATATTCGGGAATCATCCGGGGGTTTTAATTATTTTCAAAAAAAGGGATAAACAAAACTGCTTATCCCTTTGTATTTTAATATCAGAGCATATTCACTATCCTCCGAATTTTTCAGCATAATCTTTTTGAGAAGCCTTAATTACTTTTCTTGCATGTTCCGCTCCATATACTTCATGAATTCTACATTTTGCAGGCTCATCCGGTAAATTTTTATAGGTCAGGAAGTAATGCATTAACCTTCTTACTTCTGCTTCCGGCAATTCGGAAATATCTCTGAAATGCCCGAATGCATGGTCATTGATCATTACCGCAACTATCTTATCATCCGCTTCACCTCCATCAATCATCTTGAACCCTCCGATTGGAATAGCTTCCATTAATAATCCTCCGGCGTGAATATTGTGAGAACTTAAAACAACAGATATCAAGCGGATCATGATCTCCCATCGTTACATCATCAGCCCCTGCTTCTACAGCAAGTTTCATCACTTCATTATGACAATATGTTCTTGGAACAAAACCATATAAAGCCGGGATGATATTTGAGAATTTCTGAGGTCTGTCTACTTTTAAATATCCTGTTTCTTTATCTACTTCATATTTAATCGTATCTGAAGGAACAATTTCCACAAATACATTTACAACATTTGGCGCATCTTCTCCTGCAGAAATTCCGTGCCATGGATGTGCTTTAAAATTTGGAATCATTATTTATCTGTTATTTTTTAAGTTATTATTAAAATTTCTTTTCTTAAATCTTCTATTGTTTCGGCAATATAATCGTTACCTTCCATATAATTCATGATAAAAATGGTTTTAAACTCATTCAGATCTGAATTTCCCTTCAGTCCTGCATAGGTAGTATGAAGTAGTTCTATCACGGCATTTTTGGAATCCACTATATTCTTCCAGGCATTTTTGGTGAGATAAAGCTGCTGGGATGAATTGTATTCAAATTCTTCATTAATCGTTTTCTCAGTAAGGAAAATAAATTCATGAACTGCCAATTCTTTATCAAATTTCTGAATAAGGTTGGAAGGTTTTATTCTTTCAAGAAAAAGAGTCATCCTTTCATAAGAGTGAACCTTGTTTCCGGAATTAGATTTTACGGTAAGCAGTTTGATTTCCTGATTTTTAAGACTGATGTAGGAATGTACAAATTGTCTGAGCAACACCAAAAAAGGAATTGCAATAATCAATGCAAAAGCATACGGTAGATATTCTGAAAAACTGGCCATAAATTTAGGTTGCAAAATTACTAATTATTTTCCGTGTTGTAAAGACTTTTTAAAGATATCCACTTTAGAGTTTTGAATATAGATTACAGACAGTATGATTAAAAGGTAAAAGCCTATCATCATTCTGTTCACCAACAGTGGAAAAATTAAAAAGCGTAAAAAAACAGCCCCATAAATCGCAGCAAAGAATAAAGCCTGTACCTGGTTCTTTTTATTACGGATGGAAAAATCATTGGCCAAAACAATGATGATAAACAGCAATAAAAGAGGAAAATAGGAAGAGTTGAATTCAAATAAAATTTTGCTTTTGATAAAATGTATGTAAGCTGAAAAGTCGAATGGATCAGGTTGGGATACCGGATAAAGCTGAACTTTTGTAAACTGGTTCATAAATAACGTAGACCAGGAAACCTGATTGAAATACTGTATTAAAAAGAAGGAAAGTAATATATAGCTATAGGATATCAGCCAGGTTGTTGTTTTAACCTGAAGGCATTTTCTGTATATGAAAATAAGAGCATACAAAAATGAGTAAAAAATAAAATATTCCGGTCTGGTCAGGACGCATAGCATTCCCCAGATCGTGGCCGAGAACAGATTCTTTTTAACCGTAAATGCATAAAGGCTAAGAAGTAATAAAAGGCATGATAAAGAATCTGCAGAGGCATGCCTGCTCGCCTCTAAAAGAGGTTTGAACAAGGAGAATAAGAAAGTAATGATAATGGCAAGCGTATAATTTTTTAAAATTTTAATTAAAAAACATACAATCAGTATGAGTATCAAAGCATATGAAACAATGGAAATTAAAAAGGTAGAAGTGGATGCTTTAAACCCTATTTTAAAGAATGCCCAGTTGATAAAATTATAAAAAGGTTTTACCACAAAAAGCTGTAATTCTTCTTCATAGGCTTTAGGGTTTTGTGACAAGGTCCTGTAATAGCTGTTTTCACCTTTTGCTACCTCTTCTTCTTCAGGAACAAACGGAATATCTCCGAAGATATTTGGGTTTTTACCTTCCAGTTCCTTATAAACCTTCTGATGAATCTCTTCGATTTTCATGTCAGGGTATTCTGCTTTATAAATCAACCCCATGTAAGCCTCCATATCAACATTGTAATATTGATGGGTGTACAGGAAGTATGACATACAGCATACATAGATCGAAAAAATAAAAATAAGAATAGTTTCCCTTTTATTCATAAACCTTTTGATAAGACTGCAAATGTAAAAAAACTATTCTTTTGATAGTATTTCTTCTATAAAAGCTTTTGGAAATAATGTGATATTAATCTGATAAGGGTGGTTAAAGTTCAAATAACGCAGGTCTTTGCGTTACTTCATGATAGCATACACTGTTCTCATCAAAGAAGTGGTACACCAGACTTTTACGGGTTTTATTTTTATCCGTATGAGGCTCCCCGCCGTGCAGAATATTAGCATGCCAGATCAGCAAGTCTCCTTTTTGGGCCCTGAAAATCTCTTTTTTCAACCCAAGTTCTTTCACTTTATTTTCAAGGAACTCTTCATAGGCTTTATAGCTCTTTTTGCCGATTTTGAAGGCTGTACCTTCGTTATCATAATCAGAGTTCAGGAAATAAGGCAATTTGTGGCTGCCCGGAATATAATGTAATGCACCATTGGTCTCATCTACATCTTCGAGTGCAATCCAGGCTCCCAACAGGCCCCCCAATGGATAGGTGGTCATATGAATACTATCAGAATGCGTTTTTTGCTGGCTTCCATTAATAAAGTTTATACTTTGGAAAAGTTTGGCTTTACCATCCAGTAAAACAGACAGAAATTCTAAAAATTCTTTATCATTTCCAATATTCCTGATGATTTCGGAATGATGAATGGCAAACATCAGCTTCCCTCCGTAACGAAATTGTAAGGTACCGTCTTGCATTAGTTTATCAATTTCAATATTGATACTGTCTGCGGTTTCCGGGCTTAAAAAATTTCTGATCACCATAAACCCGTTTTTATCATATTGAAGGGCACTTGCCTTACTTTCCTCCGGTAGTTTTTTAAAAAAAGAGGTTTCAGTGAGCCTGTCATTATCTATCTTTCTTTCAGAGGCAGGCAGATGGGCAAAATCTTTACTTGAAATACTTGAAAAATAACTTTTATTGATTCCATATTTTTTATATAATGGTATATTATGTTTTAACTTGCTTTTTTTGAAGAAGTTATATAACATATATGATATTTTATAATTACGGATTTGCTGAAACATGATGATTGAATATGGATGTTATAAAGGTATGGAATAATACTTAATTAGAACCAATCTAAACAATTGTTTTTTATCATATTAAAGGAACCTTCCTTTCAAAAGAAGGATCCCTAATTTTTTAAATAGATTTTTTTTAGAATTTTCAATGATTCCATAAGGTTTCAATTCCGGCCTGAATCCCCTGAAAAACTCTTCAATGTTCGGAATATCACCTCCTTCAAAATCAAAAATATGAGTTTCAATTATCTCTTTTATAATATGATCAATCAAAACTGATGCTCCTGATAATTTTACATAGTCTTTATCATTAAAGGTACCCAAAAGAGCTACCATCCCACAATCCGAATAGGTAGCAATCATATTAATAATCTGATGATGATAAAAAAAAGCTGTAAATTTCAGGTAATTCAGCTGATAACAAGCTTTAAAAATGTCCATAAATCCAGGCAGATCGCTTTCTTTACTCAAGCCAATCATATTGGACTCTATAAAGTTCTTTGCTTCATCGTAAGTAAGTTGCTTTATTTCAGAGTTTTTTACCACTTCATCATCAAGCCTGAGTTTTCTTTTTCTTTTTGGAGAATATTTTGCATAAACTTTTTCATAAACCTCAGGATAGATCAGAAAGTTCTTCTTTAATCTCATTTTTGTCCGGAGCTTATTCACATCATTAAAGGGATAGGCTCTTATCAGATAATGGGTTTCAAGATAATGTAAAAAAGCTTCATTAAGCTCCATATCATCCTGAGCGGAAAAAACCCCCAATTGCTGGCAAAGTTTAGGGTTATGAACAATTTTAATCCCAAATTTTCTGACAAAAGGCACAGGCATTACTGCTTCATAATCTTTATACACCAAAATTTCCCACTGCTTTTTCGCTGTAATGTCCAGGAAATCCTTTGTGGCAGAATATTTTTTCTGCTCAGCATTTTCCAAGCATTGAGAATATTTCAAAAAATCAATTTCATGGTATTTCAGTCTTCTAATCATAACAATCCTTCGTCTGAGAAACTAAAATATGAGTTCTGCGTAACAATAATATGATCCAGAAGCTGGATACTTAATATTTTTCCTGCTTCTTTTATTTTTTGTGTGATACTGAGATCTTCCCTGCTCGGTTTTAAACTTCCGGAGGGATGGTTATGGGCAATGATGATCCCTGTTGAAAGATGATCCAGTGCGGTCTTGAACAGAACTCTCACATCAACTACGGATTGGCTTATTCCGCCCTGGGTAAGCTGCGAAATATGGATGACCTTATTGTTATTATTCAGGAAAATAGCCCAAAACTCTTCAGTTCTTAAATCTGACAATTGATTTTTAAGAAGTACATACGCGTCCTGACTATTGCTTATATTCGCTTTTACAGGAATTTCCTGTCTTGCCCTTCTTTTTCCAATTTCCAGCGCTGCAGTGATTGAAATTGCTTTTGCTTCTCCAATGCCTTTAAACTTCATCAAATCCTTGGTTGAAAGCAGGCTCAGCTGGTTCCAGTTATTACCTACAGAGTTTAAAATCTTTCTTGCCAGCTCTACTGCTGTTTCCTCCTTATTTCCGCTTCCCATAATAATAGCCAGTAATTCAGAATCAGAAAGCGAATTTTTGCCTTTCTGCAAAAACTTTTCTCTGGGTCTGTCATCTTTGGCAAGAATTTTTATAGGCATGGGAATGGATTAATAGTGAATAATAAGATAATGAATTAATAAAATGCGTATAAAATCATCGGCCGTTTTGATTGGTCTATATATTGTGCTGTCTTATCAAATGCCTTTTTAGAAAGCATCGGACAACCTAAACTTAAACATGAAGGACGATTGGATTCTTCATCGGGAACACATCCGTAAGAGTGAAGAACAATCGCTCTTTCCATTGCATTGCTATTTGTGCTGTCTAATCCTTGTAAACGATAGGCTTTTCCAAATTTCCCCATATAGCTCTCGCGAATCTCATATTTCCCTAAAGAAGACCGGTAAGAGCCCTCCACATTGCCGAATTGTAAAATATCCGAATGTGGAATAACAGATCCTGAGCCATGGGAAACTACTGCCTTTTGGAGAATTCTATTGTTTTTCAGATCATAAATAAAGTATCGGTATTTCCCGGAATGAAGTCTGAAATTAATGAAAGCCACCAGTTCCTGATTGTATTCTTTTCCCTGAAGAAAACTTTTAATTTCCGATATTTTTGATTGGGGTATTTCCAATGCATCCAACTGCTGGGATTCAGCTTTTGAACAGGAAAGTATAAGCAAAAAAAGAAAAATAAAATTCTTTATCATCCGGTGTGTATTCTCTATTCTATGATCATCCCGTCTTTCATCACCAGCTTACGGTCTGTAATTTCTGCAAGATTGGGATTATGGGTTACAATCACAAAAGTCTGATTGTATTTATCTCTTAAATCAAAAAACAGCTTGTGAAGATCATCCGCATTTTTTGAATCCAGGTTTCCCGTAGGTTCATCAGCAAAAATTATTTTCGGGGAATTGATCAAAGCCCTGGCTACAGCTACCCTTTGGGCTTCTCCTCCAGAAAGCTGATTGGGTTTATGATGCAACCGCTGCTCTATCTTCAGGTCTTCAAATAAAGCATAGGCTTTTTCCAGAGCTTCTTTTTCATTAGCTCCTCCTATTCTCGTAGGAAGCAATACATTTTCCAACGCCGTAAATTCGGGAAGAAGCTGGTGGAACTGAAATACAAACCCAATATTGTGATTCCTGAACTTAGAAAGCTGCTTATCATTCATATTAATGAAAGATTCTCCTGCTATGGCAATTTCAGTATTGTATTTAGAGGAGTTGGTAGGATGATCCAGCGTTCCTAAAATCTGCAACAACGTAGATTTTCCTGCCCCCGATTCTCCTACAATAGAAACAACCTCTCCGATTTTAATATGGATGTCTACTCCTTTCAGTACTTCTAAATTCCCATAAGACTTATGGATATTTCTTGCTTTAATCATGATTCAAAAATAGTAACATAATGTTGATTTTACAACAAATTGTTATAAAATCAGCAGGATTAGGATAAAAATAGAAAAACCTCCCGGAATGGAAGGTTTTTTTATTTGATTTTAGAAAATTACAGTAATAAAGTTAATGGATTTTCTAAATAGGTTCTTAATGTTTGTAAGAATTCAGCACCGGTAGCACCATCTACTACTCTATGGTCACATGCTAATGAAAGTTTCATTGTGTTCCCTACTACAATCTGCCCGTTTTTAACGATTGGTTTTTCGATGATTGCTCCTACCGAAAGGATCGCAGAGTTAGGCTGGTTAATGATACTTGTGAAAGTTTCTATTCCAAACATTCCCAGGTTGGAAATAGAGAATGTAGAGCCTTCCATTTCATTTGCTTTAAGGCCTTTATTTTTAGCTCTTGAAGCCATATCTTTCACTGCAGCAGAAATCTGAGTGTAGCTCATCTGATCTGTATTTTTCAATACAGGAACTACTAATCCGTCAGGAATTGCTACAGCTACACCAATATTGATATTTCCTCTGTGAATGATTTTGTCACCTGCCCAGCTTGAATTTACCTGCGGGTGTTTTCTTAAAGCAATTGCAGTAGCTTTAATAATCATATCGTTGAAAGAAATTTTAGTATCCGGTAAAGCATTGATTTCTTTTCTGGCTTCAATGGCTTTATCCATATTGATTTCCACCATCAGATAATAGTGAGGCGCAGAGAACTTACTTTCTGCAAGACGTTTTTGCGATGATGTTTCTTACCTGTGAGTTTGGAGTTTCTGTATCTTCCCCCTGAACAAAGTTTACCGCAACCTGGGCAGCAGCACTTGCAGCCGGAGCCGATGCAGCTGGTTTCGCTTGAGAAGGCTGGTAATTTTCAATATCTTTTTTAACGATTCTTCCGTTTTCTCCTGATCCCTGAACACTGTTGATATCAACACCTTTGTCCTGAGCCATTTTTTTTGCCAGCGGAGAGATGGCTATTCTGTCAGAAGATGAAGTGTTGGCAGCCGGAGCAGCTTTTTCTTCTGTTTTGGCTTCTGCTTTTTGTTCTGCCGGCTTTTCTGAAGCCTGGGAAGCAGCTTTTGGAGCTCCTACAGCGGATACATCTGTTCCTTCAGGGCCGATAATCGCCAATACAGCATCTACCGGAGCAGCACCTCCTTCTTCTACACCTTGCTTCAATAATACCCCGTTGAATTCGGATTCAAAATCCTGAACAGCTTTATCTGTTTCGATTTCAGCAAGAAGATCACCTTCTTTTACGGTATCGCCTACATTTTTGTGCCATTTAGCTACTTTACCTTCTGTCATTGTATCAGAAAGTCTTGGCATGGTAATAACTTCTACTCCTGCCGGTACTTCTGCTGTAGCCGATTCCGTAGCCGGAGCTTCTGTTTTAGGTTGTTCTTCAGATTTTTTTTTCTTCAGAAGCTGCAGCCGGAGCAGCTGCCCCACCTGTTAATCCTGAGATATCTTCTCCTTCATTACCGATAATTGCCAATACAGAATCTACAGCAGCAGCACCACCTTCTTCTACACCTACGTATAAAAGGGTTCCTTCTACTTCAGATTCAAAATCCTGAACTGCCTTATCAGTTTCAATTTCTGCTAAAATATCTCCTTCTTTTACTTTATCACCTACTTTTTTTATGCCATTTTGCCACTTTACCTTCCGTCATAGTATCTGAAAGGCGGGGCATCGTAATTACTTCTGCCATAATCTATATTGATTTGAGATTCGAGATTCGAGATTTGAGATTTTCGGAATTTTCAAATTTCAAATTTCAAATTAATTTTAATTTATTAATTTTCTAGTTTATCTAAGAATGGATAATCTTCCTGAGCATACACATACTCATAGATTTTTTCTGCTTCAGGGTATGGAGAGTTTTCCATAAACTCAACGCATTCATCCACAAAGTCTCTTGATTTATTATCTATAGCTTCCAGTTCCTGTTCTGTTGCCCATCCGTTTTCCAAGATTCTGTGTTTTACCAGTTCTATCGGGTCATCATTTTTATGAACAGCGACTTCTTCTTTAGATCTGTAAGGCTCTGCATCAGACATAGAGTGTCCTCTATAACGGTATGTTCTCGCCTCAATGAATGTAGGTCCGTCTCCTCTTCTTGCTCTTTCAATAGCTTCATAGGCAGCTTCCGCTACTTTTTCAGGATCCATTGCATCTACAGCAAGGCAAGGCATTTCATATCCTAATCCTAATTTATAGATATCTTCATGGTTGGCCGTTCTTTTCACAGAAGTTCCCATTGCATATTGGTTGTTCTCAACCACAAATACCACAGGTAGTTTCCAGTTCATCGCCATGTTGAATGTTTCATGTAATGAACCTTGTCTTGCGGCACCATCTCCGAAGAAACAGATGTTTACAGCTTTTCTGTCAAAATACTTATCAGCGAAGGCTATACCGGCTCCCAAAGGAATCTGTCCTCCTACGATTCCGTGTCCTCCATAGAAACGGTGCTCTTTGCTGAAAATGTGCATAGAACCACCCATACCTCCGGACGTTCCTGTAGCCTTACCACAAAGTTCTGCCATAATTCTCTTAGGATCTACCCCCATCGCCATTGGATGGATGTGGCATCTGTAGGCAGTAATCATACTGTCTTTTGTTAAATCCATTGCATGTGTGAATCCGGCAGGAATTGCTTCCTGGCCATTATACAAATGTAAAAATCCTCTGATCTTTTGTTTTAGATAAAGAGAACGGCATTTGTCTTCAAACCTTCTCCACATTGTCATATCTTCATACCACTTCAGGTATACCTCTTTAGAAAATTCTTTCATGTGTTAGCTCTTGCTTTTTTATGATGAAAATAGTTGAGCAAAATTATGAAAAAAACTTTGTTTTTATTGTATGCATAAGTAACTTTTCATTTTTTCTGTGAAATCTACTTGCAGGCCGAATGGATTATTCTTAATTTTCGACCCCCTGAAGACCTTATAAAGCAATATTCTTCCTGTTATTTTCTTCCTGCTATATATAAAGAATCCGCCTGTATAGGTAGCTTTCCTGAAATCACAAGTCAGCAAGACCTGTCTAAAAACTATTAAATTTTATATCCTTACTTATTTCATTCTTTAATTATTGTTAACATACTTTTGGTAATTCAGATACCTTTTTTTCAGGAGTAAAACCTGTAAATCCCGCCTTATAATTTTCAGCTTCATTAACAAAATTACTGTCATGACAATAGATTGACTACATAAAAAAGCTTTTTATTTATGAGCTGGTCAACCCGCTTTCATTTGTTTTCTGGGGTTATAATCTTATATTTGGTTTTTAAATTTTACCATGGAAGAAAATCAGTCTTCATTACTGCACAGCGTTTCAAAAATCATCTCAGATTTTTTCAATCCTTTGATTTCCCTGTTTATCTTCTTTATATATATGAGCATCAAAGAATATAGCTTTAAAGATTCCTTACTTTACTTTCTTCCTATATTACTGATGGTTATTGTCCCGGTTATTATCTGGCTGGTATGGAATGTAAAAACGGGAAGATATACCAATATGGATGTTTCCAACCGGGTACAGAGAAAGACCTTATATATATTCATTGCAGCCTGTGTCATTACTTACCTTATTTTTAATTATATCAGAAATGGCTACCTTGATCTGGTAATGCTGTTTATTTTACTGCTTCTTTTTGTCCTTCAGATCAGCAACCTGTTTATTAAAAGTTCAATGCATACGGCTTTCAATATATTTGTAGCAGCCTTATTTTTTACTTTAGACTGGAGAATAGGTCTCCTGTGGCTGGGAATAGCGGTTTTAGTGGGCATTACCCGGATTATCTTAAAAAGGCATACGATAAAAGAAGTATTTATGGGGGCCGGAATAGCATTTCTGGTATCTTTTATTTATCTTTATTGCAATATTCAATTTCAACATTAAGAAATTCTATGAAAATAAATCATCTTACTGCCGCTGAGGAAAACTTTATGAAGCTGTTTTGGAAGCTGAATTCCTTTTATTTAAAGGATATCATGGAGCAACACCCTGAGCCTAAACCCCATCAGAATACGGTATCCACCTACCTTAAAATATTGGTGGAGAAAGGATATCTTTCCACCACAAAGGAAGGAAGAATTTTTAAGTACAGTGTATTGGTTCCTATTGAAGAATACAAAAGATTTTTGCTTAAAGAACTTTCACATCACTTTTTTAATGATTCGGGAAAAGAAGTTCTTGAGCTTTTATTAAGCGAAAAGCTAATCACCCAGGATGATCTTAAAGGTTATTTTGATCTTAAAATTGAAATAAAACCGGTAAAAAATGAAGCGCCAACGTTTGAATATGCTGAAGAAATTCTGAATCCAAAAAAAGAAAAAAAGAAAGGAAAAGATAAGGACAAAGAAAAAAAGAAAAAGAAGAAAAAAGACTAGTTTACCTTTAAAAACAATGTCTTATTTACTTATAAAAAAAGCGGCTTAAAAGCCGCTTTAATATTTTACCAACGATTTCCGCCGCCGCCACGGTTGTTACCGTAACCACCACCTCTATTGTTGTTTCCATAACCTCCACTTCTGTTGTTATCGAAGCTTCTTCTTGGTTTTTCTTCTCTTGGCTTAGCTTCAGATACGTTTAGAGTTTTTCCGTTGAATTCTTTTTGGTTAAGAGATTCAATAGCTTGTTTTCCTTCTTCATCACCCATTTCTATGAAACCGAAACCTCTAGAACGACCAGTCTCTCTGTCTGTTACGATTTTAGCAGATGATACATCTCCAAATTCTGCGAATAGATCGTGCAACTCATACTCTTTAGTTGCGTAATTGATGTTTGAAACAAAAATGTTCATTTTAAAAAAAAATTAAAAAATTAATAAAAAATTTGGTATATAAAAGAAAAACAACATAAATTAATGAACAAATATTGATTCCAAATATAAACGTATGCAAGATACAATTAAAAATTTCAAATCAAAGCATTTTTTAGTTATTTCTCACATTATGTTGAATCCAAATTATTGCATTGACTGTTAAAAAGTAAAAATTAATTGTTTTTCAATAAATTTTTATTGATATTTGTTTTCAAATTAAAATACAATTAATATGAAAACACAAAAAATCTTATCCGTATTAAATATCATGAGCTGGATCATTTTTATCGGATCATGTATCAAAGCAGGGGCACTCACCTTTTCCTTTATGATGACCATCGTCAATCCGGAAGGGGCAAAAAATATATATGAAGGCTTGAATTTATACAAACTGTATCAATATAATATCAATTCGTACAAAGGGATGATGGCTTTTATTATATTTTTGGCAGGATATAAAGCCTATCTGGTATTCCTGGTGATGGCTATTTTTAAGAAATTAAACCTGGAAGCACCTTTTAATGAAGGGTTGGTGCGCCTGCTTACTAAAATCAGTTATTCCGTATTTGCCATTGGCTTCCTGTCATTAATAGCTGAATCCTATGCTGAAAATTTTCCCAGGGAAATCCAGCCCAATACCATTTATGATTTTATAGGGTCCGGAGCAGATTACTTATTCTTTGGAGTGATCATTTTTATCATTGCCAAGGTATTTAAGAGAGGAATAGAAATACAATCTGAAAACGAATTAACAATATAAACCATGCCGATTATCGTAAATCTGGACGTCATTATGGCCAAAAGAAAAATGTCACTGAATGAGCTTTCAGAAAAAGTAGACCTTACCCTTTCCAATCTTTCCATTTTAAAGACAGGCAAGGCAAAAGCTATTCGCTTCAGTACTCTTGAGGCAATCTGTAAAGCTTTGGATTGTCAGCCGGGAGACCTCTTAGAATATAAAGAATAATACACAATTCAATCTTATGAAACTACATACCACCAATTACGTCAATACATTCATCGAAGTTGCGGAAGACTGTCCTGTTTCACAGGCACAAGTTCCTCCGGAAAAGAAAGAAAAAACGCTGGCCAATCTTCAATATGAAAAAATCAGCATGAATCCTTATGTATATTCCTCTGATGATATTATATTCGAATGTTACGCTATAAAAAATGATATCTCAGAAAATGAAAAACAGAAAGAAAGAGAAAAATTCTTTTCAAAAGGTCAGGCGTGTCTCCGCTCCTCTCCTTTAGCAAAAAGGTACGGATTCGGGTTTCATCATAATTCAGAAGGAAAGGTGGCTTTATTTCCTGTAGAAAGTAAAGAGTACCAGCAGTTTCTGAACGACAATTCCGTTAAAAAAACAAAAGCAATGCGTTCCAAAAGAAAATGATTGAGAAAATGAATAGCTGTCTTCAGATCATTAAATAGTATTCTTTTTGACCACATCAGCTTTTAACACTAAATTTGTACTACAATTATTAAGACATATGAACTACCATACCAGAAAATGGGTAAAACCGGAAGATCTAAACCCCAATCATTCTCTTTTTGGAGGAAGACTTTTACAATGGATCGATGAAGAAGCAGCTTTATACGCCATTATACAGCTGGAGAACACAAAAGTAGTAACGAAATTCATTTCTGAAATCAATTTTGTAAGTTCAGCCAAACAGGGAGATATCATTGAAATCGGGATTGAGGCCACTCATTTTGGTTCTACTTCTATTACGTTAAGGTGTGATGTCCGAAATAAAATGACCCATCAAACAATCATTACGGTGGATAAAATTGTTATGGTCAACCTTGACAGCGATGGAAATCCGGCTCCTCATGGTAAAACAAAGATAGAATTCGTAAAAGACAGGTTAAACAGTGGAATATGAAGATCTTCATAAAGAATATGGTCTGTAACAGATGTATTGCTGCAGTTGAAAATATTTTTAATAATGCCGGAATTAAAACAAAATCCGTTATATTAGGTGAAGTTGACACTGAATCCGAAGTTTCCGAGGAAAAAATGAAGCTTGTAGAAAAAAACTTATCAGATACCGGCTTCGAAAGAATTATGGATTCTGCCCGCCAGCTTATTGAAAAAATTAAAAACCTGATTATCGTAAAAATCAGTGAGCTGGATATTGATGAAGATTTCCTTCTTTCAGAATTTCTAAGCTCAAAACTTCACAAAGATTACAGTACTCTTTCAAAAACTTTTTCCCAGAATGAAAATATTACTCTGGAACAATTTTTTATTCTTCAAAAAATAGAAAAGGTAAAAGAACTTCTTTTGTATAATGAGTTCAATCTTACTGAAATCGCCGGGAAATTAGGATACAAAAGTGTCCAGCATTTATCTTCACAATTCCGCAATGTGACAGGCTTTACCCCTACTGAGTTTAAAAAATTAAAAGACCATCACAGGAAACCCCTTGATAATCTTTAATTGAACCAGATGTTGTTTTACCACGGAAATCAAGAGTTGCAAATAGAATACATTGAACCACAGCAAGTAGTTCATCAGCTATTGTATTGCTACTCTAATACTCTTCCAACCCAAATTCTATAACTATTATCCTTAAATTTATAACAGGCTTAGAATTTCATTTCAGAAATTTGTATTATAAATTTAAGAATCATGGAACGACAGTATAATATACTTGGAATGACCTGTTCAGGGTGCCAGAAAAAAATTTCACAAAAACTCAACAGTGTTCACGGGGTTAAAGCCGATGTCAATCTGGAAACTAACACTGCAACGATCACTTCTGATCATGCAGTAGAGCTTTCAACATTGAATAATGCATTATCAGAAATAGGAAAATACAGGCTTGAAGATCCCAAAAGCCCGGAAACGACTTTTGTAAAACCACAGGACCGCGTATCGCCATCTTCTGTTTATTATTGCCCGATGGAGTGTGAAGGGGATAAAGTATACTTCAAACAAGGGGAAAGATGCCCCGTTTGTAATATGTATCTGGTTCCTGTCGAAGAAAAGCTGGCAAAAGATCCTGGTTATAAACCCGCTTATTCATCTGCCCATCTTCCTGAAAACTTCAAAAACAGTATTGGAAAATATTACTGTCCAATGTTTTGTGAAGGAGATAAAATCTATGATGAAAAAGGTGATTGTCCCGTTTGCCATATGCATTTAGAAGAAATTACTGAAGATCTGATAAAAAACAATCACCCACATCATCACAACCATTCACATTCACATTCACATTCACATTCACATTCACATTCGCATACTCATCATAATCACGAGGCACCGAAAGTAACGGATGAAATGGCAGGCAGGTATTATTGTCCGATGTATTGTGAAGGCGACAAAACCTATGATTCCAATGTCGGTTGTCCTGTTTGTGGTATGGATCTGGTGAAATACCCTGAAAAGAAAACAGCAAAATATACTTGTCCTATGCATCCGGAAATCATTCGTGACGAACCGGGAAGCTGCCCTATCTGTGGCATGGACCTGGTAAGAATGCCGGATAGCGGTGAAGACGAAGACGATGAAACATACAATATCCTGAAAAGGAAATTTATGATCTCATTAGCCTTTACCATTCCTGTTTTTATTCTTTCGATGGGTGGAATGTTTATTAATTTTCCTTTTTCCCATCAGATTCAGGGGTTTATTGAGCTGGCATTGACCCTTCCTGTGATGTTTTATTCCGGCTGGTTTCTGTTGAAAAGAGGCTGGACTTCTTTTAAAACATGGAACCTTAATATGTTCAGCCTTATTGCGCTGGGGGTTGCGGCTGCATTTATATTCAGCATTGTAGCTTTGATTTTCCCGGGTATCATTCCGCATGAAATACGCGGGCACAACCATGAGATCCCTTTATATTTTGAGGCAGTCTGTGTGATTCTGACGCTTGTCATTTTAGGACAATTAATGGAAGCTGCTGCTCATAAAAAAACCGGAAATGCTATTAAAGAACTGATGAATCTTTCACCGGATGAAGCAAATCTTGTGGTTAACGGCGAAGAAAAAAGGGTTTTACTCTCCCAGGTCAAAATCGGAGATCTTCTTAAGGTGAAGCCGGGTGAAAAAATTCCGGTGGACGGAAAAATAGTAGAGGGAAGCTCAGTAGTAGACGAAAGTATGATTACAGGAGAGCCTGTGCCGGTTGAAAAAACGATCGATGATAAAGTTTCTTCCGGAACCATCAACGGTAATCAGGTATTTATTATGAAGGCTGAAAAGGTGGGTGACGAGACGCTTCTTTCACAAATCATCAGAATGGTCAACGAAGCCAGCCGGAGTAAGGCTCCTATTCAAAAATTAACCGACAAGGTATCAAAAGTATTTGTACCTGTAGTAATCCTCATTGCAGTACTTACTTTTGTATCATGGCAATTCTTTGGTCCGGAAGGAAAAAGAAGCTTATTTGCTTTCGTGAATGCTGTTGCCGTTTTAATTGTAGCATGTCCATGTGCCCTCGGGCTTGCAACTCCGATGTCTTTAATGGTGGGTATCGGTAAAGGTGCTAAAAACGGTATCCTGATCAAAAAATGCAGAAGCTCTTGAACAAATGAATAAAGTAAATGTTTTAATTACCGATAAAACAGGCACTTTAACGGAAGGGAAGCCGTCTTTAGAACATATAGAAACCATAAACAGCGAAGATAGGAATCAGATTCTGAAACTGGCCTATTCATTAAATCAGAATTCAGAACATCCTTTATCAAATGCAGTGATCAAAAGAGCAAAGGATGAGAATATTTCTGCTGAAAAGGTAGACCGGTTTGAAAATATCTCCGGAAAAGGGGTAAAAGGAAATATTAACGGGAAAACCGCCTATCTGGGCAATGAAAGTTTATTGACCTCCCATCAAATCCGGATTCCTGATGTTTTAAGACAAAAAGCTGTAGAAGTGCAGTCCAAAGCCCATACGATCTCCTATATTGCCTGGGATAAAAGTGTACTTGGATTTATCAGCTTTACAGACAAAATTAAAGAAAGCTCTAAAAAAGCAGTTGAAAGATTAATGAGTGAAGGAATTGATATTATAATGATGACCGGGGATAACGAACATACTGCAAAAGCTGTAGCCAGTACATTAGGCATCAAACACTTTAAAGCAAACTGTCTTCCGGAAGATAAGCTGAATGAGGTAAAAAAAACTACAGCAACAGGGCAAAATTGTAGCCATGACCGGTGACGGAATCAATGACTCCCCTGCCCTTGCCCAATCAGATATAGGAATTGCCATGGGAACCGGCACTGATGTTGCCATTGAAAGTGCTGAAATCACTTTGCTGAAAGGTGATATCTTAGGAGTAGCAAAAGCAAAGCTGTTAAGTGAAAAGCTTCTCAGAAATATCAAAGAAAACCTGTTCTTTGCTTTTATTTATAATGTACTGGGAATTCCTGTTGCGGCAGGATTATTGTATCCATTTTTCGGGATTCTGTTGTCACCTATGATTGCCGCAGCTGCAATGAGCGTCAGTTCGTTATCCGTGATTCTGAATTCATTGAGATTAAACTCTGTAAATCTGGATATAAAATAAAATTATGAAAAAAGAAAATCTTTACATCGGGTGTTCGGGATTTTACAATAACGACTGGAAAGGGTCTTTATACCCTGAAAATGCCCAAAGTAAAGATTTTCTTTCTTTATACTCCCAGACTTTTAATGCAGTGGAAATCAATTCGACATTTTACAGAATTCCTACTGCAAAAACCCTTTTAAAATGGTATGACGGGACTCCTGACACCTTCAGGTTCTTCATTAAGATCCCAAAGGATATTACCCACCAAAAAACGTCTTATAAGTTCAAAAGAAGAGATTACGAAATTCTGCCAGCACATTCAAGGCCATCTCAGCCACAAATTATCGGGCTTCTTATACCAATTGCCTCCTTCTTTTAAAAACACTCCGGAGAACCTAAAACAAATTATCAATAATCTTGATTTCAGTTTTTTAAACGTCATTGAATTCCGCCATGAGTCCTGGTGGCAAAAAGAAATTTTTGATATATTAAGAGATCATCACATTGTTTTTTCAGGGGTAAGCTTTCCCGGCAACCTTCCGGAAGATGTTATTGTGAATCATCCTGAAATACTGTATTACAGGCTTCACGGAAAACCGGTCCTTTACAAATCGGAATACAGCGAAGACTTTTTGGATCATCTTGCTGACGGGATCAGCAATAAAACACAAACCATTTTTTATATTCTTTAATAATACGTGGGGAACTTCAGCTATCAGAAATGCTATGTATTTAAAAAAAAGTGCTGGCTTAAATTTTGTAAAGTCGGTTTCGCTGTGATAACCTCTTACTTAATGGTCCATAATAAATAATTCTCTGCTACATGAGAAATACATTAACACTAACCAAAATAGAGAATGGCTATCGTTTTCACATTTATAAATGTTAAAAATTACAAAGATCTAAAACAAAGTTGTCAATTCAACTATTACTGAAAAATTGTCTTTCAAATAAAGATATTAAAATAACCTTAAAAAGGAAAACACAGGGAAATATGGCATATAATTTGTTAACATTCAACTGTTATTTTTAACGATTTTTAACAATTTAAATTTCCATTACCTTTATGAGAAAAATTTTTGCGGAAAAGTCAAAAAATAAGACTTTTCTCGGGATGTTTGCATTGGTGAGTGCAACTTCAGTTTTATTAAACAGCTGTAATTTCAAGAATGATGTGAATGAAAAACTCAATTCACAGGAACATCCTGCCGCAGAAATAGTCCCCAAAGAGGACGATGAAAGCGTAGATCCTGACAAAAGAGTGATCTACCTTACTTTTGATGACGGCCCTAATCAGGGTACAGAAAATCTTCTAAAAATACTTAATAAAAGAAATGTTTGTGCAACCGCTTTTTTAGTGGGAAAACATGCTTATGGAAGCAAAAAGCAAAAAAAAGATTTTGAACTTCTAAAGCAAAGTCCCCTGATTGAACTAGCTAATCACAGTTTTACCCATGCCCACAACAAATACACAGATTTTTACAAAAATGCGGATTTTGTGGTTCGCGATTTCGACATTGCCAAAGACAGCCTGAAGCTCCATGATAAAATAGCGAGAACGCCGGGAAGAAATATCTGGAGACTGAACAATATTAATGTGACGGATATTAAAAGTTCTACGGCTGCAGCTAACGGATTGAAGAAAGCAGGCTATAAGGTCATCGGTTGGGATCTGGAATGGCGTCCTACTCAAAAGATGACGTTAAAAGGAAGCCATGAGGCGATGATTAAAAAAGTGGACAGCATTTTCCTTAACGATCTTGAAAAAACTTCAAGGCACCTTGTCTTTCTCACTCATGATCAGTACCTCAGGGATACGGATTCTATCAATGAGCTGGATCTTTTCATCGAAAAACTGCAAAAAAGCAATAAGTTTGTTTTCAGGAAAATATCTCAATATCCTAAGATCAATGAGGTATTGAATTAATTTTGTTGTAAAAGCAGAAGATAATGTATTGATGACTGGTAACTGTCAACTAATTTTCGGAAATTTGCATGTATGAGTATTAAAGAAAACTATCAGATTATAAAAAAATCAGCTTCCTTCAGAAGTACAGCTGGTAGCTGTTTCAAAGACCCATCCGGTTTCTGCTATCCAGGAGGTTTATGAGTTGGGACAAAGAGTGTTTGGAGAAAACAAGGTTCAGGAATTGATGGAGAAATACCCGCTTCTTCCCCAGGATATCCAATGGCATTTAATTGGCCATTTACAAACCAATAAAGTAAAATACATTGCACCGTTTATAGATACCATACAAAGTGTGGATTCTGAAAGGCTATTGAATGAAATTAATAAAGAATCAGGGAAGAACAACAGGGTTATTAAAGTTTTACTTCAGGTAAAAATTGCTGCGGAAGAAAGCAAATTTGGTCTTGAGATTTCTGAGGCCAAGGCATTGTTCCTGCAATATCTGGAAGGAAAATTTCCTCATGTTGAAATTACCGGATTAATGGGAATGGCTACTTTCACAGAAGATGAGCAACAGGTAAAAAAAGAATTTTTAACCTTAAAAGGTGTTTTTGATGAATTAAATCAATTAAAAACATTAAAAACCTTATCAATGGGAATGAGTGATGATTTCCCGGTTGCCATTGCTTGTGGTGCTAATTCTGTGAGAGTTGGATCAGCAATTTTCGGACGCAGAGACTATTCACAGTAGAATTTTTAGGTACGATTTTTGCTAATAATTGAAACAAAAAATTTAAATTTGCAACTATGCAAAAAATCCTTATAGTAGAAGACGAAAAAGCAATATCGGGAGTACTTCACAGTATTCTTTCTGATGAACTCACAGATTATGAATTTGTTATCGCCGAAGACGGCCTTGAAGGTTATAAACAGATAGAAAAAGAAGATTTCGCCTTGGTGATTTCTGATATCAAAATGCCTAAACTTTCAGGAACCGAGCTTTTAAAACAAAGTATGGCACTGAAGCCCGAAACTACTTTTATCATGATCTCAGGTCACGCAGACATCGATTCTGCTGTTTCTTGTCTGAAAGAAGGAGCATACGACTTTATTTCCAAACCAATTGATATCAACAGGCTGATCACAAGTGTGAAGAATGCCCTGGTTAAGGAAACACTGAAAAAGGAAAATAAAAATCTTCAGACCGAAAACAAAACATTAAAGAAAAAGGTCAGCAAGAAATATCAGATGATCGGGAACTCTCCTGCCCTGCAAAAGATCCAGGAAATGATTGAAAAAGTAGCAGTTTCTGATGCCAGGGTACTGATTACAGGACCTAACGGTGCAGGGAAAGAGCTGGTTGCCCATGCTATTCACAACCAAAGTGAGAGAGCAAAAGGCCCGATGGTAGAAGTCAACTGTGCGGCGATCCCGTCTGAACTTATTGAATCTGAACTTTTCGGACATGTAAAAGGATCTTTTACCGGTGCGATTAAAGATAAACAAGGAAAATTTGAGCAGGCCAACGGAGGTACCATCTTCCTGGATGAGATTGGGGATATGAGTCTAATTGCCCAGGCAAAGGTGTTAAGAGCTCTTCAGGAAAGCAAGGTTTCCCCTGTTGGAAGTGATAAAGAAATTAAAGTTGACGTAAGGGTAATTGCGGCAACCAATAAGAATATGCAGAAAGAAATTGAAGAGGGTAAATTCAGAGAAGACCTTTACCACAGGCTTTCTGTAATTGAAATCTATGTTCCGCCATTGGATGAAAGAAAAGAGGATATTAAATTATTAGTGGAACATTTTTCCGGAATGATTGCCGATGAACACGGTACTGCAACGAAAAAGTTTGATGATAAAGCTATTGAAGCTCTAAAAGCTCTTTCATGGACCGGAAATATCAGAGAATTAAGGAATGTGGTGGAAAGATTGATCATTCTTGGTGGAAACACGGTTTCTGAAAGTGACGTTGCAAGTTTTGTAAGGAAATAATCTAACGATTATTCACCATAGCATAAAAATTTGCAGTGACACCACTGCAAATTTTTTTTTTGCCCTTATTTTTTTCATTTCAATGATAAACTATATGAATCTTAAAATATTATGAATTTTTTAAACAAAAACTACACAAAAGAATGCCTGACTCTGGCTCTGCCTGTAATGCTCACCCAGGTAGGGCAGGTTTCAGTAAATTTATTCGACAATATTATTGTCGGAAAACTTTTAGGTGCTGATGCATTAGCATCCGTTTCATTGGGAAACGCCGTATTCTTCTCCATATTTGTATTGGCATTGGGATTTTCTTTTGCTATACCGCCTTTGGTTTCAGAAGCACATTCAAAACAGGACCATGATACCATTAATTCCGTATTTAGTCACGGATTTATTATCAATATGTCTGTTGGGATTATTCTTATGGTCATCTTATTGCTGGGGATGCCTCTTCTTTATCATTCGGGGCAGCCTGCCAAGATCATCCCCGATACGGTTGGTTTCCTAAGCATCATGGTTATAAGCATGATTCCTTTTATGGCATTCCAGACGCTTCGTGAAGTTTCCGAAGGTCTTTCTTATACCATAGGAGTTACCAAAGCGACCATCATTGCGAATATCATTAATATCGCTTTAAACTATGTATTTATTAAAGGACTTTGGGGTATTCCTCCAATGGGAGTGAAAGGATCAGCACTGGCTACTTTAATTTCCAGGATTTTCATGGTGGTTTTCCTTTATTTTGTATTGCTTAAAGAAAAAAGGACCAGACGTTATATCAAAGATTTCTCGTTAAAGCTCAAAGTATTTTCAAAAAAAATGTTTGACAAAATGGTAAAACTGGGGCTTCCTACTGCATTACAAATGTTCTTCGAGGTAACTGCTTTTGCCGGTGCAGCATTTATTTGCGGACTGATCTCTGCCCATGATATTGCTTCGCATCAGATTGCATTAAGCATGGCTTCTTTCACCTTCAATTTATGTGTAGGCTTTAGTGTGGCTTCTACAGTAATGATCGGCAGAAAGCTGGGTGAGCAGAATTTTGTTGAATTAAGGAAAGTCGGAATCAACAACCTGAAGATTGCCTTTATCTTCATGTGTATTTGTGGACTGGTTTTTATTCTGGGTAGACATATCCTTCCTACCTTCTTTACAAAAAAAGAAGAGGTAGAAGTTATAGCGTTAGCTTCAAAGCTTATGATTATTGCTGCTTTATTCCAGCTTTCAGACGGAATCCAGGTAACGGCACTGGGAATGCTGAGAGGCTTGCAGGACGTTAAAATACCATCTATCTATACTTTTATCGCTTACTGGATAATTACTATCCCCTTGGGATATTTCTTCTGTGTGACCTTGGGAATGGGAGCCTTCGGAATGTGGATTGCCCTGGGATTAGGACTTACAGTCTCCGCTATATTCCTGGTTAAGCGGTTTTTGAATATGTCTGCGAAAAGGATCAAGCAGAATATATAATGCTAAAAGAGGTTGTTTAAACAGCCTCTTTTTATTTGCTTTCAGATGTGACAGCACTGCACATTCCGCTCTATATGCAGGATAAAACTTACATATCATTCCTGCAAAATGGCTGATTTGATGAAATCAATCTTTAAAAATTATTTTCAGCTGCTTATAAATTTTGGCTAAAGCCCATTCTTACTGAACCTTTATATTTATTTAATTTTTTTCCCTAAAATCTTCAGGCTTCGTTCAATACCATCTAAAACTGCAACATCCGGAAGGGTTCCCCAATCTTCAAATCCAAAATACCTGAACAGCTTCAGGCTAGGCTCGTTATGAAGGAAGATAAGAGCAACCAGATTTTTAACACCAAACTTTTCCGCATTATCTATACAATACTGAAGAATCATTTTTCCGTATCCTTTTCCCCTGAAATTTTCATCCAGGTAAATACTTACTTCCACCGTTCCATTGTATGCCGGTCTTTCATGAAAAGAACTGAAGCTTACCCAACCTACAATCTGCCCTTGACCATCTTCAACAATCCAAAGTGGCCTGGTTTCAGGATTATGCTCATTGAACCATGATACCTTGCCTTCTACTTCGACTTCTTCTACATCTGCAGTCACCATTCTTGAAGCGATGGTTGAATTGTAAATTTCTACAATTTTATGTAGGTCAGCTAATCCGGCATTTCTGAATTTTATATTTCCCATGAATATTACTTCAACTTTCAGGTACAAAAATAGGTAAATTCCCAAACTACCCCACTTATTTTAGGTAATTATATGATTTAAATATAAAAAAAACAAATTACCCCTTATTAAAAACCAATCCTCAATAAGAAATAATATAAATATGTTTTCCCAACTACTTCTATTTTAAATTTAAATACTTCAAAATTCTGTTTAAACTTCTTACTGTAATCCCCAGATAGGCAGCCATATCTTCTTTGGAAATTTTGATATTCTGTTTAGATTGCATTTTAAGCAATTGTGTGAGGGTATGCTCTACCGTATAAAGCTGTTGATACGAAGCCCTGCTTGAGGTGTTGATAATTCGTTCTGCAAAAGAATTCAACAATAAATTATTCAAGGTAAGATCTTTTCTAATTAATTCATTAAAATAAGACAGACTTATAGTATAGACTGTAACTTCCGTTAAAGCTTCAATACTGCACAGGCAAGGAATATTTTTAATCAGTTCTACTTCGCCGAGGATTTCACCGCTTCCCAGGAATTCTACAATATATTCTTTCCCGTTTTCTTCTTCAAAGTAACATTTTGTAATTCCATCTTTAATCAGCATGACTTTGGAAACTGAATGATCCTGAATTAATAATTCCTGTCCTTTGGAAAAAGTTTCCAAAATAATATTTTTTACCGATTGCTTATGATAAAGCTTTTCAAGATGACTTAAAAATGACTGATTTGTTCGTAGCATAGGGATCCGGGACAAATGTCCTTTTATAATTTATTTTTTATTGTGAATTTTGCCAGCAGAAAAGTACAAAAAGTAAAATGAAAAACCACATCACAACGATTGCCTTTGATGCAGATGATACCCTTTGGAGCAATGAACCTTATTTTCAGGAAGCAGAAAAAGAATTCTGTACACTTCTTGAAGATTATCTCCCTCAGCATTCTGTATCGCAGGAGCTGCTTAAAACCGAAATGCAAAACCTCCACCTGTATGGCTATGGTGTAAAAGGATTCATGCTTTGTATGGTAGAGACGATTGGCAAGGTTTCGGATAATACAGCCCCACTGGAATTAGTTAACAAAGTGATTCAATTGGGTCAGGACCTGCTTCGGAAACCGGTTGTGCTACTGGACGGGGTAACTGAAACCCTCGAAAGTTTAAAAGGAAAGTACAGACTGGTGGTTGCCACGAAGGGAGACCTCCTGGATCAGGAACGTAAACTGAAAAATTCAGGATTACAAGACTTTTTTCATCACATTGAAATCATGAGTAACAAAAAAGAACACGACTATAACAAGTTGCTGAAACATCTGGATTGCTCACCTGAAAACTTCCTGATGCTCGGGAATTCTATCAAATCCGACATTTTACCCGTATTGGAAATCGGTGGTAATGCAGCTCATATTCCTTACCATGTTACCTGGAGCCATGAACAACATGATGTACATCTGAATCATGAGCATTTTATGGAATTAAAAAGTATTGATGAAATTGTAAAATATTTGTGACGGTCATCGATACTAAATAAAAAAGCCCCGTTGTAAGAAACGAGGCTTTCAATTTATTTTTTAAGGCATTTTTCAAGGAACTGATCCTGCTCCCATAAAACATGGAAGATATTTTCTTTTGCCTGGTAACCATGGGCTTCTTTAGGGAGAAGAACCATTTTCACCGGTGCTCCTAAGTTCTTCAACGCCTGGAAGTACCTTTCCGTCTGCAATGTGAAAGTTCCCGGATTGTTATCCGCATCACCATGAATCAGAAGAAGTGGCGTTTTCATTTTGTCCGCATGCATAAATGGAGACATGGTATTATAAATCTCCGGAACATCCCAATAGTTCCTTTGCTCACTTTGGAATCCAAACGGAGTCAGGGTTCTGTTGTAGGCACCACTTCTTGCAATTCCACATGCAAAAAGATTGGAATGCGTCAAAAGATTAGCCGTCATAAATGCTCCATAAGAATGTCCTCCTACCGCTACTTTCTTTTTATCTATATATCCTAACTGATCTACCGCATTGATTGCTGCTTCGGCATTTGCTACCAATTGAGGGATAAAGGTATCATTAGGTTCTGTTTTTCCTTCACCAATAATTGGGAAAGCAGCATCATCCAGAACGGCATATCCTTTTGTTGTCCAGTATATGAAAGAACCGTAAGAAGGGAATGTAAAATCATTCGGGTTCTGGGTGTTCTGCCCTGCTGTATTTTTATCTTTATACTCTGTAGGATAAGCCCAGATCAGTAAAGGCAGCTTTTCTTTTTTAGCTTTTCTGTCGTAATTGGCAGGAAGGTAAAGGGTTCCGGTCAGCGTAACGCCATCGTTTCTTTTATAAGTAATCACTTCCTTGTATACGTCTTTAATACTTTCAAAAGGATTGGCAAAGTTGGTTACCGGTTCTGCTTTATTGGATTTAATATTCTTTTTAAAATAGTTTGGGTATTGACTGGAAGACTGCTGAGTGGTTAAAATCTCGCCTTTTGCAGGGTTAAGAATATCTACAATTCCTTCTTTGGCATTTTTAAGATTTGAACTGTACAGTCTTTTCTTTTTCAATGATTTAACGTCCATTTCATCAATAAACGGATGCTGTCCATCTTTTGTAAATCCTTCTCCTATCAGATAAGCCTTACCTCCTTCCATGTCAACAACACTTCTTCCATATTGATTTTTTACGGTATTAAAGCGTCCCGGGTCGCTGTAAACATCCTGAGAATTCCTGTCATCTATTACCTTTGATTCTCCATTGTTAAGGTCCACAAGGAAGGATTTTGTATTTCTTGTATCATACCATCCTTCGGAAACAATAGCATAATGATCATTCGTCCAGTCTATTCCATCGTATCTCTGTTTGGTTTTAAAGAAAGATTTCGGAGCAGCTGTAAACGGAGCTTCCCATGTAAAGATTTCATCCCGGTATTCAGCCGGTTTATACTGGTCACCTTCGTCAAGCGCTTCTGCAAAAACCAATGTTGACGGGGCGTCATTTCTCCAGGTCATATTTCTTTTTCCTTTTCTTACTGATGAAAAGCCTTTTGGCATGATTTCATTTAAGGGAACTTCATTTACGACTTTTACCACATTCCCTTCTTTATCATACACTGTGGTAGTTGAAGGAAACCTGCTCAAAGGGACAATATAAGAGAAAGGCTTTTTAATAACGGTAGCCATCAGGTAGTTTCCGTCCGGAGAGAAACTTAGCCCTGCATACATATCCTGGTCTTTTACTTTTTTAAGATTTCCATTCAGGTCTACATTATAAATTTCTGAAGCAGTAAGCACTTCAAAATTTTTCTCATCCTGAGGGTTTTTCAAAAGGTCCTGATAGGTTCTGTTCTGTGATACTTTTCCATCTGCTGTAGAAACAATAGGCCCTGTAGGAAGATCTTTACCTGAATCTATCAACGCAGGCCTGTTTTGTGGCAGTGTCCTGATCAATAAACTTTGAGAATTATTGCTCCAAATATAAGGACTCCCTAAATTTGCATTCAGGTTATCCTGTGTCAGCTTTTTAGCTGAAGCCGTTTCCATATCCACTACCCAGAGTTCTACCCCCTTATTGGTTGTATTTGTGAAAGCAAGTTTCTTTTCATCCGGTGAGAACGAAATATAGGTGATTTTTGCTTCAGCAGGTAAATTTTTTATCTGGGATTCATTTTTATCATTAATCTTTCTGATCTTCAGATTATTGAAATAAGTAACAGTACTTGCAATATTGGTAACCGGGTTAATTCTTAATCCTCCCAGCTTCATCTCTTGCTGACTAAGATCCTGTAACGTTTTGTAAGTCGGACGGTACGTGAATACAACCCAATCTTTTTTAGTATTCATCAAAACGCCGGGTGGCCTTTCGTAATCTGCCAGCTTCAGGATTTCAGCCGATGGTTTCTGATACGTAATATTCTCCTGTGCATCATAAAAATTGAGAAATGCCAGAAGGCAAATAGTCAGTTTTATCTTCATGTAATTCATTTTTCACGAAAGTACAACTATTTTACGATTGTTTCTAAAAAAGGAACCATTTTCGTGGAGAGAATTTTAGCCCCTTTTTCATTCAGATGCCCGTAGTCCCATCGGTTTTGACACCAGTACAATTCCGGGTATTCAGCAGGGTTCATAAAATTAATAACCGGAACATTTAATGCGTTTACATAAGAGTAAAACTTTTTACCGTTAGGTTCTGCTGGCCCCGGAATAAACAAGATGAGTTGAATATTTTTCTTTTTGCACTTTTCTGCAAGTTCATTAATTTTTTTAACAACAACACTGTTCGGCTTATAATTTTCATGATCTGCGTAATAATTAACCAATCTTCTTTTAATAACCTTCTTCAGCTCGGCTTCTTTTGTTCTGGGAATACCACTGGAGTCTAAAGGTGAAAAGCCCTGGTTCTGATCTATAGAATAATTATGAGCTTGTTTAACCGCTCTTTCATCCGGCATTTTGTTAAAGTGGAAAACATTAAAAACAAACGAAACGAATGATAGAGCAATCTGTTTGTAGTTATGTTCTTCTTGCTGGGATTTTACGGCAAAAAGTGTATTGTCAAAATTGAAAACTCCAAAACTTCTTTCTGTTTTCAGATTTATACTTGTAATTTTAACCCTGTCCTGAAGTTCAAGTACAATATATTTAGGTTTAAATGAAGGATTTTCCAAAATATATTCCATCGTTTGGAAGCTTTCCAGGTCAAAGCTGGCACTGGCTCCCAGGTTATATGATTTTATTCCGCTTATTTTGCGATCAATCAATTTACAGTCAATCTGATTGTTGATTCTTGAACTTCCAACAAAATACATATTATATTCAGGATGTTCTTTAAGATATTCCAGTTTTGCGTTAAGAAAAGGGTATGAATAATTTTGATTAGGTTTCAAGGCAATCTTGATCAAGCCGATAACGAACATGATAAAAATGAATATGGAGACTAGTGATATAAATCTTTTCATTTAAAACTGGAAATAAATAAATTCATTACTGCCAAAATTGGCAAAATTCAGGATCAGATAAGCCACTGCAATATAAACTATTGCTTGTAACATTGGCTTTTGCTTATGGATTCTCAACCCAAAATCCTGTGTTCTGTTAAGCCATTCCATCCCAAGCATGACCATGATCAGCCCTAATAATTCCGGCCTGAATTCTGTTGGGAAAGCAAACAAACTATCACTGAAAATACCTTTTATATATTGAATTGCAGAAGAAACACTTTCTGCCCTGAAGAAAATCCATGCAAAACAGATGAGTATAAAAGTGAGTAAAATACTGAAAGCTTCCCTTAATGAAGGGATTAATCTTCCTGCAGCCACTACTTCCAGATTCTCTCTATTTTTTTTAGCCAATAGCAATGGAAGAAAAAATAAAGCATTTAATCCACCCCAAATAATAAAAGTCCAGTTAGCTCCGTGCCAGAAACCACTCACCAGAAAGATGATAAAGGTATTTCTGATCTTCATCCACAATCCTCCTTTACTTCCTCCCAGCGGAATGTAAAGATAATCTCTGAACCATGATGAGAGGGAGATATGCCATCGTCTCCAGAATTCGGCGATATCCCTTGAAAAGTAAGGATAGGAGAAGTTTTTTAATAATTCTATCCCGAATAGCCTGGATGTTCCCAATGCAATATCAGAATATCCTGAAAAGTCACCATAAATCTGGAATGCAAAAAGGATTGCTCCTAAAACCAGGTTGCTGGCACTTTCTGTTGGTGCATTATTGAATATCTCATTAACAATGGGAGCACAATTATCTGCAATTACCATTTTTTTGAAAAAGCCCCAAAGAATCTGGGCCATTCCATCTTTTGCTTTTTCATAACTAAAAGATCTTTTTCGCTGTATCTGGGGAAGTAAATGGGTGGCCCTTTCAATAGGTCCGGCAACCAGTAGGGGAAAATAACTGACAAATACAGCATAGTCCACATAGTTTTTCTCCGCAGGAATCCTTTTTTTTGTACACATCTATGACATATGATAATCCATGGAAAGTATAAAAAGAAATACCTACAGGCAGAATGACTTTTAAAGTCCACATATTCACCGTGAATCCCAACCCTTTTAATAATTCTGCAAAATTATCAATGAAAAAAATTATAGTATTTAAAAAAGCCCAAAAACCCGAGATTAATGGCTATACTTATGGTCAGCCATATGGTAGCCGCTCTTTTTGTCTTACTGTTTTCAATCTGTATTCCGGAAAAGAAATCCAAAGCAATGGAAAACATCAGGAGAAACAAAAACCGAAAATCCCAACAACTATAGAAATAGAAGCTGGCTACAAGCAGAAGTATATTCTGATACTTATAATTCTTATTGCATACAAACCAGTATAAAATAAAAACTATAGGAAGAAAAATTAAAAAAGCTAGTGAATTAAATAGCATAATCTCTTTAAACTACCTTATACAATAATTTTGAACACAATGAACTCCCCTATTTCAAATGCTGTGATGATTGTACAAAGAATAGTTTTCACTCATGTATATTTGAGTACCGTGGGAACAAAATGGAATATTCTGTCTGGTTACAGAACGGAGAGGGAAGTTTTTCATATTTATATTTCAAGTTTCAAATATAAAAAATAGAATTTAAATTATCCTAAAATCATTTAAATTCATCATAAAGGCTATTCCACAGTATGCGAAATAGCCTTTATGATATATTGTTTCAAATGAGGAATCTGATCTACCAATCTGAAGCTCTTTTTCTTTTTTCTATCATATAATCTACTGAAAACTTGCCTGGTCCGGTTGCCATCAATAAAAGATAAACAGAAAGATAGATAAGGCTCATTTCTCTTTTTTCAAAAGGATCCGCTCCATGCACAAAAAAAGGCAGCCATTGCCATTGTGAAGATCAGGAACCCTAAAGAGACCCTTGTAAAAAGCCCTAATATAAGTAAAATAGAACATACAAATTCAGCAAAAACAGTAAGAATCAGGGAAATCTGAGGTCCTAATCCCATAAAATCAAAAAATTCAATTTTCCCGCCTGCCAATAACATCTGAAGCTTTGGAAATCCATGGGAAAGCATTGCAAAACCAACAAATACTCTCACCACGAATACAATGATATCTTTGGGTACCGAGCTTGAATTTGAGTTGTTATAGTTCATTTACTAAAAAATTTAGACTAAGGTAATAAAAATCTTTTAATACAACGGGATCACAACGGTTTTAGTTTATCGGTAACCGAAATTTTTTAAATCCCTGTCGTTCTTCCTCCAATCTTTTTTCACTTTAACAAATAAATTTAAGTGAATTTTTTTAGAAAAGAATTTTTCCAGGTCTAATCTGGCTTCAGTACCTACCTTTTTGATAGCCTCCCCTTTATGCCCGATAATGATTCCCTTCTGGGTATCTCTTTCCACATAAATGATGGAATCTATAAAAATAATTCCTTCTTTTTCCTTGAACTGTTCCGTGACAACTTCCACCGAATAAGGAATTTCTTTTTCATAGTTTAAAAGAATTTTCTCCCGGATCGCTTCGTTGACAAAAAATCTTTCAGGTTTATCCGTAAACTGATCCTTGTCATAATAAGGAGGATTTTCCGGCAGTAAAGATTTTATTTTAGGTAGAATAACCTCTGTATTGAAGGCATTAAGGGCAGAAATAGGCAGAATTTCCGCCTTCGGAATCTTATTGTGCCAGTCTTCCACCAGCTTTTCAAGTCCCTCCTGATTGGTCTGATCTACTTTATTGAGCAATAGAAGAACAGGAACAGGAATTTTATTCAGTTTATCAATAAGAAACTCAGATGGTTCTGCTTTATCGGTAACATCTACAATAAACAGGAAAACATCAGCATCCTGCAACGAATCTTTTACAAAATCCATCATTTTCTCCTGAAGTCCATATTTGGGATCTAAAACCCCCGGTGTATCGGAAAATACGATCTGCAGATCATCTTCATTATAAATACCAAAAATTCTGTGACGGGTCGTTTGCGCTTTCTGCGTTACAATCGCCAGCTTTTCTCCCATTAATTGGTTGAGCAGCGTAGATTTTCCTGCATTAGGCTTTCCAACTATATTTACAAATCCTGCTTTGTGCATAAAAAATAATATTATGAAATGCAAAGTTAGTAAAACAAAATTGGTCTTTACTGCTAATCTCAATATTTAAAAAGAAAAGTGCTCTCCTGTCTTCTTTTTAGACTGATATTTAAGGCCGTTCGGAAGCTATATTTATATAATCATATATAGCAAATTTCAACTATTACCAAAATAGATTTACATTTAATGTAAATAATTAAACATATTAATGAATATTTGTTGATTATAAAATAAATTCCTATGTTTGTGACTTAACATAAAATTTTAATAACAATGAAAAAAATTCTTTTTTTTAAGCTCTATGGTAGTGCTTTCATGTTTCAGCTCATGCAGCAATGATGATTCAGCTTTAAATCCCATTAATCAAACGGAACAGTTAAATGATCAAACGAATACCGCCAGTAAAATCAGTGATTCGGATCTTATCAAGATGCTCGAAAACAAATACAAGATATCTATTGCCAGTGACATCAGCATCGATAAAAACTTCCTCAGCTTACTCAACAGTACTTTATTAGCCAACATAGGAACTTCAGGCTATAAATTTTCCGATGGCACTAATGATATGTATGCTATCCCATTTAAAGGAATTCCCACAAAACAATTTGTTTCGAACTTTAAAGATTTCCAGGCTATCATGGAAAATAATGTAGATGGCAACGGGGATGGGGAAATCATTATCACATCTGAAGAAGTAAGGGTGATAAAAGTATTTTCAAAGGGCGTTCAGGTTGATATAAAAGAAGAAACAGGAGTAAAAGAACCTCTTTTGGAAAACGCAAGTATTGCCAATACTGCTAAAAAGCCTTTCAGAAAATGTTTTGATCAGGCGTATGACGATATTTGCGATGGTTTCATTGGCTGCCTGGCATGGTATGCAAGTCCGCTGCCTGCTCTGACATCTGTGGTGTACTGCGGAGTAAAAACTTTATAAATGATAATCCAAATGAAGAAGAATATATTTTTATTAATACTATCGGTACTGACATCATGTTTAGGTTCAGTTTTAAAACTGAACCACGTAAAATGTTCCCGGAGACTTATTATTAGCTATAGGTTCTGTATTATTTATATACTTAGTCATTTATTTTTTAAAGAACAGAAAATTGTATTAAAACAATTTTCATATACATCAGGTCCCGGATATAATCATCCGGGATTTTTTTTACAACTATTTCAAATTTTCCTATCAATAGAGGTTATTTTTTAACAGTATATCTTTCTGAAGTTAACCCTGGTTCTATAATAGTTTTTAATATGAGCATAAAAATGATGTGATTATATTGTATTGCATTACTTAAAACTAATATTTTTGACTATTAGAATTCATTTTTATGAATATAGACCAGATTCTTGATCAGATATATCCCCTTCCACAGGCTTCTAAAAACAGCCTGAAATCATACATCACAGAGGTTTCCTACCCTAAAGGTTTTTGCCTTATGGAGGCTGACAAAGTAATTCCCTATCTCTATTTCATCCGGAAAGGGATTGCAAGAGCTTATTCTCCCACTTCAGAAATTGATATCACGTTCTGGTTCGGAAGTGAAGGCCAGAGTATCCTCTCCATGAAAAGCTATGTAGAAGACAAACCCGGCTATGAAAGTATTGAACTTCTTGAAGATTGTGATTTATATAGATTAGAAACTGAAAACCTGAAAAAGCTTTTCAACGAAGATATTCATATTGCCAATTGGGGCAGAAAACTGGCAGAAGCGGAAATGATAAAATCTGAAGAGCTGATTATTTCGAGACAATTCAAAACATCACTGGAACGGTACAAGGACCTGATGCACAACAACCCTGACCTGCTGAAAAGGGTTCAGCTAGGATATATTGCTTCTTATCTTGGAATTACGCAGGTAAGTTTAAGCAGGATCCGGGCGGAGATTAAGTAAGCTTTTATGGATAGGAGCTGAATATGGAAGTTCTGGCGGTTAAAATTGTTTGTCTCATTAATTAATTAATTAATTAATTAATTTCAACAATTTGAGTTTGGGCTAAAGCCAATGGAATAGATATTTATTTTGAAAGCGGGCTAAAGCCCGCTTCTATTGGATGCAATAGCGTACTTAATCTACCAAAACTCATTTTTTAACAATTTGTAAAATTGATTCTGCTTTCAAATACTGAAATTTGCTAGAGAAAAATTTAAAAAATGAATTGGATAATATTAGTTATTGCAGGGCTATTTGAAGTAGCCTTCGCCTCATGTCTGGGAAAAGCAAAAGAAACATCAGGAACTGAGATGTATCTTTGGTATGCAGGTTTCCTGATTACGATGACAATAAGCATGCTTTTACTGATCAAGGCAACCCAGACATTACCAATCGGTACCGCTTATGCTGTATGGACAGGTATCGGAGCTGTAGGAACGGCTTTAATGGGAATTATTTTCTTTAAAGATCCGGTAAGTTTCTGGAGAGTGTTCTTTATTGTAACCCTTATCGGTTCTGTAGTAGGTTTAAAAGCAGTGTCTTCATCCCACTAAACCTCAGATAACATTAAAGCAAAACAAACTTTCTATCTATACTACAATAAAACCGCCTTCCCCCGGAAGACGGTTTTATTATTTTTTATATACTACGGGCAGAATTTCATTACTTCTTAACCCGTATTTTTTTATTTCTTCTTCTGAAAACTTCTGAGAATAGAAATTGGCTTCCGTTTCAAAACCTACATTTCTTAATCGGTCAAAATAATCCATTCCGTACCAACGGACATGATCATATTGCCCGAAATGTTTCTGACGCTCTTTAGGGTCCTTAATAGAAAAGTCTTCGTATGTTTTTTCCAATGAGTTTTTCATCGGAACCTGAAGAATTCCCCAGCCTCCGGGCTTCATTACCCTGTATAATTCCCTCATCGCTTTAGCATCGTCTTCGATATGCTCCAGGACATGATTACAGAAAACAATATCGAAACTGTTGTCCTCAAAAGGTAAATCCAGAATATCAGCTTTCACATCTACAATCGGAGAATATAAATCAGCAGAAATATAATTCAGATTGCTCATTCTTTTAAATTTCCTCAGAAATTCCTGTTCCGGCGCAATATGCAGGACTTTATAGCTTTTAATAAAAAAATCAGTTTCATTTTGAAGATACAGCCACATCTGCCGGTGTCTCTCCAGACTTAATGTTCCCGGAGAAAGGGCATTTTCTCTCTGCTTTCCATATCCGTACGGCAGGAATTTCCTGTATGATCTTCCATCAATAGGATCATAGAAAGTATCTCCTTTAAAAAGCTGATAAATAAGAGGCCTCGCCCAAATACTCATTTTAATAAGCACCGGGCGTGGAATTTTATTCAATAAAAGCTTGGTTAGTTTTTTCATTAAAAATCCAGTTGGAATGGCTTCTCTTCATCACTTACAATTCCCAATGCTTCATACACGTATTGGAACGTTGAAAGCAATACCGGCTTACCGTTGATTACGGCTACATCATGTTCAAAATGAGCAGATGGCATATTATCCAAAGTCGTTACCGTCCAGCCATCATTATGGAATTTCACTTTTTCAGTACCAAGATTGATCATCGGCTCAATAGCAATTGCCAAACCATCTTTGATTACTTTTCCGCTTCCCTGTCTTCCATAATTAGGAACCTGAGGATCTTCATGCATCTGTCTTCCCAAACCGTGTCCTACAAGCTCTCTTACTACTCCGTATCCTTCTTTTTCACAATGTGCCTGGATAGCATGAGAAATATCTCCTATTCTTTTCCCCCTGATACATTGTTCAATCCCTTTATACAAAGATTCTTTAGTCACCTGTAGCAGTTTTTTTACCTCAGGTTTTACTTCACCAATCTCGAAGGTATAAGCATGGTCTCCTACAAAACCGTTAAGAATTACTCCACAGTCTACGGAAAGAACATCTCCTTCTTTTACGACTTCCTTATTGGGAAAACCATGAACAACCTGTTCATTTGGAGAAATACACAGGGAATTTGGAAAACCTCCGTATCCTAAAAAAGCGGGTTCTGCACCATGATCTTTGATAAAATCATGTGCCAGTTTATCCAGATATAAAGTAGTAATTCCCGGCTTGATTTCTTTAGCCAACATTCCCAGTGTCTTTGAAACCAAACGGGCACTCTCCTTCATCAGACGTAGTTCGTCTATCGTTTTTTAATTGAATCATTGTTATAGATGTTAAATATTAGATGTTAGAAGCTAGATTACACCGTTATGTGTATTTCTATATTATAACAATCTAGAGACTTTTACTGAACAAAAGCAGAAGCTTTGATAGGATTAAAACTAATTCTAATATCGCGCTTCTGATGTATCTTACCAAAAAAGTCCTTTTTTCTTTTCTTTTTTAAGTTTTGAATAAGGAAGAACCTCTCTTCCTTCTACACGGAATTCAATTCTTTCCTGAATAATATTATAGATTTCTCCCCAGCCGGGAAATCCTCCTAAATTCCTGTCATCAATGAACCAGTCTGCATCCAGTTTTCTGGATTGGCTGGCAGGATCGAAAACTTCTCCTTCAAAACTTGAATTCACAGCATAAAATTCTATTCCGTTTTTTCTACAGAATTCTACAGCTTCATCTAACGTTTTTCCGTGTCTGTATGTCCAAAGAATCAATCTGAAGCCTTCCGCCTGAAGTCTTTTCAATGTTTCGAAAGCAAAAATTTTAGGTTTTCCAATTGCCGGATAAGCGTCATCTACAATGGTTCCGTCAAAGTCAACAGCAATTTTTTTTATTATTTAACATTTTGTCCTTTTTTAGCTTTGCAAAGATAAGAAATAAAAAGAGTGCCAAAAAGAAAGGCACTCAATACTTTTATAATTTAAAATAATAATATGGGTTCTAGCTTTTTACCCAGTTAAACTGGAACTGAAGATCAGGAGTAGAAACCCTGTCCGTAATCTTCTGTAGCCTTGCGGGAAGCTTCATCAGATATTCCTGGGCTTTCTCTGCTTTTTCTGTTAATCCTTTTATATGTTCAATCTTCCATTCATCCAACAAGTCTTTCATAATATTGATATAATCCTGACCTGTATACACCATACATCTCTGTGCTGCATCTGAGAAATGTCCCCAAAGTTCTCCTGCCTTTTGTCCGGACTGTCTCATCAGGTGAGCCGGCATAACGATTTTCTTACGCATCATGTCTTCAAAGGCAAGGATCATTTCTGAAGGATCTATTTCAAGGATTTTAGCTACAAAATGTTTATAAGCTTTAGCATGTCTTGCTTCATCTGCTGCAATAACGCCACACATTTTAGCCAGCTTTCCGTTTCCGGATTGCTTAGCTAAGGTTCCTACTCTACGGTGAGAGATGTTGGTTGCGGTTTCCTGGAAACTGGTATAAATAAAGTTTCTGTATGGGTCCATGCTGGTTCCCAGATCGAAGCCGTCATTGATCAGATACTGGGTGGTTATTTCAACTTCTCTCATATTAACCCTTCCACACAGATACAGATATTTGTTCAGCAGATCTCCATGTCTGTTTTCTTCCGCTGTCCAGGCTCTTACCCAATTGGCCCAGCCTACTTTTTCTTCCTGGTTGATACCATCCACTCCCATCAGCCAGGACTCGTATGAAGGAAGTGCCTCCTCAGTAATACAGTCTCCGATCAGCGTTACAAACAAATCATAAGGCATTTCACGGGCAAAGGTCTGAATTTCTTCCAGGTCATGTTTAAACTCATCGCTTGAAGGATCCGGAAGCATGTCTGAAGGCTGCCATATTTTTTCAATTGGCGTTAAAAATTTCTCAAGAAAAGAACCTACTTCCTTTTCCAATATTCCCATTACTTCTTTCCTAACAAGCTTTTGATACATTTTACTATTCAGTTTTTAATTAGCAAAGATATGATTTATTTATTATTTAACGCATAATAAAGTATGCAACTCATATCTTATCTGACATAAATCATAAAAAATGCCAATCTATTATAATAACGGCATTTTTTTAAGATTATTATTAAGTTTTAGCTAACTAAAATGTCTCCTGTCATTGCATCCGGTATTTCTACTCCCATTACTTTAAGGATGGTAGGGGCTACATCACCCAGTTTTCCCGGCTTCAGATTCCATGTATGGTCTTTATCCATTACAATAAAAGGAACCAGGTTTGTAGAATGCTGGGTATTAGGAGTTCCATCCTCATTAATCATTACATCTGAGTTACCGTGATCGGCAAGGATAAAAACTGCATATCCGTTTTCATATGCAGCAGTTGCTACTTTCTCAATACATTGGTCTACTGTTTCAGCAGCTTTTACGGCAGCTTCAAAAACGCCTGTATGTCCTACCATATCTGTATTGGCAAAATTCAGGCATACAAAATCTGCGGTGCCGTTTTCCAGTTCCGGAACAATAGCATTGGTAATATCATAGGCTGACATCTCCGGTTTTAGATCATAGGTAGGAACATCTTTAGGGCTCGGGCATAATAGTCTTTTTTCTCCGTTAAATTCTTCTTCCCTTCCACCTGAAAAGAAAAAGGTAACGTGAGGATATTTTTCCGTTTCAGCAATTCTGATCTGGGTTTTACCATTTTTTTCAAGAACTTCACCCATTGTTTCCGTCAGCACATTTTCATCAAAAACCACCTGTACATTCTGGAATGTCTTATCGTAATTGGTTAATGTAATATAATAAAGGTTCAGCTTTCTCATAGAATATTCCGGGAAATCCTTCTGGGAAAGGACTTCTGTAATCTCCCTTCCTCTGTCTGTACGGAAATTAAAACAGATCACCACATCATTATCAATAATTTTGGCTACCGGTACTATATTTCCCATAGCAGTAGTATTTACTAAAATGATAGGCTTCAGGAATTCATCAGTTACATTATTATCATAGGAAGCCTGAATAGCGGCTAAAGCGTCAGTGGTTTGTTCTCCTACACCTTCAACAAGAGCATCATAAGCCAGCTTTACACGCTCCCATCTTTTATCCCTGTCCATCGCATAATACCTTCCTGTTACTGTTGCCAGTTTTCCTGTAGTAGCTTCCATATGTTTCTGCAGCTCTTCAATGAATCCAAGCCCGGAATGCGGATCGCAGTCCCTGCCATCTGTAAAGGCATGAACAAAAACATTTTCGTTCAAACCGGATTCTTTGGCAGCAGTCAGTAATCCTTTTAAATGATTGATATGTGAATGTACTCCTCCATTGGAAACCAGTCCTATGAAATGTACTTTTTTATTTTCTTTTTTAGCATATTCAAATGCATCCTGAATAACTTTTTCCTGTCCTAAGGTTCCGTTCTCCACAGCCATATTAAGCTTTACCAGATTCTGGTAAACCACTCTTCCGGCTCCCAGGTTCATATGTCCTACTTCGGAATTTCCCATTTGCCCTGCAGGAAGGCCCACAGCCAGGCCACTTGCTTCAAGCGTTGTATGCGGAAATTTTACGTAACAGCTGTCTATGAATGGTGTATTTGCCTTATCTATTGCGGAAACATCCGGATTTGTTCCTAATCCCCATCCGTCAAGGATTGCCAGTATTGCTTTTTTTGACATTTTGTAAAACTTTTGTTATACAAATTTACCTAATTTCCGATGAATTGAAGAATCTCATGTTCTGAAATTTATTTTTCCCTGATTTCTTATATGACAAATAAAAAAATCTGCAGTATTAATCTGCAGACTTATTCTATTCATCCATTGATCTCGGGATTTACAGGTCACAATAATTTACTCCTTAAAGAAATCATCAAATTTCATCTTATTTTTCTTTACATATTCTTTAATATAACCATCTAAAAATCCACTTTCTTTTAAAAACAAAAAAGGATCCTGAATATTTAATATATTATGAATTGCTTTATGTTTATCAGCCTGTTTATTAAAGTATGCTTCTGTAATTTTATAGCCTATCCAATATCCCAGGTCGTTGGGGCGGTCATCTTTTTTGCTTGTCTCATACAACCAGTCTTTGTAAGATTCATCTTTCAGTCTTGTTACAAATTCAGCATAAAGCTTCCCGGAATGTGCCTCTCCATATTGAAAAGGAACAGGATTAATATGTTCTCCTGAGATGAGCTCACCAATAAAGTCTGCACTTCCTTCTTCCAAAGATTGTTTTAACAAAGTATTCTTTCCTTTGTTGTTTTGCTCAAAATGGATCAGCTCGTGGGCGATAAGTCCTGTGACTCCGTCCAGGTTTTTGAGCATTTCTGTACCAATTATAATCCCGTCCGCAGAAGAGGTCCCCCCGGAATTAAATCTTCCATAAACAAAATAGACCGGTGGGAATTTAGCTTCAGGATACCAATATTTCAGTGCACTGTAAATGGCTCGGGTCCTTTTTTCTTTTTGATGTATTCCTGCCAGTACATTCCTGCTTTTAAGATAATCTTCTTTTCTCTTTTTTACTTTTGAATATAGTGAGTCGGCATTGATGATCCTGAACTCCATAAAACCTTTTACCCCGGGTGAGCCTTCTTTAATATAATCTGCAAAAGGATTTTGCTGGGAAGTTTCCATTTTATCAAATGCTTTCCAGAACCGGTCTGTATCTTTTGTTTCAAAAACCGCGTTGAGCGGATCGCCGGAAAAACCGGTCTGGGCTTTAGCTAATCCGAAAGTCATCATCAGGATTGCAATAACATGGCTGGTTTTCATAAATAGTTTTTAATGTTTCGTTAGTCAAAAATATGAAAAGTTCCTGGTGTTAATTAAGCTGACCGGCATCATGTTATTTAAATTTTATTTATACAGGTTGGTTTTTGAAAATTCAATCTGCAAATTTTTATATCATTAATTCATAAATCTTTTTAATTTTGCGGTATGGATTTACGAGACCAATTAAAGAATCTTTTTCCTGATCATGAAGAGCAGGATTTTGAAATGCCTGAAGAAGAGTTCAAGCAAAAAGAGCCTTTGGTATGCAAGTTTGAAAAAAAAGGCAGAAACGGAAAACCTGTCACCATTGTTGAAGGCTGGGAAGGCAGTGAAGAAGAGCTGAAAAAGATATCAAAAAAAATAAAAAGCACCTTAGGAATAGGGGGCTCTGAAAAGGACGGAACAATTATCATTCAGGGGGATAACCGTGATAAAATCATGAATATCCTTAAGGAGATGGGATATAAAACCAAGCGTGTCGGCGGATAGATCTGCAAAAGCATTTTATTGGGAACGATACACTTCAAAGATTGTTTTCTGTTGCCACTGAATTACAGGCATAGAAAATTGATTTTCCAAGGTTACGGAGATCCGGTTGGTTATCTTTTGAAGACCACATACAGTATAAAATACAGATCTAAAAAGATCTTTTTTCAATATTCCCCGGAAAATTCTTTCAAGCTGTCCGTTCCCTATCTATCTCCAATTCTTCAACAAGCATATTATTTACTAATATCATTTTCTATAGTACTCAATAGAAAAGCTGAATAGTTATTAAGGTAACATATTTTTTACTAATTTTAAACCCCGGAATCAAATTCATTATTCGTAAAACCGGTAATTCTAAAATACCGGAAAAATAATGGGGAGAGGCTATTGGGGAGAGACTTTTTAAATGCAATTCAATATCAAAAACTAAAATAGTCCTATAAAACAAAATTACTGTTTGCTATTGACATGCAGAAAAGGAAATGATTGTATAAAGAAACTATTTCATTAATTAACAAAAAAAATATAAATTATGCTGAATAAACTTGCTGCCTCAGAACTTGTTCTGAATGAAGACGGAAGTGTATATCACCTGAATCTTTTACCTGAAGATATTGCTGACAAAATCATCCTTGTGGGCGACCCTGACCGGGTGGCAAAGGTTTCAAAATATTTCGATACCGTAGAAATCAAGAAAAACAAAAGGGAATTTTATACCCATACAGGAACTCTTCGTGGCGAAAGAATTACGGTAATGTCAACTGGGATCGGAACCGAAAACATTGATATCGTAATGAATGAGCTCGATGCTTTGGTAAATATCGATCTTAAAAATAAAGAGTTCAAGACAGAACACAAGGCCCTTGAGCTTTTCCGTATGGGAACCTGCGGAAGTGTAAATCCGGATGTTCAGGTAGATAATATGCTGGTAACACAGAACGTAGTAGGTCTGGACGGACTGATGTACTTCTACCAGGACTACAACTTCGAAAACGAATTTTCTAAAAGCTTTATGGAAAGATTCCCTTACGAACGAATCAAACCGATGCTTTATTTCTCAGACTGGGCAGAAGAAATGGGTGAATATTACAAAGATGCAAAATACCACGGAAATACAGCAACATTCCCGGGATTCTATGCTCCACAGGGAAGGCAGCTGCGTTTGAAAGCAGTAGATGATCAATTCCTTGAAACATTAAATGATCTTGGGATCACCAACTTTGAAATGGAAACTTCTGCGATCTATGCCCTTTCAAAATTATTAGGTCATAAAGCCATCACTGTGAATAACGTCATTGCCAACAGAAGACGCGGAGAGTTTTCTGCAGATCACCATGCTTCTGAAAAGAATCTTATTACCTGGGTTCTTGACAGAATTATTAAATAAGTTTTTATGGGACAAGACATCACTTGTTTTATTACCAATCAATCTCTTGAGTTAGATAAAAAGATTGTTCATTTTAAGATCAGGGATGTCTTGTTTGTTCCTTTTGATATTATAGGACCTTCTATTTCCTGGTTTATTGAAGAAGCTCAGAAATATGATAATGTTCAGAACCTTTTTGATGATTTCAAACAATATCAGCCTGATGATTTGGTCTTATGGGGTTCAGATGAGAAACATACTATTTTGGATATCATAAAACTTGTTTAAGATTATCAGATTAACAATTTTATTATTGAACATAGTTCCGATTTTGCGGGTATGCCTATAGATGCTTATTTTCTTGGGGTATTTGATGATAAAATCATGAAGGATTCCATTGTATTTGATGAGGAAAGTTTTTCTAAAAAAAACTACACCAATATTGACGAATACCGCAGGAGACTCGGACTTAATTTCAACTGGATTGGAATGGATAAATTCCATACCTACAGTGTTGCGGAAAGGGAATATTTCAGATTATAAAAATAAGCGGTGTATGCCATTTCTGATTTTTTAGTAACAAACCTTTGGAAAAATCCAAAGGCTTTTTTATACCTTCTACTAAAACCAATGGATTTTGGTTTTTTGGATACGTTAAGCCGTTTTGAATTTTTGGTTTTTCCGGATTTTATAATGATGCGGTTTTAACAATCTCTCTGCCATTCCAGAGAAACCTCATGAAACTTCCGTGGATCAGGATATTGAAAAATGTACTCCAGCTCGGAAACCAGTTTTGAAGACAGGACAATTTTTCCCTTTATTCCTGTTTCCTCTTCTACCTCCGTTGCTCTATTGTTTTGGGCATTAAGCACCTGGAATTTTGCCGGATGCATTGGAGCTGTCACATTATAAAGGCAGTTTTCTGTTCCATCTTCGATCATCTTGAAAAGAATACCTGCAATATCTGCGTAATGAATATGATTCACAGCAAAATCAGGATTAGAAACATTATAATTCTTAAGAAGCCTGTTGTCTCCCATTAAGCCACCTAATCTTAAAATATTGGCCTGCGGATATCTGTTTTTAATCATTCTTTCTCCTGAAACCTTTTCCAGAGGAACATCTTCTTCCGTAAACTCTTTCGAGATATCCGGATATACACCGGTAGAACTCATCAGAAACATTTGTCCTTTAAAATCACCTATAAATGATGATAAATGCTGTATCCTGTTGTATAAAGAGCTTACACAACAGCTTTTTTCTGAAACAGGAATTGTAATAATCAGGATATCCAGTTTTTTTATTTCGTTCCATTGCGGGTATGTTTCAGTCAGTTGATAATCAGGAAATCCCGCACAGGTAGTATTTATTCCTTTAGCATTCAGCTCAGCAGCCTTTTCTTGCGACGTAGTGGTAGCATATATTGTGTATTTTCCGGATAAAGCATTGGCTATTCTGGCTCCCAGCCATCCATAGCCTATAATTCCTATTTTTTTCATATTTTAGAATCGGAGTTTGTTAGTAATAAGTCATCCAAGATGGCCATTAACTGTTTTTTCCGGTCTTCGTCAAGATCTATACAAGCCTGAACCGCTTCGGGAATAGACCTGGCTTTATGTTGGAGAGCAGCTCCTTTTTCCGTCAGGCTGATCAATACTACCCTTTCATCATCAGTACTTCTGATTCTGTTCAAAAGTCCGTTTTTTTCCATACGCTTCAACAGCGGGGTAAGTGTTCCATTGTCCAGATGAAGATACTCTCCTATTCTCCCGATGCTTATTTTACCATTTTCCCAAAGCACAAGCATTACCAGGTATTGAGGATAGGTTATGGATAGTTTTTCCAGGTAGGGTTTATATAAACCGGTAATTAACCGCGAAACAGCATAGGCTTTAAAGCATAAATGATTTGAAAGAAGCATCATGAAAGAATTTGAGATACAAAAGTACTTATTTTATTTTGTGCACAATATATTTGTTTGAAATATTATTAAAAGAATTATTAAAAGGGATCAAGCGCAAAAGTTGTGATCTTATAATAATATTTAGATCTATTTAATTTTTAAAATTCACGCAAAGATTCCTTTTTGATTACTCTTTATTTTAAGTAAGCTAAGAAATGAATTGATCTTTAATCGATTCTGATGAAGCGAACACTTTGCATGCGCTTAGTCAGCAGCTATGCTGCCTTCTTTGCCTACTTGAAATGGAACATTATTTTTTTTAAACTTTGCGTGAAAAACGAGCTCAATAATTTTGATGCTAATCAATAATGGACAGAATTTTTTATATTCAGACCCAATTTATTATGTCCCAATTTTTGAGACTGATCCTTAAAAAGGGCTCCCAATAATGAGAACCCTAACACCATATCAACTATAATAAACTTATTATTCTATTTAGAACTCATGGATCATTACATAAAAATGACCAGAATACAGGCTGTTTGCACTTCCTGAAATGTTGGTGAGATTCACCATAATGCTGGAAGTAGAAGTCATTCTCGGATTTGAAATTGAGAATGAAGAATTTCCTGCAAAGTCCCCTGCCGGGGAAACTACTACGGCTGCTCTTGTAGAACCTGGCTGTAGTACTGGCGGAATCCCGATTTCCAGGGTGATGGATTTTCCGGGAGGCAGATTATTAATGGATACTCCCGGCCAAGCTTCAAAACTGATCTGGTTTTTCTGCACATTACCTTTTTCGCCCAATTTATACTGTCCGTTCACGTCCAGTTTTGCAGAGGTATCCGGAGCACCTGTACCAATTCCTACATTTGCATTATTATTTCCCAGAACAATGGCATTGGCCTGTGAAGTGGATGCTCCGTATCCTACTGCTGTTGAGTATTGTCCGAGAGCATTTGCCCCGGAACCTATAGCTGTAGAATTCTGACTATTTGTGATCGTATTATATCCTATAGCTGTTTCATTATTAGCATTGGTTTTTGCATGATAACCCAATGCTATTGACTGAAATCCGTCTGCTGATGAATTGTTTCCTATAGCGGTGGATTCATTTTTACTGGTTTGGGCATTATATCCGATGGCGGTTGATTGAAATGCTCCTGCATTAGATTTATTACCTATTGCCAAAGCATCATTCGCAGAAACGGATGCTGCCTTCCCGATTGATATTCCCTGAAATGCTGAACTGGAACTTCCAATCGCAATACCATCCTGACCGGCATTGGCACCATGTCCCAGACTTACAGAATTATCAACACCCAACCTTCCTGCAACGGAAGAGTTTACTTTAAAAATCAAATCATCGCGTGTTTTTGTTCCCAATGATAAATGGGTGTTTGCTCCACCATAATTTCCCATATTTGTTCCGGTAACATTCCAACCTGCCCCATTATCCAGTTTGTTAATCATATCAATGGTAATAGTGGAGAGCCTGTTCCATTTGGAGGCAGACCAATAATAAAATCCTGTTTCAGAAAGCCCTCCATTTCCATTATTCCATACCATAAGTCCTTCCGCCGGATAAGGAACAGTCATCTGATCTGTAACCGAGTCTAAATCAACACCAGGTAAAAGCACTCCTTTATTTTTTGAACTGATCTGCAACATGGCAGACTTATCCGGTTCGGAAATTCCAATCCCCACCTGTCCATACATAAAAATAGTAAAGACAAAAAAGAGAAAACTAAATTGTTGTTTATAATTGATTTGCATCATCTATGTTTTTGAAGATGCAAATATACAATATTTATATCAATTCAATAAAATAATTGAAAATACAGTAAATATATCAGACTAATGTGAGTAATACTGTATTTAATCACTGTTTAATGAAAATCAATTGCATATCAACAACTTATATCAAAACATTAATTAAGAAATGACATGGAATTAAATTCACCACCATTTGTATTATTAAATAAAAAAACACAGCAAAAAATAAAGAAAATTAATTGATCAATTTCTAATAAAACATGATTCAAGGTGATCGTTTACCATTCCTGTTGCCTGCATATGGGCATACACTACTGTAGATCCCATGAATTTAAAGCCTCTCTTTTTTAAATCTTTTGAAATAATATCTGAAATCCCTGTTGTGGCGGGAACATCAGATAATGCTTTCGGCCTGTTATCTATAGGTGTGCCGTTAACAAATCCCCAGATATATTGAGAAAAGCTTCCAAATTCATTCTGAATTTCTATAAATTTCTGTGCATTGGTAATAGTGGCTGATATTTTGAGTCTGTTTCTGATGATTCCGGGATTATTCATAAGTTCTTCTATCTTGCTTTGAGAATATGCTGCAATCTTTTTATAATCAAACTGATCAAAAGCTTTTCTAAAATTTTCTCTTTTTGCCAGAATAGTATACCAGCTTAAGCCTGCCTGGAAACTTTCAAGAATAAGGAATTCAAAAATAGTTTCATCATCATAAACGGGCCTTCCCCATTCTTCATCATGGTATTTCCTGTAAAGATCATCTTTTTCACACCATCCGCAACGTATTTTTTCCATGCTATTAATTTTTAATAATTAAAGTTAAATATCCATTCAGTAAAATACAACAAAAGATTATGAAAAGTTTAACAGGTACAATTATTATTTAGGAATGGTTATTGTAAGTTTACTGGTACATTAACCAAATTTATAAGTATTATGAACAATTCGGATTATAACAAGGCAGAAAATGCAGTGAACAATGCAGAAAATTCTTTACAGAATGCAGCAGATAAGGCAAAATGGAAAGTAAATGAGCTGGCAGATAAAGCCAAGGATTATATTAATGAAAAGAGGAAAAACGACCAGGAAGCAAGCCAGGAAGATTGGTTTGACAGGGTAAAAGCTAATGTCACAGATGCCTGGGAAGATATTAAGGATAAAGCGGATGAAGCCTGGGAAAAAACTAAGGATGCTGCAGAAGATGTGAAGGCGGAATGGAACAAGAAAACCAATTAAAAATTCAGTCAAATAAATATTTTCAATAAAATGGAGTCTTAAATTGATAAGGCTCCATTTTTTATTATGCCATAACCACAAATTATTGCTACATTTGTATTTCAATAAACATTAAAAAATTATGTCATACGGTTTACTTAAAGGCAAAAAAGGAATTATTTTTGGGGCTCTTAATGAACAATCTATCGCATGGAAAGTCGCAGAAAGATGTCATGAAGAAGGTGCTGAGTTTATCTTGTCAAATGCTCCTATCGCAATGAGAATGGGAGAATTGAATTCTCTAGCTGAAAAGACAGGTTCTGAAGTGATAGGCGCTGATGCTACTTCTATAGAAGACCTTGAAAAACTTTTTGATGCCGCTGTTGCAAAATTTGGTAAAATAGATTTTATCCTTCACTCTATCGGAATGTCCGTCAATGTAAGAAAAGGAAAACACTATACAGAAATGAACTATGACTGGTTGGAAAAAGGATGGGATGTTTCTGCCGTATCTTTCCATAAAGTAATGCGTGTAGCCTGGGAAAAAGACTGTATGAATGAATGGGGAAGTATCCTTGCTCTTACCTACATTGCTGCTCAAAGAACCTTCCCTGACTACAATGATATGTCTGATAATAAAGCTTATCTGGAAAGTATTGCAAGAACGTTCGGTAATTACTGGGGAGAGAGAAAAGTACGTGTCAACACAGTTTCCCAATCACCTACTCCCACTACGGCAGGAAGCGGCGTGAAAGGCTTTGGAGGATTCCTGGGATATGCTGAGGATATGTCTCCGCTGGGAAATGCTACAGCTCTTGACTGTGCTAATTATTGTGTTACGCTGTTCTCTGATCTTACGAAGAAAGTAACTATGCAGAACCTTTTCCATGATGGAGGTTTCAGCAGCTCCGGAGTTACCCAGAAAGTGATCAGCAAATATGATACTGAAAACTAATTTTAGATAAAACTGGAACCTCTTAGGAGGACTATTGAAACCGCAATATGTTAAACATATTGCGGTTTTTTTCTTTATCTGTGTTTAAATCTTTAAAGATCCATCCAGTGCAAATAAGGGTTTACATAGTTATGAAATAAGCTGTTTAAGTAAAGCTTATTTCAGGGGCCAAACAAACCGGCGGCCTCTTCGAGGCCGCCGGTTCTGTTAAAAATAAAATTAATATGAAATTATAAAATTACGGTCTGTATAGAATGCGCGGGAGCTGTCAGCCGGGCAGCCATTCCTTCAATCCATAGATTGGTATCAATATCAGTATCGGAATCATTCATGATAACCGTCACCAACTGTCCGTTCTCATTCATAAAAGCTGTTGACGTCAGGGCTGCTCTGTTGGAAGAGCTGCCGATTCTTTGAGCATTGGGTTTGATGAATTTTGAGACATGCCCTACATAATAATACTCATAGGTATAGTACACCTCCCCTGTTTTTGTATCAGCAATAATAGGGGCAAAGCAAAAATTGCCTTTATGGTTGGGGCCGCCTGTTTCATCCAGTAAAACGTTCCAGTCTGTCCACAAAGCATTTCCTTTATTGAAATCATTCAGCATATTCTTCCCGTACAGCTCTCCCAGGCTTACATCATAGATTTTGTCCATATTAAACTGTTCCTTGCATCCCTCAGTAAAGGCCAGAAACTTATCCGGAAATGCCCTGTGAGTTTCTGCCAGGTTGTCAAACAGCTGGGTTTTGTTATTCCAGGTTTCGTACCAGTGATATCCGATACCGTGGGCATATTTTGAAGTTTCCGGATCAGCCAGGGTGGTGGTGGCTCTTTGGTAGATCAGATCCCTGTTATGATCCCAGATCATCACTTTTTTATCTTTATATCCGTTTTTCCAAAGGGTTGGTCCCAGGTTGTTTTTCAGAAACTCTCCTTCTTCTTCCGCTGTGTAAATACAGGATTCCCAGCTTTGGGTAGCCATAGGTTCGTTTTGAACGGTTAAGCCCCAAACGTTGATTCCTCTTTTTTCATATTCTCTTATGAATTTAATATAATAGTCTGCCCAGGTCTGGTAATATTGATTTTCCAGTCTTCCACCTTTGTATAAACTTTTATTGGATTTCATCCATGCCGGCGGGCTCCATGGTGAAAAATAAAAGATAAAATTTTTTCCTATCGCTTTCTGTGCTTCACGAATCATGGGAATCTTATACTTTTCGTCATGGGCTACCGTAAAAGATTTCAAAGAAGTATCATGATCTGCCACATAGGTGTATGAATCACTTGAAAAGTCGCAGGAGTTCATATTGGTTCGGACTACTGTATACCCCAGCCCGTCTTTACCATAATAAGCGTTTAAAATTTCTTTCTGCTTATTCTCAGGCATTTTATAAAAGGTTTCTGCAGCAGCATCGGTGATTGCCCCACCAATTCCTATCAGCTTCTGATATTTAAAATTAGGAGCTACAAAAATACAGGCTTCCGTTTCTTTGGGCTGACCAAATTTTTCGAACTTCACGGTCCCCTTATCCACCATTTTCTCATTAGCCTTTGAATGGGTAAGAATTACCTTAGCTGTTTTTCCTTCATTTTTTTTCCAATAGTTTTGAGCATTGGCATTGAAAACAACACCTACCACAAAACAGCTTACAATTAGTTTTCTCATGATTTTTTATTTTTGGACCCCTGGTCCTCTTTTTCATTAATTATTTTGATAGACCCTTACATAGTCTATATAATATTTCTGTGGGAAAACAGCGTCATCAATTCCTTCTTTTCCGCCCCAGAAGCCACCTATTGCCAGATTGAGTATAATAAAGCAGGGTTGATCAAAAGGCCATGCTTCATAGACTTTCTCTTTATTTTCGTAGGTGAAAAACTTCATGTCGTCAACATAAACATCAATTTTTTCCGGTGTCCACACCGCTTTATATACATGAAACGTTTCACTAACATCCTTTACAAATAGGGTATCTGTTTTCTGTGTCCCCCGGATATGGTTGTATTTTTGAGTATGTACCGAGGCGTGTATGTATCCTTGATTGAAACCTACATGTTCCATAATATCAAGCTCGCCATCATCCGGCCATTTCTTCATATTTTCACTCATCATCCAGATTGCCGGCCATGTTCCGCGGCCTTTGGGAAGCTTGGCCCGAACTTCTACAGTTCCGTATTGAAAAGAAAATTTTCCTTTCGTTAAAAGTCTAGCTGAGGTATATGAATTGTTTTTCCACCTTTCTTTTCTTGCTTCAATCACCAGATTGCCGTTTTCCATCCGGGCATTTTCCGGTCTGTTCAGAGTATAAAACTGGGCTTCATTATTGCCGAAACCATTTCCTCCCACATCGTAGTTCCATTTTGAAGAATCCGGGAGCCCTTTTCCATTAAATTCATCACTCCAGATCAGCCTTCTGCCGGAATCTGCTTGCCTTGAAATACAGCTCATTGCAGATAAAGCCAGGATTACTATACAAAGTTGTGTGATATTTTGAAGTGTAAATTTCATTCCCGATCTCTGGTATTCATTAAAAAATATAGGTTGCTGCTGAATTTCCGGGGATTATTACAGCTGTTTTATTTTTCCCATTATAGATGATGTTAAAATTTTCATCCGATTTGCTATCATTCTGGACAATCAGGACTGTTTTTCCGGCGGGAGTCTTAAAAGCTGCTGTCGAAAGATTTCCTGTCTGAGTAGAGGCAATACGCTGTGATCCCGCGGGAATAAATTTGGATGCATGAGCAATAATGTAATAAGAAACATTTCTGGTAAAATTCTCTTTGTCAGAAACGGTAATCGCTCCCTTACATTCTGTACATCCGCCTTCTGTATGCGGTCTGTATTCCTGATCATTAGCCAGGTTCCATTCCAGTGCTATTGTACTCCAATTTCTCATAGACCCGATGATCACATTTTTAGTATGCCAGTTCAGGTCTTCATTAAAAGTTCCTTTTGATCCTGTCCATTGTTCCGTAAAATAAAGATTTTTTTCCGGAAAAGCCGCATGAACAGTACTTAAAGCTGATATTTCTCCTTCATAAAGATGGAAAGCAGAACCGTCAATATACTGATAAGCATCCGGATCTTTCAGAATATCAAGAACATATTCCGGCTTATTGCAGTTATGATCATAGATCACAATTTTAGTATTAATTTTATGAGATCGGAAAGCCGGACCTAAATATTGCCTGATAAAGTGTTTCTGCTGTTCGGATGGCATATATAAACTCGGGTTATTTCCCGGATGCAAAGGTTCATTCTGCGGAGTAATGGCATCAATGGTGATTCCTTCTCTCTTCATTGCCTGGATATATTTCACAAAATAATTAGCATATACACCGTAAAACTCAGGTCGTAAGCTTCCTCCTTTTGATTTCCCGTTGTCTTTCATCCATACCGGTGCCGACCAGGGCGCTGCGATAATTTTAATAGCCGGATTAATCTGTAAAATTTCTTTCAGCATGCTGATCAATGCTTTGTCCTTAATCAGGCTGAATTTTGAAAGTGAAGGATCTGTCTCTCCTTCCGGTACATCATTATAAGAAAAAACTTCTCTATCAAGGTCGGAAGCTCCTATGCTTAATCGCAGATAGCTGATTGAAATGGAGTTTTTACCGCTCCCGAAAAGCTCATTAAGCAGGGCCTTTCTTTTGGAAGGCGATAAACGGTTGATTACCTCTACACTCCCTCCGGTCAATGTATATCCGAATCCGTCAACATATTGAAACTTTTGGGCAGCATCAATTTCAATAGACTGAAAGTCGTCGGAATGACTTATAAATCTTGACTGATTCTGAAGTTGCAATTTAACACTTCCATCACCTTTCGTAAGCCAGTACTCTACTTCATTTCCTTTATCCCGGACAGTACATGACAAAGGAAAAAGTACCACACCACCAAGTAGTGTGGCACCTATAAAGAAACTATATAAGTTGTGAAACTTCATGGGTTAATAGCCGGGATTTTGATGCAAAGAAGTATTGGGCAATTCATTAAACGGAATAGGTAAAATTTCATTTTTGCCTCCTTTGAATCCTTTAAAAGCAAGTTTGGAAGGTGCATCTCCCCATCGTACAAGGTCAAACCATCGGTGTCCTTCCCCGGCAAGCTCCCTCCTTCTTTCATCTTTAATTGCCTGCATAGAAACAGGAACGGAAGGTAAACCTACTCTGGCTCTTACCGCATCCAATAAAGCCTGTGCTCTTCCTCCTGCAGCTCCTAAAGCTTCTGCTTCCATCAGATAGGTATCTGCCAGCCTTATCGCAATATAATTCTGTCTGAAATTCAACTCTGGTGGCCCGGGAAGTGAACTTTTCAGGTCGTTGGTAGGCATATATTTATTCAAGAAATATCCGGTATCTGCAAACGCCGGGCTGTAGGTGATTTTCCCTTCATTCACCAATTGCTTTGCATTGAAAATCGTTACTGCCAATCTCGGATCTCCCTGCATAAAATTAAACAGATCTTCCGTTACGGTGTTAAATGCCCATCCTGCATATAAATCCGGTGCATTATTATTGGGTATCGTTGTTAAATTATAAGAACGTGGTCCCAGCATAACATTGATAGAATTTCCTTCATCTTTTCCCTGTCCCCAGAATCCCCAATCGGAATTTCCTTTATTGGTATGCATGACTTCCAGAATAGATTCTGTTGAAAACTTATAAGGATCAGCCGTTTCCGGGCCTACCTTAAACAGATCGGCATAATTGGCTACAAGTTTATATCCATACTGGCTTGTTCCTCCCGGTGTACCATTCACTTCTGCAAATTGTGCTGCAGCTTCCGGCATCTTTTTATCATAAAGATAGATTTTCCCCAATATTGCTCTGGCAGTTCCCTGCGTAATTCTTCCTCTGTCATTTCCGCTTGCCGTCATCATTAAATCCGGAATGGCAGCGTTGATATCACTTTCTATTTGTGTATAAACCTCGCTTGGTTTTGCCTGTGGGATATGCCAGTAATCATCATCAAATTTTACACTTTTAAGCACCAGCGGAATATTTCCGAACATTCTTAGAAGCTCAAAATAGTACAGTGATCGCAAAACCTTAGCCTCAGCAATAAATCTTTTTTTCAGATCCTCACTCATTGAAGCTCCCGGTACCCTTTCTATTAAAAGGTTAGCACGGGCAATCCCCTGATAATAATCTCTCCAGTAACTTGCAGGCATGGTATTCGGGTTCAGGGAATAATTATTAAAACCCTGTATTCCTGCCCCATCATTAGAGTTTCCCCCTCCTGAATAAAAATCGTCGGAACCTGCATTAAAAAATGTAACCGTATTTTCAAAGCCTCCGGAATATTTCCTTAGAACATCATATACAGAAACCAATGCGCTGAAAGACTGCTGCTCATTTTTAAAATATAAATCCGTGTTAAAAGACCCTGAATTCTGCACATCATCCAGGTATGACCCACTACAGCTAATATTGCTAAAACTCAGACCCGTTAAAAATGTAATGGCAATCCCTTTATATAAAAATCTGTTTTTCATGTTTTTACGTATTAAAATTGAATATTTGCTCCCAGTAAGAATGTTCTGGCTTGTGGATAGTAAGCCCTGTCAACCCCGATAATATCTTGTTCAGAATTATTCCTTCCGGCAATTTCCGGATCATAGCCTGTATATTTTGTGAAGGTAAAAAGATTTTCCCCGGTGATATACAGCCTTACTTTATTCATTCCGAAACGGCTTGTAACATCCTGAGGCAATGTATAGCCTAACTGGATAATTTTCACACGGACGTAATCTCCTTTCTGAAGGTAATAGTTTGACATCCAGGAATAATTGTGGTTTGGATCATTCCTTGTTACCCTCGGGTTGTCATTTGTAGATCCCTCTCCTGTCCATCGGTCCAAAATTCTTGTCTGGTAATTGGCATCAAGGATATCCAGTCTTCTTAGTCCCTGGAAAATTTTATTCCCCGCCTGTCCTTGCGCAAATACCATAAAATCAAAATTCTTATAATTTAAATTCACAGTAAGCCCAAAGGTATATTTCGGAATAGAACTTCCTAAGTTGACTTTATCTTCTTCATCAATTTTACCATCCCCGTTGTTATCCTGCCAGATAAAATCCCCCGGTCTGGCATTCGGTAATAGTTTGTCCCCATTGGCATTTACGTAGGCATCAATTTGTGCCTGATTCTGGAAAACACCACTATAGGTCTGGCCATAAAATGATCCGTATGGCTGCCCGACAGCTACTCTTGATACGGCTCCCATTGTCTGAAAGGAAGCAAGATTGAAGTAATTAATATCATCCTCCAGTCGCAGTACCTTGTTTTTTATCGTAGCAAAATTTCCGTTTACGGATATACTGAAATCTTCCCAGTTCTTTTTATAACCCAGTTCAAGTTCCAATCCTGAGTTTTCCATATCCCCTACATTCGACCAGGGCAAATTAGGAACCCCTACATATCCCGGAATATTGATCTGTCTTAAGATATCAGTAGTTTTCTTTCTATACCAATCTGCAGTAAGGGTGAAATTCTTAAACAGTTTTAAGTCTGCAGCAATATTAAACTGGCTGGTTTGTTCCCATTTTAAGTTGGGATTTTCCAGAGTACTTGGTGCATATCCAATAATGATATTATTTCCGGCATTTGTGTAATTGCTTCCTGAAACCATAAAACTCGCAAACCTGAAGTTCTCCATTTCATCGTTCCCTAAAACTCCGTAACCTCCTCTCAATTTCAAACTATTAACCACTTTGTTTTCCGGCCAAAAGTTTTCTTTGTGCACATTCCAGCCTAAAGACATGGAAGGGAAAGTTCCCCAATGCTGGTTCGTGGCAAATTTTGAAGAACCGTCCCTACGGATGGTCCCTGTGAATAAATACTTATCAGCATAATCATAAATAACTCTACCAAAATAAGAAGCCTTACGGGTCTGGATTCCGTCCCAGCCTTTTGCTACAATATCATCCTGAGGAATATCAAAATTAAAAGAAGCCTCTGTCCAGTTGTCGATAGGTAAATTACTATACGTCAGGCTGGCACCTCCGGATATATTGTACCGGTATACTCCCTGTCCTACCAATACACTTAGATTATGATTACCGAATTTATTTTGATAGGTCAACGTATTTTCCATACTCCATTCAAACTTATTTTCGTCCACCTTATTCAGACTATTGAAACCTGTGTTGCTATAATTAGGACTTAAATAATATTTGGGTGTAAAGGTTCGGCTTCCCCAATAGGATTTCTTACCGTTAAGACTTGTTTTGAATGTAAAATGATCAAGGAATTTAAGTTCAGCAAAAATATTACCTACAAAATCATCCGACCAATTGTGGTTACCTTGCTGAATAGCACGGAAAGCTCTTGGATTCGTCATTTCATTGTTTACATACCGCGAGATACCATAAGGGCGGCCTTCAGGATCCCGAATGATGTAAGGGTTTGTATAGCCGTTGGGGTCTACCATCGACCAGTCTGTCACCACCACCGGAGTTGTAGGATCCAGGTTCACTGCCGAAGCCAGAGGACCTCCATATTCTTCATTGGCGCTCACTCCCTGAGATTTTGTGTGGGTATAAGCAAAGGTTTGCCCTAAAGTTAAATAATCAGTAACCTTATGAGTTGAGTTGAACCTTCCGTTTATCCTTTTGTAGTAAGAGATATCACTCATTACAATGCCGGTCTGATCAAAGTATCCAAATGATGTATAATAACTTGATTTATCATTGCCACCCGTGATGCTTACTTCGTGAGAGGATTTTTCACCCGTTCCGAAAATCGTATCCTGCCAGTTGGTTCCTTTTCCAAATGCTTCAGGATTGGAAAATCTTGGGGCACCCCCATCATTTACCAATCCTTCATTGATGATTTTTGCATATTGGGTGGCATCCAGAAGATCCAATTTTTTAGAGGCATTTGAAAAACCGTAAAACCCGTTATAAGAAAGACTGAGTCTTCCCTTTTTGCCTTTTTTGGTAGTAACCAGAATTACCCCTTTTGCCGCAGAGACACCGTAAATAGCAGATGATGCTCCATCTTTCAAAACTTCGATACTCTCTATGTCAGATTGATTGAGCCATCCGATGTTATCTACAACAATTCCATCAACAACCCATAAGGGGCTATTACTTCCTGCCCCAAAACTGGTAATTCCACGTACCCTTACTGTGGCAGGTGCCCCGGGCTGTCCGGAATTGGTTACTACCGAAACTCCTGCAGCCCTTCCCTGCAGTACCTGTTCCGGTTTACCTGCCGGGATATTTTCTATGTCACTGGCTTTAATACTTGCTATAGCTCCGGTTACATTACTCTTTTTTTGAGTACCATAACCAATCACTACAATCTCATCTATTTTGTTTTCCTTTGAAACGGTGTCCTTCACTGTTGTCTGGGCACTGAAATTAGCTGTAAAATAGAGGACAGCCACCATTCCTACGCTTCTCGATATTTTTTACATTCATATACAGTTATTATTTTAATTCTCAAATTTGAGACAATAAAAATATATTTTTTTTCAATTAATTAACATTTCATTAATAATTATTTTAATTTTTCGTTTATTTTTGGGACTTGAAAGCCTTATCTTTCTACCCATAATTCATAAATATTTATAAAAATCCAATTCAGATACTCCCCAAAATGGCAACCAAGCTTTCTCAAATTTCACTTCCTCTAAAATTAACTTTCCTGATTTTTTCCATGGTTTTAAATTGCATGGGACTTATCATTCTGCAGTTGTCTGAGGCAAAAATCACCTATGGAGAACTGGGAATGCTGGAGTCTTTTAAAGATCTTCCCATCGCTTTTATCTCTCTTTTTGCCGTGAGTTTCATTAACAGGACCGGAACAAAAAAAGCCATAATCCTTGCTTTGGTTATTGTAGGAATTTGCTCATCGCTACTTCCTTTTATAGCAGACTTTTGGTTTTATAAAGTGTGGTTTGCAATCATTGGAGCCTGCTTTGCGATAGGCAAAATCTGTGTTTTCGGAATCATAAGGAATAATATTTCTGATGAAAAAGCGTTGGCAAAAACCATGAACAGCGTAGAAGCATCCTTTATGATAGGCATTTTTGTAGTCAATACCGGCTTTGGCTGGCTGATTTCCAGCCAGTACTCCGAATTCTGGAAATCCGGATTTTTACTGATCACACTTCTCTCTGCAGTAACGATATTTTTGTTTTCGAGAATAGAAATTTCAGAAGCAGGCACCACAGAAAACAAGAGCCTTATTTCTGAATTGTCAGGTTTTACCACATTTCCTGTATTACTGTTTCTGGGGGTTATTTTCTTTATTGTTTTTGTAGAACAGGGATTTAATTCGTGGCTTCCTTCTTTTTACAAAAATCACCTGAAAGTCAATTCTTTTTTTGCTTTACAGGCCTCTTCTTTTCTGGCTCTTTTCTCTTATGCCGGAAGAACTGTCACGGCTAATATTATCAGGAATTTCCCACTAACAGGATATTATGTGTCATGCATTTTTTTAATTATAACCATTCTTGTCATTATTCTGGGAATACAATATTTTGATCATGAAAATTCCAGGCTGCTGCTTTTTCTGTTTCCGGTGATCGGTTTGTTTCTGGCACCACTTTACCCTGTTATTAATTCAAAAATGATTGCCACCATCGGTAAGGCTAAGATCAATCTTTTCACTTCACTGATTGTTATTTTCTCCTCTCTGGGCAGCTCTGTAAGCTCTATCATTATGTCACTATTGTTTGAAAAAAAACTGTTAAATTTTTATCCTTTATATATTTTAGGCTCCGTACTTATTCTTTTTATGATTAGTTTAGTATATTTTAAATTCTCTCGAAAGAATAGCTAGAAAATATTTATTTTTACGGCCATGAAAATTAAAGACACAAAAAATAAAGAAACCCTTCAGGAGCTTATCGATACTAAAGATTTTGTAGCCCATGTATCGGTAGACTGTACAATATTCGGTTTTCATAACAACATTTTGAAGGTATTGCTTTTAAAGTATCATGATCTGGATTTATGGTCACTCCCGGGCGGTTTCGTATTTAATGATGAAGATCTCCGGGAAGCAGCTGCAAGGGTATTATTTGAGAGAACACACCTTAAAGACTTGTTTTTAAAGCAGTTTCATACTTTCGGAAGAATAGACCGTACAGAAAATAACGTTCACCAGATTCTTCTTCAAAACAAAGGAATAGAGGTTCCGAAAGATCACTGGATTTTCCAAAGATTTATAACGGTTGGCTACTGCAGCCTTATCGATTTTTCAATAGCCAATACTTTTCCTGATGCTTTCAATGAAAGCTGTGAATGGTTTGAAGTTAGCAAGTTACCTAAGATGGCTTTTGATCACGACAGGATCATAGAAACGGGTCTGGAATACCTGCGGATGAATATCAATACGGAAGTGGCAGCAAGTAATCTTCTTCCGGAAAAGTTTACAATGAAAGACCTTCAGTCACTTTATGAAACAATATTAGGACAGAAGTTCAGGAGAAATAATTTTCAGCGGAAAATTTTAAGTTTAAATATTCTTGACAGACTTGAAAAATTATATGATGGCTCAGCAAATAAAGCCCCTTACCTGTATAAATTCAAAAGCAAAGTTCATAATGCCCCTAATCAGTATCCTATATCCAACGATGAGGAGGTCTGAAAATGAAAAACAGAGCACTAAAATACCATAAATAACGCTATACAATTGAAAATCAACAATAACAGAAGTTGAGAAAAAAATTTCCCAGACAAGACGAAAATTGTTATTTTTAACAAAATCAAAAAATCATGTCATATTATCCTCTTACAAGCATCCCTGATTATTACGGTATAGATGCTTTACTTACTGAAGAACACAAACTAATCCGCCAATCTGTAAGAGACTGGGTAGAAAGTTTTGTAATGCCACAGATTGATCAGGCAGCACAAAACCATACAGATCTTCCCGGCCTGATGAGAGAATTAGGAAAAATTGGGGCTTTAGGTCCATATATCCCGGTGGAATATGGCGGTTCAGGATTAGACCAGATTTCTTACGGTTTAATCATGCAGGAGTTGGAAAGAGGAGATTCTGCAGTACGTTCTGCTGCATCTGTGCAAAGCTCACTGGTAATGTTTCCTATCAACGAATTCGGTTCTGAAGAGCAGAAAAGAAAATACCTTCCTAAGCTTGCTGCAGGAGAAATGATCGGGTCTTTTGGGCTGACTGAGCCTAATCACGGCTCTGACCCGGGTTCTATGGAGACTTATTTTAAAGATATGGGAGATCATTATCTTTTAAATGGTGCCAAAATGTGGATCACCAATTCACCGTTATGCGATATCGCTGTGGTTTGGGCAAAAAATGAAGAAGGAAAAGTACAGGGACTCATCGTTGAAAGAGGAATGGAAGGCTTCACCACTCCGGAAACACACAATAAATGGAGCTTAAGGGCTTCAAAAACAGGAGAACTGGTATTCAATAATGTGAAAGTTCCTAAAGAGAATTTACTTCCGGGAGTTACAGGACTTAAAGGGCCACTTTCTTGTCTGAACTCTGCCAGATATGGAATTTCATGGGGAGTAATCGGTGCTGCTATCGACTGTTACTGCACTGCAGTTCAATATTCGAAAGAAAGAAAACAATTCGGTAAACCAATCGGCTCCTACCAGCTTCAGCAAAAGAAATTAGCCGAATTCCTGACAGAAATTACAAAAGCACAATTGTTATGTCTTCAGCTGGGAAATCTTAAAAATGATCATAAGGCTACTCCTGCACAAATTTCAATGGCAAAACGAAACAACGTAAAAATGGCTATTGATATCGCAAGAGAATCAAGACAAATACTTGGAGGTATGGGAATTATGGGAGAATTCCCAATGATGAGACACGCTGCGAATTTAGAATCGGTTATCACCTATGAAGGGACTCATGATGTTCATTTGTTAATCACCGGTTTAGATATTACAGGAATCAACGCTTTTTAAATCAAAGCAAAATATACCGAAAGAGTCTGGCCCATGGACCAGACTCTTTTATTTTAGTCACTTTCAGGAGATTTGATATTCAATGAATAATTATTAATGTCATAATTTTTAATTAAATTTATTAAATACACTATATTGATACCACTATAAAAATATCAATATGAGAAAAATCGCCGTTTTTTTATTAGGATTAGCCGCACCATTTTACTTTGCCCAGCAACCCGGTGATCTGGTAAGCGTAGAACAGAAACTGGACTTAACCCCGCAAGGTGTTGTCAATTTTATTGCAAATAATCTTGGAGAACAGAATGCTCCTGATTTTGTAAATTATCTTAACGGGTTTAATGTGGGAGTAAAAGGTTATAAAATTACCTATTACACTAAAAATGAGAATAATAACCTGGTAAAGGCAACCGGACTTCTTATGTTTCCCAATGTGGGATTTAAGCTTTCAACAGTAGTTTCAGATCATGGTACAACCGACAGCAGGCATAATGTCCCCTCCAATTTTAAAGGAACATTAACAGCCGGGTTTGTTGTTGAATTATCGTATGTACTTAACGGATATATTTTAATGGCTCCTGATTACGTAGGGATGGGAACAGGAGAAGGTACTCACCCGTATGTAGATTATGCCACAGAAGCCGGGGCTACCATAGATTTTGTAACGGCAGCTGATAAAGTTTTGTCTCAATTGGGAGTAAAACGGTATGATGAATATTTCTTAGCGGGATATTCCCAGGGAGCCCATGCCGCAATGTCTACACTCAAGAAGTTAAGTGTGTCTAATCCTACTAATTTAAAATTTAAGTATGCTTATATGGGAGACGGCCCTTATGACTTCTCAGGGGTCACTCTCAATAAAGGGGTTTTGGAAAAAGATTTTTATCCTTTCACTGCATTTTTAGCCAATGTTCTGCATAGCTGCAATAATACCGGATATAAAACCTATACCAGCGATATTTCGGAAGTCATTTCTGCAGAATACCTGGACCGTTACAATTATCATGTAGTCCAGGATAACGGAGGGCTGCTTTGGGGTCCCGTTATATGGAGAAAGCTTTTTACCACCAATTTTATCAATGATGTGACCAATAATCCAGGTAACAAACTCAGACAATGTATGAAACCTAAGGATGTATACGATTGGTATAATAAAACTCCTATGACTTTGGGCCATTCTACCGTAGATCTGGCTATTCCACCCGAAAATACTTCCAAAACCATTGAAGTACAGCGTGGATATTATCCATGGTGGGATCTGAATAAATATAAACTTGACTCCTTTTACTGGGGGCCTTTGGGTCATATAGGAGGTATTGTACCTTTCGTTCTGGCATCAAATGCAAAATTCAATACATTGAGGAGCGGCGGCCTTTTAAATCAATGGGCTATTGCAGATTCCATTTTTGGCAAACAGTCCGCTCCAGTTCTCTCACAGGCTGATCCATTATCCTCTTCCCAGATAAAACCAGATCTTGGAACTATGCAACTGATTCAAATTACAGATTTCAACCAGGAAAAAGCCATAAGCAGATCAGCAGCAAACCGCAATTTATCTTCTTTAAAGGATGGAGTCTATCTTTTAAAAGTATCGGAAAACAATGAAGATAAATTGATTCCTTATATCAAAAGTACCCCAAAGGAAATTGCAGAAAATGAAATGGTTCAATCTGAAAATAATGCTGTTTTACAATTAAAAATTAATCCGCAGGAACTTTCCTCAGTACATATTTTTGATGAAAATAAAAACCTGGTTAAAACCATTTCCAATGAACAATACCAGGAAAACAACGGCATTGATATACGGAATCTGGAAAGCAGAAATTATATTTTTGAAGTGGTAACTCCGTTTTATAACCTTCAGTTTAAAAAATCAATCGGTCGTGGACTAACAGAAGACATTTCCGAGATTTATACGCAAAATCGTCAAATTAAAGCCAGATCGGGTGATGTTATCAAAAGCATTAGTATATACAGCATCTCCGGTACTTTGGTGCTTCAACAAGAGGTCAATAAATCCAGCTTTGAATCTGACAATTTAGAGCCGGGAGTATATGTGGTGCAAATCAGTCTTTCTAATGGTAAAGTAAACCATAAAAAAATAAAACTCTAACTATCCTCTTCTATTAATTTCAAGTTTAATTTTTTATTACACCTCATTTCTGTGGGGTGTATTTTTATGGATTAAAATTTAAATCCTATACTGAAATATATTCTCCAGAATTCAAGATAATCATTTCTTGAAATATTAAAACTGATTGGACCTAAGAGAGATTCATATCCGAGATTCAGTCCGTAACCCAGAATATTATAACTTTGTTTAAAAGGTGACAGCTCCTGACTGATTTTACCATAATGAAGGGAGGGTGTCAGGTACAATCGTCTCATGATTCTGTATTGAAGCGCTACTCCAGCTTTGGCAACAGAAGTTACAGGCAGCTCTTTCTGGCGTAATCCATTAAATTCGGGATTGAGTAAATCATAATTGTATTCACTTCCTCCCAGATTATATTTCTCATTAAGAAACAGATAAGGATATTTTCCCTCCTTCTGGGATCCGAAACTTGTTCCCAGGAATAGATTGCCTTTTACGGTCAGGCTTCTTGTAACAGGATGAGCAAAATTTTCATTTAAAGTAAATGAAACCAGATTTTCAGGCTGATAGTAATAATCTCCCTTAGGGTTTAAAATAGAATACAACTGAGGTTGTACCTGCTCTAAATCATACAATTCATATTGATCTCCATAATAAAACCTGGCGCTGGCCTGAAGATGATTTCCTTTGGTAGAAAAATATTTCTTGTTAAGGTTGTTCTGCTCAAATTTCAGAAAAGTATTAAAATTGCTGTGATTATATAGTTTTTTACTGTAATTATCATACCTTGTCTGATCTACTTTATCCAATAGACTATACATTCTTTCCGTACTGAATTCGGTACCTAAAGAAATAAATGCATTCGGTGTAACATTATAATTTAAGGCAATTTTCCCGGTTATATTTCTATACATATGATTAGGGAATCTGGCATTCTCACTTTCGCTATAAAGATCTACCAATCTAAAAGTCAGGTCATTACTTTTAAGATGTATCATTTTGGCTTCCGCTTCAAACCACCATCGATCTCCGGTACCCAGAAACTGCTGATACGCCAATCTGGCTTTAAAACGTTCTGAAATATCTACAGTTGCTAAAAATCTTGATCTGTTCATCAGGATATTCCGGTATGTATAATTTACAATAATTCCTACAGATTGTTCCGTATCATAGTGGAGAGCCAGTTTAAAGGCACCCTTTTTAGCTCTTTTCACAAAAATATTCATTACAAGATGGTCATTTTCAGCGGTATAGGTATAATACACTTTCTCATACTGACGCATCCCGAAAACCCGGTCAATGGCTTCGTTGATTGTTTTGGCATCATAATACTTTCCTTCCATCAATCCCATCTGATTTTTAATTACCTTTATTTCAGCAGTATCGGTAATTGGGGTTCCATCTTCTTCATTATATGTAAACTTTGCTGTTGGCATTTTTACTTCCTCAATCATCTGGTGCTCACTTTTAATACCCAGCTTTTTCTGCGCTTCTGCCAATGCTACAAATTCAGGAAGATGTTTTCTTGCTTCCGTTTCTCCAATTTTGATAATCCTTCTGAACTTTGCAAAGTCTTTGGTGGTAATATCTCCCAAAGGATCTACAAAATCTACCAGTATATCGGATAGTTCCTTCTGGTGTTTAAAATCTTCTACAGAACGGATTGCATGGGTTTGATAGATCATTTTCATCGGATTTTCAATTTCCTTTTTGGTAAAAAGCCTAAACCCTGTGTATCCTCCTATTACAAAATCAGCCCCCATCTGTCTGACTTCATTTGCAGGATAATTACGGTCCAAACCACCATCTACCAATAATTTTCCATCAATATAAACCGGGGCAAAAGCCGCCGGGATCGCTAAAGTGGCACGGATTGCCAAGGGCAAAGAGCCTTTTTTCTGCATAACCAATCCTCCGTTTTCTATATCAGAAGAGGTAAGCTCTACAGGGATCCTGAGCTTGCTGAAATCATTAATATGTTTTGCATTGAAGGTAAGGGTATTAAGAACTTCACCCATATATTGCCCTTCAATATAAGAACTGGGAAGTGTCGGAAACCCTTTTACCACCGGAAACTCAAGAATATATTTGTCATACTCTCCTTTTTCGCTGATATTCACTTTATTGTAAGGGATTTTATTACTTAAAATCCTGTTCCAGTCTACTTTATAAACGGTTTTCTTCAGCTGGTCAGCATTATACCCCATTGCATATAACCCGCCAAGAATACCTCCCATACTGGTTCCGGTAATATAGTCGATTTTAATACCGAGCGAATCAATCATTTTCAAAATACCGATGTGAGCAAATCCTTTGGCCCCGCCTCCACTTAGAGCGAGCCCGAATTTGGTATCCCTGGTTATATTTTGCAATGCTGTATCTAAAGTATCCGTTTTTTGTTGAGATTGTAGAGTAAAAGAGAAAATTATAGCCAATACTGTCAAAAGCTTTTTCATACGGTGCTGCGTTTGTTCAATTATCCTGAGATGAAAAGTTTACAGTAAATATACAATTATACCTCTAAAAAACTCTATGAGATTCAATAAAAACATTTTCCATTTTTTTGAGGAAAGGACTAAAAAAATTAATTAATAATTTTAAACGAGGTACAGAATTTTAGTAAAAATATAAACCGGACACCTTAATAAGACTTTATATTCTCTACAAAACTGATATCCGGATTGAGAATCTCCAGAATAAGGCTTTTAACAGATTTCATCGCCTCATCGATATCCCCTTTATCGAATTGTAACGCAACCATTCCTTTTTTGGCTTCTGCAAAGCTCCAGATTCCGGTTTCTATAGGAAAACCCCAGAATTCAGGAAGGTGTTGCACCACGTAATGATAAATACATAACTGAAGAGCCTGCTTCCGGTCACTATTATGGAAATAATCAGAAACATTGTCTTCGTCAATTTTCACATTAAGATTTTTAATTTTGGCAGTTTTATAATCGATAATTCTTAAAGTCCCATTCAGCTTATCGATTCTGTCGATAAAACCAAAAAAAGAAATTTTATCGTTTCCCTCCAGGTAAAATTCTACATTTTCAAACTTTCTTTCAATATCAACAATTTCTAATTTATTGCCCTGCTTTATTAATTCAAGATCATGATTGAGGATATTTTCAATTACTTTCTTAGCAATGGCTTTATGAATATAATTCATCCCTTTTTCATAGAATTCAGGCTGATGTTTCAGTTTTTCAATGGCAATATTAATATATTGATCTACAGCTTTAATTGAATTTCGCAAATCACTTTCTTTTAATAACTTACCTTTTAAAACTTCATATACTTCTTGAAGTGAGTAATGAACCAGATTTCCATAATTTTTCACTGATAATTCTTCCTCAATCTCATCGGTTTCCGAAGTGTTTAAAATCTTGGAAAGATAAAAATCGATAGGATTATAAAGATAACTTGTAAGGTGTGAAGCAGATACTTTCTCTTTCCATTTTTGGAGGCGTTCCATTACAATTCCCGTTTTAGCAATTTCAATAGGTTTTGTAGTAATGGGATCTGAAGAATTTTCAATAATCAAATGCTCAATCTCATGAGCACTTTCCATTTCAATCTGGGTAATAAACCTGCTTTTTTCTCCAGTATTCACACCGGAACTTAAAGCATTGTACAGTAAATGAACATTTCTGGCATCCTGAATAAGCCTGTAAAAGTGATATGCATAAATGCTGTCGTTTTCCAGAAATGTATGAAGATCAAAAACCTTACGGATATCAAAAGGAATATAGGTATTCTGTGAGTTCCCAAGGGGCAGTTTCCCTTCATTCACCGAAAGCATAATGACGTTCTCAAAATTCAGGAGACGTGTCTCCAGCAGCCCCATAATCTGTAGCCCCCGTAATGGTTCTCCCTGGAAATCTATACTTTCGGAATTAATATGCTGATTAATCAGAATTTCCAGTGTTTCCATTTTGATCTCAATATTATAGGGAGTCAGCTGGTTCTTGATAATCCTGAACGCATTTTCAAAATGAGAAACATTTTCGTACTGAATGTCATCTATTTCCAGCCATTTAACCTGTTGGCAAAATGCAATCAGCTTATCGAGATAAGAATGGGTACCCTCCGCTTTCTGAAGAAGTCCGAAATACGATAATTTGCCCAGAAGTTCATGCAAAAGCTTTCCGGAAATATAGACAATATTTCTTTCTTCAATCTTTGCTTTAAAATCATTAATGATGAGTTCATCTTCAGCAGATTTGGGCAATTCTTCCAAAATCGGAAAAATATCCCTGTAATAGTAAGACGATTTATTCTTCTCCAATTGCTTTTGCAGGTAAAAAAGACGTTTTTACTGCATTGGAAAAGGACAAGTTTTTCAAAGGAAATCCCATGGTAATATTCAGGCTTTCAATCCCGTGCATCACATCCAGGCTCGCAGGCAAAAGATTTTCATCAAGCAGCACTACCGCTGTATTGGAATAGGTTTTATTATTGATTTCCTTAAAAATCTCCGGCAGTACTTTTGTTTGGGTTACATTTCCTGAAACCTCATAAACCTTGATTTTTTTAGGCTGGCTGAAATCATCTTCAATCCATTGAAAAGCCCGGTGCTCATCAAATTCTTTCCACATTTTATGATTTCTGAGAAATTTCCCGGCTTCCTGTCTTTCATCATCAAAGTAATAACGGTCTGCCTGAAAAAAACACTGGGCCTTATCTTGTTTCAACAGGCTCCTGACGAGTTTTTCTTCAACCGGAGTAAAGGCGTTAAACCCACAAAAAACAAAATGTTCTGAAGTACTTTTCGCAAAACTTTCAATTTCGGCTTTTGCCGTTTCATGAATCATTCCTGAGGTAGCCCAGTTCCTTTCTTTTAATTTCTCTTTCAACTCCGGAAGAAAGACATTCATATTCCGCCAGAAATTAAGGAACTTTTTTCTGGGAACACCTTCGTCATCCCCTAGGTTCTGGGCCCATTCCTTAATCCTTTCCTCATCAAACATATATTGCAGTACTGCCTGATCACTGTCTGAAAATTTCAGAATATCGTCCCAATCTTTCTGCAAGGTCGGAAACCATTTTAAAAATTCTGCAAAATCTTCGTAAGGTGTAAAGTTCAGACTCCGGAATACATCATAAGAAAAAAGCCAGAGTGGTATTCCCTGAATAGGCTGCTTATCTGCAATCGTATTAATTAATTCCTCTATTGTGAAAAAATTAGGCAGGAAACCGGAGTAATTATTTTCCTCCAGAATCTGACGGATAAACACAATGGGACGCTTCCCGGGCAGAATGATATTGAACGCAGAAAGATCCGGGTTTTGCGCCAACAGTTCATGAATGATTTTATTGAGGAATTTCAAGGGGCTTTATAGCTTTTTAAATTTTCTAATTCTTGAGAAATTATCGTATTGTATTCTTCCTGTTTCTCTTTATTCATCCCATGGCGGGTTTCTTTATCATAAGAGACCTGAAAGTTTTTATAGCTGGCTGACATCTCATTATACACTGTTTTAAAAAACCTGTCATAATCCCCGGAAGTTTTAATTTTCTCTGCAATAGTTTTTCTGAATTTCCTTACAAACATCTCCGCTATATCAAAATGCTTCTGCTCATGCAGTAAAATATAATCATTGATTTTGTTTACATCCTTCCAGGATTTATCTTCATGAAAAACAGCCTTTATTTCAATACTTACGGGAGACTTTGGATTGGTAGATTTCACTACAGAATATTCCCAGCCACAGTTTGTATATGCTGCAACATCCGGATTACTTTTGCTTTTAACAGGACTCCTGAAATTATCCCAGACAAGTTTCTGCTCTTCTTTCCAGATTATTTTCTGACCATACAGGATACTCACAGTCAAAAAACAAAACATCCAGCCTAACTTCATTATTGCACCACAATTGTTTTGGTAATCCAGTTATTTCCACCGTTCCAAAATTTAAAGATATAGGTTCCCTTCTTCTGCGGACTGAAGTTGATTTGGCTGGCTCCCACATAGCTGCCTTGTGCACAAGGGCCGTTCGTAATGTATTTGTAAGAAGTAACGGTTCTTTCAAGGTTGGCATTATAGATATAATCGTATCCGTAGAAACCTTCACAATGAGACGGATAAGTAGAATAGGTTTTAATACTCTGAATGGTAAACACATCCATCGTATCATTCATGACTTTTACACTGTCTATTTTAATCTTGCCAATGGATTCTATGGTCTGGTAGTCTTCATCATCATTACACGAGACCAGAAACAGACCCGATAAAATCACCAAAAACCCAATGTTTAAAAGTTTTTTCATAACTTTTTAATTTCCCGATTATCAATAAATAGTTAGCAAAAATCATTCCTTATTGTTGTCAAATCAGGAACTAAAATTACCTTTTGACAAATAAACCACTTTTTTTGTGTCAAAGAATTCTTCTTCAAAATAATTTTTAAGATTGAAAATTTCGCATTTAATTCCTGCCAGTTCCTCTGCGAGATCTCCTCCTTTTAGATATAAAACACCATTATGCTTCTGATTGAACTGCTCTTTTTCAAACTTTCCTTTCAGCCATCTTAAAAACTCAGGCATCTGGGTAACTGCCCTGCTGACTACAAAATGAAATTTATCTTTTAATTTCTCAGCCCTTCCGTGAATGGCCGTTACATTTTTTAATCCGACACCTTCCGCTACAGCATTCACTACGTTTATCTTCTTCCCGATGGAATCAATTAAAGTGAATTCTGATTCGGGAAATAAAATTGCCAGAGGAATACCCGGAAAACCACCTCCGGTCCCGATATCAAGAACTTTCGTTCCCGGAGCAAACTCCATTACTTTGGCAATTCCCAGTGAGTGCAGGATATGTTTTTCATACAGCGACTCCATATCTTTTCTGGAAATCACATTAATCTTTTCATTCCATTCATTGTACAGTTTTTCCAATTGTGCAAACTGTTCCAGCTGCGTTTCTGTTAGATCCGGAAAGTATTTTAATAGTAACGATGTAGACATGTGAATTATTATAATCCGCAAAAATAAGTTTTTATTAGCTTTATTCAAATTTTAAAGGAATGAATTGCAAACACAGATTCACTAATTGAGATCCTTTAATCTTTTTTACATAAAACGCTGCTGGACAATAACTCCATTAAAGTTTGCTGTAAAAGTATCCACTTTATGAATGTAAAAATCGTGTCCCGACCTGATAAAAATCTTTAAACCGGCTATCTTTTTTATTCCTTTTAAAAAACCTTTTTATTTATATTTGTTAAAATTCAAAAAATACATGGATAAACTTTCAGATAGAGTAAAAAGACTAGGATACTCACAGACTTTTGTAATGTCTAACAAAGCCAGGGAAATGAAAGCGAACGGAATAGATGTAATCAGCTTAACTCTTGGTGAACCGGATTTTGATGTTCCGGATAATATCAAACAGGCTGCGTTCGATGCCATCAATCAAAACTACAGCCACTACTCTCCTGTTCCCGGATTCCTGGAATTGCGTGAAGCTATTGCCTATAAATTAAAAAGAGATAATAAACTGGAGTACAAACCTACTCAAATCTGTGTTTCCAATGGTGCCAAGCAAGCTATTTTAAATGTTCTGGCAGCGATCATTAATGATGGTGATGAAGTTCTTCTTCCCGCTCCTTACTGGGTGAGCTATGATGAGATGGTAAAAATGATGGGCGGAACTTCTGTAATGCTTCCGACATCCTATGTTACGGATTTCAAAGTGACAGCAGAACAACTGGAAGAAGCCATTACAGAGAAAACCAAAGCTATCCTTTTCAGTTCTCCATGTAATCCTTCCGGCGGATATTACACCTATGATGAACTAAAATCTCTTGCTCAGGTTATTGCTAAATATCCTCATGTTACGATAATTTCTGATGAGATCTATGAGTACATCAATTATGAAACAAAAACAACCTCTATTGCCCAGTTTCCGGAAGTATACGAGCAAACAGCCGTTATTAACGGAATGTCTAAAGCATTTGCAATGACCGGCTGGAGAATCGGATACTCCGCATGCCCGGAATGGCTGGCTAAAGCCTGTGAAAAAGTACAGGGACAGATGACAAGCGGTGCCAATACTGTTGCCCAAAGGGCATCCATTGTTGCTTTAAAAACAGACCCTTCAGAATACAGGTACATGATTGATGCCTTCAAGAAAAGAAGAGACCTGGTTTATGAACTGATCAAAGAAATCCCGGGATTCAAAGTGTTGTTGCCAAAAGCAGCGTTTTATTTCTTCCCGGATATTTCACACTATATCGGTAAAAATCTGAACGGAACCGAAATTAAGGATTCGGACGATTTTGCTATGTTCCTTCTTGAAAATGCACATGTAGGATGCGTGGGCGGGCTCTCTTTCGGCAGCCCTGAATGTATCCGGTTTTCTTATGCTGCTTCAGAAGAAGATCTCAGAGAAGCCATGAGACGGATTAAAGAGTTGTTAGAGAAATTTAACTAAAAAAATAAACAAAAAAGTCCTGAATTCAGGGCTTTTTCAATTAAAACACCTTAAAAACAATTATAGATTTTATTTATCGATATTTGTTTGTTCGATAGACAAGTCTTTTATATATTTGCAACAGAAATTTAAATATAAAAACAAGAAAATTATGTCTTTAGTAGGAAAAAAATTCCCGAATTTAACGATTGACGCAATGTCTGAAATGGGTGATGATCTTAGAATCAACATCCTTGATGAAGCAGTAAACAACCAGCAAAAAGTTCTTTTATTCTGGTATCCTAAAGATTTCACTTTTGTATGTCCTACAGAGCTTCACGCTTTCCAGGAAGCTTTAGGTGAATTCGAAAAAAGAAACACTAAAGTAATCGGTGCATCTTGTGATACCAACGAAGTACACTTTGCATGGTTAAACACTCCAAAAGATAACGGAGGTATTGAAGGAGTTACTTATCCGCTTTTAGCTGATACACACAGACAATTGGCTAACACATTAGGAATCGTAGATCAGGATTTCGAATATGATGAAGATGGAAATGAAATTTTCACAGGTTCTAACGTAACTTACAGAGCGACTTACCTTATCGACGAAACCGGAAAAATTTTCCACGAAGCGGTAAACGATATGCCACTGGGTAGAAATGTAAAAGAATTCTTAAGATTAATTGACGCTTACACACACGTTCAAAAACACGGTGAAGTATGTCCGGCAAACTGGGAAGAAGGAAAAGAAGCAATGAAAGCAGACAGAACTTCTACAGCAGAATACTTAGCAAAAAATTAATATTGTAATATAACAATGTAACAATCTAACAGTACAATAATTTACTAGATTGGTAATTTTTTAGATTGTTACATTGTTTATTTTTTCCAAAAATAAACTTATGTACACAGAATTAACCGAAGATACATTACAAAACATAGTTAACGACAACGAAAAAGTAGTTGTTCAGTATGGGGCAACATGGTGCGGAAACTGTAGGATCATGAAGCCGAAGTTCAAAAAATTAGCATCTGAAAATGAATCTATTCCATTTTTATATGTAGATGCTGAAAAGCTTCCTGAAAGCAGAAAATTAGCAAAAGTAGATAACCTGCCTACTTTCGCCATCTTTAAAAACGGAGAATTGGTAAATCAGGTTCAATCTAACCAGGCAGAAAGTTTAATTAACCTTTTTAACGAATTAGTATAATGAAGTTACCAGTAATCAGACAGTTTTATCAGAATCAGACTCCTGAAAGCCTTGAAAAAACATTAGAAGTCCTGGAAAGCTTCTGTGAGTTCAGAGGAACAAGCGAAGAGGATCTTAATGTTGCAGGAGAGCTTATTACCAACATTTGCGGGGCTTTGGAAGTTCATGCCAATGTACAGAACGGAATGAGCGAAAAAGATGCTTTAAACTCTTTTGCCCAAAAGGTTTTGGGTTCTATTGATAAATAGCATTATTATATTTCTACTTAAAAGATTGTAAAAACACAATACCTGAGGTTTTCCTCATTACTATACTTTTCTATTCTTTAAGAATTATTTTATTCAATTGTAAACTTACTTCAAAGGGCTAAACAGGTCATATGAAGCAGATGTTGCATGAACTCCTTAAAGAATCCAAAAATCCCGGTGAAAATATCATCAGGATTTTTTGGTTCACAGCTTACATTAAACTCCAACCCTATTAATATTCTTGTACAAATATCAACTGTACCAATAGTGTCATTTATGGGATTAAGCGCAAAAGTTGGGGGCATATAATATTAGATCTATTTAATTTTTAAAATTCATGCAAAGGTTTCTTTTTGACTACTCTTTATTTTAAGTAAGCTAAGAAATGAATCGATCTTTAATGGATTCAGATGAAGCGAACACTTTGCATGCGCTTAGTCAGCAGCTATGCTGCCTTCTTTGCCTGCTTGAAATAGAACATTACTTTTTTTTAAAAACTTTGAGTGAAAAACGAGCTCAATAATTTTGACGCTAATCAATAATGAACAGAATTTTTATTCAAGATCCCATTTGTGGTTAAAACACTTATTGCAATACACTGCCATTCCGACGAAGGAGGAATATCTATTGCCGCAATGTGTGTTTAACTCTATTATCTAAAAAAAAACTTCCCAAAAAATCAGATTCCGAAATAAAAAAATCCTGATGAAAACTCACCAGGACTCTATTTAAAATTAATAAGATCTTCCCATTAACTTCTTCTGCTCATCAGAATACTCAGGATATACCAGAATAAAAGCATAATAGAAGCAAAAAGCTGTAAAGCGGCACCTACATACTGGTTGGTTCCGAAAGCATCTTTTAATTTGCTTGTTTGATATAAAATGGTAGCTGAAGCCAGGATTACCATTCCTACCGAAAACCATAACCCAAGGTTAAAACCAAAGATCATGCCCGCTACAATCAGTCCGATGGAAATAAATCCTCCGATTACAATGATATTTCTTAAAAAAGAAAAATCTCTTTTAGAAGAAAATGCAACTGCAGAAATACCAGCAAACATCGCAATAGTAAGGGTTGCAGCCTGGAAAATTACATTAGCTCCACCCGTCATATTGGTTGCAATGAAAAGCAAAGGCATGAAGATAACAGCCTCCAGCAGGATATAAAATCCTAAACCTAAATACTGGGTAGATTTACTTTGTGAAAGTGACCATTTGGAAGCTAAAACAGAAGCTAACCAAAACACTCCAATAATCAATAGCCACGTATATCTTTGCCCGAACATCATCGCTATAACTTCTACCGGTACTGTTTTCAGCAAAATAGTTTCAACACCAATAAAAGCCAGGATTGATAAGGCAACATGCAAATACGTCTTCTTGTAAAAATTCGCCTTCTCCGCTTCTGAAGAATGAGCGACTAAAACATCTGTCATCATAGTTACTATTTTTTTATAAAATCAAAATTAAATTTATTTATCTTTATTCGTAGGCAATACACCTAAAATTTTACCATCATCTTCAAATACGGCACTTATCACTTCTTTTGACGATGAATCTCCCTCATATTTATATTTAATATTGGGATGACTGATACCATCCATCGTTACGTGATACCCTACTTTTAAAATTTCAAGTTTTTTTATTGACATCAATGCCATCCTTCACTTTTTTTAAGGATATCTTCTGTAACAATTTCTTTTACCTTATCAGAAAGAACTTCTTGTGCAGCTTTATAATCCGAAGATTGAAGAGCTTTGATAAACCTCTGGAAATTTTCATTACAAACATTGACTTTATCCTTACTTATGGTAGCCGGCTGTTCTTTCTTTTGACTGTTCTCAACCTTCAGTCCCATAACTTTCTGAGCAAACATCAACTGTGCGCCAATAATCGCCAGACCTAAAAATATTTTTTTCATTTAATTATTTTTTATTTGGTGAAATAGGTCATGGAAGATACGAAAATCAAACCAGTTCCAAAAATTTCATCGTATCCACATTATCTGCATACGTATCAAGCCCCGGATTTTGTGCTTCCCCGAATGAAATGGAGTTCAGTCCTAACACACTCTTAGCTACCACACACTGGATATTTTCTTCATTTTCTTCAATAAAATTCCGGACATCATCCAGAGATTCATATCTGCTGAAATTAATTACAGAAAGTGGACTGAAGAGTTTGTCATCTTCTTTCAGCATTACGAAATTATTATCCCAGAACTTTTCCTGATTCAAAAGATAAATCGCCCTGTTGTAGTCATAATTGTTAGCATACTTATGATGATTGATAATATCCTTGAAACCGAGGAAATTTTCAAACAACCTGTCAATCAAAAAAGTCTTTTGGAATAAAGATTCTGGTGACATTTCTGCAGCCTAATCCAAAATATTGGAAAATGTCATGAGCAAGAAGCTGAAGTTCCTCATCTGTTTCATCACCTTTCAAAACAGCAATAGAAGTTCTGTTTTTACGAATAATATTTAAATGATTTTTAAAATAATATTCAAGATACCTGGCTGTATTATTACTTCCTGTGGCAATTACCGCATCAAAATTCTCTAGCTTTTCTACAAATTCAAATTTTATCCGGTTCTCTGAAAACCCGTTCCATTTATTTAATAAAAAAGGAATCAGGTATTTATCTTTGGAAGAAAGTTTAATCACCGGAATATGATTGCTTACAACTACTGAAATTACATCATGAAAGCCCACCAAAGGGATATTGCCAGCTAAAATCAATCCTATTCTCTTGGATATTTTAGAGATTGTATAATTTTCAAGCCAATTTTTGATATTTTCTTCAGTAAGAAGATCTGCCCACTGTTGTAAAGCAAATTTCTGATTATCAACCGTAAACCACGGATTCTCTATTTCAGACTTCTTTAACAATAATTCAATATTAACATCATCCTCATTATAACTCTCCGGTTTCTTAGCTAAAAACGCTTTTATATAACTGCTTAATTTAATAAGTCCTAAAACTTGATTTTCGATATTCATAATTACTTTAAAATTGGGGAATATTTTGTAATTTTGTGCAAATTTAAAAAAAAATTAGCGATGGCTATTAAAATAACTGATGAATGCATTAATTGTGGGGCTTGTGAACCGGAATGTCCGAATAATGCAATATATGAAGGAGCAGTAGATTGGAAAGCTTCAGAAGGGACTGCCCTTAAAGGTACGGTAACACTGCCTTCAGGACTTACTGTAGATGCGGACGCACCACAGGAGCCAGTAAGTGATGACGTTTATTTCATCGTAACTGATAAATGTACAGAATGTAAAGGATTCCACGAAGAGCCACAATGTGCTGCTGTATGTCCGGTAGACTGCTGTATTCCTGATGAAGACCATGTAGAGTCTGAAGAAGCTCTGCTTGATAAAAAAAGCTTTCTTACACGGCGAATAAAAAAATCTCCGTCTCATGATGTGTGAGGCGGCTTTTTTTACCCAAAAACTTAATAAATCTAGTAAAAAATCAAATAAAGCTAAAAGAATTGAAAAATTCCGGAAGCAACCAAAAAATAAAGATATGAACAAAAAGCACAACTTTAGCGCGGGACCATGTATTTTACCACAAGAGGTGTTTGAAAAATCGGCGCAGGCGATTTTAGATTTTAACGGAATCGGATTATCACTCCTGGAAATCTCTCATAGAAGTAAGGATTTTGTTGCGGTAATGGACGAAGCGCGTGCCATTGTGAAAAGGCTGATGAATCTTGGGGATGATTACGAAGTACTTTATTTGGGAAGCGGTGCCAGTATGCAATTTGCAATGGTTCCTTACAACCTTATGAAAGTTGGCGGTAAAGCGGCTTACCTTGATACAGGAACCTGGGCAGCCGGTGCCATTAAAGAAGCTAAAAAATTAGGAACTGTAGATGTTGTAGGGTCTTCAAAAGAAGAAAACTACTCTTTTATTCCTAAAAATTATACGGTAGGATCAGAATATGATTATTTCCATTGTACCTCTAACAATACGATCTATGGAACTCAAATGAAAACTTTCCCTGAGGTAGACACCTTGATGGTATGTGATATGAGTTCCGATATTTTCTCCAGACAACTTGACTTCTCTAAATTTGACCTGATCTACGCCGGAGCCCAAAAAAATATGGGACCTGCGGGAGTTACTTTGGTAGTGATAAAAAAAGAAATCCTTGGAAAAACAGGTAGAGAAAATATGCTGTCTATGCTGGATTATTCCCAGCATATTGCAAAGGAGTCTATGTACAACACCCCACCCGTATTTCCGGTATACGCATCATTACTGACACTTCAGTATCTTGAAAAAAACGGGGGAATAGCTGCTGCTGAACAGAGAAATGAAGCAAAAGCAAAACTTTTATATGATGAAATAGACCGTAATCCCCTATTTGAAACATTCTGCGTAAAAGAAGACCGTTCCCTGATGAACGTTTCTTTCAAAATCACAGACGAAACCAGGAAAGAAGAGTTCGATAATGCGTGGAAAGCTGCAGGGATCAGCGGATTAAACGGACATAGAAGCTTAGGCGGATACCGTGCAAGTCTGTACAACGCTTTACCTATCGAGAGTGTACAGGTTTTAGTGGATGTAATGAAGTCGATAAAATAGTTTATATTAGGCGATCGAAAAAATAAAAAGATACCAGAAACAGATACAGACAACAGACCCTCAAAGTCTGATTTATGACATCTTAAATCTAACATCTGTAATAAAATAACACATGAAAGTTTTAGCAAACGATGGAATTTCGAGAGCAGGAGAACAGGCTTTAAAAGAAGCCGGAATCGAAATCCTGGACAATAGAGTCGCCCAGGATCACGTTATTAATTTTATAAATGACAATAATGTGGATGTTCTTCTTGTAAGAAGTGCAACTAAAGTAAGACAAAATCTGATCGATGCATGTCCCGGCCTTAAAATTATCGGAAGAGGCGGTATCGGCATGGATAATATTGATGTTGAATATGCAAAAAACAAAGGGATTAAAGTAATCAACACTCCTACTGCATCTTCAAAATCAGTGGCAGAGCTTGTATTCGGACATTTTTTTATCATTGGCCAGATTCCTTCACGAATCGAACAGATTGATGCCGTTGGAGGGAGAAACTCACTTCAATGCAATGAAAAAGTCATTCAGCAATGCTTACGAACTTTCAGGTAAAACATTAGGAGTAATCGGTTTTGGAAGTATTGGCCAGGAAGTAGTGAAGATAGGAATTGCATTAGGGATGAAAGTTACTGTTCTGACAAGAAGCCCCAAAACGGAAGTTCTTACCCTGAATTTCTTTGACGGGCAGTCGGTCAGCTTTGAAATTACTTCCACCAATGATATGGATGCATTCCTTAAAGAAGCAGATTTCATCAGCATTAATACTCCTAAAACAACCGAATATATTATAGATACTCCACAATTTGAAAAAATGAAAGACGGAGTCTATATTGTAAATACTGCAAGAGGCGGAGTGATCAATGAAGTGACCCTGGTTGATTTTATTGAGTCAGGAAAAGTGGCGGGGGCTGCATTGGATGTTTTTGAGAATGAGCCCAATCCGGAACTGCCATTATTAATGAACCCTGCATTATCCCTTTCTCCTCACATAGGAGGAAATACGGTAGATGCGCAAGAGAAAATCGGTGTCGAACTTGCAGAACAAATTATTAAGCTACAAAAAGAAACTATAAGATAAATATGCCTGTTTTTAAACCTTTCCGTGGAATAAGACCTCATAGAGACTTCGAGAGTACTTTCCCTACCCATCCTCTGGATAATTTCACCCAGGAAGAGATCGCAGAGAAAGCTCAAGTCGAAAATACTTACATCAATATGATTAAACCCTATGTTGTAAGTAAATCTAAAGATATTGACCGGAATCTGAGAAAAATACGTTCTACATTTGAAGAACTTCTGGAAGACAAAAAATTGGTTCAGGACAATTCAGCTTATTATCTATATGAGCAGATCTATCCCAACAAACAGGTATTCAGAGGACTACTGGGTTTAGCCAGCATTGAAGATTTCTGGAATGGAAAAATCAAAAGACATGAAAGTACCATTCCTCAGAAAAAAGAAAAGCTTGCTCATTACCTTGAAAAAGTAAATCTGCAGGCCGAACCTGTATTACTTACCTACCCTGCCAACTCAAAAATTGAGCTGCTGATGAACCATGAGGAAAAGAATGTTCCAATTTTTAATCATGTGGATTCTATCGGGATCAGACATAAAATCTGGAGAATAGACAATCGTCTGAAACTTCAGCAGTTCAAAGAAGTGATTGATCAGATCGACTCTTTTTATATTGCCGACGGACACCACAGAATTGGTTCTACCGCACTAAACGCTAAGCGCCAGAAAGAAAAAAACAAAAGACATAACGGGACTGAGCTTTACAATTTTGTGTACAGTTTCATTGTTTCCAACCAGTCTATTAAAATTCATGACTACAACAGGCTTCTGCATGATCTGAACGGGCTTTCCAACGAACAATTCCTGAAAGAACTTGAACAGTATTTTCTTATTCATGAGAAAGGAGAAACTCCCTATTTTCCTTCGCAAAAATTCCATATTTCAATGTATATGGGAAACAAATTCTACTCTCTTCACGTAAAACATGATTTACGCTCAAAAGAAATGTCGCTGGACAATCTGGATCACCATCTGGTAGATAAATATATTTTTAAAAACATTTTGAAAATCGAAGACCCTGACAGTTCTGAACAAATTTCTTATGTAAAAGGAACTTCCAATATTAACGGAATCAATATTTTAAAAGAAAAAGTAGACAGCGGCGAAGGTAAGGTCGGCTTCGGAATTTACCCTGTAAGTTTTAATGATATGATTAAAATTTCAGATTTAAAATTGAGCATGCCCCCAAAATGTACATTTATTGAACCAAAACTGGTTACAGCTTTGTTAATGTACGACATGAAACCTTAATAAATTCCTATTTTTTCCCTACTTTTATCCCCGGAAAAAGAAAGGTAAATAAAAAATGAAAAAAATATTCATTATACTTCCACTCTTTTTGAGTGGATTTTTATTTTCTCAAAAAAAACCTCAGAAAAAGCCTGCCGGAAAAGCAGCAATTCCTGTAAAATTAAACTACCACAAAGAATTTGAAAGAATCTCAGATGAGATTATGACCAATGGTAAAGCATATGACAACCTCGGAGAACTTACAAAAGGTATCGGGGCCCGTTTCAGTGCAACCCCCGGTTATGCAAAAGCAGTAGAATGGGCTGAAAAAAAGTTCAGGGAAATTGGTATTGACATGATCTGGAGGCAAGAAGCCAAAGCACCCGTATGGATCAGAGGAAAAGAATCCCTACAGATAAAAGCGGGAAATGGAGATTGGAAAAATATCAGGATGCTTTCTTTCGGGAACTCTGAAGGAACCGGCGGAAAAGACCTGATAGGTGAAATCGTTTTAATTAACTCCACTACCGAGCTTAACGCCATGTCAATAGGCCAGTTAAAAGACAAAATTGTTTTCGTAAATGTTCCTATGGATCCGAAAATTATCAATACGAGTGATTCCTATCTGCTGGCTGCCAAATCAAAATTAATTTCTGCCTCTGTTATTGCTAAAACTGGTGCAAAAGCATTAATCATAAGATCATTAACAACAGCAAATGACGATGTTCCTCATGCCAAAATGATCTACTACGAACCAGATGATAAAGTTAAAATTCCGGCTTTATCAATAGGAGTAAGATCTGCAGATGAATTGGAAAAATTACTAAAAAAACAAAAAGTTACGGCTAAAATCAACATGACTGCGGAATCAAAAAACGATACCACAAATCCCAATATTATTGCTGAAATCCAGGGCAAAAAAGATTCAAAAGTGATTATTTTAGGTGCCCAGCTTGATTCATGGGATATTGGTGAAGGTGCTATTGATGACGGAACAGGAGTGGTGCAATGCATCGAAGTTTTAAGAACTTTGAAAGCAATTGGATATGAAAATAATCACACCATCCGGGTGGTCCTGTATGCCAACAGTGAAAATGGAGGACAGGGCCGCGAGATGTACGCTGCTTATGTGAAAAAGAAAGAAGAAAAACATGTATTTGCCTTAGGTACAGATGCAGGAGGTTATTCTCCACGAGGTTTTTCTTTGGATATGCCCCCTCAGAGAAGAAGATTGATTGAGCCCTGGAAAGAATATTTTCGTCCTTATGGCGTTTATGATTTCGACCAAACCAATGCAATCCAGGACATATCTCCTTTAAAAAAACTGGATATTCCTCTGGCAGAACTCGTTGTAGATACCCAAAGATACTTTGATTACCATCACTCCGAACAGGATACTTTCGATAAAGTGAATAAAAGAGAGCTTTTGCTGGGCGCAGTGGCGATGACTCAATTAATTTTTATGGTTGATAAAAAACTGGTAATATGAAAAGAATAGCCAACCTGTCATTATTCTCAATTTTAGGAGTGACTTTCTTATCCGGTCAGTCCAAAGAAGATTCCTTACAATTCAACAGAATCTCTACAGAAATTCTGAATTATGGAAAAGGCTACAACGATCTGCGCGAACTCACTAAAAATATCGGCCACCGTTTAAGCGGATCTGAAGCTTATGAAAAATCCGTAAAATGGGCAGAACAAAAACTCCGTGAAGCCGGAGCAGATAAAGTCTGGCTTCAGGAAGTCATGATTCCGGTTTGGGTAAGAGGAAAAGAGTCCTTACACATCAAAACTTCCAACGGAGGCTGGAAAAGCCTTAAAATGCTCTCTCTTGGAAACTCCGAAGGAACAGGTGGTAAAGACGTATCAGGGGAAATCATTATGGTAAAATCCATAGAAGAATATGATAAACTTTCCCCGGAACAGGTAAAAGATAAAATTGTATTTTTTAATTATCCTTTCAATCAGGGGCATGTACAGACTTTTATTTCCTATAGGGAATCAGGTCCGTACAGAAGGACTGCTGCTGCTTTAACAGCAGGAAAAGGCGGAAAATTTGCTATCATAAGATCGCTTTCTTCAGCGTTTGACGATGTTCCGCATACAGGAAATATGCGATACGAGGAGAATACGGTCAAAATTCCTGCAGTTACTATTGGAAATACGACTGCAGATGAGCTGGAAGCTCTATTGAAAAACCAGAAAGTCACTGCAAAGCTCAATTCCAACTGCGGGATGAAAGGTGAAAAGCTCTCCCACTCCGTCATCGGAGAAATTACCGGTAAAAAAAGACCAGAGCGTAATTGTGGTAGGTGGCCACCTTGATTCCTGGGATGTAGGAGAAGGGGCCCATGATGACGGAGCAGGAATTGTTCAGAGTATTGAAGTACTGAGAACCTTTAAAAAAATTAGGACTTCAAAATAACCATACCATCAGGGCAGTTTGCTTTGCCAATGAAGAAAACGGCACAAAGGGAGGAAAGCAATATGGAAAAACCGTTAAAGAGAAAAATGAAAAACACCTTTTCGCTATAGAATCTGATGCCGGAGGTTTTTCTCCCAGAGGAATATCACTGGAAATGGAAGATTCTAAAAGAAAACAGATCCAAAGCTGGGGAAAGCTCTTTTTACCTTATGGAGTCTACAACTTCGAGGGTAAATATTCCGGATCAGACATTGCTCCGCTTCATGATATGGGTGTACCCACTGCAGAACTCGTTCCGGAACCACAACGTTATTTTGACATCCACCATACAGCAGAAGATACCTTTGAAAAAGTCAACCGAAGAGAACTGCTGCTTGGCGCAACAGTGATGACACAACTTATTTATATGATCGATAAAAATTGGTAACAATGAAAAAGATACTAGGAACCTCATTATTGCTTTTTGGAATGGTAGCTTTTGGCCAGACCAAAGAAGATTCAGTACAATTCAGCAAGATCTCCCTTGAAGTTTTAAATAACGGAAAAGGCTACAACGATCTGCGCGAACTCACTAAAAATATCGGCCACCGTTTAAGCGGATCTGATGCCTATGAGAAATCTGTAAAATGGGCAGAACAAAAACTCCGTGATGCCGGAGCAGATAAAGTATGGCTTCAGGAAGTCATGATTCCGGTTTGGGTAAGAGGAAAAGAATCCTTACACATTAAAACTTCCAACGGAGGCTGGAAAAGCCTTAAAATGCTCTCTCTTGGAAACTCCGAAGGAACGGGTGGCAAAGACGTATCAGGGGAAATCATCATGGTAAAATCTATGGAAGAATATGAAAAACTCTCTCCGGAACAGGTAAAGGACAAAATCCTGTTTTTTAATTATGCATTCAAACAATCATTCATAGAAACTTTTAAAGGATATAGTGATGCTGCCAAATACAGAACAACAGCAGCTTCATTAACGGCCAAAAAAGGCGGAAAATTTGCTATTATCCGTTCACTTTCGTCAGCTTTTGATGATGTACCGCATACCGGGGCAATGAGATATGAAGACAACGTCGTAAAAGTACCTGCCGTAGCCATCGGAAGCAGTACAGCTGATGAGTTGGAAGTCCTTCTGAAAAACCAGAAAATTATTGCAAAACTTAATTCAAATTGCGGGATGAAAGGAGAAAAACTCTCCCATTCCGTTATTGGTGAAATTACCGGTAAAAAAGACCAGAGCGTAATTGTGGTAGGCGGCCACCTTGATTCCTGGGATGTAGGAGAAGGGGCCCATGATGACGGGGCAGGAATTGTTCAGAGTATTGAAGTATTGAGAACCTTTAAAAAATTAGGACTCCAGAACAACCATACCATCAGGGTTGTATGTTTTGCTAATGAAGAAAACGGCGTAAAAGGCGGAGTTCAGTACGGAAAAACAGTAAAAGAAAAAAATGAAAAGCACCTTTTTGCCATAGAATCTGATGCCGGAGGCTTTGCACCAAGAGGAATTGCTTTAGACATGGACGATACCAAAAGAAAGCAGATTCAAGGCTGGTCAAAACTATTCCTTCCTTACGGAGTTTATAATTTTGAAGAAAAATTCTCAGGAACAGACCTCTATCCACTTCATGATATGGGCATTCCTGCCGCAGAGCTAATGCCTGATTCCCAGCGTTACTTCGACATCCATCACACGGAAGAAGATACCTTTGAAAAAGTAAACCGGAGAGAACTGCTGCTGGGAGCCGTTGCAATGACACAGATGATCTATATGATTGATAAAAACTGGTAAAACCATACACGCCAGATTACATAACAAGTCCATAAAAACCTGATAAATCACGGATTTTTATGGACTTATCATATCCAGAGATCCATGCAAATTTATATTAGTGACATTCATCCTTTATTTTAGTGCAATTTGGTATTTTTTAAAACTCTAATACTACAAATGCTTTCTCCAATATATTAATTATTCATTAGGAACAGACTTTGTCCGCTTTTTAATGGTTAGGCATATATCGGCTTTAGCCAAACCTAATTGATTCATAAATATTATTTCCTTGTTTAAGGAAATAATAAAGAGAAATGCCCTTCAATACCAGACTTATCAATCTCGTAAAACAAAGTGTTAATCGTGAAAATTTCACTTTGGCATGATATTGGCATATAATTTTTCGAGAAAAAATTATAAAAAAAGCACTAAGGATGAGAAAAGAGGTTTTCTGTGGATTTTCAGTTTTCCACTGATTCATGTTCATATACCAGTATATGAATCCTTTTTTTTTCTACGATGCCGTATAAGATACGGGAACGTGATTGGTCAACTGTACGTTGGTTTTTCATTGCAGTTTTATGCCCCGTATCTACTGGTATCTTTCACCCTCGAATCATGAGCAATGATTCAACAGATTGTTAAAATATCCCGGGTTTTCTGACCTGGTATGATATATATTTGAATAAATAGCCCAGCTATCACGACCTTAGCCCAGTAAGAGAATGTAATATTCTTTTTACCGTGATGAAGGATGCTGATTATTCTATTAGTTTAATTAATGTATAACCCTTAAAATGTTAATAATGATGAGAGCCTTTTTTGAAATGATTTTTAAGAGAAATGAAGATGCTGCAAAATTGCATATCTGGAGCCTAATGTTGGTGTTGAGTTTTGCTGCCTTTTCCGTATTGGTATACAGCTCAAAACCTAGCTTAAACAGTTTAATAATATATCTGACCGCATTTGCCGCTTATATCGGCTTTGGTCTTGTATTCATCAGTTCCCTTGCAGGAAACGGTATGAAGAAGAGATCCGGCAGAAATACATAACTTTAATTATTTCTTTTTACTAGAAAACCGCCCCCAGGGGCGGTTTTTTGATAATAACAGGTCTATTATCACATCGTACAAAATTTACTCTTTAAACATATCCTTCATGATCTTATTAAGCAGCTTTTCCGTCTGCTCTTCAATACTTTTTTCAGACTTTTGAACCAACGCCAGCCTGAAAGGATCACAGCAGGCTTTAATTCCAAATCCCTCTTCTGTTTTTATAAACTCAGGATGAATACCATGCTCTCCACAGATTTCTGATTCAATTCCTATTTTATTACATCGTAATTCAGATCAAACATATTTATTGTTTATTAATGTAAGTGTCTGATAAAGATATCAGTAATTGTTCTTTTAGGAAATCCGTATTTATACGGTATTTATAGAAACAAAAAAACGTTCTTTATAGAGCATATTCTGCAATATTCACAGATTTTCTTCAGTAAATCATCAGCAGATTCAGGGGACCTTTTCAATAATAAAATATTCATGCTTTCTGATCTTTGGAAACAGCACATGCTTTCATATTATTTCCGGTTTTGTGAGATCGCACCAACTTTCCAATCCAATAAAAAACCACCCTTTTCCGGGTGGTCTTATATCTTTAAAAAACTGCGATTATTTTACCTTTACAAGCTCAACATCAAAGATCAGCCATGAGTTTGGCGGAATCACGCCTCCTGCTCCCCTTTCTCCGTAAGCCATTGCCGGCGGAATCAATAAAGTAGCTGTTTCACCTTCTTTCAATAATAAGATTCCTTCATCCCATCCTTTGATTACTCTTCCCGTTCCGATTGGAATTTCGATCGGCTCGTTTCTCTTGAATGAAGAATCAAACTCAGTTCCGTCTACCAATTTCCCTGCATAGTGCACAGATACATTATCTCCTGCTTTAGGAGCTTTACCATCAGTATTTTTGGTAATTTTATAATAAAGGCCTGATTCAGTTTTCTGCATACCCGCTTTCAGATTTTCCACTAATTTCTCCTGGTTTGCTCTGAATTCTTCTTCTCTTTTCTTTTTTTTCTGCTTCTTCTTTAGCGATGAAAGCTTTATTGTTTTCTGCGATTTTAGCTTTTCCTTCGTTGAAAGTCTTGGCTGCATCGTAGTTTTTTATATTCATCACCTTTACTGAAAACAGAAACTTTTTCTAAAACAATATCCGTTTTAGGCTTATCCTGCGCTCCTTTTTCTACATTAGCAATGGCATCAATCACTTCAGTTCCTTTTACAACTTTTCCGAAGATTGTGTGTCTTCCGTCTAACCAAGGAGTAGCAACTTCAGTGATAAAAAACTGAGAACCATTTGTATTCGGTCCCGAATTCGCCATAGAAAGAATACCTTTTCCTGTGTGCTTAAGATCGTTTTTTTCATCTTCGAATTTATATCCGGGATCCCCCATTCCTGTTCCCTGGGGATCACCACCCTGGATCATGAAATCTTTAATTACTCTGTGGAAAATAGTTCCGTCATAATAAGGAACTCCCTTAGCCTTAGCTTTGTTATCGATTTTACCTTCTGCAAGACCGATAAAGTTGGCTACAGTTACTGGTGCTTTCTTGTCCTCAAACTTCACAATCATATTGCCTTTAGTTGTTTGAAGATTAGCATAAAGTCCGTCATTAAGACCTTCGTAAGTTTCTTTGTCTACGTTCATTTTTTTATAAATTGGGGTACAACTCATCAGCGAAACACTTGCCGCTGCCAGAATTATATTCTTGTTAAACAATTTCATGTATTATAAAGCTTTTAATTTTATGATTAATGGGATATCGTTATCTATTTTCTTTTCATCTCCAAAAGTTCCATAGGCCAATGCAGACGGCACCAAAAGCGTCACTTCCTCTCCATCATGTATAAAACGCAAAGCATTCTCTACTGCTTTCAGTTCATCAAAATGCCCGAATCTAGCCTCTCTTCTTTCAACAGGCTGATCGTAAATCTTGGTTTGATCAAAATCATACAAATCATAAGAATATGAGATCGAAGTGTTATCAGCTCTCCTTTCTCTCTGATCATACCCTTCTACCGATACCCAATAGTTAAGCTGTGTAGGATAATACCTTACATTCTGACTGCTGATCCATTCCTGAATCTGATTCCTTTCTATCGTATTCAGGTTTTTCATTCTGTTCTTAGAAACCTCCAGGTCTTTCTGACTTAGAATACCGCCTACCGGAGGATGGACGGTTTGTGCATTTCTGTTACAGCTCAGCAGGCTTATGGCTGATATGAAGAGTAATTTTCTCATAAACTTTTGCGAAAATACACATTTCAGGAATCAATTACAAAATTTATACAGGATTTACAAGAACTAATTAATGATAATCAAAATCAATTATCAACCTCCATAAAAAGCTTTAAACTTTTAATATAATTATACCATAAACATCTCTGTTGATCAATGCCATCTGTGGTTAACAAGCCTACCACAAAAGTCGCAAAAGTTTTGAACACTTTAGTTTTTTAAGTTAAAGGCATAGCACAGAGAAGTACACAAAAGTTTTAAAAATCAAAGATTTTTATTACAAACCTTTACCTGTTTAATCTACAAGAAAAATATCCACAAACATCTGTGTCAATCTGTGTCATCTGTGGTTAAAAGCCAATAAAAAAGCCGGGAAAAATCCCGACTCAATATAGTTATTTAATTAATCTTAAACTGTTTCCAGGACATGGTCCACAGCTACTCTCCATCCGAATGGATCTTCAGAAAGGTTGTTTTGCAAGTCAACCAAATCTTTTTTAAGGATGGCTGCATAACTTTCTTCTGCAGGCAATCTTGGAAGTTCCAACTTCTCACCCTGATAACCTAAAGCCTGGAATTCAGTAGTAACCACAGCGGTACCTACTCCCCATACTTCTTTAAGACTACCATTTTTTAAAGCATCAATCACTGTTTTTACAGCAACAGGTTCTACTTTTACTTCAATTCCTCTTTTCTTAGCCAGCTGAATGAAGCTATCCCTTGTTACTCCATCAAGGATTTTCTCAGAGGTTGGTGGTGTATAAATAGTATCATTGATTCTTACAAATACATTCATTGTACCACTCTCTTCAAAATACTCATGTGTAGCATCATCTGTCCAGATAATCTGCTCATATCCTTCTTCAATTGCCAGCTGCGTAGGATAGAAAGAAGCCGCATAATTTCCGGCTGCCTTAGCAGAACCTACTCCACCATTTGCCGCTCTTGAATAATGGTCAGAGATTTTTACAGAAACAGGTTCTGAATAATAACTCTTTGCAGGGGTAGCAACAATAGCAAACATATATTTATTAGCAACTCTAGCTTTCAAAGCTTCCTCTGTTGCAAAAATCAATGGTCTTATATATAATGACATTCCTTCTCCCTGAGGGATCCAGTCTCTGTCGATATCCACTAATGCTTTTAATCCGCCTAAAAACATTTCTTCAGTCACCTCCGGCATGGCAAGACGCTTCGCTGACTTGTTGATACGTTCAAAATTCTTTTCAGGCCTGAAAAGGAAAACCTGCCCGTCTTTGTCTTTATAGGCTTTCATACCTTCAAAACAAGCTTGTCCGTAGTTTACTCCCATCATAGCAGGGGTAAATGGTATAGGACCATAAGGAACTAATTTTACATCACCCCATTTTCCATTTTCATACTCACATATAATCATATGATCAATAAAAGTACTTCCAAATGTAAAATTGTTTGGGTCAAATGTAGAAATTCTGGAGTTTTCAGTTTTTTGAATTATCATTTTTTAAAATTTTTTAACGATGTTCTACAAATTTAACATAATTTTCTAAATATAAAAATTTTAGAGTAAATTTGACAAAAAAATAGCTTGAAAAGAGAAATTAAGACCACTAACGACGGAAGCAAAACATTGTATATCAATGATTTAAATGAAAATTATCATTCTCATCACGGAGCTCTTCAGGAAGCAGAACACGTGTTTATTAAAAATGGACTAAATTTAATAGATGATTGCGAAATTAATATTTTAGAACTCGGTTTTGGGACAGGTTTGAATGTTTTAGTGACAATTAATGAATATTTAAAAACTGACAAAAATCATGTCATCAATTATTTTTCACTCGAAAAATATCCCATAAATGAATCCGAAGTTAACGATTTAGCTTATTTTGAACTTTTTGATAACCCTGAGTTTAAAAAATATTTATCAGAAAATTCATCTGGCTGATTGGGAAAAATCAGTTGAAATTATTAGTGGTTTCAACTTAAAAAAAGATAGAATGTGACTTTTTTGATCTCAAAGACATTGATCTGCCTGAAATTAATCTTGTTTATTTTGACTGCTTCGGAGCCAGGGTACAGCCTGATCTTTGGGAAAAGCCATTATTTGAGCTTGTATCTGACAAAATGTCCGTTAATGGATTATTAACAACGTATTCTTCTAAAGGAAGTGTAAGAAGAATCCTGCAGGATCTCAATTTTAAAGTAGAGAAAAAGCAGGGGCCGCCTGGAAAAAGGGAAATGATTAATGCGATTAAATTATAGAAGTCAAATCTTTTTAGAAATTCCGGTTTCTGACTTCTGTATAATTTTCTTACTTTAGCTATACAAAATATTATACCTTATATATGATAGACAAGATCAATATCAGAGTCTATGCCTGCGCAATAAAAAAATAAAAAAAGTACTGACTTTATTTGAGGAATATGCCGGCGAGCCTTTAATGAAATTCCCTGGTGGCGGACTGGAATATGGTGAAGGAGTCCTGGAGTGTTTGCATCGCGAGTTTGATGAGGAGCTTAATGTAAAAATAGATGTGATAGAACATTTTTTATACCCAGGAAAATTTCCTGGTGTCCCGTTTCAGGGAAAACGAACAGCTTCTCACCATTTATTATATAGTCAACATTGTAAATGAAGAGGACTTTCTGATCCTGGATCCCTGTATAGAAAAAACAGAATGGATAAATATTGACAGGCCGGATAATCCTTTTCCACTTCCTATCGATAAGATCGTATTTGATAAATTAAAAGAAAAATTCCTGTAAGCAATCTTACAGGAATTATATTTTATTTCTTTACTTTAAAATCGCTGGCTCCGGGATAAGGTTTCAGATATCCTGAATTCCAGTTAGACTGGAGTAATGATTCAACAAATTCATCTGTCCTGTTTTTATGTGGATCATAGCGATCTTTCAGATCAATATCAGCCATTTTACCTTTTAAGTTCCACCAGAAAGCACTTAATCCTCCTCTTAATTCTCTGATAATCTCGTAAACACTTTTATCAGTAGCTCTGTTCATAAGCTTTGCAAAAACCTGTCCTTCTGTAGTAGTCAGATCCCGCAGTTGCTTTTCATACTGATCAGCAAGCATGCTTTGTCTTTCTCTTACAAATTTTCTTTTAGCCTTGCTGTCCATGTCATTCATATCTTTCTGAATGTCCCTGTATTGCTGTAAAGCAGTTAAAAATAACGGATATACTCTATACAGTTTCTTATTCAGGAAATAATAGTAATTTTTATCCAGTTGATTGTTGAATCTCGGTTTATTAACCAAAACCAATTCATCCAATACGACCACAGGCTCACCATTAACTTCATAAACCTTCACCTTCTGCTGCTCATCATAATAATATTTATTGCCAAACTCATCCACCTTCAAGGATTCAGCCGGGTATTGATTAAGTGGTTTAGCCACAATAGTATCTTTCTGACCGAAAACACTGACTCCAAAAAAGAAAATAAAAAAGACAGACAATCTTACTAAAAATTCATTATTTTTACACTTGTAATAGCAAAAATTGAACGCAAAAATCATTCCTTTTTATGAAATTTGAAAAGAAATCTTTAAAATTTTTAGAAAAATATTTAAATACCTCATCACCAACCGGTTACGAACACAAAGGACAGGAAGTCTGGATGGATTACATCAGACCTTATGTAGACAAAGTAGAAGTAGATCATTATGGAACCTGTTATGGTATTATCAATCCGGAAGCAGAATTTAAGGTAGTGATTGAAGCTCATGCCGATGAAATCTCATGGTACGTTAATTATATCACTGATGACGGGCTTATCTACGTTATCAGAAACGGAGGTTCAGATCAAACAATTGCACCTTCGAAAGTAGTTCATATTCATGGTGAAAACGGAATTGTAAAAGGGGTATTCGGATGGCCGGCTATTCACACGAGAACCAATCAAAATGAGCCTGCACCGAAAATTGAAAATATTTTTATTGATTGTGGGGCTACTTCTAAAAAAAGAAGTGGAAGAAATGGGAATCTTTGTAGGTTGTATGATTACATATCCTGATGAGTTCTTTGAAATGAATAACAGGTATTTTGTCTGCAGGGCACTGGACAACAGAATCGGAGGCTTTATGATTGCTGAAGTGGCAAGACTTTTAAAGGAAAATAAAAAAATCTATACCATTTGGTCTTTATATTACCAATTCCGTTCAGGAAGAAGTAGGATTATATGGTGCTGATATGATTGCAGATACAATCAAACCGAATATTGCAATTGTAACAGACGTTACCCATGATACCACTACCCCGATGATCGAAAAGAAAAAAGAAGGAGATCAGAAATGCGGAGCTGGCCCCGTTGTGTTTTTTGCGCCAAGCGTTCACCATACGATCAGGGAGTTAATAATTAGCACGGCAAAAACAAAGAAAATTCCTTTCCAGAGAGCAGCCGCAAGCAGATCTACGGGAACGGATACTGATGCTTTTGCCCATTCCAACGGTGGTGTACCAAGTGCTTTGATTTCCTTACCTTTGCGATACATGCATACCACAGTAGAAATGGTATCTAAAGAAGATGTCGCCAATGTCATCAAACTGATCTACGAAACAGTATTGGCAATCAAGCCGGAAATGAAACTGAAGTATCATTAAAGACATTAGATAAAAGATATCAGACACTAGATTATGATAACAATTCTACGTCTGATATCTGAGGTCTAACATCTTAAATCTAATATTAAGTAAAAAGTAAAAATGAAAACGAAGCTTATTGCTCCATCCCTTTTATCCGCAGACTTTGGGAATCTGCAAAAAGACATTGAAATGTTAAACAGATCTCAGGCCGACTGGTTCCATATTGATGTAATGGACGGCAGATTTGTACCTAATATTTCATTTGGTTTTCCTGTGATGAAAACTGTTCAGCAACATGCTAAAAAAATTCGTAGATGTTCACCTGATGATTGTTGAACCCGAAAAATATGTTGATGAATTCATCAATCACGGTGCAGATCTGATTTCTGTACATTACGAAGCGTGTACTCACCTTCACAGGACCATCCATCACATCCAGAGTAAAGGAGCAAAAGCAGGGGTTGTATTAAATCCTTCTACTCCTGTATTAATGCTTGAAGATATTATTGCAGATGTAGATCTTGTTTTATTGATGAGTGTAAACCCAGGGTTTGGAGGACAGAAATTCATTGAAAACACGTATAAAAAAATTGCGGAAACCAAAGATTTGATTCTGAGCAACAATTCTACTGCCCTTATTGAAGTAGACGGCGGAGTCAATCTTGATAACGCTTCAAAACTTTTTGAAGCCGGAGCAGATGTCCTTGTAGCCGGAAATGCGGTTTTCTCTGCAGAAAGCCCGGAGAGAACTATAGAACTTTTAAAGATCTGAAAAAAATAGAAAACATTATAATAAAGGCAGCCTGCGAGCTGCCTTTATTGTTTACAACAACTCGTATCGTACTCTTTATCAGGATAATTTTTCACTTAAAAACTGACAAGAAAAAGGCAGGTCTGAAGACCTGCCTTTTTCACATTTTTTGGAATTCGAGCTTTGTGGTTTTTAGTTTTAATTCCTTATTGCTACCACTCAAATATCTGAATAAAATACAATAAAACCATCCGTAGAAACACGGAATTTGATTGGTCCGTATTTTTACTGAATTATACTTCCTTATCCCAGATACAGGCACTAATCACCAGCGCAATGGTTATCACGGAAAAAACTGTTCTTATAATGTTCAGCAGATTCCATCTGTTTTCAAAACTGTCGCGCATTTTTTTTAACAGCTTCAGCTGTAGATCCGGAAATATCGAATGTATCCAGGACGTTATTCATCGGGACATTTCCGGCTACCGTAACCCCAAAAACACCTGTGAGATATGCTAAACTTGCCAGTAAAAGAAAAATAAAAGCAGGCTGCCCACGAAAAACGAAAGCTGATACCGGCAGCAGAATAAGTGTTCCCATAAAACTCAGGAAAAAAACAGGGTTTAAGATTTCACGGTTAATACTCTGCATTGCTTTCAGATATTCCGTATCGGACAATTTTCCCAGCCCTAGTACCACAGAGCAGGAATACGCATAAAAAAAGTCCGGCAATAAGCGCAGTAAGCACAGCTGTAATAAGCAGTAATAACGTAGTCATTTTCATATAATTTGATTGATGGTTATTGAATTTTAGTAAGGATTCCATTTTTTAATGATATTCTGGGCCGTCCGTATCATTTCCGGGTCCCAATTCTCAGTTTTAAAATACTGGAAATCAAAATCTTTGAAATGATCAGCTTTCACATTATCAAAAAGAAGCTTTGTAAGTATCGTCTGTTCCCGGTACAATCCTTCATCTTCAACAGGCCGGCCAGCACACTCCGGTTTCTTTTTGATCTTTATTTCTTTATGACGGCTGTTCCATTCTGAAGCCTCGATAATTGCCTTTACCTTGAGAAAGTCGTCAAGGAAGTCTTTTGCCTCAGTTTCCGTTTGTATTGTATGTCCTAGCCTCTCTATAATTACATATTCCAGATTTTCACATTGTGACAATACTGACGGTAAAACAGCCAGTATTTCCGCAGGAACAGTATCGTCATGAGTATCTCTCCGGATTCGTCTCTTTCCATAAGGGCTTGTTTGCCAGCTTCCTCCGGACAGATGTATCTCCCGTACTTTTTCCAAAGGATAAAGTCTGACGATTTCTTCTATACCTAATCCAAAATTGCATGCCTGGCAGTATATATTATGCAGATCCAGAATCAAGAAACCATCTGTATCTTCTATTAATTTTTCAAGAAAAATGCCCTGTTGTTTAACGTCATCTATAGAAAAGGAAAACGCCAGATTTTCTATCCCAACCGGAATTTCCAATACTTCCTGCAGTCTGCACAACCTGTCTTTTCCTATTTCTAAAGTTTTGGGATGCAAAGAAACCGGCAATGGAACTCCCTGATGGAAATTTTCTGTATTCATAAATCCAAAATGTTCCGTGATATGGTTGTATTTTCGCTGCTGAACTTCCTCTTTTAATTTCTGCAGCCACATGCTTTGCCTTTCGGTCCATTTTGCATCAAATAATGAATAGTAAACACCATGCCCCAGCAAACGATTGTTCTGTGAATAGAAGTTCAAAAGACGGGTAAGCCAATCCGGCTCTTCTGCATGGTAAAAAGTATCAAAAGACCATTCTAATACATCAATAGAACCGTCTCTTAATAAAGGTAAAATGGCAGTAAGAAAGTCTGCTTCTGCCATCATTGATATTCCTAAAAAAGGTTTTTCCATTCTTATCCCATTCCGCAGGCCGGACAATGATGTGGAACACGTATAAGCGTATCTTTTTTAACAATCACTTTTGGTGTAGGTTTTGGCTTTTTGGAAGTATCCAGAATAATTTCTTTTTTCATTTTCTTTACCTGCTTTTTGTTTTTGGAAACAGGTTTTGTTTGCGCTGACACTCCTGCCGCTAACAAACTAGCCATTAATACTGCTGGAAGTTTCATACTTGTTTTTTTGATAAAATTTACAATAAGCGTTCCGTTTATTTGTCTTAAAAGTACAACAATTTCATTTGAAGATTATACAATTTGATTTTTATGTCAAAGCATTCATATTTAAAAGAAGATTTTCACAAATACCGGAAAATAAATATTCTTTATTTATATTTAGCCTTAAAATGAAAAATTATGAAAAACAGGCTGATCAAAGCTATTTCCCTTGGTTTGTTATTATCTGCATATAGCATCAATATACAAGCGCAATCTGTTGATAACACCCAAAAAATGGAATGGTTTAAAAAAGCCAAATTGGGTATTTTTATTCACTGGGGAATCTATTCTGTCAATGGAATTTCCGAATCCTGGTCTTTCTTCAACAATTACATCAATTATGATAATTATATGAAGCAGCTTAACGGTTTTTCAGCTTCACAATATCATCCCGAACAATGGACAAGGCTCATCAAAGAATCGGGAGCCCAATATGCGGTTATTACCACCAAACACCATGACGGGGTTTCACTATGGAATTCAAAAGCAGATAAGGCTATTACCGTTCCAGGCAATACTCCCGCCAAAAAAGACGTTTTTAAGTCCTTTTATATCTGATTTGAAAAAATCCGGACTAAAAACAGGGTTATACTTTTCACTTCCTGATTGGAGCCATCCTTATTATGATGTCAATACCCGGACAAAAAAGAGATATGAACTCAAAAATGATCCGAAACGATGGGAAAATTTTATCAATTATTACCAAACCCAGCTCCGGGAGCTTTCATCCTCCTACCGGCCTGATCTACTATGGTTTGATGGAGATTGGGAACACACTTCAGACGAATGGAAAGCTCCTCAGACCTTAAATCTATTAAAAGAATATAATCCCAATATTATCATCAATTCCAGACTCAATAGTCATGGGGATTATGATACTCCTGAACAAGGTATTCCAGTGACAGCCCCACATAACCCCTATTGGGAATTATGCTATACAATGAATGATTCCTGGGGATATCAGCCTTATGACAATAATTATAAGACGTCCAATATGATTATAAGGACACTGGCTGATGTGATCAGTATGGGTGGTAACCTGCTGTTAGACATAGGTCCTAAGTCCGATGGAACTATTCCTGAGAAACAGGTAGAAATCCTGAAAAACCTGGGCAGGTGGACATTAAAGAATAAAGATGCCATTTATGAAACGGAACAAGGTATTCCTTTTGAAAACTACAGAGGAAAATCGGCATTATCTGCTTCTAAAAAGTCATTATTTCTTTACCTTGAAGAAGCCAAGAGTTTTACCCGGATCTATGGTTTGGATTCCAGGCCTGTATCTGCCAAAATCATAGGAGATGAACGGGCCGTGGTAAAAGTAGATTATGATGCAGATAAAACAGCAACACTATATTTTCCTGAAGCAAAGTTTGACAAGGACGTCACCGTTGTGGAACTTACTTTTGATACCCCTCCAATTTTCCTGAAAAATAGTAAACAGAAAGCCCAGCTTACAGATATTCTGGAACGTAAAAACAGTCAGTTGGCCAGTTATGAAATTGCAGACCAGCTCCACCTTGGTAATAATCTACTGAACAACACGGGACTTACAGGTGACGGTCTTGATATGACTATCAAAAAAACCGCCAGAACAAACTCTGAAACCCTGCAATGGATCAGTAAACATGCTGAAGCCCTTTTTGAAACCGGAAAAGGATTGCCGGGCGGTTATTATTCAGGGATGAGTGCACTTTCCAAAGACAGGCAGACCCTTTATCTCTTTGTAGAAGGAACTCCTACCGGCCCTATTGCTTTAAAGGGAATAAAAAATAGTATTGCCAGAATAAGGATTGTGGGGGAAGGTACCCTGATTTCTCATTCTGTTTACAATAAGCTTTATTGGAGCGAAACACCGGGAATCGTTTACATTGATGTTCCAGAAGACAGGTTAGATAAAAATATGACGGTCATTGCTGTGTTGCTTGACAAGCCGCTGGAACTTTACAAAGGGAAAGTAGGTGCTATAGAAAGCAATCTTTAGCCATAAAACAAAATCCGGAGATTGGTCTCCGGATTTTTTATGATGTAAGAAAATTTACTTAGAAAATTTCTCTTCCTGAAAAATGGAATTGAGCTTCGATTAATGCATTCTCGTCAGAGTCTGAACCGTGAACTGCATTTTCTCCGATGCTTCTTGCAAACATTTTTCTGATTGTTCCTTCTGCCGCTTCAGCAGGATTGGTAGAACCAATTAATGTTCTGAAGTCTTCCACAGCGTTTTCTTTTTCTAAAACTGCAGCTACGATAGGACCAGAGCTCATGAATTCTACCAGCTCTCCATAAAATGGTCTTTCAGCATGTACTTCATAGAATTTTTTAGCATCAGCTACTGTAAGCTGGGTTAATTTTAAAGCTTTGATTTTAAAACCTCCTTCAGCAATCTTTCCCAATATAGCACCGATATGTCCGTCTGCAACTGCATCAGGCTTAATCATAGTGAATGTAATGTTAGACATAAATGTATATTTTTTAATGGCGCAAAATTACAAAAAATATCTTTTGTTTTAATTTTAATTTTTATTTAACATAAAAATAACTTTTATTAAGAAATTATGAATTCAACTTTGGCACAGTAATTGTTTATTCTATTGCGATTCTCATGTTTAATTTGAGTTTTCATGGTTATTAGTTTTTACCCAGCTTCGGCTGGGTTTTTTATTGACAATAAATCGATTGTTTTTTTGCGAAATTAACAAAAATAAAAAGCATAAAAAAATCATATTAATACACTATTGCTTCCATTTTAATCAATGAAATAAATGAACTTTTTTTTTATTTTTTTAATTGCTATTTTAAAATCAGTCTAATTACAGAGAAGAAATACAAAAATGGCAGATTTTTTAATGACAAAAGTGGAGTTATTTTTAAATTACAAGAAATTGTAACTTATATAGGTGCTGAATAAATAAAACTTTGTTTTGGAATTTTAAAAACTGATCGGTTCCCAAATAAGAATTGGCAATAATAAATGAAGGAAGTGTCTGAAGTTTATTTTTGGGAAGCTTCTTCCGCTTCATCCATTAGTTTGATATAAGTAGAATAACGGGAAGACTGGATTTCCCCGGTTTCCAAAGCGGCTACAACAGCACATTTCGGTTCATTAATATGCAGGCAGTTATGAAATTTACATTCTTCCCTTTTCCTGAAAATTTCGGGGAAATAATGCTGAACTTCTTCCTTTTCAATATCAATCATTGCAAATTCACGAACACCGGGAGTATCAATAACATTTCCTCCAAAATCCCAGAAATGCATCTGAGCAAAAGTGGTAGTATGTTTACCTTTAAGGTGAGTGTCTGATATTTCAGAGGTTTTTAGGTTCAGGCCGGGCTGCAATGCATTCACCAAGGTAGATTTTCCACATCCTGAATGTCCGAAAAACACAGAAGTTTTATCTTTTAGAATTTCCTGAAGCTGATCCAGGTTTAATCTTGAATAGGATGAAATTTCCAATGTATCATAACCAATTTCCTGATAAAGAAATTCAATATCTTTTACAATTTCAATCTCCTCCTCATGCAGAACATCTATTTTATTGAAAAGAATCAGTGGGGTGATATTATAAGCTTCACAGCATGCCAGAAACCTGTCCAGGAATCCTAATGACGTTTCAGGATGCTTCAGAGTAAAAATAAAACATGCCAGATCAATATTGGAAGCGATGATATGTGCTTCTTTTGAAAGGTTTACTGATTTTCTGATCAGATAATTTCTACGTGGCTCTATTTTCGTAATCCATGCAATATCATCCTGTTCCAGCTGAAACTCGACAAAATCTCCTACAGCAAGTGGATTGGTAAGTCTTGTTTTAATCAGCTTGAATTTCCCCCGGATCCTGGCTTCAAAAATTTTATTTGTTTCCAATTCCAAAACCTGGTACCAGCTGCCTGTTGATTTAATGATTTTTCCTTTCATAGATAATACTTCTGCAAATATACGCAATTAGGGCTTAGATAGCGGATTCAGATGAAAACAAATGCTTTAATTTTCCCTTAGTCCGTTTTATCTAAGCCCTGTATGTATTGATGGCAACATCTGAATCATAAAGATTTACTGATTCAGGACTGTGTGCAATTTATTTCTTGTCGATCATAATGTTATTCTGAACTTCAATAGATTCTTCATGGATCGCCTTAAAGATTTTTTCAATAAACTCCTGGGACATTCCTGTTTCTATAGCCTTCTGGTTAGCATATTCTGTGATAACCTTCCAACGCTCCGGCTGAAAAATAGCAATATCGTTTTCTTTTTTTAAGCTTTCCTATTTTTTCAGAGATCCTCATCCTTTGAGAAAGAAGCTCTATTAACTGGAAGTCAAGATCAGAAATCAGTGTTCTGTGTCTTCCCATTTCTCCTTCAAAACCTGCAAGATTTGAACTTCTTACTTTTAAATTGCCGATAAGGTCCGCCAATACTTCGGGAGTAATCTGTTGTGCGGCATCACTCCAGGCTTCATCAGGGTTACAGTGCGTTTCGATGATTGCTCCCTGGTATCCAACGTTAAGGGCTTCCTGGGTTATATCGGCAAGGCCTGTTCTATTACCGCAAATATGGGATGGATCAATCAGCATTGGAATATCAGGAAACTGGCTTTTGAAGTCAAGAGCAATCTGCCAGTTGGGATTATTCCTGTATTTTGTTTTCTGGTAAGTAGAAAATCCTCTGTGAATTACACCAAGATTTTTAATATCCTGCCCAAGTAGTCTTTCTAAGGCTCCGATCCATAAAGCCAAATCAGGGTTTACAGGGTTTTTAACGAATACCGGCTTGTCTGTTCCGCGTAAAGCCATTGCTATTTCCTGTACTGTAAAAGGATTTACTGTAGACCTTGCTCCTATCCAAAGCACATCTACATCAGCCTCCAAAGCTGCGAATACATGGTGAGCATTGGCTACTTCCGTAGCGGTTTTAAAACCATATTCTTCTTTTACTTTTTTTAGCCAATTCAAGCCGATCACTCCTACTCCTTCAAAGCCATTCGGTTTTGTACGCGGTTTCCAGATTCCTGCCCGGAAAACAGATACCTGGGCATTTGATTCTTTAATTCTTTTGGCTGTTTCAAGCATTTGAGCCTCACTTTCAGCACTGCAGGGTCCGGCAATCATTAATGGTTGTGTAAGACCACTCATCCATTCATTTTTTAAATCTTTTAAGTTCATATTCTAAAATCTATTGTTTACATTTTTAAATAAAATCACAGCACGGCCCTTTCATTATAAAATTTACTTTATAATTCTTTTCAAAAAATGCCGTTCAAAAATTTTTAAAGGAATCAGGAGAATTAAAGGGCTTAGCTCCTCCTGTATTTTTTGGAAAGAAATTCAGTTAACAATACCAGTAAAATCGGTAATATGTTCTGAAATTTCTATAATAAGAAGCAGAAAAGCTAAAATAACCGCTAAAGTAATTAGCGGGTGTAAAATAAGACAGATATGTTAATAATAATTTTTCCATTTTTGTCTGGAAATGTCTTGTTTTAGCGTTTTCTTGTACTGTTTATTTTTGTTGCAGACTTAATTTCTACAAAAATATTTGACAAATATATAAAAATTATGTCAAATCAAACTTCATTAAATCATCAAGATCTTTCAAAAGTGGATTTTTCTCGATGAATTTTTCAAATATTTTTCTTTTGGTCATCACCTCAATCTTCAGATTTTCAACGTCCCGCTCATACTCTATCTCAATAGCATGATTGTGAACTTTTCTTCTGAAATGATTAAAAAATTCTCCGCTTATTTTGTCAAACTCTACTTTGGCTGATTCTGAAGGGTATAAAACTTTAATCTTACTTTCTTCTTTTTTTACCAGTTTAAAACGTTTTGACTGCATTGAATATGAAGCCGTCTTTTTTCTGAAGCTGTTTAAGCATAAGATTCCATTCCATCTGCAGATCTGTATCTGTGAAATGATTCTGGGGAAGATTTTCTGTTTTTACAGTTACCGTTTCTTCTATCGTTTGTTTTTCTTCTGTATTCAGAAAAGAATTAATGCTAAATCCCAGAGAAGCTCCTTGTCTGGATAACGGTTTATTGGCCTTCCGGAAAGCAGGTTCGGATGCTATTTCCGCCTGTACGGGCAAAGGCTGAGCTACAGCTGCTACTTTCTCTGGCGTTTTTTCAGGAGTTTTCACTTCCTGCTTTTCACTGAGAAACGGCGCTAATATCAGGAACTTTTTTTTTTTTTAGTATCACCTGAATTAGCTGTCAGGGAAGCCAGCTGCATCAGTGCAATTTCAACTGTAAGTCTTGGATTTTTTGAGTTCTTGTAATTGATATCAGCATGGTTGCAGATTTCAATGCCATCGATGAGCTGCTGGGCATTCCATTTCTGGCTTTGCTCTACAAACCTGGCCTTTGTTTTTTCACCGACTTCAATAAGATCTATTGTAGCTGTGTTCTGGGCCATCATAAGATCTCTGAAATGATTTCCGAGTCCCGCAATGAAAATATGGGGGTCAAACCCTTTTTTTACAATTTCATTAAATGCAAAAAGTACTTCAGGAATTTTATTTTCTTTCGCCAGATCTACGATATTCAGATATTGATCGTAATCCAGAATATTTAATACTTCAGCAGCTTTTGCCAGGGTAATATTCTTTTGGGAAAATGTAGAAAGCCTGTCGAAAATGGAAAGAGCGTCCCTCAATGCACCATCTGCTTTCTGGGCAATCAGGTACAGGGCATCGTCTTCATATTGAATATTTTCTTTTACGGCGATATTTTTCAGATGTCCCTGGATATCTTCAATAATGATTCTTTTGAAATCATAGATCTGACATCGGGATAAAATTGTTGGAATAATTTTATGCTTTTCAGTTGTGGCCAGAATAAAAATAGCGTGGGCAGGCGGTTCTTCAAGTGTTTTAAGAAAAGCATTGAATGCTGCAGAAGACAACATATGCACCTCGTCTATGATATACACTTTATATTTTCCTACCTGAGGGGCAAAACGTACCTGGTCAATGAGTTCTCTGATATCATCTACAGAATTATTGGAGGCGGCATCTAATTCATAGATATTATAGGCAAAGCCATCTTCTGAAACAGAACCGTCTTTTTCATTAATTTTTCTGGCCAAAATTCTGGCACAGGTAGTTTTGCCCACCCCACGAGGACCACAAAAAAGCAAAGCCTGTGCTAACTGACTTTCTTCAATTGCATGTTCTAAAGTATCCGTAATATGGGATTGTCCAACAACAGTATCAAACTCTTGTGGGCGGTATTTTCTTGCAGATACGATAAAATTTTCCATTGGTCAAAAATAAGCAATAAAGTTTTAATTTGAAAATTAAAAGCTCCAAATTATCCACAAACTTATTTCTGATTTAAAAAGGAAAGCTTTTTAATTTTCAGTTTTTGCTTTTTTTGTTTTATAATAATGATCAATAATTTCAACGATCACTTTTTCAACTTCTTTCCTTCCTTCTTCCGTTCTCATATCAATACCACAGAATTCAGTTCCGTTGTAGGCAGGAAACAGGTTCAGGTAATACACCCCTGCTGCTATCAAAGCCAACATGGCTCTTACATTGGTAGCATTTTCCCCGAAATAAGGATCTGTTACGTTTTCAAACAGGTTGGCTGCTACTTCTTCCCTTTGCTTTAAAATATTTTTAAGGATGGGCTTGCTTTCTGAAAGCTCCCAAAGAATAATTTTTTGCAGTTCTTTGTTTTTCTTCAGGCTTTCAAATTGCGTAAGAATTCTCTGGGTTAATGCTTCTTTCCCTTTTCCCACCTGTATTTCTTCTTCAATATTCGGGCTGAATTTGCTCCAGTAATCCTGAGATTTGATATACTCATCAATAAGCTTATCAGTACTTCCAAAATACTCATAGATAAGCTTTTTGTCAAATCCGGCTACTGCAGCAATTTTACTTACTTTTAATCCTGCATAACCTTTTACTCTCAAAATTTTACCAACTGCGGCAAGCAGTTTCTGTTTTGTTTTTTTCTTTGTCCCTAATGGGGCCTTGCACTACTTTTCTAGGCATAATTTATTATTTTTTCGCAATATGCAATTTTTTTATTAATATCATCAAACACATTTAGTGTTTTGTCAAGATGTTCTTTTTCGTGTCTTGCCGTTACAGTCATCCTTATACGGGCATCTTTTCTCGCAACAGCAGGATACATAATAGGATTGGTATAGACTCCGTGCTCAAGCAGGATCCTTCCGATATCCCACATTTTATTCTGGTCTCCGATTTTCACCGGAATAATTGCTGAACAGGTAATTCCTGTATCCAAGCCCATATCATTCAGTCCATTCTTAAAATAATTAATATTATCCCACAGCTTTTCTTGCCAGAACGGCTCTTCATCAATCAAATCGATTGCTTTCAAAATCCCGAATGAAGAAGGAGGTGCTGTTACGGAAAAAATATGCTGTCTGGACTGAAATTTAAGGAATGACGCAATTTTTTTATTGGCAATGACGTATCCTCCCAGATTACCAAAGGTTTTGCTGGATGTCCCTGTTATAAAATCAACTTTGTCTAATAGGCCATCATTCTCGAGGGCTCCCCTTCCGGTTTTCCCCAAAACTCCAACACCATGTGCATCATCTACCATGAGATAGGCATTATATTTTTTGACAAGGTCACATATTTCTTTAGCGCGTGAAGTATCGCCTTCCTGGGAATATACTCCATCCACGATAACAAGCTTTGTACGGTACGTATTTTCAGATACCTTCAAAATATGTTCCAAAGCTTCCAAATTGTTGTGAGGAAATGTTTTTTTTATTGGTAAAAGCACATCCTTCGTGTACGCTGGCATGTACACCCATGTCTAAAATAGCGATATCTTCCTTCTGCATCAGGATCTGTAAAGTAGCACTATTAGCGGAATAGCCGGTAGTAAACAAGACTACTTCATCTTCATTTCTACCGAAAAAACCGGCAATCTTGTTTTCAATGGCATTATGATAATCAAAATACCCTCCAATGAGCGGGGATGCTCCCGTACCGGTGCCATACTTCTCAAGTCCTTCAATAGCAGCTTGTATTACCTTCGGATGCTGGGTAAATCCTAAATAGTCACTGGAAACAAAGCTTATATATTCTTTGTCGTGGTTGGCAATATTTATATTTAGGGTTGCATTGGCTCCTGAAGTATTTTTCAATCTGTAATTCATGTGTCCCCTGGATTTCATATGCTCCAGGAATTCATAAAAATACTCTGCTCTCTGAGCAATATCATAACCGGGAATATTCTCAAAGTCCTTAAAAGTTGCTGTTGTAAAATCAATACTCATCCTTAATGTTGTTTGTGCGGTTCAAAGAAGCAAATATATAATTATTCAAAGGGCTTTAGCTTTCCTATAAGATTAAAATATCATTAAAGATAAATCTATTATTATTATTTCTAAAGACCAGCTTACTCATATATTTACAGTTTCTAGTATATTTTTCTTTTTAGATTAACTCGTTTTTTGTTAATCTAAAATTATGAAAAAAAAGAAAATGAGAACATGACACTAATAAATAAATAATAAAAAAGACCATTGTTTTTTACAACTATCTCATTTATAAAACATTATTCTTCTTAATTTCTTTTAAATTCCTGGTATTTATTATTCAAAAGCATTCATTACCATCAAAAAAGACGCCTTTTAAGTCCCTTAAAAGAGAAATAAAGCAGCAAAAAAAAATACGTAAGCGTATTGTAACAAGCTACTATCCCTTAATTCTGGATCTTCTGAATTCACCCGGGGTAATCCCTGTCATTTTTTTAAAGAATTTTGAAAAATTAGAGGGGTCATAGGTAAAGATACGTGCTATTTCCGCTACTGATTTATCAGACGTAATGAGCATCAGTTGCGCTTCCTGAATAATTTTTTCATCATAAAAAAAACATGGATGTTTCCCGGTTTCTTTTTTGACGGTATCTGTAAGATGTTTATGGGAAATAGCAAGCTGGCCGGCTATTTCATTGACTTCCATAAATTCAGCAACAATACCTGAAATCACTTCATTGATATGTTTTTCCAAAAAGGCAAAATATTGCTGGGTAATCTCTTCGCTTCTTTTAATCATTTGTTCTTCTTATAATTAGTTAAAATCATAAATTTAACTAATGAGAATTAAAATAATATGGTGAACTTTTCGGGCTTTTCAATTATCTTCTAATAAAAACTGTCTTTAAATGCCTGAACAGAATTTCTTACTTTCAGTTTTTCAAGAATATTCTGCCTGTGCCTGTTTACTGTATTGATACTGATAGAAAGATTCACTGCAATTTCTTTACTGGCATATCCCTCTCCTACAAATTTTAAAACTTCTAATTCCCTTGGGCTTAAAATATTTTTATAATCAAGTTTATCTTTTACAATCATCTCTCCTTTTATAGTATTAATAATCATAAATTCAGAAATGAGAGGCTGCAGCAATGCAACATTATAAAGGCAAAGGGCAAATCTCAGCTTACCATTATTGGGTGAGTAGATATAAAACATCCGGTGTTCCATCCATTTGTATTCATCATGCTTGTCTTTCATCCGGATTCTGGATACTACACAATAATCTGCACGGGATTTCTGCTCCATTGGTTCCAGCAAATTGAAAAACCTGAGTTCATGAATGTATTTTTTAAGCCGGTCATCAGGATGAATTTTTTTCAACAATTCTTCTTCCCATATGCCACCGATCTCTGTAAGATGATTTTCACTATACTGTAACCCCAATTCCAAAGCTGTTTTAGACTGGTAAATATAACTTTTATCTTCCTGCATATCACTTAATACACATATGGCGCCTTCTATTTGAGAGTACATCACAGCTCTCTGCTTATACAGTTCTGTGTCCAGTTTACATTTTTCTATACTTTTGTTCAGCAATTTGTGGTTCAGTTGATCAAGGATTTCCATAATGGTTATTTATCAGTATTGATATGGCTCAGGTTAAATTATACTTTTGCTAAAATAGTAATTACCTAGAATTTACTTATAAAAATGAAGAAATTGATCTTAAGCTTCTGCGCATTATTCTTAATTGAAAAGATACCTGCCCAGACCCTGGAAAAAATGATTTGGTTTAATGAACCGGAAAAGTGGGAAATCAAAAACAACAGTTTATCAATGTTTGTCACCCCTCAGAGTGACTACTGGAGAGTTTCGCATTATGGTTTCACGGTAGATGACGCTCCTTTTTATTATACCACGTATGGTGGAGAATTTGAGGCAAAAGTAAAGATCAGCGGGAATTATAAAACAAGATTTGATCAGATGGGGATTATGCTGCGAACAGACAAAGATCATTATATCAAAGCCGGTGTGGAATTTGTAGACGGAAAATATAACCTGAGTACGGTTGTTACCCATGATAAAAGTGATTGGAGCGTTATTATTCTTGATAAAATACCTCCTGCTGTCTGGATTAAAGCAATAAGAAGACTGGATGCCGTTGAGATATTTTATTCTTTTGATGACAAAAATTACAGTTTGATGAGAAATGCCCCTTTTCAGGACCATACTCCTGTAATGGTAGGTTTAATGGCGGCCTGTCCTGATGGAGATGGATTTACGGCAACTTTTGAAAACTTCACAGTAAAGCACTTACCAGACCTGCGGCGGCTAAAGTGGCTGAAAAACAATCAATAAACGATTGAAATAATTTCAAATATACAGTCAATTTTTTGCCTCTCATTTTGAGAGGTTTTTGCCATATAAGGGTTATCATCTACAAAAAAAATAGAATGATCCGATGTCATTCTATTTTTTTATTCCGAGGTTATGTAATGAGCCTGATCAGTTCCGGCTAAAGGTTTTGTATAAATCTACAATAGTGACTTTGCCATCTTTGAATACAATAGATAATATAATCCTTTTCCCTATCCATGTCCGGCCTAATTCATACGTCCAGGTATCATTCATAAAAAAAATTGAAACCGTCTCCTAATTCTTTTTTAATTTCATGGCGATTTTTTCCAATCAAATGGTTAAAATTTTCTTTTTTCATAATGTTGTGTTTTGTGTTCTTTATCATCAAAATTGAGGCCAGAATATTGATATTCTCTCATAATTTTACACAAAATCAACAAATATAATTGTTGGAGTTATTTCTTTACCACTGCATTTTGCATACATTAAAAGTGCCGGAATACAAATACATATAAAAGGTTAAAAAAACAAAAAGAATCTCTGTAAAGAAATCCTTTTGTTTTAAACCGTTCTTTGTGTCCTTAGAATCATTAATTGTAATACAGGCCTCCTTTTCAAGGGTGAGAATTATGCTGCAAAAATAGCTTTGTTTCACATTTTTTTCAAAAATCACACATAGAATAAACCTCACTGCACTGTAAAACTTTTACTACAAAAACAGCCTTCCTGAACCTGATGAACTATTCACTTTAAATTCCAGCCCATATTCTATATGATTATATGGCACAGAAAGACCGATAAAACCATCAGAAAAACCATTGCAGGCGTTTTTTAAGTTTCATTTGTAGAATTAATTTTCACATACTGTAGAATTACTACTACAAAAATATAGAATTAAAAGGCCTAACTGCTTATAAATGCAGATAAAACTCATATTAAAACGAAATAAAATATAATGATTTATGTGTATAATTTCATTACTTTTACACCCGCAAATCAATTTTGTTTAAACTAAAACACAAAGCCAAGAAAATTCAATGATAAAAATTTATTCTCAACTGTTCCTGCATCTTAAAAAAACTTCGACTTATACACAAACTATTATTAACCGTTTTTTGCAGTAATATGCAAAAGACATAGATCGGTTTTGCACGTATGAGGACCTGGGCATTGTTTTTTGCTTTCTTGTATCTGAATATTTACGGACAACGATATACTTCTGAATGGTATAATACTGACAATGGACTTCCGCAAAGCAGCGCAAAAGCTATTGTCAAGGATAAATATGGCTTTATCTGGATATCCACTGACGATGGTCTTGTAAGATATGACGGTATTTCTTTTGTCACATTTAATAATTTTAAAATAAATAATCTGCACTTTGGAGAATTCATTGGAGATCCTCTTTCAGACAGCATTACAGTGCTGAATAATTTTCAGGAAAACAAAATCATCATTAAGAACAAAATCCCCCGGCTCACCCAACGGTACAGTCATGATAAAACGCTTTTTTCCAACAGAAACAGTTTTGTTTATCGGATTGCAACCAATACCATATCATCTCATTTTTATAATGATGTTCAATATTTTATACAGCTTAAAAAGTCGTCCTATCATTTCGGAGAAAAAAACACCATTATTTACAAAGACGGGAAAGGTAATGAAACGAGGATAAACATTCCCTTTTCCAATAAAGACCTGAGCAATATCTTTGTATATAACGAAACATTATTCATCAATAATTTTAAAGACAGGATAACCTATTCCATCTGCCAGGGAAAACTTTCTGTTTCTGAAAAGCCAAGTCTTATTAATGATCCCGATACAAAAATATACTGGCAGCAAATTACCAACCAGACTTTTATCATTAATCATAATAATATCTATATCGTAGAATACACGGAGAACAAACCGGTACTGAAGTTCCTTGTACAATATAATGAAATAGGAAACCACTCTTATTATTCGATGTTTTATGACAAAGATTTTAACAAGCTTTATTTGGGAACTTTAAATAATGGTTTTAATATTCTTAGTTTATCCAACTTTTATGTTGCCAGAAAGGAAACTGAGTTTTCAAACAATGTAGCTTATGCCTCTCTTCCTTTTAGTAAAAAAACAATTATTACGGAAAACGGGACTGAGTTTGGAAAAAACGGCATTGTCCAAAAATATGCATTTGGAAATAATGACAGCTATTTTATGATGTATGACAGCTCAGGGAATATCCTCATTAAAAAAAGAAACAGCGTTATAAGGTTTTTTAAAAATTCCGGGTATAAAAAGAAAGATTCGGTATTGTTAAAGCCTGGCTTTGAAAATTTTATGAAAAGCGGAAACCTGTTTGCTACGTCATCATCCACTACCTCAGGTAATCACCTGTATCTTTCTAAAAAAGAAACTTTTGGAACACCCGATTTCACATACACCTTCAATGGTTTTATCAACACATTTTTTCAGTATAACAGGAATGAAGTACTGGCAGGCACCAGTGACGGATTATATCTTTTAACACTGGGCAAAAATACTCCGGACCCGGTTCTTAAAAACACTCATATAAAAAGTATTATCAGAACAAAAGATAATCTGGTTTGGGTAATGACCAATAAAGACGGTTTCTATCTCCTAAGAAACAGAAAAATGATCAAGATGCCTGAGGACCGGAACGGATATCTTCAGTCTGCCCATTATATTCTGGAAGATCAGCAAGGGTTTTACTGGATATCCTCTAATAATGGTTTGTTTAAAGTTCCTAAAAAACAGCTGCTCCAGTATGCGCAAGACAGAAAGTCCCCTGTTTTTTATTACCGTTATACTAAAAAAGACGGCTTTTTGACCAATGAGTTCAATGGCAGCTCACAACCGAATGCGCACATATTGGAAAATGGAGAATTTGTATTTCCATCCATGGATGGTTTTGTTTTCTTCAATCCGTCTGATATTAAAACTTACTATCCGGACAGGAAAAAAAATCTATATGGAAAGGGCCAGAATAGGAAATTCCGGAGTGGTATATTTCAATAATTTTCTGGACCTGAAGAACAATTACAAAACAGCGGATATATTTATTGATCTTCCCTATTTTTCCAATCTGGAAAATTTATACATAGAAGCTAAAATATCAGGTAAGGAAAATTCCGATTGGGAACAGATCCCCATAGGAAAAGATTTAAAATATACCATCAGTAACCTCAGCCCGGGAGAATATACTCTGAATGTAAGAATACTGGTATCACCGGATGGAGAGTATGAAGTAAAAACGGTAAAGTTCAACATTCAACCTCTTTTTTATCAAACCTTGCTGTTCAGGGTTTCTTTTTCTATTACTTTACTGGTTATCATCATTGTCATTGTTCAGCTGGCTACCAATTTTTTTAAGGATAAAAAATAAGGCTTTAAAACAGATTGTCCATAATAAAAATTCAGAGCTTAAGGAAACTTATCTGAATCTTGAAGTGGTACAAAATAATCTGCAAAAAGAAGCAGAGTACCAGAAAAAGCTGGTGGAAACGATCAGCCATGATATCACTACACCTATCAGGTTTATTTCCATGCTTTCTCAAAAACTTTATGAATCAGATGATATAGAGCTGCAGAAAAAAATACTTTGACAGTATTTACAAGTCTTCGGAACAGCTTTATCAGTTTACCCTGAATTTAAAAGAATATACGGAGCTCTACCGGACTGAGAATATTTTTGAGGAAAAGGAATATCTGGTTAACAGGATTCTCGAAAGTAAGAAAAAAATTATTCTATGAAATTGCGAAAGAAAGAGGAACCTCTATAATCACTACAGCCCGTGAACACTCTTATTCTAAAGTGAACGAGGGTATTTTATCTGCAATTATTCACAATATCCTGGACAATGCAGTAAAGAATACCTTTGACGGGGAAATTATCCTTCATATTACCAGCCATAAACATACAACCATTATTACAATATCCGACACCGGAACAGGAATGTCTTTGGAGCAAATAGCTATATACAGAAACCTGTTTAAAAATCCAAAAATAGAAACTCCCAGCTTTAGAGGAAAGGGGCTTGGCCTGCATATGGTTATCCACCTTGTTAAAAAAATCGGTGCCGAGATCAATTTTAAACAGAATTATCCTAAAGGAACTGTCGTCGAAATAACGCTTAATAAAAACCAATTTCTATGAATGAAAGAATTTTAATCGCTGATGATCACTATGTTGTACGAGCAGGCACAGCCCTTGTTCTGGAATCAGCTTTTCCAAAACTGGAAATAGATTTTGCAGAAAATTATGAACAGGCGAAAAAGGCTTTGGAATCCCAACATTACCATCTTCTTATTCTGGATATTGATATGCCCGGGACCCGATATAAAAAAATGATCCCTGAACTTAAAAGCATCCAGAAAGATTTAAAAATCCTTATATTCTCCGGATATGATAAGGACGTAGCCATCCAGTACATCAGAGAGGGAGCAGAAGGTTACCTCAATAAACAAAGCCGTGAGGAAGACATTAAAAATGCAGTAAAGACTATTATTGAAAAAGGATATTTTTATCCGGCAGAACTCATCGGGTTGATCATTCAGAATAAAAGAAACAATCCTGTGGAAAAACTGTCTTCACGGGAATACGAAATTTTTAAACTTCTCGCAGACGGATACGGAAATCTCGAAATTGCCAACAAGCTCAGCATACAAATGTCCACTGTAAGCACCTACAAAAAAAGAATTTTTCAGAAACTGGATGTAGGAAACATTGCAGAGCTCATTAAAGTCTATGAAATGATGCACTGATATCTGCATTGGAAAAGTACTTTATTGTTGATCATTACCTATGATTATAATTGAAATAATGATTTTTTTAATCAAAAAATAATCAGCAAATTTACATGGTTATACTTCTGCAGAAATCAATGCCTTTTTAATTGCAAAACTCATGGATATATCTGAAAAAGCATACCAGGGAAGCCGCCGTCTACGATACATAAAACTTTGTATTTTCTTTTCAGGACTTTCTGTATTTGCCCAGCTGTATCTTTTTCAGCCTATACTTCCCATGGCAGCAGAAAATTTCCACGTGAGTGTCGGAGATACCTCTTTACTCGTTTCTTCATCTACCATAGGGATGGCATTGGGATTATTGTTTTTTGCTTTTAAAGCAGACAGCTATTCCAGAAAAAGGCTGATGGTTTTTTCTCTTATCTCTTCGTCTTTGCTTACCATTATTTCTACCTGGATACCCAGTCTCGGTATATTGATTGGCATTGGAGTTTTCAAAGGCTTTGTGGTTTCGGGAGTCTCTGCCGTGGCCCTTGCCTATCTTACAGAGGAAGTACAGGCGGCGGCAGTAGCGGCAACCATTAGTATGTATCTTAGCGGAAATACCATCGGAGGAATGAGCGGAAGAATACTGGCAACTCTTTTAGCAGGTGAGTTCGGATGGAGGAATGCCGTTCTTATCATTGGAATAGAAAGCCTGATCCTGGGTGTTATATTCTGGAAATTGTTTCCGGAATCCAGGTTTTTCACTCCTCAAAAAACAGATTATCATCAGAAGGTGAAACAAATGAAGCTTTTTCTAACGGATCCGTATATGCTTCGTTTATATTTTATAGCTGCATTATTGATGGGCGTTTTTGTAAGTATATACAATTACCTGACTTTCAGACTAGAAGACAAGCCATTTTCACTCAGTCATTTTATCATTGCCTTTATATTTTTAATGTATATTTTCGGTGTTGTCGGGACGATGATTGTTGGTAAGCTTTCAAAAAGGTATCCTGCCAACAATATCCTCAAGGGATCTATCTTGTTTATGCTGTTAAGCATCTTATTACTGCTCTCAAAAAACATCTTTATTCTTATTTCAGGGCTCGGCCTTTTCACGCTTTCATTTTTTGCAGCCCATACAATGGCAAGTCAGATGACAACTCTCTATGCAAAGCGGGGTAAATCGTCCGCCACTTCTATTTATTGGCTTTTCTATTACTTTGGTTCCAGTGTTCTGGGAAGCGGTACAGGTTATCTTCTTCATGGCTTTTCCTGGGAAGTCTTTGTTGCCATCCTTATGATCTGTATTATTCTGGCTCTCTTATTAGCAACAGCCCACCCTTCTGTGAAAAAATAGATACAACAACAATATTCAACAGCTGTATGAATATAGGTATATCATTCAAGCTTTAACACATTCTTAACTTTTAAATGAAAAATTAACATAATATTGTTGATATTACTTATTTACAATATAATGTGAGGCATAATATTTGCTCTTTTTAAGATACTATAACAGTTTCACCAAATCTTTACTAAAATCAAAATATCATGAATGTAGCAGATCTTAAAATCAAAAATTTAGTTGAATACAAAAATCAGACATACACGATCACTGAAATTTTTCAGAGTATCGGAAAATCCTATTTTGTAAAAATTGAAAATGATATTCACAGTATTTCTGTTCCGGCAGATTCCATTAAACCTATTAAAATAACAGAAGAATGGCTTGAAAAATTCGGCTTTTCAAGAACTTATAATTCTGCGGAAATCATACGGTATGAAAGACCGGAAACATTTATAAAATATGACATTGACCTGAGTTCCAGGAAAATACTGGAAGGTCTAAAAATATACGGGAATACTATAAAATGTAAATATATTCATGAATTTCAAAATATCTTTTCATCTTTATTCGGAAAAGAGCCTGCTTTACATTACCTGAAAACAGAATAATATTATAGTTCTTAATTATTGTAAAAAACCACTGCTATTCTACAGTGGTTTTTTTTTATAAAATGCTTTTACTTCATCCGGCCAGATCTACCTCATCTGAATTCATCAGCAAGTTCCGAAAAATTCACCATTTATAACTCATTCATTTAATGCATATTTGTAAAGGATCATTCATAAACTGATCCATTATCAAGCAATTTAAAAACATACAACTCCGATGATTCTGAAAATTATTAATTCCGCACTTATTTTAGTTGCAGTTTTTATGGGATTCAAACAGGGAATGGCAATGGTTTCGGGAAAACCTGAAATGGCAGCCATGTTTGGAAAATGGGGATTTGACAAAACAGGACTTATGATCAATGGGATTATTACTATTGCAGCTTCCCTTATGATATTATTTCCCAAAACATTTGTATGGGGAAATTTCCTGATGGCAGCAGGGATTTTACTGATCATTTGTTTTCATCTTGCAGACAAAGACTTCAAAGGAGTACTCATTGAATTACCGTTCCTTCTGTTAAACGGTATCATTATTTACCTGCAACACCCCCTTAAACATTAAAAAAATGAAATATAGTCTGGCAGCAGCTTTTGCAATAAGTTTTTTCTTTATAGCCTGTGGACAAAATACAGAAAAAGAGAAACAAGATTCAAAAAAACTCAACAATTTCCAATAAAAAACAAGAAATGGATGTATCAAAAATAACTGACGCCACAGTAAAACAAGCTATAGAAGCTTTGCAAACCGGTGATAAAAGCTGGTATGGTTTCTTTACAGAAAACCCGGTAATGACAGATGATGGCAATACTGTAGATTTCAAATCGTTTTTTTCTAATGCACTTGGCAAAGAGATGTTTCTTACCATAGATCGTGTAGAAAATAACGGAAAAGATATTTATGGCAATTTTAAAGCGTGACAATGGGGAACATTTCCGGTATTTTTTAAATTTCATAAAAATGCTGAAGGAAAGTTTGACCGCCTTGACATTGGGCAAGCCCACTAAAAATAGCAGCATACATAATCTATTTAATTTTTACGGTTATTTATAAAAAAGGAGAGACTACCAGGGTAATCTCTCCATGCACCACTATGAAATAAATCGTGCAGATACTAATGAAGATTGTTTAGAAAAATTGTATTTAACTTTTAAAGATTATTTTGTTTGATTTTTTCAATGTATAGGTATCCTTCATCCTTGTAAGGGTATATTGTCCTTTTTTATAAACAACAGCATTTCTAGAGGAAACTTTAGAAAGTACAATACTTCCTGTAGCAGAAGGGAGAAATAATTCCGCTTTCTTTTCATCCGTACTTAAAATCACAGCAGCACCAGAGGTATATGACTTCCTGGAGGCCACTTCCTTTAATTGTATTTTTTGTTCAAAAAGCCTTACACAATCATTTTTTATTACTGAAAAGGTATATCCCGCTGAGCCTTTACAGCCATGCTTATCCGTATCTGAGCCCGGCATTACCGTTTTTTGTGCTGAGATGCCTGAAGTAAAAAGGACAACTGCCATAGCTGCTATTGCATGCTTTACGTTTTTCATGAGTCTTTTATTATTTGTTAAAATTTGTATTAAAAAAATATAATAGAAATTTCAGCTGTTACTTGTTTCAGCACACTGAACTTTCTTAATAAATAAAGAGGGGCGCATCATTTTGTGTTTTTAGAATTTTTTGTTTTTTTCATTGTGTTTATTTTTTTTGCCCCTCTTCTGTTTTGCAAATTTTTAAAAACTTATTAAAAAAAACAACTACATCATACTACTACATATGTACCACATTTTGCGTTTTCTTTGTCTACAAGATGTTTTTTGATGAATTTTTTCATGAGAAACACCATATTCATTATTATTTAATTTCAAAAACCAATCTGAATGGTTTTCTAATCGTTGAAACACATGCAAAAAAAAGTTGAGGATCACAAAGACATTAAAAAAAATATCTATTAAAGATTCATGAAGGCATCCATCCGGGCTTGAATGGCAGCCTACACTTGCTTGATACAAAACTGACTTAAGAATATATTCGAAGACCAATATGGAATCAATTGCAATGGCATGGCTGCTTTTCTTGTTCATTTAGAAAAACACCTGACAAGATTTCTATACAATGGACGACGGTCAATCCTGCTTGACCCGTTTTTAGGCTAATCTGTAAACTGTTGATAAAAAAAAGAGAGGTTGCTGCATTATCACATGAGCAACCTCTCAACACTAAGATTTTAAACCACATCCCAATCACTATATGAGAAAGTATAGAAAATAAAAAAGTGATTGGTAGCGCTAAGTAATAAAAAAAACGAGGAATAAAATAAATTATAAGGAACATTCAGATACCACATAGATACAGCAATAAAGATATAACACTCATTAACAATAACTTACAAAATAAAAGCAGCTATAATTAACAGCTGCTTTACAAAATTGGCGATAATAATTTTTTTAACCTGATTATAAAGTATCGAAGAAGATAAAGAGTTCCTGGTCACTTGGAACATTAAGTTTCTTTCGCAGGCGGTGCTTTTTTTGCTGAACCGATTTATGCTGTATAAAAGTGTATTCCGCAATTTCTTTTGAGGTAAAATTAAGTTTAATCATTGCGCAAAACGCCAGTTCAGAAGCCCCCAGTTTTGGATTGATATCCAACAGCTTTGGACAAAAGTCCGGATAAATTTCCTGGAATCTCGTTAAAAATGTTGAATCATTCTTTTTGGCTAAACTAACCAGCTCGTCAAAAGAATCGTTAATTTTACTCTTCAGCGAAAGTGCTTCACTTTTGAATATGTTTTTTCTCCTTCTAAGAGCCCTGTTACGTCTGTACAATAAAATAAATATGGCTGCTGATAAGAGGGTAATAATACTTCCATACAGGTACAATTTCTTCTCAAGGCCGCTTGATTCCTCATCTTTATCGGTCAGCATATGGTCTATGGAAATATTGATCGCTTCATTCTGAATATTCTCCAATGCCGTCTTTTCTTCTGTATACTTCATCATTGCTTCCTGTTCCTTCTGAGGTTCATTCAGCATTCTGTATGTTTTACCTATAGATTCATAAACTCCCGGTATTCCATATAACCTATTGGTCTTATTATAATTATCCAAAGCCTTGTAATAATATTCCAAAGCAGTGTGGTAATCTTTTAATTCAAAATAATAATCTCCGTAAATTAAAAATACAAACCCGCTCAGAATATTTACTTTACCGGTATTTACAGCCTTTTCAGATGCCCTTTGAAGATAAATCAGGGCAGAGTCTTTCCTTTTGGTATACTGCAGATGGTGTTTAGCCAGCAACGCATTCAGAAGAACACCATGGCTATCAACCCTTTTTCCTTTCTGGAGATAAATATAGGCTGAATCGGCTTTATTGGCTTTATATAAAAAGTCTGCCCGGTTCGCATACAACCTGTATAAATAAAAACGTTCTTTTTTCTTTATCAGAAGTCTTCTTCAGATAATACATTCCTTTGGCATTCAGATCCAGGGCGCTTTTATAGAGCCCTATCACTCCGTTCAATTGTCCATGTTCCTGATAAAATCTTGCTTTCAAAACAGGATTATTGATTGTTCTAAGCTCTTTTTCAGCTAATGAGAGATAGGACAGGCCCCGTTTGTAATTTCCGATGGTGGCAGATATGTTTGAAATATTAATATAACAAAGAATGATACCTTCTTTGTATTTTTTTTCTTCAGCTACATTTAAATAATCTTTATTAAGACGGACAAGGCTTTCGTAATCTCCCTGAATACGTAATGATTCCGTTTTTTTTAAGCAATATGCTGTCAAAACGTTTTTGGAGAGAAAGCCCCTTCCTGTCCATAGACCAGTCCTGTGCTTAAGATGGCACAGCACAGCCATGGTAATAGAAAAATAGTATATAATTTGAATACTCTGTTTAATTTATTTGAGGGAGGGAACATGTTTAATTCGTTTTAAATAAGGTAATTATTGTTAAATTTTTAATCATTTGCTAATTATTAATCAATTTTTGGTTGTGAGTAATCCGATCATTTGAAATTTCAGTATTGCATTACAAATAGTATTCCAATCCCACTATATCTCTTTTTTTTAAAACAAAATTCTATATCATGACTGTTAAAATACAGAATTAAGCTGATTGACGTTATAGCAAAAGAAAAGATTACCCCTGTGGATAATCTCTTTATATACTGAAGTTTCTAACAGTTATTTTATTTTCCTGAATTCAAGGTTAGAAAAATTGGCTCCGGAAAGTTTAAAGCCCATAATCTGTTTATTTTTATCATATTGAAAATCAAGTTGCCCAAAAATGGATTTTGAAGAATAGAACGTTGTTGGATTCAATGGATATAATGGTATTTTTGGATTAATCGGGTGCATTGCTACCAATTTATTATCTTCAATAACAAGCTGATAGATGGTATTAAATTCTTCGTTCCGGTAAAAGCCTGTAAATTGGTGTAAATCTATTTTATCTGTATTTTCAGGATTTAAATCCACCTTTTTTCCTTTGAACTCGAAATCCCCAATGCCCAATATGGCTGTATTTTTCTGAAAAGTAATACGCCCTGTAGGGATAAAGGGGATAGTAAATTGATTATCTCCAACAATGGTTAAAGGAGTGGCATCATTTTCCAGATATAGCTTATTTTCTTTCGTAAATATTTTAAGGTAATTGCCGGGATTTATTTCATATGTTCCTTCAAAAGTTTTTAATTCTGCCTGGGTATAGGTCTTTTTCTTAGGGGAAGGTGGAAGAGTCTGTTTATCTCCAAAAAACAGATCAACTAGTTTGTAGGTGATGGATAACCCGTCTAAGACACTCCTGTTTCCTGCCAGTACAATAGAAAAACGGCATGCCGGAATGTGTAGGATGTAAGATCTGTAACCGGCTGTACCTCCTCCATGGAATACAATATCAAGTCCTTTATATTTTGCCGTTTGCAATCCTAGCCCATACTCTACTCTTTCTCCGGTATTCAATATTGTATTTTTCTGCATTTCGTTATATAACTCGCGGCTGCCAACTAATGGCTTTTGAAAATTACGGGCCCACTTGCATAGATCATCCAGTGTAGTAAAAATATTGGAAGAGCCATATTCCATCTGACCTAGGGGAGATTTGGAAAAGACAGTTCCGTTTTCCTTGTAGGATTCTGCCTTATTGGGAACGATTTTTTCAGGATCATTTACCGCCATACTATGGTTCATTTGTAACGGAATGAAAATATACTCCCTAAGTATTTCATTGAAGTCTTTTTTATAAATACGCTGAAGAATTTCTGCCAAAAGCATAAAACCTGTATTATTATACCAATACCGGTCCCCGGGACGGAAAGCAAAGTTTTTAATATTCAACATCGTTTTTACCGCTTCATTATGGGTAACCCGGAATTCATCTCCAAATCCCTGAATTCTCTTGATCACTGAAAAATCCGGCAATCCATGAGTATGGCTGGCCAGCTGTCTGATAGTAATTTTATAAGGCAGGCTCTTTAATTCCGGCAAATACGTTCTTACATCATCATCCAGGGAAAGTTTTCCTTCCTTTTCAGCCAGCAAAATAATAAATGCGGTAAATTGTTTGGATACGGAAGCGATATCAAATGCTGTGGAATCCGTTACCGGAATTTTGTATTCGAGATTGGCTAATCCATACGTTTTTTTGTAAATTATTTTTTCATCTTTAATGATTCCTATTGCCATTCCCGGAGCATCTGCCCTTGCATAGCTATCGATTAATGAGTCGGCCTTTTTAAGGAGTTCCTTTTGACGGTCCTGCCCTGAATATAATGCTGAACTCAGCAGCCAGAAAATACATACTATCCGTTTGATTTGTGGTTTCATCTGTTTAATTTTAATGAGGTACAAATCTGGAATTTTAAAACGATTTAAACATCCGACTACAGAAAGTCGGACCCTTTTTTAGCTTATAAATCAGTTCGACTTAAAGTCGGACCTTATTTAACCTATTGATTTTCTGTAATCTGTAGGAGTCATTTGAGTTTCTTTTTTAAAGGCGGTATAAAATGATGATTTGGAATTAAATCCTACCTGATAGAGCACTTCAAGTACTGTTAACTGTGGCTGGGTTCCAAGAAGTTCTTTGGCTTCGTTGACTCTAAACTCATTGATAAAGTCAAAAAAATGCCTGCCTGTATGTTGATTTATTAATGAAGACAATTGTTTTTCAGGCATATTCATCTGGTATGCCAGCTTCTGCAAAGTAAGTTTATCATCAAGGTAAGGCTTCTCAGCCTCCATAAACTGCACTAGGGTTTTCAGCTGTGCCGGCTCTTCCTTAGGCTTATCCCCGGGCTGTACAGGAACAAGTTCCTTATTGATTCCCGTCAGAAGGTTAGGACGATATAAAGCATTCAATACAAACCAGCTGATGATAAACAAAACAAACAGAGAACTGAATGTATATAAATAAAGAAAAACCCTTTCATTATCCTTTACCATTCCCCTTATCAGTACAAAGAAGTTCCCGATCAAAAAAAGGATAGTAGTCTGCATCAGCCATCTGTAGGTAAGATTATAATCACCGGAATAGTTTTCCTGATACTGTTTCCGGAAAGTTCTCAGTGTTACAAATACCGCAATGATATAATAATAGTATTGAATGATCGAAATTATGTCAAATACCCGGTCATTTTGTTCTGTAATCCCATTGCCGGCAAACCAGCAAAAAAAGAATACAAAAGGAACTGCATGTAAAAGATGCTTTTTGCTGAGGGTAAAATTATAGTAGCATGCCGCATTAACATATAAATAATATAAAGGCATTTGCAACAAAATACTGGCCAGCTTGAATGCCTTAATCATTCTGTTATCCGGTGGCGTAAGAAAAAAACCTGAAAGATCTATAACAGAAACCAGCAAAAAGGCAGCAAACAAATAATCAGGCAGTTTTCTTCCTGACTTTGCCGTAATCAGAAAAACACTTAAAAGCAAAAACAGGAAGAATATAATTTTGCCTACGTCATGGATGAGGGTCATATCTTCTAATTTCATATCGCAAAAAACAACAAATAATAGGGGCTGATTGGTTCAATATACTCACTTATAAAGTTACTGTTTTCCTGCATTAAAAATCGACCGGTTACTATTTATTTTTAATGTGCCCTATGGTCTCTCCTCATTTCGTCGTATCAGGCAAATTATTATACAAATCGGCTTTGGGAAAGGCACGATCAATTATAAAGTATTGTTTTTGGCTCATTTAATATGCTCATAACCTGTTATTCAGCAGGCTGCTGACCGGTGTTTTCAAGTTTCTTCCTGTAATTTTTGGGTGTTAACCCTGCTTTTACCCTAAATAGATATGAAAAGTGGGAAAAATTTTGAAAGCCTAATTCAAAAGCAATCTCTTTAATGGATTTATCTGAACTATGTAATAAATTTTTGGCTTCGAGAATAATTCTTTCTTTGATGAACTCAAGAGGAGAAATCTGGTATTGTTTTCTGCAGATAACGCCAAGATAATTAGGGGTAATGCATAGCTCTTCAGCATAAAAAGATACATTTTTCTGGGTTTTATAGTATTTGTCTACCAGCATATGAAAGCGAAATGCCAAATTATCCGGTGTACTGAGTGCCTTATGCCCGTAAGCATGCTCTACCCAGAGATTAATAATAAGGGCCAGAAGACGTACCCTTGCATTAATAAGTTCCGGGAAAACAACATCGGCAGCAATTTCTTTCCTGATTGCATTAAACTCCAGGCTGAACCGATGATAGGTTTCATCATCCGGCTGAATCATTTCATACTTGCTATAGGAAGAAAATGTAAATTTAAGTGTAGGAGAGAATGTCTTCAGTATTGCATCATTAATGATGAGCCTTCTTCCAACAGTATCCGGAGACAGGTTCCATTTATATTCTCTCTTAGGAAGATGTATGAATAATTGCCGGGCCTTCAGGTCATATTGATTCAGTCCCGTAATACATTTTCCGCCATCACATTGATCCAGCAAGATAATGGTAAAGCAGTTCTCCGGGAAAAAATTTAATGATGCGGCATTGATTTCATCCTGAAAAACAACATCTATTCCCTTATTAAAGACCTCTTCTACCGAATTTTTATTAATCAGTTCTTTATCTATTATCATTTTATTCTTTTTTCAACACAAGGCGGATTATCATATACTAATTTATGAAAATACACCATATCTTGTTTTCTTCTGTCTGGCAATATATTTTTATAACCCGCCAGCAGCGTGCAAAGATACACCCTCTTCCCGATTCTGAAATATCAGGAATTGTGACAGAATTATCATCTTTTCACACAATTGGATCCGTTATTTTATATTTTAAGGCTTATATAAATTCTATCTAATCTCTTTTATTCCTGACTTTTAAGGTGTATAGCTCAGTTTTTAAGACTTATTTTTCATTATTGGGTTTTTTGGCGTTTCGGGAAAACAATAAGTATATTTGTATAAGGTTCTTTTTTTCTTATTACCATGTTGACAGACAAATTCGGAAGGCAAATTAATTATCTCAGGCTGGCTATTGTAGACCGCTGTAATCTCCGCTGTACGTATTGTATGCCGGAAGAGGGTCTTACATGGATTAAACAGAATGAGTTAATGACCGATGAGGAAATGGTGCGCCTATGCTCTGTTTTCACATCACTGGGCATTGATAAAATAAGAATAACGGGAGGTGAACCTTTTGTAAGGAAAAACAGCATTGAACTTATTGAAAAAATATCACAACTGGAAGGGCTTACCGATATCAGTCTAACAACAAACGGCCTCCTTACGGAACCATATATTCCGCAGCTTAAAAAATGCGGAATACGATCTGTCAACCTTAGCCTTGATACACTAGATGAAGAAAGGTTCTTTACAATAACCCGCAGGAAAGGCTTTGATAAAGTAATGAAAACACTGGACTCTTTACTAAGGCATGGTATCAGGGTTAAAATCAATGCGGTAGTGATGGAAAAACAGAATATTGAAGATATTATCCCATTGGTATTGCTGACTCGGGAACTTCCTGTAGATGTCCGTTTTATAGAAGAAATGCCTTTTAATGGAAACAAGGATATGGCAGCTTCTCTAAGCTGGAATCATCAGAAAATTTACACCTATATCATAGAACATTTTCCTGATCTTATAAAAACGGAAGATCCTAAAAGTTCCACATCATATCATTATAAAAGTTCCGGGGTTTACAGGTGAAGTTGGAATTATTGCGGCCTACACCCGTTCATTCTGTGGAGACTGTAACAGGATCAGAATTACTCCTACCGGGCTGCTCAGAAACTGTTTATACGAGGGAGGAGGTATTAATCTGAAAGATGAACTGCGATTGGGGAAAACCGATGAAGAACTTAAGAATATTATTATCAGCAGCATACAACAAAAACCCAGGGACGGATGGGAAGCGGAAAAACAAACGATGAACGCTTCTCAAATTCATCAGTCTATGGCGACAATAGGAGGATAACTATGGAAATGATTACCGTACAACAGGCAGAAGATATTGTACTTTCCCAGGTTCAGGATTTTGGAAAGGAAAATATTTCCTATGACCGTGCATCAGGAAGGGTACTTGCAGAAGATATTCTTGCAGACAGAGACCTTCCTCCTTTTGACAGACCCACTGTAGATGGCATTGCCATCCACTATGATTCTTATGAAAAAGGAAACCGCTCTTTTATTGTACACGCAATACAATCTGCAGGAGAGCCTTCAATATCAATCCAATCAAAAGATGAATGTATAGAAATAATGACGGGTGCAGCGCTGGATCCTTCGGTAGATACAGTGATCCGCTATGAAGATATTTCCATTATTGACGGGGTCGCTTATCTTGATGTTGATATTAAAAAGGGGCAGAATGTCCATTTGAAAGCAAAAGATAAAAAGATGGGCGAAACTCTTGTCAGGTCCGGTCAGTTGATTACTCCTTCCATTATCGGAATTGCTGCTTCTGCCGGGAAGACGGTTTTATCCGTAAAAAGGCTTCCGAAAGTAGTTATTATTACAACAGGAGATGAGATGGTGTCCCCGGAATCTGATCCCAGCTCTTTTCAGCTGAGACGCTCCAACGGAATCACCATGCAGTCTGTTTTAGAAAAATATAAGATTAAAGCAGATATGATCCATCTTAATGATGATTATGAACAAATTAAAAGAGAACTTTCCCGCTGTCTGGATGAATATGATGTGTTACTCATGAGCGGTGGCGTTTCAATGGGGAAATTTGATTATTTACCTGAAATTTGCGATGAATTGGGAGTACAAAAACTCTTTCACAAAATCAAACAGAGACCCGGAAAACCCTTCTGGTTTGGTAAAAATAAAAATCGGAAGCTTGTTTTCGCATTCCCGGGCAATCCGGTTTCTGTATTTATGTGCCTTCACCGGTATTTTATTCCCTGGCTGGAAAAAACGCTGAATATTTCCGGAAGCTCTCCACAATTTGCCATTTTACAAGACGATATTGATTTTCCTGTTCCGCTTCAATATTTTGCACAGGTAAAGCTTAATGTGAATGAATCGGGACAGCTAACTGCTGAACCTGTCAGTACAAATGGTTCCGGAGACTTTTCCAACCTTGCCATCACCCATGCTTTTATGGAGCTTCCTTTGGAACAAAGTACCTTCAGAAAAGGCGAAGTGTACAAAATATGGAAGTATAATTTTTGAAAAGCTTTAATTGTACACTATAGATTTAAAAGAAAAATATGTCAGACTTTACCCATCTTAATAAAAGCGGACAACCTGCCATTGTAGATGTAGGCAATAAAACTGTGACCAACAGAAAGGCAGTAGCCCGGGCAATTATTGCATTACCTGAAAATGTCCTAAAGGCTTTGCAGCAAGACAATTTCAAAACCAAAAAAGGATCTGTTTTCCAGATTGCAATTATTGCCGGAATTATGGGCGCTAAAAAAACGAGTGAACTGATCCCTCTTTGCCACCCCATCGGACTTGATAACTGCAATCTACAAATAGAGCTGAATGATAACAACGAAATTGTGATCGAATGTACAGCAAGTATTGAGGCCAAGACCGGCGTGGAAATGGAGGCCCTTACCGGAGTCTCAGTAGCAGCATTAACCATTTATGACATGTGTAAGGCATTGAGCCATGACATCGTGATCAAAGAAATTACCCTAATAGAAAAATCCGGCGGAAAAAATGATTTCAAAAGAATATAATATCGTCCCTCCTGTAAAAGGGCTTGTTTTAGCCGGGGGAAAAAGTACAAGAATGGGACAGGCTATGGACCTGCTTACCTGGCATGGAAAAGAGCAGCGCTATTTCGCAGCAGACTTACTGGCTCCGTTTTGTGATGAGGTATTTATTTCATGCAGGCAAGATCAACTTGAAAATTTCGATCCGGATTACCAGCCGCTTACAGATACTTTCCTGAATATAGGGCCTTTTGGCGGAATTCTTTCTGCACTTCGTGCCCATCGGGATACCGCATGGCTGGTGGTAGCCTGTGACCTGCCTTTGTTAGATCAAAAATCATTAGAATTGCTGGTAAAATCCCGGGATCCGGAGAAAGTTGCCACTACCTATCAAAGTCCTTTTGACGGATTACCGGAACCACTAATTACCATCTGGGAACCTAAAAGCTACCCTCTCCTGTTAAATTTTCTGGGGATGGGAAATACCTGCCCAAGAAAGGTATTAATAAACAGTGATACTCATATTTTGCAACCTATCAATCCGGAAACATTGATGAATGTGAATACTCCTGAAGAAGCAGAGAAAGCGCATGAAATCTTAAAAAATAATACCTGAAAAATATTTATACCGTACAATTGAAGTTTCCTGAAATATGCATGTGTCACGGCTAAAATAAAAAGTTATGAATAATTCATTTGATCGCTATCAATGTCAGATTGCCTTACCGGGATTTGGTATATCATCCCAGGAGTTGCTTAGTAATGCCAAAGTCCTGATCGTAGGAATGGGTGGTCTTGGCTGTCCGGCCGCTCAATACCTTACGTCTTGTGGTGTGGGAACTATAGGTATTGCGGATAATGATATTGTATCTGTAAGTAATTTACACCGCCAGATATTGTATACTCAGGATGATATAGGATTGCCTAAGGTGGATGTAGCTGCAAAGAGACTGCAATTGCAGAATCCTTCCGTTTCTGTTATCTCTTACCGGCTGAGGGTTTCTTCTTCCAATATTATGGAACTGATCTCAGCCTATGATCTGGTGATTGAAGGAACCGATAATTTTGAAACAAAATGCCTTCTCAGCGACGCCTGTGTACTGGCCGGAAAACCTTTGGTATATGGAGCTATCTACCAACACGAAGGACAGGTAAGCATCTGGAACGTATTGCAAAAAGACGGCACCTATTCCCCTCATTACCGTGATGTTTTTCCTGAGGCCGAGCAATCGCAGGTTCCTAATTGCAGAGAAGCCGGGGTAATTCCTACCCTGGCAGGAATAGTAGGCTGTATGCAGGCCAACGAAGCAATAAAGTACTTAACCCGGTCAGAAGATATATTAGCAGGAAAATTATGGATGATCAATCTGTTAAGTGGCAAAACACAAATTATTAAACTCAGAAACAAAACTACTGAAATCACCAGTTTACCGCAATCGGTTCCCTGCATTACCTTCGAAGATTTGATGGAGCATCAGACCCGTTTTGAGGTTATCGATGTTCGTACCGGAAATGAACACCGGGAATTTAATATCGGAGGGGAGAATATTCTTTTGGATGAATTACAGGATCATTTTCAGCGGCTTTCCCATATTTCCCTGCCTATTGTTTTCTATTGCCAATCAGGGAAACGAAGTGCTGAAGCTGTTCAGCTTATTCAGAAGAATTTTCCTGAAAAGGAAGTGTTTTCCCTACAAGGCGGTTTAAACAAGATCCGAAAATAAAAACGAAATTATGTTGGAGCTGTCAGTCAATAATATTCTGATTAACTTTTTGTGAAACTGCAATATGTTCTCCTGCAATTTCACGGATGGTTTCATCAATCATTATACACATACTGTTAAGAGCAAGATCATTAGCCTCTGTTCCGAACGGCTCCTCAATTTCATCTGCAATTGCTTCAAAGGCTACAAATGTATAGGCTACAAAAACAACAATAAGCGGTGTAAACCACGCTAATGAATCTACCAGGCCAAAGGGTAACAAAAAACAGTAAATATAAACGGTGCGATGCAATAAAACCCTGTAGCTATAAGGAATCGGAGTAGAAACAATACGCTCGCAGCCTCCTACAATATCTGAAAGTTTATCAAAGTTTTCATCCAACCGTGCCTGCTGAATAGAGTCTATAATTCCTTCATCTTTCCTCTTTTGTACCCACTCCGCCATTAGCCTCATGATAACGGCAGGTTTATATTTTGATTCCATCACTATTGCCAATTGATCTTCTTTAAGATTATGCTGCAGATCATCGTAAGGATCTGTTCCTCTGAGCTGATGTTTCAATGCAAAGATAAAGGCACTTAACAGCTCTACAAAGTCATGAACAGCAAGATTATTTTCATTCTGCTTTTTCAATGTAAGGGCCTGGCGTGTCAATGATCGTGCTGTATTCAGTAGGGCTCCCCATAGCTTACGTCCTTCCCAGAACCTTTCATAGCTTGCATTATTCCGGAATCCGAGGAACAGGGCAAGCACAAAACCGAATAGTGTTAATGGTGCAGGATTAAGAGGAATTTTAAAAGAAAAAATGATCCCGTGAAAGTAAACCACTACCAGGGACAAAATAAAAAGTATAAAAAGACGGGGCAGTAATCCCGGTAAAACGGAACCATGCCAGACAAAAAGCATTTTAAACCAATGTTCTTTTTTCCTGATAATCATACAGTATCTGTAAAGCCTTTGTTTAGAATTAATTTTTAATATGTCCTACACTCAATGATGCCAGCTGGTAGGAACTTCTTGCAGGCTTTTTTTCTCCCTCAGTAATGAGCCTGAGTGGGCCTTTTGATTCCGGTAACGGGTTTCCGTCCATCTTATAGGCAATAATGACATTTTTATCTGCAATGGAAGCATCCAGTTCGGCCAATGAAAATAATACCTGGTACCCGTCTGTACATTTTGCAAGCACATATTTTGCAAGGTTTTCACCATGCAGCTCCTTTCCTGAAGGAACTCCGGCCTTTGCCAGTATATCCTGTAACGAAACCCCTGCATATGTATGAGTTTTTCCTTCTTTATCCCGTAATGAGGCTTCTTTCTCCGGCATTTTTGATAAATCGGATACTGTAAGTTCTAAAGGTTGAGATACCTCTCCGCCCACTTTGAGTTTAAATCCTGACTGGCACCACATCCATCCTGAAACCAACAGGAATGCCACAGGTAACATTTTCTTCATATTATTATCTATATCGGATTATCAAGTGTTATGGTCTTTGAACCGCTCCCCGGTAGAGCATTTCATCTACTTTTTTATACACTTCAGGGTCGTGTTTCTTTATTTTGATTTTTACGTATTTAGAGGCCGGCATATTGCTTTCTTTCACAACATTGTTCACGGATACCAATACATTTGTCTCCGGGAAATAGGTTACGGTACTTTTTTCAGGGATCTGATAGGAAACAATAATAAACAAAGGCGCTACTCTTTCAATACCGTCATCGTAATTATAAAGGTCTACCCTGTCTCCAGCCTTAAAGCCTGCTTTATCAATATCATTCTGGTTCATAAATATAACGCGGCGTTCATTTTTAATTCCCCGATACCGGTCATCCAGTCCGTAAATAGTTGTATTAAACTGGTCGTGGGTACGTGTGGTAGCCATCATATATTCATCGGGGGCGAGAGTATTATGCGGTATTTCCGTTAATGTAAACGGGGCCCGCCCTCCCAGGTTTTTTGCAAAGCTTTGTTCATCCCTTGCCGCATTGGGAAGGTAGAATCCTCCTTTTTTCCTTGCCCGGATATTGTAATCTTCAAATCCCGGAATGCATTGTTCAATATCATCTCTCACTGCATCATAGCTGTCATGATACCGTTGCCAGTTTACTACAGATCTTTCTCCCAATGTTGCCATAGCCATACGGCATACAATCTGGGTTTCATTGATCAGATTGTCTGAAACGGCGTCCAGCATGCCTCTTGAGCTCTGAACAACTCCCATTGAGTTTTCAGTGGTGATAATCTGTAATTCTCCATTGACAATATCTTTATCACTTCGTCCGTAGGTAGGGAGAATCAATGCCTCTTTACCATGGACGAGGTGTCCTCTGTTCAGCTTGGTGGATACACAAATCAACAGGTTTAGCTTTCTCATAGCATTGGCGGTATATGTGGTATCGGGAGTTGCTGAGATAAAATTTCCTCCCATACAAAACATTACTTTTATTTTTTCTTCATGGATTGCTTTTATGGCCCGTACTACATCATATCCATGTTTACGGGGCATCTTAAATCCATAGAATTTTTCCAGACGGTCGAGCTGTTCATCAGTAGGTTTTTCGTCGATCATCATTGTTCTGTTTCCCTGTACATTACTGTGTCCCCGTACAGGGCAGACTCCTGCTCCCGGAATACCGATGCTTCCTTTCAGTAAAAGAATATTAAGGATTTCCCGGATCATATCTACTCCGTTAGGCTGCTGAGTAAGCCCCATTCCCCAACTGATAATAATCCGTTTTTTGAACGCCAGTATTTCTGCAGCTTTTACCAGATCTTCCCTGGAGACTCCTGAAAGGGCTGCCAGTTCATCTAATTGGTAATGATCGAATTGCTTCAGGAAGTCTTCATACCCTACTGTTTTTTCCTTGATAAAACCTTCATCGAAGACTTTACCCGGATTATTTTTTTCAAATTCTATGAGTAATAGTTCAAGGGCTTTCAACAATGCCATATCACCATTAATCTTTACAGGCAGGTAAAGGTCTGCAAGCTGCACGCCTCCTCTAAGGACAGCTTTTACACTCTGCGGATTAATAAATCCCATCAAACCGGCTTCCGGTAATGGATTGATGGCAATAATCTTGGCGCCGTTCTTTTTTCCTTTGGCTAAAGCGCTCATCATCCTTGGAGCATTGGTCCCTGGATTTTGTCCAATGATCACGATCACTTCAGCTTCATGAAAGTCTTCAAGAGTTACGGTACCTTTTCCTATTCCTATAGTAGGCCGTAATGCAGATCCGGAAGTTTCGTGGCACATATTGGAACAGTCAGGCATATTGTTCGTTCCAAATTCTTTTGCAAACAGCTGATACACAAATGAAGCTTCATTACTTGTTCGTCCTGAAGTATAGAAAGCGGCTTCATCCGGTGATTCAAGGGCATTTAAATGCTCTGCAATCTTTTTAAAAGCATTCTCCCAGCTGATCGGTTCGTAATGGGTAGCTCCGGGTGCCAGATACATGGGATCGGTTAACCTTCCCATCTTGCCTATCTGATAATCATCCAGTTTGGCAAGGTCGTATACCGAATTTTGTTTAAAAAACTCAGGTGTTACTCTTTTGGTTGTTGCTTCTTCAGCAAGTGCCTTTGCGCCATTCTCACAATATTCTCCAAGCACGGAGCGTTCATCATCGGGATCAGGCCATGCGCAGCTCGGGCAGTCAAAGCCATCCATCTGATTCATTTTGAATAGTGCCCTCATCCCCCTGACCGGAGTTTTTTCTTCAAACAGATCACTAAAAGCGGCCATTACAGCCGGTACTCCTGCTGCAGCTTTTTCCACATGGGTCAGCTTTAGGTCAAGTAAAGTAAAGGGATTTTCAGCGTTGGGTTCCCTTCTGATTGCTTCTTCTATTTCTTTCTTTTTGTTATAGTCTTCCATGCCCTTGGATTTTTATTGTGTGATTAACATGTAAGGTTCGGATTCGGATAGTTGTCACTCTGATCTTCTTCCATGGTATTATCAATACATACGAAGTCTTTTTCTACCAGAAGTTTTACTGATCCGGTTTGCCCGTCGAATCCTACCGTATCTGTAGATACCAATGCATTAACCATAGTCTCAGGTATCTTCATTACGATTTTGTTTTCAATAAATGCAGCGGATAATGCTTCATCCTGTGTCTTTTCAATCATATAGATAAACGGTCTGTCTACAAACTGAGTAAAGCTGGAGACCATGCCTTTTTCACCTAATTCCGAAACTTCAGACTGTGTTAAACGAAACCTGACTGAATTATCTTTTATTCTAATTTTCATCTCTTTATTTTTTTACAGACACACGGTTCATTCGTGGTTCATAAGGTTTTATTTTATAATTTCGTGGCAGTTACTTTTATGATATATATTCACCCGGTTATCCCGAAGAAAGCCCAGTAAGGTTATATCAAATTCTTTTGCAAGGTCAATGGCAAGGCTGGATGGAGCTCCAATAGCTGCTACAAAAGAGATTCCTGCCATAGCAGCCTTCTGAATAAGTTCAAAGCTCGCTCTTCCGCTCAATACTAAAATTTTATCCTGAAGAGGAAGCTGCCCGGTCATCAGGCTATGTCCGATAAGCTTATCCAATGCATTGTGTCTTCCGACATCTTCCCTCAAGGCCAATAAATTACCATGTATATCAAAAATTCCTGATGCATGGATTCCTCCTGTAGCACTGAAATTATTTTGAAAAGACTGCAGCTTTCCTGATAGCTGGTATAAAGTATCCAACGTTACTGCACACGGCTGTTTTTGAAGGTCCTGAAAAGAGCTGACAGTCCTTATGGACTCAATAGAACCTTTTCCACACACCCCGCAGCTGGACGTTGTATAAAAATTGCGATCGGCCTTCATCAGCTGGGGAATAAAATCTTCTGTAAGATGTACGACCATTATATTTTCACGGTTTCTGGAACATTCTGCCTCCGGATGTTCTGCTTTTTGAATCTGATGATAGCCGGAAATTATTCCTTCAGTAAACAGAAAACCTATTGCCAGTTCAGTATCATTACCCGGTGTCCTCATGGTTACAGATATGTTTTTACTTTCTTTTTGTTCCTTACAGCCATAAGAAATCCGTATTTCGAGGGGCTCTTCTATTGAAATATCATCCGTACAGGCATAACTGTCATGATCTTTCGCCCTGATAATATCTATCCGGCGTACAGATGTAGTTTCTGATGTGTTGGTTTTCATATCTGAGAACTGGTATAGTAAATATACAAAAATTACTTCTTCAAATTAAGGATGTGCAGAAACCCATTCTTCGCCATCTTCAAAAAATTTCTTTTTTCCAGATCGGAACTTTTTTCTTTTATCGTATCAATTACATAATGGCATGCATCAAAAACAGCATCCCTGTGCCCTGCATTCACTACAATAATAACCGCAGCATCGCCAGGAAATAAAATACCAATACGATGATGAACAACAATATTACGCACAGAAAACAGTGAAATAGCCTGCTGTATTATTTTCCGGATCTCTTTTACCGCCATTGGCCGGTAGCATTCATATTCCAACCGGGTAACCGGCTTATTTCCGGTTATATTACGGACTGTTCCTATAAATGTTGCCACTCCTCCACTTTCCAGGTCCCGGGCGGCAGCAAGGCAATCTGTGATATTTAAGATATCTTCCGTTATTTTTATATCAATCATTTTCTATTTTTTACTAAGAGATGTAAACCATTCTGTTACCCACCACTTACGGGAGGAATTATAGCTATTTCGTCCGTTTCTGTGATCATCTGATCTTCTTCCGCATATTCTTCATTCACTGCTATAAAATAAGATCTAAGCTTTTTGAGTTCCGGGAATTCTTCTTCCAGGATACTTTTTTAATTGTTGTACGGTTATAGCATCTTTTATTGTTATTTCTTGTTGTGATGTGCCGAAGATGTCCTTCGTTATTCCAAACGCTAATATTTTAAGTTTCATTTCTTTAACGGGTCTACCAATATTTAATTAAAACATTAATTCCTGCCACCAGAACCAGGACAGCAGTCATTCTCTTGATAATCACAGGATTCCATTTCAGGGACATTCTGGAGCCAATCTGCCCGCCGATGAAAACAGCCAGACATAAGCTTAAAATCCTGAAATAGTCTATATCTACAGACAACTTTGATAATTGCCCTGCAATTCCGGATATTGAATTGACGAGAATAAAAACACTGGAAGTTGCTGCAACCTTCCGTGCTGTATCCCACTTCAGCAAATTGAGCAAAGGAGAAAGAAAAAATTCCCCCTCCGATTCCTACCAGTCCTGATAAAAATCCAATTCCTCCCCCTAAAAAACTGTTTCTAAAAAGAGATGAAGGACCAGAATCCTTTACGGAATAATCTTCATTTGCTGTTTCTGTTTTTATCCATAGCAACAGAGCTGCTATCACCAGGGTAATTCCCAGAACCAGGAAAAAAGTTTCCTGGCTTATTTTCAATATCGCTCCCAGATAAGCCATTGGCACACTTACAAGGGTAATAGGAATGACTTTCTTCCAGCCTATCTGTTTATTTTTAATATAAATATAAACTCCTCCTATCACTACAATTATATTACAGATAAGTGCCGTAAGGCGTATTTCCTGATAGGGAAGATTATACATAGCCAGTACGGCAAGGTAACTGGAACCTCCTCCAAAACCTACCGATGAATAAACAAAAGCTATTATTAAAAAGAACAAAAAGATCTCCCAATGCATGCTGTCTCTATTGAAGATTAATTTTATACAATAATACTTCATTTTACCAGATTTTTGATAAGATATATGTAAAAGTAATTAATATGATTTGTGAAAAAAATGTCTTAAATTGTTTATCTGAAGAATAAGACAATGCAGAGGTATGATCATTTACTAAATTTGACTCACCGGAAATAATCAACATGGCAACAAACAATACTGAAAAAAACATGAATTCTCAAAATGTTACGGATTATCCGAACAATAATACTTACTTCCTGGTCTGGAATTTCAGACAAAATGCAGCTCCTGATACGGTTAAATCTGTTTTTCAGAGGATCTGTGCATTAGTGGCTAATCTGAATAACTCTGCCCTTGACCGGTTTCCCGATTCCAAAGCCAGCTGTGTATTGGGTATAGGTTATGAGGCATGGTTACAGCTTGAGCTTCCTGTTCCACTTCCTAAAGAATTTAAACGATTTGAGGAAATAAAAGGTAGTAAACATACTGCGGTAAGCACACGGGGCGACCTGCATTTCCATATCCGTGCAGATGTGAAAAGCCTTGCATATGATATGGCATCTGCTATTTCCGGCCTCATAAAAGAAGTTGCGGATTGTGTTATTGAAGTTCAGGGATTCCGGTATTGGGATAGCCGGTCTATTCTGGGGTTTGTAGACGGAACGGAAAATCCACACGGAAAAGACCGTGATTATTTTGCCATTATCGGAGATTCTGATCCTCAATACCAGGGTGGAAGTTATCTTTTTGTTCAAAAATATATTCATAACCTGGACGCCTGGAAAGCATTGCCTGTTGAGGAACAGGAAAAAGTAATCGGCAGATCCAAGGAGCAGGATATAGAAATGAGTGATGATGTAAAACCCTCCAATTCCCATATTGCTCTGGCCAATGTAGGGGATGACTTTAAGGTCGTAAGGGACAATATGCCTTTCGGAAGTGTTTCTTCTAATGAAATGGGAACTTATTTTATTTGTTATGCAAGCACTTTCAGTACGGTAGAAAAGATGCTGACCAATATGTTTATCGGAAGCCCACCGGGAAATTATGACCGCATCCTCGATTTCAGTACGGCCCGGACAGGAACCTTATTCTTTGTTCCTTCTGCAGATATGCTGGATGCTTTTTCATCATAACAGGTGTAACTTAAATGATAAAATACTTATTCATCTTCGAACAGATCTAGACTCTATGGGTTAGCTGATTGAAAAAACAGTATTTTAAATAAAAAACAGCCTTCAGATGCTGAAGGCTGTTTTTTATGATTCAGATTTTACGGTTCTATCCGGTATAATAAAAAACCAATATCAATATCAGGAATGCCACCGTTATACTAATAGCTTTTATGATAAAATCCTTACGGCGGATTTCCGGATCAAAACGTAGTGACTTCTCGTCCAGGTAAAAATCCCTGTATACTCTGGGGTCAATATTCAACTCAGGACGGAACAGTCGTACTCCTTTAAGAAAATGTCCCATTAAAGCATATTTATTTTTAAGAGGAATGCTATTAAAATTAACAAATCTCTTTCTGATTTTCTGATCTTTACCTTTAATGAAAACACATAGATTCATTTTAAAAGAACTGGACTTTCCGATACCGGAAGACACCGACAGTATATCCTGCTTATATCCTTCCGCATTAAATGCCAGATCTTCATATTTAATTTCAAAAATGGTAGTATCCTCTCTGTTAAGAAAAGAAATTCCCTTGTCATTGACGAGGATATTATAGATTCGCTGATCTTTCAACCCCACGGTTTCATAGATTAAAAAGCCGGTTAATGATCCTGTAATGATAAAAAGAAAAAAGAATATAATAATGGAAGAAACAGGTCCGGTAATCATCGCAGTGATCAAACCAACCAGCAGACCCACTCCTGCACCGGTCAGTATAATAATAATTATCCACCGCAGCAGGGGGAATAATCTGTCACCATATATTTCGGACTTCATTTCAGGAAAAGTCTCATTCATATTTTGAGCTATTATAACATTTTCAGGAAATACCGCTTCTAATTTATTATTAAAAATTCATATTGCATACATTCATTGCTTAAAATCCCTGTTTCATTTCTCATTTCCTCAGTTCATCACTTTCTTATTGATGAGATCAGCGGTTACAATAGTTTTGTTTCATCCGAAAACAAAAAGTATACTTTATGTTTATGAACAGAAAAAATGTTTTTTTCAAAGCGTTTGCAACGGTAATCCTATACAATGATGCGGAGGTATCTTCAACTGTAAGCCTATTTTTTATATAAATCTTATTCTGAATGCATTAAACCCCATATTTTATTCATACGGTATAAAATTTGTATTTAAAAACCTAACAACAAAGGTATGGATGAAGTAAAAACTGAACTATTAAATCCGATCACAGATAAATATTTGATCGATGAGTATTTCAATTTAATTGTAAAGAAAGAATTGGATACGGATATTGATTTTGCCTTTGAATATATTATCACCCAAAATATTGTTTCAAAAAAATTAATCCTTGTCAAAACATTTTCGGATTTTATATTGGATAATCCACAGCTTTATATTTTATTAAGTTCTTTAATCTATAAAATCAACACCCGTTCTTTATCAAAAAATCAGATTATAACCGAGCTGGAAAACCTCAGGAAAAATCATTAAGCTTACCATATAAACTAAATCTCTCAAAATTTTGAGAGATTTAGTTTATTTTAAAGATCCAAAGGTGAATCCGAAAATGTTTACACCTGCTCTTTAATATGTTTTGCTACTATTTCTTCAAGATCATCCAGGTTAAAAGGCTTTGACACATAATCATCCGCCTGGGCTTCTGCTGCCAAAGCAACGATATCATTATTGGCCGTTACATAAATTACCGGAATATGTCTGAATTCTGCACTGCTTTTAAGAAGTTTTGTGGCTTCCACCCCTCCGATTTTCGGAATCCAGTTATCCATTAAGATAACATCAGGATTATATTCTGCCACTTTCTCCAGAATATCATGTGATGTTTCTGAGATTTTAACATCATATCCATTTTCCTCAAATATGATGGTAACTACTTCTAAAATAGCCGCATCATCGTCAAAAATTAAAATTTTCTTTTTGCTCATATTATTTAGATTACTTTATTCAGATAATAATTGATTGATATAACCCGCCAAATTACCGGGTTTTATAATGAGGTCATAATCAATTTCTTCTATAGCATGTTTAGGCATATACTCCACTTCAGCTGTTTCAGGATCCTGAATCCATACATAGCCATTATATTTCTTAACGTAGCCAAGTCCTTCCACCCCATCAGCATTGGCTCCCGATAAAAGGATTCCAAGCATATTTTCCTTATAAACCTCCGCTGCAGACCTGAAAGTGACATCTATTGAAGGACGGGAATAATTCATTTTTTCTGAACTGTCCAATGACATATTTCTTTTATTCTCAAACAGCAAATGATAATCTGCAGGAACAATATAAATGGCATGCTCCCGGACTTCGGTTTTATCTTCCACTTCTACCACAGGAATTTGGGTAAACTGCTGCAGTAAAGCCCGCAACACATCACCTGACTGGGCTTTGCGGTGAATAACCAGCACAATCGGGATATGTACAGTATCATTTAAATTTTTGATCATCTCAATGATAACCTGCAGACTTCCTGCAGATCCTCCGATAACGATTAATTCTATGTCCTTTAATAACCTCATAGTGTATCTTATTAATGATGATCAACCTTTTTCCAGATTTTCTGACCGTCAACCTGATGATAATTTTTATCAATCGTAGAAAACCTGAGTGTTTCCTTGGCTCCCAAGGCGAGAAATCCCAAATTTTCCAGACTGTTGTCAAAAAGGCGAAATACTCTTTCCTGCAATTCTCTGTCAAAATAAATCAGAACATTCCTGCAGATAATCAGTTGAAAACTGTTAAAAGAACTGTCTGATACCAGGTTATGAGTGGATAAAATAAGTTTTTCTTGTAAGCTCTTGTCAAATTTTACGCTATCATAATTAGCTGTATAATAATCCGAGAAATCTTTTATTCCTCCTGACAGTCTATAATTTTCAGAATACAATTTCATCTGCTGTAGTGGAAAAACACCGGATCTGGCGGCTTCCAGTACAGAAGGGTTCAAGTCAGTACCATAAATAAGGGATTTATGATAAAGCCCGGCCTCTTTCAGCAGAATGGCTATGGAATAGGCTTCTTCGCCTGTTGAGCAACCTGCCACCCAAACCCTGATCAGAGGATAGGTACCAAGCTGTGGTAAAATTTTCTCTCTCAAAGCTTTAAAAAAAGAGGGATCCCTGAACATTTCTGTAACATTCACCGTAACTTCTTCCACAAAAACGTTTTTAAATATTCGGGATCATTCATGATGGTATATCTGAGTTCCGCGAAACTGGTAAATCTGTCTAACAGGCATATCCGGTTTACCCTTCTTTTAAACGAGGCCCTGCTATAGCCAGAAAAATCATAGCCATACATCTCATAGACATCACTGATCAGATATTCTACTTCCTGATCTTTTATGATACTTGGTTCCAGCATCTATGAAAATTTTTCTATTGTCGTTATTAAAAGATCCACATCAATTGGCTTGGAGACATACTCATCAGCGCCTACCTCCATACATTTCTGACGGTCTTCCGGCATAGCCTGGGCAGTAACAGCAATAACCGGAATATTCGTTATTTCCGGCGTATTCCGTATTATCCTGACTGCTTCATAACCATCTATTCCCGGCATCATCATATCCATCAGAACAACGGAAAAGTGATGACCGGAACCCAGGATATCAAATGCTTCCTGGGCCGTTGTACAGGTTTCAACTGCATATCCACGGGCTTTCAGGGTGAGTTTCAATGCAAATATATTACGTGGATCATCGTCCACAATTAAAATTTTCTTCTTCATCAGAACTTTATCTGTTTAACTTTCATATAACCAAACGCGAAGCAAGGATAATAACTGATCAATATCTACAGGTTTTGAAATGTAATCTGAAGCTCCCGCCGTAATACATTTTTCACGTTCTCCGATCATCGATTTGGCGGTAATGGCTATAATCGGCAACCTTTTGAATTGCGGCATTTTCCGGATTTCCTTTATAGTTTCATAGCCATCCATTTCCGGCATCATCATATCCATTAAAATGACATCCACATCAGGATTCTGCTGAATCTGTTCCAGAGCATGCTTTCCATCCATTGCAACAATCACTTCCACTTTATACTTTTCAAGGGCTTTTGTTAATGAAAAAATATTTCGGACATCATCGTCGGTTATAAGTACTTTTTTCCCGCTCAAAACCTCCGTTAAGGACCCCAGGACTTTGCCTGTAGTATTTTCAGAAGCATTATTTTTTTCTTCCACCAAATGTAAGAATAAACCTACTTCATCTAAAATTCTTTGATACGAATGTGCTGTTTTTACAACAATAGAATCTGCATACTGTTTTATTTTCAGTTCTTCTTCCCTCGATAGATTATTTTCTGTAAAGATAATGATCGGAAGATTTTCCAGCCCGTCATAGCTTTTTTATTGATTCTATCACATGATATTCATCTCCTTTTGAGCTTCCGATATCAAGAATAACACAGTCGATAATATCGGAAGTAAGTGCCTTTACACTGTCTTCTACATTATGCTCTACAGATAAGGAAATATTAAAATTGCTCAGGAAATAGGATAATGCGCTGGCATGTTTGGCATTTTCTTCAACAATCAGGACTTTCTGAGGACCTTTCTTCAGTGCTTCTTCAATTTTCCCGAATACATCCGTCATTTTATCCAGGGCAACCGGCTTATTGATAAAATCTACAGCACCTTTCATAAGACTTTCTTTTTTAAGGTGCAGAACAGACATCATGTGTACCGGGATAGCCTTGGTATCAGGATCCGATTTCAATTCGTCCATTACTTCCCAGCCATCCTTTACAGGCAGCTGAACATCTAACAAGATCGCATGCGGACGATATTTCCGGGCTGCTGACAATGCATGGTCCCCTCTTACAACAACAATTCCTTTATAATTCTGTAAATGGGCATATTTTAACAAGGCTTTTGCGAAATTGACATCATCTTCTATAATCAGAATGATCTTGTCTCCGTCCCTGATCTTGTCTCTGTCATCTGCTACATCCTCCGGAATTTCCAATGTATTCAATGGAAGTGATCCGGTTTCGCCCTCATCCAGAATATGCTGAATTTCTTCAACGTCTTCCCGTATTATTTCCACCAGGTTCTGATCTGTTTCAGGCTGAACCACTTCGGCAACCGCATGTACAGGAATGATGAAACTGAACTCACTCCCTTTGTTCAGTTCACTTTTCAGAACGAGCTCACCCCCGAGAAGTCTTGCTATTTCACGGCTAATAGAGAGCCCCAAACCGGTACCTCCGAATTTTCTTTTGGTAGACCCGTCAGCCTGCTGGAATGCCTCAAAGATAATCTGTTGCTTATCTTCTGCAATTCCCACCCCGGTGTCTTTTACTGAAAATACAATAAAATCAGGTTTTTCTGAATGCTTCCTGATGTGTAACCCAATGCTTCCCTGCGTGGTAAATTTTAAGGCATTGGACAATAAATTCCTTAATACCTGATCAATGCGAAGACGGTCGCTTTCAATAACTTTCTGAACATCCTGGTCGATCTGGATATTAAACTGAAGAGCTTTCTCCTGAAATACCGGATTGAAAAGGCTCTTCAGATCTTTTACTATTTCTTCAATAACCACATCCTGGTATTCCAGGGTCATTTTACCGGATTCTATTTTTGCCAGATCAAGAATTTCATCAATCAATGTTAATAAACTTGTTCCGGAGCTTTGGATTACCCTTGCAGATTCCACCTGATCTTCGTTGAGATTCTCATCAGGGTTTTCTACCATCAGCCGTGATAAAAGAAGAATTGAATTCAAAGGAGTACGCAATTCATGGGACATATTGGCCAGGAATTCAGATTTGTATTTTGTACTTAAGGCCAGTTCTTCTACTTTTTTCTGAATTTCATTGTTGCGTTCTGCAATCAAATGATTTTTTTCTTCCAATAGTCTTGAACGCTCTTCCAGTTCAGCATTAGCCTGCATCAGTTCTTCCTGCTGCACTTTTAATTCTTCTTCAGAAGCCTGAAGTTTTTGCGTTTGTGCTTCCAATTCCGTATTCAGGTTTTCGAGTTCAGAATGCTGTACCTGCAGTTCTTCAGACTGAGCCTGGGTTTCTTCCAATAATTGCTGTTCTTTTTCTCTTCCTTTGGCAGCACTTAAAGCAATTCCTATATTGATGCAGCATTCTTCAAAATAGTTGACCCTGTCCTCATCAAAGTTAGATGTTGAACCCAGTTCCAGAACTCCGATCACTTGTCCGTCCGCAAAAACAGGAATTAATATTATCCCGTAAATCTTAATAGTGCTGCTGGCGAAGGTGACTACAAAATCATCTTCATGAAGGTTATTGTAAACCTGGGTTTTAGCATTAATGAAGGCCTGTCCTACCATTCCTTCTCCCGGCTCAAAGGCTTTTTTCATATTAGCTTCCAGCCCGAATGCCTTATTAAGCTTTAATATTCCTTCATCATACAGGTATAGTGAGCCATTGATACAATTTCCGTATTCTATTAATTGTCTTAAAGCTTTATCTGAAACCTCCTTTACAGATTTATTTCCTACAAGCGATTCATTCAGTAGGGCAAGACCTTTCTGACGCCAGTCACTTTTATTAATTCTATCAAAAGAGATCTTGAGAGATTCTGTCATATGGTTCAGGGATTCTACAAGGCCTCCGAGATCATCCTGTTCATTATCCACTGCCCTTTCACTGTAATCACCATTAGCTACCCTGTTTGCAATTTTTTGAATAGCACTTACCCTGCGGGTCATTTCCTGATCTTTTTCCTTGAGCATTTTCTCCAGCTTATCTCTGCGGATAAGGTCTGCCCGCATTTTGATATAAAAGAAAACAGTCACTACTATTGCTGCCAACGCTGAAAAAATTATAAAAAGAACAGTAGTGTTGGAAGAACGGTTCAGTTCTCTGTTTTTAATTTCAACCTGGTTTTCTTCGTATTGTACAAAATCACTTACAATTTTCCGGCACTGATCCATGTAGCTCTTACCAATAACGATTTGCTGCTGGGTCATTACAATTCCTTTACGTCTGTTCTCAACCAGATATTTCAGATTTTCCATCACCTGATTAACTGCTGTTTTTAAGCCTGCAAGCCTTTCCAGTTGATTCCGGTCTTCCAGACCTAATGATTCTGCACGCACCAGTGCCCTGGGATATTCTCTTAAACCGCGTTTGTATGGCTCAAGGAAGTCTTCCCTACCGGTCAGCTGATATCCCCGGTTGCCTGTTTCCGCATCCAGTAAGGCGACCAATACATCTTTAACGGCTATTACGGAACGCCTGCTTTTAGAAAGACTGTCCCGGTGATTTATCTGGTTCCGGATACTCCAATAGGAAGCTATTGAGCTGGTTATTAAAATCAAAAGTGAAAGTCCTACTCCAAATTGAAGGTTTCTTATAATTTTTTTCGGCATAAAAATTAATTTAAAGGTAATGTGAAATAGAAGGAGGAACCTTCATTTACTTTACTGGAAACTCCTACACTTCCATGATGCTGCTTGATAATTTCAGAACAGATAAATAGTCCAATCCCCATTCCCTGAAACTGCAGCGAAGATTCTTCCACACGATAGAATTTTTTGAACACGGCTTCCTGCTTAAAATCAGGAATCCCAATTCCAAAATCAGTTACATTGACTCTTACTTCCTGAGCTTCATCATCTACAAAGGTGGTAACAATTACCTGGTTGTTATTGGGAGAGTATTTAATAGCATTTGTCAGAAAGTTAATCAACACCTGCTCTATACGGATCTCATCCAAAGGAATTACAATATCCGGCCTGGTCCCGTGGCGTTCAATTTTTACTTTCTGTTCGTCATGGGTCTGAAGGATTGTTTCAATGGCATTACTGATAACATTTTCCAGATTAACAGGTTTCTTATTAATCTTCAGCTTTCCGTTTTCAATTTTTGATACATCCAGCAAATCTGTAATCAGCGTATTCAGCTTCTCAATCTGTCCCTGAACTTTCATTACAAATCCAGCTTCCGGGCTTTCTTTATCCAGTTTTAGTTTTCTTTCCAATAACTGAACATATGCTTTAATGCTGGTTAAAGGAGTTTTTAATTCATGGCTTGCAATGCTTAAAAACTCATCTTTTTCTTTTTCTACTTTTTTCTGGTCATCAATATCGGTAAAAGTTCCTACCCAGTTTTTGATACGCTCTTCATCATATACAGGAGTTACCCTAAGCAAATGATAGCGGTAATCACCTGAAATGACATTCTTAATCCTGATCTCCAATTCTAATGCTTTTCCTTTTCTCCTGCATCTCTCAAACTCCTCACTGATGACAGGGTCGTCCGGATGGGCTTCCGGAAAATGCTGTTCAGAGTCTGAATATTGGTACCACTTACCGTTAACAAAATCAACGGTTCCGGTTTCATTCAATGTAAATGCAATCTGAGGAAGGGATTCCAGCATTAAATGAAAATGATCTATCTGAGACTTCATCGTCACTTGCGATTCGCGCCTTCCCTTCACTTCCAGCTCAAGATTCTGCTGGGTCTTTTTCATAGCCATGTTTTGCTCCTGAAGGCTATAGAAAGTCTTCACCTTAAGTAAAAGAATTTCAGGATCTACAGGTTTGGTTACATAATCTTTTGCTCCGGAGGCATACCCCCGTGTTTATGAATTTTTTATCTGTATTGACAGCGGATAAAAATATGATGGGAACTTCTTTCGTTTTACTGTAGTCTGCCAGGGTTTCAGCAACTTCAAAACCATCCATATCCGGCATCTGAACATCTAGAATAATTAAGGCATAGTCATTTTTCAAGGCTTTACCAAGAGCTTCTTCCCCGGAACTGGCTGTTTCTACCTGAAAATCTTTAGATTCAAGTAATTTTTGCAATGAATAAAGATTACTTTGATTGTCATCAACAATTAAAATCATAGAAGTTAAAATCAATAATTAATTATAGGTACTTTAGCTCCAAAAATACTCACAATATTTCAAAAAATAGCATTTTTTAAATGTTTATCCTATATATTCCACATCATATTTATGATTAAAAATATCCATAGCGGAAAGATTGAATTATTTATTATTTTTTTTGAAAGCTTATTCCTACTTTTCATGAAAAATTAGTCTATGAAAAAAACGGTAAGTTGTATGAATATCGATGAGAGTATTCTTCATTCATTTGGAGGCGAAAATGTTATCTATAGTGCTAAAGATCTTATTTTCAGGGAAGGTGAATACCCACAATATTATTTCCAGATTATCAGCGGGAGGGTAAAACTAAATATCTATAATGAAAACGGAAAAGAGTTTATCCAGAATATTTTAGGAAAAAATCAAAGTTTTGGGGATCCGTTACTTTTTATCGAAAAGCTCTCTCCTATCAATGCCATAAGTTTACAGACAACAGAAGTAGTGAGAATGTCTAAAAATAATTTTATGGATATGCTAAAGAAAAAACCCGATCTTTCACTGGAAATGAATATGTGCCTGTCACAAAGATTATATTACAATATTTTAATGGTGAACAATATGGCGTCATCTGATGCAGCTCAACGTCTGAAAGGGTTACTGGATTATCTCAAGAGTTATCATGATGATGACTGCCGGCATTCTTTTCCGATAGAACTTACCCGCCAGCAAATTGCTGACCTTACCGGGTTAAGGGTAGAGACTGTTATCAGGACCGTAAGAAAAATGGCCAATAGTGAGATTATAAAACTTGACGGCCACAGAATCTTATACTAGTAAAATTTTTTCAACAATTTGAACAAATAGAATAATAACGTAATAAACCAACCTGTTAAAGGCAGTTTTACAAGATTTATACATAACTAAAATTAAAATATTTGTTAATGGGAGATCAAGGATCAAGCGCAAAAGTTGGATATAGGGAAAATCTTAAAAAGTAAAAACCTACTGCCATCAGTAGGTTTTCATTTTATTATTGCGGAGAGTGAGGGATTCGAACCCCCGGACCTGTTACAGTCAACAGTTTTCAAGACTGCCGCAATCGACCACTCTGCCAACTCTCCTGAAGTGCGACTATATCGTCGTTTTCAGTGGTGCAAATATAGAAAGTTTTTTTATTACTGACAAAATATTTTATCAAGAAAAAATGTTCCTTTTATTTTCTTTTTATAATATGAACATCTGTTCCGGATGAAGTTCTAAACATCAATTGTTTAGAAAACAATTCATTATTATTAAAAATATTCTGTTAATCTTATTTCTTTATCCATAGTAATACTCTGTGCTAACATCACCTTTAAATTCCGGTTTTTCTTCGTGTCTCTGCATATGGAGTTCAAAGAGTCTTTCCCCGTCTTTGTTTCCGGCAAGTATTTGTAAAGAGAACCAGCCATTTTCTAAAGGCAAGGTGATGCTATTTTCTTCATTAATGGAAGATATATCTTTAAGGTAGCCGATTCCTACAATTTTCACCTCATGACTGGCACTTTGAAAAATCCAGCCTTCTGACTGGGTAGCTATCTCATGATCATTTAAAATATGTTCTCCTTGAGTTGAGATCCGGAAGGAGTAATAGTCTTCTTCCACTCCTATAACGGGGATAGCAATCCCTGCTTTGGTAATTTCGTCTCCATGTTCGTTCTCTACAAAATATTTCAGGATATTATTGCCCGGAAGATGATGTTCCTGTAAATATTGCGTTAAAAGCTCCGGACTATAGATAACAAAGCCTTTAAGTTCAGAAAATATTTTTTTCATATTCAATGAAGGGTATTTAATTCTAAGCCAATAATTGATTCCAATCAAATGATCACTTTAAGTCCTATAGGATTGGATTTCAAATCTGCTTATTGATGATTAATACTATTTTGTAATTATATGATGGTAACACAAATATAGAGTGGACAATTAGATTCTGAAAATTTTTCAATCCTAATCTGAAATTTTGTAGTAATTCTACGACTTTATATAGTAGCGTTCAAGTATTCTGAAGTCATTGATTAAAATGATTCCTTCCACTATAATACTGCTAAAATTGACAGGGATCTCACCGCAAACAGCAAGACCCCGTTATCTTATTCTTTTACTTTTTCATAAGTTCAGAAACTTTCTTCAGATAGACATCTGTTTGTTCTAAAAATTCCTGATCAGACTGATAAACTTCAATATGGGGAATAATCCCCTGCCCTTTTTTCTGATCCGGAAGACTTTGGACATCCTGGATAACATGAACAATGGAAAAACCGGTCTGAATCCCGGTATTAGGGAGCCCATATACAAGGGGAAGATGCCCGTTGTGCTCATAATACCCTCCTACAGTTTCTTTCCCAATAACAATGGCATTCGTGTAGGATTTGATCAATGAGGCAAGGTGTGATGCTGCCGAGGCTACACGTTGATCTGTTAACAGGTAAATCCGGCCTTTAAAAGTTTTTTCCGCAGGTAAAATTGAGGGATTCTTATCATTCGCCCAATAATATTTTCCCTGAACAGCTTTCGGATACAGCTGCTTCAGATAAGCATTTAATCCTTGTTTATCATGTACTCCATTAGACAGAAAAAGAGGAGTGATCACCAGTTTTTCCTCCATGGGTACTTCATTAAATTTTGTATAGGCATATTGACTGTCCCGGAATGGCCTTGCAGTAAGGTAAGAAAAAACTTTCTCATACAAGGCTCCTGTGCCGCCTGTATTTCCTCTTAAATCAATAATCAGGTTTTCGATGTTTTCCTTTTCAAGTGTATCCATCATCTGATCAAGAAAAATACTGAATTTTTTATAGGCCGGATCTTCTTTACCGACCGCAAAATCAAAGCTTCTTAAAGATAAGCGGTATATCCCCTGCCCTTCTTTAGTAAAACTGTATTTTTCAGAGAGCAATTTCTTATCAAATGCCAATGAATGACGTGAATCCTGAAGTTTTTTGAAATTTTCAAAAGATATTCCCGGTAAAGAAACTTCATGATCCTGCCCTTTCCATCGATAATTGATCACATAATTTTTGTGTGTTCCGAATTCTATATAAAATTTATCAAGCATTCCTCTTTCAAAGCCGGTAGTTTCTTTATAGGGTGTGGAAAATCCATCAGAAAAATAATATTGGGCAAAACGGCTGATTATTTCTTTTGCGGGAATCCCGTTGATGGAAAGTATTTCCGCACCAAGAGGCAATGCCACATCTTTTGAATCCTGCAACAAGCGGCCGTCAATGTTCTTTAAAGTAACGGGCAGGTATTCCGGTTTCCGCGTCAGATAATAAGAAGCATGGTTAGGCAGATCAGTATAATTATGACAGCTGCCTTCAAATCCGGTAAGCCTGGCAATCACTTTATAAAAGTCAAAGATGGTTTTACTGTTTCTGATTTCTGTTTCGGCCTGCTGATACATGCTGTCAATTTGTTTTTTGCTTCTGTATACATATAACCCCGAATTCACCTGCTCTCTGATAGAACGGAAGATGTGAAGGTCTTCTATCAGTTGATCCGGACTAAAATATGTTTCCAGCCTCTCTGCATTTTTGGATTCATTGATAGAAACTTTTGCCGGTTTGCTTTTTTGAATATAGGATTTGGCCCAAATTTTAAACTCGTATTTCCGGCCTTTTTCCGGTTTATAATGCAATCGTTCAACACTTTTTATTCCTCTGGAATCATCCTGTTCTTTTACTTTTTTACCGTCAACAAACAGTGCTACAGCCATATTAGCTTCGGCAGACTGAACTGATATCCAGATAGGTTTTGCAGATCGGGGAGAATATTTCAGGGTATCTCCCGGTTTCACTTCGAAACTGGTTTGAGCATAAGCGAAATTGACCCACAGTAACAACGGAATAATGAAAGGTTTGGTCATTATTATTTTTTAGCGGCTAATATACGAATAACCTTAGCCTGAATAGCCACAAAAGCAGAGCTGCATCAATAATCAGGATCAAAATTTGGAATCTTATCAAATAACTGATAATTTAGATAAAAATTAATAATGATGAAAATCAGACTTTTCCTGCTTATCGCCCTGATCAGCTTTTTAAACATGACCGCCCAGTCTGCAAAAAATTGATTCTGAAAAGCTTCTGGAGTATTATGAAACTCAACGCTATGCTGATGCAGCCCGTTATCTGCAAAGTATATACACCGAAGACACACAAGATATAAAGGGACTAAGCCAGATCGCCTATTGTCAACTGATGGCCGGTAAATTATCTGATGCAGAAAAAAGCTATCTGAAAATTAATACCCTGCAACCTGATAACTTATCCACGTTATTTAGCCTGGCCGGCATCAATTCCAAACGGGGAAATGCGTTCAAAGCAAAATCATACCTTCAGCAAATCATTCAGCTGGATACTAATAACTTCAGCGCCTACAAACAACTTGCTGCTTATGAAGATACCTCTGAAGCCAAACTTAAGCTCCTTACAAAAGCCAATACCCTGAATGCCACTGATCCTGATGTGGCTTATGACCTGTCTATGGTTTACCGTGAACTCAGACAATACCAGCAGGCTTATGATGTATTAAAGACAGCTATTTCTGCTGATATGGAAAACTTCAGCCTGCAACAGGCCCAGTTACCATTGGCTAACCAATTGGGTAAATACTCCGAAGTTGTTGAAACAGGGGAAAGATTATTAAAAATCAATGCTGATCCCAATATCATCAATGAGCTGGGTCAGGCTTATTTCTATCTGAAAGACTATCAGAAATGCATTAATCTGTATACAACGCTGGAAGAACAGGGAGTACAAAATGAAGGAACTTTATATTATATGGCTTTAAGCTACCGCGAACTGAAAGATTATAATAAAGCTGCTCTCTATGCTCAAAAAACTATAGATGAAGCCATCTCTGATCACACTACGCTTTATTACGCAGCACTTGCAGGTATATATGAAGCTGAAAATAAATATAATGATGCGATAACAGCTTATAAAAGAGGTCTTACTTTTGGTCCAAGCAATATCATTTATTACCGTTTAGGACTTCTTTATGATATTAACCTCAAACAGCCTAAAAATGCGGTAAGCTATTATCAGCTCTACCTCAAAAACAAACCTGACCAGGAAAAAGAAAATGAACAGATTTCTTATGCCAAAAGCAGAATCACCTTTTTAACAGGAGTGAAATAGAATTACCATAAAGATTGATTTAATCCGTATATTAATCATTTTATAGTTCACTATGCTTTCATATTAAATATATGAGGCTAGCTATTGTCATTATCAATTGTGACAATGATAACTTCTAAGACATTTTATGACGGGCGTCACAAACAAAACCGGAAAAAACTTGTTAGCTTTACAAAAAAATAGTTATGAATAATACAGTTAACATAGCAGAAAAAATTTATTCAATACCTGAATGAAGAGAATTTTGAAAAGGCAGAAAGCTGTCTTGCTCCTGATTTTAAATTCAACGGGGTATTAGGCAGCAGAGAAGGTGCTTCCGTTTATATCAGTGATATGAAAAAAATGAAATTCAAATATGAAATTCTTCAGACCTTTACTTCGGGGGAAGACGTGTGCTTCTGGTATAATATCAATATGGGCGAAAAGATAATATTAACCTCAGGATGGTATGAAATTACTGATGGGAAAATTCATTCTTTAAAAGTTGTATTTGACCCAAGACCATTATTGAATGATTAGCCATCAAAATAGCAGTTTGCTTTGAAGGAACCTGGATATGCTCTTTTCAGGTACAATAATTATTGATCCAAAGCTCCGGGATTCAGCATCTTGTTTTAATAATATCAAGAATAAACCTGGCTCGTTGTTCGAGTTTAAGCCTGGGTACTTCAATGGTATTATAACCATATTCCTGATAGATCGCCAGCATACATTCAAACGTAGACATTGCTACTTCGAAGGTTTGCTTTCTTTCCGGATCATTTTCATAAATTTCTTTCCAGGGAGGGAGAATAAAAACATCATTATGATAGGCCATTCTGCGGGCTTTGAGTTCCATCACTTCAGGAACAGGGATTTTTTCCAGCCTCATATATCCTATCGTATCCAGTATCCCACGATCAAAAAAAATTGTTTTTCCATCTGGCATTTCACTCATTTTCTTGTAAGTCTCTACAGACGCTTCGAACATCAGTGCTGCAAATTTTTCTTTGTTCATCCATGGTAAAGCGTTTCCATCGATGCTCATTTGCTCTTTGATAATTCTCCGTCCTTCTTCAGGCACCGTGATAAAACCTTTTTTTTCAAGTTCAGTCAACAGGGTTGTTTTTCCTGCACCGGGGCCTCCGGTCATGATATATAATTCTGACATATTTTGTTTTATTATCTGCTAATTCTATTTGTTTTATCGAGAGCAATATTTTACATCGTGATACCTGTATGCCTCAGATTCTGAAAACCCGTCCTGCTGACAAGACAAGCTAGTATTGTCTGTTAAAGCTGATACAGCACTTTTCCCATCGTAACCGAGGCCTAATCCTGTACCCTGATTTTTAGCTTCGACCCCTTTTGAGAAAGGTTTATAAAAATAAAGATATAAAAAATTTAAATGTTCAAAACAGTATCAATACAAGTAAAGTTTATCAGGTATACTATTTTTTAATTTCCAAACCATCAGCACATTTACGTTTTATTGAGTATCTTGTTATGAAGTTTAACCAACATAAAAATATGAAAAGAATACATCATCTTAACTGTGTAAAGATTTCAATACCTATGAACAATGACGTTATCGGCCACTGTTTGCTGATTGAAGAAGATGATAACCTGCTGCTGATTGATACCGGAATTGGTGTCCAGGATGTAGAACATCCTAATGAAAGGCTTGGCGTTGAATTGATAGAAGCTGTAGGTTTTCAGCTGGATATGGAGCGGACAGCTTTCCATCAAATTCAGAAACTAGGACTAGATCCAGCCCACGTAAAAGATTGTGTTTTGAGCCATCTGGATCCTGATCATACAGGTGGATTGATCGATTTTCCTAATGCGACGGTACATGTTTCCACGGAAGAATTGATCAATTTTTACAGTGAAAATCCCCGCTATCTGCAAGGTCATCTTGCCCATCATCCTCTTGTTAAAGAGTATCCGGCTTCAGATCAGCATTGGTTTGGGCTGGAAGCAAGGAAAGTTGATGCTTCCTCAGAAACTGAAATCTTTTTAATTCCTTTATTCGGCCACACTTTAGGTCATTGTGGAGTTGCTATCCGATGGGAAGAAAAATGGATTTTATATGTAGGAGATGCCTATTATCTGAGAGCAGAACTAGAAGATGAACAACATCCTGCCGGAGAACTCGCAGCTTCCAGAGCAGATGACAACACAAGACGTCTGGAATCTCTGGTAAAAATAAAAAAACTCATTAATGAACATCCAGAGATAGAAGTTTTCGGATATCATGACCGGGAAGAGTTTTCAAAATATACTGTGAAAAGCCAGCTAGTATAGCTTAAAAATATAGGCTGTCTAACGTTTGAGACAGCCTATATTTTTTTTATTTAATCACATCATTTTTTTATTCCTGCATGATTTTTTTAACTTCATCAAATTCATTTTCGATGATTATATCAGGCTTATAGGTTGATAATGAAACAATAATGTTGGTCAGTAAAGATAAAACGAATCCCGGTATTATTTCATACCATTCTTTCAACGGATGCTGAAGGTAAACCCAGGCCAGTACCGTAATCCCACCTACCAGCATTCCGGCAAGGCCTCCCTGCCATGTTGTTTTTTTCCACAATAGGGATAGCAGGATCAATGGCCCGAATGCAGAACCGAAACCAGCCCAGGCATTCCCAACCAGATTAAGGATGCTATCTTTAGGATTCAATGATAAAAGGACAGCAATCACGGCAACCAATAAAACGGAGAGTCTGCTGGCAATCAATAGTTGCTTTGGAGTGGCTTTTTTGTTTAAAAAGGCTTTATAAATATCTTCCGTTAATGAGCTGGACGTTACCAGTAGTTGGGAAGAAATAGTACTCATTACAGCAGCTAAAATAGCAGTGAGCAGGAATCCCGCAATAAACGGATGAAATAAGATACGGGAGAAATAAATAAAGATAGTTTCTGCTTCCGTCTTCGATCCATCAAATTTCATCATGGTTTCCAGGTCAAATTTTTGCAGATAAGCAATTCCTACCAAACCAATAGCCAAAGCTCCGGCAACCGTAAAGATCATCCAAGTAATCCCGATTCTTCTTGCTTTCACAAGATCTTTTGGCTTATCAATCGCCATAAAACGCACCAAAATATGAGGCTGCCCACAGTACCCTAAGCCCCAGGCTAATAAAGACACAATACTCACAGTAGTGGTTCCCCGGAATAAATCCAGGTATTTAGGATCTTTTGCCTGGATTAATGAGAATGTTTCTCCAAAACCTCCAATCTGGGAAATGGCTACAAGCGGTACAATCACCAATGCCAGAACCATAATGGTTCCCTGTACAAAATCTGTAAGACTTACTGCCAGGAATCCTCCTAAAAAAGTATATAAAACTACCACTAAACTGGTTAGCAGCAACCCTACCGTATAATCCATTCCAAAAGCAGATTCAAACAGCTTTCCTCCGGATACCATACCAGCTGAAGTATAAAGGGTGAAAAACACCAGAATAAAAATAGAAGAAGTGATCTTCAGGAGATGATTTTTATTTTTAAATCTGTTTTCAAAAAACACGGGTAAGGTAATGGCATTCTGAGCAACTTCTGTATAAATTCTGAGCCTTGGTGCTACAATGATATAGTTGAGAAAAGCCCCTATCGTTAAGCCAATTGCAATCCACGAACTTGAAATCCCGGATAAATACATGGCTCCCGGAACTCCCATCAGCAACCATCCGCTCATATCAGCAGCACCTGCAGACAATGCCGTAACAGCAGCGCCCATCTTTCGTCCCCCTATTAAAAATTCTTCTGAATTACTTGTTGATTTTCTATAAGAATATATGCCTATACCTATCATTAGCAATAGATACAACCCCACAGAAATCCCTTCATATACTTGCATATCATTTTTTTTATGAAGCCGAAGATAGTTATTTTTTTAAAAATGGAAGAATGATGCACAGAAAGACTGTTATACGGCAAATACAACCTGTACTTCAAGGATGAATTTTCAGATTTTAGAAAACAAACACAATCGAAGATTTGATGAAGTCAAAGTTACAAAAGCCTTTGAACACTAAGTTTTTATTATCCGTAAACATCTGTGAAAATCATTGTCATCTGTGGTTAAAATTAAAACCACAAAAAGTTTTTTGAACAGTTTAGTATTTTAAGTTAAAAGCATTGAGTTGAAAAGAGCGCATAAGTTTAAAATCAGAATTTTTTTTATACTGCGAACAGAAATATTTCTGATCAGCTATGTTTATAAAACCTGCGGGAAATATTCTATTTCACCAAGTTTTGTGCTCTTCTCAGATTATCTGTAGCCTGCAAAATTTTATTCTTCAGAACGGCATTATAATCCGGATTCTGTGAAAGAAACTGATTCACAATATCAAGTGCTTTTGGGGTCTGATAGCTGCTAAACGTAGAACGAAGCCAATTATCCGGAAAGAAAATATCTCCTGTTTTTTGAATTTCCTGTAATACATCTAAAGTCTTCGGAAGATAATTAACAGAGGTCTGTTGCCTTAAAGGATGATGTAAATACCCCAATGCCGCCCCCACAGCAGATTCATTCACTCTGTTTTGTTTTTGCATAAGCCCATAAAAAAACTCGTCACGAACTTTTTGATCCGATGAAGCCGCCTGCATAATAATTTTAAAACGATTTACCCGGTCCGGATTTTTAATTCTGGTCAGTTGTTCTTGCAACAAATCATTATTATTGGTACTTCGTAGAGATAAAGAAAGCGCAAGGCTTGTAAAGTCCTCATCATTAAGAAATACATCTTGTGGCGGGGTTTGGGATTTCCAAATGGTAAACAGATTATCATATGCCTTTTGAGACTGGAAAATGTTTTGATAGCTATCAAATAAAATTTTCTTATTGTTCTTAGCTTTCTGTACCTGTAATGCTTCCCATAGCTTATTTTCTATATTTTCGGATTCTCTCAATCGCATATTTTCCGGTAAAAATTCCCAGTAAATAGTAGAAATATATCCGGTGATCAAACGAAGATTCAGCTCTGTATTTTCTTTTTGCAATTCTCCTGCAAAAAACTGAAATAATTCTAATGGGGAAACACCTGACCCCGCCAGCATATTTTCATACAACGAAATATAAGCACTTGCCCGGTTTACCGGATCTTTTATTACAGAAAAGTTGAGCATCATTGCTTTATCAATTCCAAACACTCCATACCCTGTTCCTGATGAGTTTTGCAGGATAAAAAGAGGTTTTGTTTTTCCTTTAAATGCTGATATTTCCTGGTGCTTTCCTGATAGCTTCACCTTCACTTTTTCTACTTTATCTGTGTAAAATAAGCTTATCTGAAACTCCTGTGGCCATACTTTCTGTTCTTTTCCGTACTCCGGATGTTGAGAGATGGTGAAACGGTCTATTGTATTGCCTTTATATTGTATATCGTAATCAATCACGGGTCTTCCGGGATCATTCACCCATACTTTATTCCAGCTTTGTAGGTCTTCCGGAGTATGTTGATCAAGGATTGTGATCAGGTCCGGCCACGTTGCATTGCTGTAAGCATATCTTTTAAGGTATTCACTTACTCCTTTTTTGAAATTTTCTTCTCCAATCAATAATTCCAGCTGACGCATCATAATCGGTGCCTTGTTGTAAATAATCGGACCGTACATCATTCCTGCATTTTTCAGGTTATCTAAAACCTGCCGGATAGGATTTGCACCTAATGTCCGGTCTACTCCATAAGCCGCCGGAAAGTGCGTCGTTAGAAACTTCAGGTCATATACGCTTTTATCTGCAGAAGCTCCGGTACTTTTATCTGCCATAAAATTGGCAAATACCTCTTTCATCCAGACATCGTTGAACCAATCCATGGTCACCATATCTCCAAACCAGAGATGGGCAACTTCGTGGGCAATAAGATTGGAACGGTTATTCAATTGATTTTGGGTAGCATTCTGGTCTAAAAACAAGGTAGAATTTTGAAATAAAATGGCTCCGGGATGTTCCATTCCACCGAATTGAAAATCGGGAATGACCACCATTCCATGTTTTTGAAAAGGATGCTTAATACCTGTCCATTTTTCATAATAATCAAGAGAATTCCGGTACAGGGTGTAAATGGAATCCATACTGCTTTTAATTTTCACAGAATCGGTTTCACGGTATAACATTCTGGAATCCTGTTCACTGATTTTCTCTGTAAAGTTTTTAAAATCCCCGGCAGCAAAAGAAAACAGATAGGTAGGAATAAGATCTGATTGGTTAAACTGCAGCGTTTTTTCCCCCTGTTGTACAGTAGTTTCTTTCAGTTTTCCATTGGCTATAGCGCTCCATTTTTCAGGAATAGTTAAGGTTAAAGAATACTTCGCTTTCAGGTTAGGCTGATCAAAACATGGGAACATAGTTCGTGCACGATCCGGCACAAATAAGGCATACAGGTATCCGTCACGTCTGTTAAGAGCACCGTTTCCGGCAAGAAAGGTAAAATGAATTTGATTGGCTCCTGATTTCAGGTATTTTGCATCAATAATCACATGTTCATTTTCCATAACAGGTTGTATGGACTGTCCGTTTACAGATACAGCCATTAAAGAAGAGGGTTCTTCTTTAAAATCGATCTGTAACGGGGCATCATTTTGCTTTTTATAGTTGAAGGATAACATCTCTGTTCCTGCAATCCTTTCCGATTTGTTTTCCGGAATTTTCAGGTTGAGCTCATATATAATTTCACTTAATGTATTCTTTCGAAACTGGGCCAGATCATAAGAAACTCCGGCTTCCAGTTTTGGTAAAGATTTCATTTGTGCATGATACCCTGTATTGAAAACAACTAAAAATAATGTGAGTATACCTGTTTTTTTCATAGATCAAATATAAGGATTGAAATTATATAAACAGTGTAGAAATATCCCTTCGTATCGAAGAAAAATTCGATATATTCCATCTTTTCTCGCAGATTTTCAGATTCAGCAGATTTTTTTTACGTAATCCCCACTGATTGTATATAATTAATTGTAATGCTCATCCTTCAAAGACTTTTTTAATCCTGATTTTGCAGTTCTCTGATTTCTGCATAACCATCAAACTCGTAAATAGGACAGGTTTTCATTATTTCTACCGCTTCATCAAAACCAGTACACTTCAGCAGCAAATACCCTCCAACGATTTCATTATGATTCTTATAAATTTCATTTGACACTGTATTTCCATCTTTTATAATTCTTCCTTCTAAGGTCAATCCACTCCCTCCTTCCAGCTTTCCCTTTTGTCCCCAGGTTGAAAACCAGTTCTTCCAATTTTCCTGATGAACTTTAATGTCATCTTCAGAATGCTGTATTGACCTACCATCAGGTTCTCTGAATAATACGATAAACTTTTTCATTGTTTTATATTTTAAATTTGGATTAATATGCCGCGGCAAAGCTTGTAAAAGCTTCTTTTTTCATGAAACTTGTATTTTCTGCACATATTATAAAATTAAAAGAATTAGATTAAATAACAAAAACCTTACTGTTGCAAGGATTTTATTCTTATTCTGAGCACTAGCAAGATACTCGACATATAAGACAAGCTTATACTAAAAACCACCGCCAAAAGCAGTGGTTTTTTCTTTTATCTGGCACACGAGCTAGAAGCTCGCGGCAGCGGAGGTTATATTACTTATTAAAAAAAACATTATTATTAAACATAACCACTACAAATTATAGTGGCTATGTTTTTGTTATTGCTCAAAGTCAAAGACTTTGGGCAGCGGGAATTATCACTTAATTATTTCTAAAAAATTCTAGCATTGTTGTTATCAGTATAAACCCAAGCGTTGCAAGATATCCCATAAATGCTACATAAGTACTTTTCTTGTAAAGATTAAAATATTTAATATTAATAATAAAACCAATGATATTTAAAATAACCAAAACAGAAAGTAATATTTTTTTTTCCGAAAAAGTCATTTCCTAATATCCAATAATAAAAGAAAATACCTAATAAAATAATTAAGCCTGAGAATAATTCAATTTTATTTTTTTTCATCATTATTATTTGATTTAGCCTGTTCTAAAACTTTTTCCATAGCTGCCGCCCATACTTTAAATTGCTTTTCAGCCTTACTATTTTTAATTTTCCCTAGTATACCTGCCATTTTATCAACACCTATTTCTTTTACCCAATCCATTCCTATTTCTTTTAATTTACTAGAATCATTAACCTGATAGGCCTCATATGCATATAATAAACTATTTGCAGCTTTAAAACTTTTAGCAATCGTACCTAAAGTAGCCGATACTTTAGTTTTATTAAGCATTTCTAAAAATAGAGAAGAGTCTCCTCCAAATGATGCAACGTTATTCATACTATCATATGCATTATAATGAGCCTGCAAAGCATCATAATCATAATTATTAGAATAATTTTTTTTGTAAATCAGCTGTTGAATTTTGTCCTGCTAATTTAACAGCAGACTTACCTCCTTTTGGAAAAACCGTATACTCATATTCAATTGCTCCTGTAAAGTTTCGTTCACTTCTAGATGTTTCATACTCATTCGTTTTTTGTATTCTATATCTATTAGCTTGCCCTTCCCATAACACAGTTTTTTGAACAATTAATACTTTATGATATCTTACCCCATCTACAACCGTCACTTGTTTTCCATCAGGATCTATGTAAATAATTGGATTTTGATATGTGTAAATATATGGATTATTATTTCCAGAATTATATACTCCTCCATTATGCTGCCCATCAATATAAGCCTGATCATTCATAAACGGATTATATTCCGCCAACGGATCTACATTCAGCCACAAGCTAACTCTCGGATTATAATACCTCGCTCCATAATAGTAATATCCTGTTTCATCATCTTGCTCCTTACCATTAAACTTGTAAGGCGTGTTGTAAGAATTCTTATGGTTTTCTACAAATACCTCTCCGCTTGGGAAATACTCGATATTTTGGGTTACTTCTCCATCTAAACCGGTAATAAATGAACTGCTGCCTAAGTGATCAGGGTGATACCAATAAGTATCTTTCTCTTCCACTCCTGTATACGAAGGTACACAATTTTCTGTATATCCTGCATTTTGTCCGTAATTAGGGGGTGGTGTAATGCCGTTCGCTGCCATAATGGCTAAACTTGCTGCAGTATTGGCTTCCAGTTTTTCTTTGGCTACTACTTTTTCATTGATGGAAGACGCTCCAGTTCCGTAAGGAATGATTAACCATGCACAGTTAAATAATCCTACATCTTTTCCTTTCCCTAGCTTGCTGTTAATACGCTGGCTACCCGCATAATAATGCTTGGTATAAGAAAGTTCATATTTCTGGGTCTGGGTGTTGAAGATTAGTCTTGCGACAGCCATTCCGTTAGGGTACAAGCTATAATCATTTTTGGTGATCGTTTGAGAAGTTCCGTTAGATCCTGTGATCACTGCTGTAGAAAGAACATTTTTAATAATTCTTTCCCCTCCCGCATCATACGTATAGATCGCTGAACCGTCTACTTCCGGAGTGGAAGGATTGGTATCTACAAAACGCATACGGTTTTCCTCATCCCATAAGTACTTGGTTTTTGGTTCTGTTACGGTACAGGTTTGTTGTGCAATTGCCGTAGGGTTTCCTTTTTTATCATACGTATAGTTCTGGAACTTCACTTGTGGATTGTTAACGTCACAACATAGTGCCCCCGGTACATTAGGCTCATCTACAATTGTTGTCGGAGCATGTGGTTTTGTTCCTTCATACCGGTAATTTAAACGATAAGAAGTAGCTTCAATGTTATTCCAGACTGTTCCGGTACTGCCCATGGCTCTTTCATGCTTCTGGGTTTTACTCATCACATTATGCATATTATCGTAGGCCATTGTAACCGTATAACGCTGACGCTCTTCCTGGCCTTGTGGATTCATACCACGCCAGTTACCACTTGCAGAGGTTAATCTGTATAAATCATCATACCCATAGGCATGGTTGGTACCTCCTCCTAATAATCCGGCCTGTGCCACAGGAGCATTATTATGGATTTGTAATACATTGCTCACTACATCATATTGATAGAGGTTTTTCATGAAGTAACGATTCGTAGGAGTCTGGGCATTCAGCTTCAGTAGCCTTCTTCTCTTCGTTTCGTATTCATAGCTGGTTGTGGTTCCGTTTCCGTATTTCAGGAATACCCTCTGGTCAAATTTATCATAGCCTAATTCATTGATGATATTTCTGGCAAATCCATCTTTTATGGAAGCCATACTCTTAAGGTTTCCGGCCAGGTTATAATTGTACGTTACTTTTTCTCCATCCGGATAGGTAATCGTTTTCACACGGTTCCATGTATCGTATTCCCATTCGGTACCGAACCAGTATACTCCTGCTCCCGGAGCTGCTATAGAACGACGCTGATGGGTCAATTCACCTAATCTTCCGTATTTCAGGTATTGGGTACCGGTAGCATCAGTCTGATACCATAGTCTACCCACCGCATTATTATCCATTGCTGAGGCATCCATCGCCTGACCATAATAATATTTCACATTATTTTCAGGATATTTTGGATAATTAATTGCTTTTAAACGTTTGTAATCATACTCATAGGTAGCTGTTTCATTTTCCGCGTTGGTTCTGGAAGTCATATTGCTTGCAGGGTCATAGGCGAAAGTTGAAGTACCGTTGTCCGGATGGGTCATGGAAGTCCTTCTTCCGAGATCATCATAAATACTGGTGGTCAGGTTATTCTGTACATCTCTTACTTTCAATAATTCTCCAATGGCATCATGGGTAAAGCTGGTAAAGATATCCCCGGTATTGGATGGCTCATGTACTGTTGTTGTACGGCCTTTAATGTCCGTATACGTAGTTTTGATGGTTCCTAATTCATCTGTCATCATGGTACGGAACATCTTTCTTCCTTCACGGTCATTTCCAAAGCCATACTCTACTTCAGAAATCAGGTCTTCATCCGGTAGTTTAGTCGTAAGTACCCTATCCAATACGTCGTATGTATTAATTGTAGGAACAACTGTATCTACGGTAGGATCATAAACATATGGTGCTCCCGTTGTTTCTGTCGGGTAATAAGTTTTCAATGCTCTGCCAAATGCATCCTGCTCTACTTTTCCGGATACTACATATCGAAGCCCTTTTTGGTAAATTTCTGCTGATTTCTTCACTTGTATTGGATTCCCCAAACCATCTGACAGGCTTACTGTATTGATCGTGTTGTTGGCATTATCCGGGTCATAATGACGGGTACTCGCATAAGATACTACGGCATTATTACTTGGCGCAAAGGTTACAGGCTGATAATCAAACTGTATCGTCCACGGAATGTCATTAAACAATTCATAAGGCCCTGTAATTTCAGTAGTTCTTCCCGCTGCATCATATGCATATTGCGTTGGCTGTAAATTCATGTCTTCAGTAAAGACAGGCACTCCGAACCGGAAATCATATTCCGATTTGCTGCTGTACCCGAAAGCATCTTTTACCACTGTCGGATATGTTGCTACATTGGTATCATAAGTATATTCATGGAAGAAACGTTGTCCCTGATAATTGGCAGGACCAGTTGCTTTTTTTAATATTTCCATAGATATCATACTCATAACTGTTGACAGGATTTCCAGGTCCTATCATTGTAATGGCTGTAACATTACCTTTACCGTCATACTGAGCCGTTCTTTCTCTTACTACCCCTGTGGCGGTTGATTTCACCTTAGTAGGTAGTATAAGGTAGTTGGAGGCATTATCAGTAATCTGGTATTGAATTTCTGTTGTTAATTCGTCTGTGCTTCCAATCTTCTCATCTCCTTTATCAAAATATCCTGTTAAATTCGCATAGTTATCGAATGTGACATTTTGAGTGAAGGTGGATTTACCTGCTGTGCTTTGTCCTTCGTAAAAGTTGGACATCGTTTTAACCGAAGCTATAAAGTAGGCATAATTTTGCAAACTTTTTTCTGCATCGCCTTTGAAAAGATTAGTTTCCGGTGTATTGGTGTTATTGATGAAGCGTACAGAATAGTCATTAATCTTCTCCGTCCATTTATTTCCCGCAGCATCATACAATACCTCAGACAATAAAGCTCCTTTTAAAAAGTATGAATTATTGTTAAAAGTCTGTAATGTATAACGGTATATTTCAGTAGCCGCAGCTCCTCCGTTTCCTGTATTGATTTGGTTGGTTCTTACTTTCTCAAATCCATAAAAGGCTCTTTCCCTTCTGCTGTGGTAAGGGTTTTCATAAGTAACTGTAATTTTAGAAAAATCAGGTTTAAACTGACTATCCCCAGTAAATCCGTCATAAGAAACTACAGAAGACATTACCCATTTATTTTGAGGAAGCTCGTAGGTATTTCCTGCCCTTTCATAGGAAACTTCCCAAGATCCTCCCATTGGAGTCGTTACTTTCTTAAGGAGATTCGTAGTCCCTATTGTGGAATATTGTACCAGTGCGCTCGTATTGCTAAAGTTACCGTCTCCATCCGCCTGTGATTTTAATAAATCCGGGAAACCATCTCCATTTAAATCTAATATTTGCTGCTTAACGTTACTATCTCCTTCTCCAAAGCTTGTACTAGGGTTTATAGAAATTTTTTAGTGAATTTCCGGTAGTTCCAAGAGGAATGAGGATAGATGCTGTAAATCCGACATTCATATTAAATCCACGGGAAACATCCTGTTGAATATTGGATGAGGCGTTCCATGGTATGGAAACAAATTTATTTCCTGTATTAATCTGTACACTCAGGTTTCCGCCTGAATTGGTTACCAAATCTGCCAAACCATCATTATTGATATCGATCAGGGATGTTTTCTGATCAGTAAACGTTTCAGATTTTCCTGCTCCAAAAGCAATACTTCCGTTAAACATATTGACACCCTTCGGTAAACCACTTGTTACCGTACCTCCAATAGATGCTCCCGCACCAAGATTCGTTGAAGTGGTGGTTCCATTTCTGAAATTACCATATGAAAGGCTTTCAGCCGGAGCATAAGAATACCCTAAGTTCAGCTGAACCTGCCCGTCATTCGCTACTTTATCCAATAACCCGTCTCCATTAATGTCAATATAACTGTAATTAGAGAAATCTGTTCCATCAGATGTTCCCGCTGAAAAATTAAATCCTGGCTCAACGGCTTTCAAGGCATTTTTATTACTGGATTCATTAGATTTTCCAGACAAAGGATAGCTTTGACCAACTCCTACCCCTGTATTTTTATGATTGGTTCTATGTGGATTATCGTTTGCTCCCGGCAAAGTATTTCCGGAAAGCATACCAATCATGTTGGTATATTGAATATTATTTCCACTTAAGACATCGGGATACCCATCGCCATTCATATCAAAATAATCAAGAGTGTTGATCGTTTCACCTGAAGACGTTGTTTTATTCAATGAGAAAACAGAGAAACCTCCCGAAATCCCGCCATTCTTATTAGTGGTTTTCGATTGCTTCACAGGAGCATTAAAAACTCCCGGAGTATTCGCAGATGTACCTTGTGAAAGCACGCTCATATCATTCATTCCCATTCGTGATGAAGAAATCTCTGATCCTTGTACGTAAGTCGTTTTACTCATTCCAATATACCTCTGAACATAGTCGGTATTACTTGGAGTATTGAAATCTCTTCCGTTATAAGCATTCATCATGATGAAAAGCCTGGAATTCAAAGGTGTAGAATCGTTCTCATCACTAGGAGGAACTAATTTACCAGGATCTATAGGCTGACTTCCATAATCTGGTAGCTGATCCTGTAGTTGGCTACAAGCAGTAGGTAATGTACCATATCCTCCATGGTAAATAAATTGCCCCCAGCTTCTGTACATTGCTCCAAATCTTCCATTATCAGTGGACAAATCTGTACTGGAACCTTCTTTGTATATTTTATCAGTATCTTTTCCATAGACATTGATACCATGGGTTTCAAATACGGTAGGAGCAGCAGGATTCACATTCACAGATTCACGAATTTCCACCTCCATATTAGGAATTGCTCCATCCAATCCGGCGTCAGAAGCTAAGTCCGTATAACATTCAACATAATAATCATTCCAACGTATGATCGGCTGAGAAATAGAAAGCTCCTGCATAGAATTCACACTGCCTGTCCAATTGATCGTAGTAATAATTGGATCTACAAAGTTTCCACGCTGCATTACCCTATTTCTTACGATATAAGTATATCTTCCGGCTGGTTTACCTGTTAACTTTGCATAGAGTGAATAATTTCCGTCACGACCACGCATGTCAATCCATGGCTTAAATGTAGCCGTTGTATTGTTTCTTAAATTATAAAACTGGAAATCCGGAATGATAGGAAGCTCTATATCACTTCCTTCATAATTGATGGTCAATTTTAAATTATTAAATTTTAAATTCTCCCATTTCTCATTCAAATTAGATTGTACCTGGAAATATACAATATCATTCTCCGTCAAAGCCCCGGTATTCAATTGAAGGGTTTGATTTCCTGTAGTTGTATATGGATACTGCTGGCTTCCTATTGTTGTTACCGTACCATCTGATTGTTTTTTTACAATTTTAACGGTAATATCTTGTACTGTCAGAGGTTTATTAAAAGTTCCCGTAATAGTACCGGAAGCAACATTCACAGGAACACCTGTACCATTTTTACTGCTTACCAAGCTCACATTATCTAATTGTCCCAAAGGAGTTTCTGATGAATCTCTGTACCAGTCTGAAAGAGCTCCCGGATAGGGATATGAGATAGGAGTTGAAAGATAAGAAATCCCAGCAACCATTTCAACAAGATCGCCGACACCATTATCCCTTGAGTTTACTCTGAAATAAATATAATCCCCTTGTTTTACCTGTAATGAAGTTGTAGTGATATTAGCCCTTGCTGTACCCGTAAGGACCGTGAATGGTGTAAGGAAGCTTGAAGTGTTAGTCTCCGGCTTAAAGTGTTGTACACTTACTTTTACACCATCCGGACTTGATGAAGGATTTTTTAGCTGCATCCAACCGGATATTCCAATCATTCCGTCAAACGGTGCCCTCCAGACTTTAACAACATCATGCAATGGAGAGTTTTTATAATCTTCCAATACCTCATTACAATCTACAGCAGGTGTACTTATTGCTGCACCTTTCGTAATGGGATTGGGAGTTAATGAAACATCTGTACTGTACTTTAAAACTCCATTTTCTACTCTTCCGAAGTAAACCTGCCCGTTACTTACAATATCCTGAATCCCATCACTGTTGGCATCTGTAAAGTAATTATAAGTCAGATCTTTTGTTTTGGATGTTCCACCTGAAGCTCCTGCCTGAAAAAGGATTGAAGCTGTTGCTTGTAAACCGAAACTATTCGTATAACTTTTTGAATAAGAAAACGATTTTGAATTTTCCGGAGTTAATAAATTACTACCAAATGCACCTGTATCCGGACCTTTTTTTCTGTATTTAAAAGTAGTATCCGGAGAATTCCATTCATTTTTCAGAATCTTATCAGGCAGTCCGTCACCATCCACATCTGTGATAGTCAATCTTCCTCCACCTTCTCCTTCAGTATACTGATAATCTCCTCCAAGAGTTGCACTTTTAGTAATTGGATTATACGCTTGAGTATCTCCTACTTTTGCAAGACCAAATGTAAGAGCTCCACCAACCGTACTATTTTTTGAATCACCATGTCCCAATAATGAAGAACTCTTGATTCCTGCATCGTTAGCCACACCGTCTATGGTGGTTTCCGGTGCATACTGGGATGTTTCAATGTTGTTAAAATACTCTATTCTATTCGTATAAAACTCAGCGCCTTCTGCATTTTTTTCGGTAATACTTTCAAGCAATGTTTTATAGAAAGCTCCTTCTTTATATATAAAATCATAACTTCTTATTGGCTCTCCTCCATAAGTTATTTCAATTTTATTTAATTTTTTAGAAGTTACCTGAAGAAAACCCAGACGGCCATTAATCTGTACATCAGATCTTCCTGCAACTGTTTCAAATACTATTTTATAATTTTTAGGTGGATTTTGTGTATTATGTAAAGTATAATTGATTTCTTTAATATACATTTCCTGCCCTCCATTACCCGGACTTCCCTGATAAACTCTGTCATCCGTATTATAGTGATAGTCTACATAATTCCCATTGGTATCAATAGTTCTGAAAAGTGCCCAATGTCCAATATTACGGGTATCTTTCTGTCTTAACACTGCATTTTCCACTATTGCAGTGCCATCACCTCCAAAAAGGTTTCTGGTACCGTCTTTACTAATTACTTCCCACCAATAATTGGATGGGTTGCTTCCATGTCTGATGATTTTGTTATAAGCCCCTTCTATTCTTGGGTAGAATTGTCGTTCTGCCGTCCTGTCTTTATCAAAACCTTCTGTACGATTGGGTAATACAAATTTATCTCCGTCCTTAAAGGTCAACTGTTCCCCTCCAAAAGAATAGATTTCAGTTTCCTTGGCACTATCATATCTTGGTACCCCCCATCTGGTATCAATGCTAATGGCAGGAATAGAGAGGTCCCAGCCTAATCCCATCCATCCATTACCTCCTTCACTGTTATAACTGACAGATAATGAGGGCTGCATTCCTTGTCTACCGGCAGGAAGCTTAATAGGGAAGCTCGTATTTACCGTTCCCATACTGTTAGGAGAAGGTGCTCCTATACTTACAATTCCTGTAGATGGATCGGCAGCTTTAATATCTTTTATGGAATTAGGCGCATAGTTCCCGGTTTCCGGAGATTCCGGAACCTTGATGATTCCTGCAACCATATCTGTAAAATGCGTTGTTTTGGAAACCAAAATCTGCTTTTCAGTCATTAAAGAATCCTTTTCTAACGCCATCCATTTTTTCTGAATATCATCAAAATAAAAAGCTTTGATATCCTGTTCTGTATATCCTGTAGGAATTTTAGACTTATCATACGCCATTGTTACTTTCGCAGGAATACTGAAATGCTCTCCATGCGGAAGAAAACGATAAGCAAAATGTTCTTTGGTTACATTCACGAACTCTGGCGTTGTAGCCGGAATATCAATATCCCTCAAAGGTGTTACCGAAAAATTCTGTGAAGTTTTCAGAATTCCTTTATTGACTTCAAGGCCTGCTCCTTCCCAATGCAATTCTCCGGCTTCCCCGGCTGCTATATTTTTGATCAATGCAGAAACTACCGTTTTCTCCGGTTTGTAGGATGAAGGAATTGCCTTATCAACTCTGATACGGACATTACGGACTTTGTAGGTATAATCTGCTTCAGAAGGAATGGTAAAAGTAATTTTGTTTTTACCTTGAAGAATTGCAGAAGTTGATAATGCTTCCGAATGGAAAGTCCATTGGTTGTTTTTTTCGACAGCATTACCTCCGGTAGCCAATTCATCATTGATGTATTTGCTTACTCCGGAGGAATGAGTCACTCCATACAATTCATATTCCAGCCAGGCGGAAGAATTTGATTTTACTGCATTATCAACGATTACGGTAAAGATATTATCATACACCTGGTCTATAGGATGGGCTTCATCTTTACCAATAACACCTTGTTTTATATCTGAAATATAATATCTGGAGCTGTTTGTATGGCTGGTATTAAATGTTGTTCTCTCAATGTTAATACTTTTTGAAACTCCTTCAGATTGAGATGCAACTTTCTCTTTATTATCTGACACTTCTGGTGAAGGTTCTGATGCATCGGCTAAATTCTTTTCAACTGAAGAAAAGGTAAATTTAGAATCTTTTGCGGCTATACTTTTATACTCCTTACCTTCCGGTTGCCTCTCTTCTTTCGTCAGGAAAAGATGATTGGCCTGGGCATGTATCTGCGACCATGAGATAAGAAAGATAAAAGAATTAACCAGCTTCTTCTGTTTTCTGATTATGTTAAATAAAGATGTCTTCATAGTCGTTACTAATTAATGATTAGTTTAAAAGTTTTTTTCTGGGTAGTGGTTTCCACGATTACGATATATGTTCCTCCCACAAGAAGCGAATCCTTAATTTCATAGAATGATTTGCCGGATTCTTTTCTTTCTTTAGCCAGTCTTCCGGACATATCCAGGATTTTGACATAAATATCTTCTGCTTTTGACAGACGGGCACGAATCGTAAAACTTTCTCCGGCACGTGTAGGATTAGGGAAAATAGTAATACCGTTCTCTGATGATTGGGTTACGGTCACTTTACTTATTCTCACACAGCCATCAGAAGTGGTTGCCTTAATGGTATATTCTCCCGGTTCATAGAGCTTAACATCAGGACGCGTGCTTGTAAATCCGTTATCTGAAGTCCATTGATAATGAGTTCCCCTGTTATCAATATTTTTGGAAGCATCGAGTTCAATATATCCATTTTGAGGAAGTACATAACTTTCAGCTAAACTATTATGAACGGAGCCAAAGTTGTTGATCTCAAAACTAAAGCGCGAAGAAGTATTGGCTTTATCCAAAATTTCCATTGTATAACTTCCTGTTGCAAGATTATTGAAATCTACCTTTGAGCTTTGAGAAGTCTGATTCTGTACCAGTACATTATCTTTGGTAAGATTAATTTTATAAGGTCCCGTGCCCCCTTGAATATTAAGTTTTAAAGCACCAAAATTATTATTACAACTGGCTTGTATGATTTCTTTTGAGAACAATAATTTTGAACCTAAAGCAAAAGTAAACACATCCGTTCCCGAAAAATCTTTATCAAATACAATATCTTTGAAATGAGCAAATCCTTTATCATCTATCGACCCTACCGGATAAGTTTCAAGATCTGTACTATTGAAATCTCCCTTTCCGGATCTGTCGATCACTAGTGATAGTTTTTTTCCTTCAGGAATCAAAGGAATAATATCCTTGATGTAGAAAACAACTTCTGTGGGAAAAGCCTCTTCTTTCTTTTCAGCGGATAAACGGATTTTCCATTTCCTTTTTAAAAGCTGCTGTCCTAATACTTCCTGATCAAGCACTAAACCATCCCGGCTGTTTCCCCAAATCAGAAATGTCTGATCAGGCAACTGTGCCGTATTGGTTTTATTACTCACAGCCAATTCTTTACTGGCGATAATTAAGCGTTTATTTTCAGAAGTACTGGTAGATTGTTTCTGATAAAGCCCCGAATATTGATCTATACCGATCCCCGCTATATTTTCAGGGTAATCTGTATAGTCTTCTTTTTTCCATACTTTTTTACTTTTAGAGCTCAGATATTCAGTCATAGGTATGGTAATTCCGTATTTTATGGCTAAATAAGAATTAACCCTGTCTCTTTCATTCTGAGTTAAAATTTTACGGTAAATAAAGAATTCCGGTAATTTTCCTTTGAAAGCAGCCCAATTTCTTGTTCCTGCATCTTTTCCGATATAAATATTGCTTTTTCCTGAACTTCCCAACACATATCCTATTTTCTGAGAGGGTACATCAAATTTGGAATACATACTTAAAGAAGCTGTGCTATCTAGCTTTCCAGGTTCTATATCATTAATTTGCTCGTTGTTATACCTGAAAACGTTGGCTGTACTGTAGTACATTTCCTTTTCTCCTGAAAAATCCGTAGAAAGCAGAGCACTTTCCCTATTCGTATTTTTATTCTGATAAATCATGAACAGGTTGACCTTGTTCAGGGTTTCCATCACGTAAGGGATTTTCAGAAAATTAGAAGTCCCGTCAAAATCCAGCGCATCATTATAATTCAGTAAGCTGTACCGGGGTTTATTCTTTTCTGCCTCAGCTGATATAGCATGTTGATTACTACTATAATCCGTATACAACAGTGTTGTTGTTCGCCCTGCATCAGATTTCAGCCAGAGGCTTACTTCTCCTACTCCACCGGGACTTTGGGAAAACGCCAGGGAACTGAAAGAAAGAAAGATGATTCTATGCAAATAATTCATGGTCTTTTTTTTTATTTAATGATTAGTTTTTTACCGGTTTTCTGAGTTGCCGTTTCTACATACAGGATATATGCTCCACTTGGCAACCCTCTTACATTTAATGTTTTCATAAACTCTCCGCCAGGGAAATCCTGGGAACTTTCCTGACGCAATACTTCTTTACCTGATACATCATATAAGGTCATCACAACTTTAGAAGTCTTTCCTAGTCTGAATTTCACATTCACTTCTTCATGAGCGGGATTAGGATACAGCATAATCTCATCCTGCTTATCAATCTCCATTTGTTTTGCAGGAACAGATGCTGTGATCTTATTGGCTGTTCTGGCCAATGATTGTGCTTTATAGAGTAAAGGAAGGCTGATATTGCCACAATCCGGATCAATATAAGCTAAGAAGTCTGCTCCCGGTTCTGTTTCAAATCCTACTGTTTTATTACCTCCTGATGCATCAGATAATAATTCTACGGACTTAGCGGCCTTATAAGTAACTTTTGCTGTACTCTTAATAACATTGGACGCTTTAATTTCTTTAGCGGTTCCTACAAAATTAGGGGCATCAATATTGTCTTTTTCTCTTACCAATACATACAAATCATCGGAATAACAAAAAGATACTCCTGAAAGGATCAGAGAAAAGTTCTGATTTCCTTGCTGAAGAGTTCCCTTATGTTTAATGATCACCTGATAGAGTCCGTCAGGATTTTCAATTTCCACTTTCTCAATATTATCTACTGAATTGGCTGAATTTCGCGTTGCTACAGCAGTATAGTTATTAATTCCTCCCAGCTTCCAGGGATAAAAAGTTTGTGCATTCCCGGCATCATCTTTTTTAACGATGGTAATATCCAAGTCATTAATTAATGCTTTAGCTTCATCATCTGTAACTGTATTTCCAAGGTTCCCGGCAGGATCTGTCCATGCTAAAGTAGCTACCAGTGGTTGTTGATCGGCTTTTGTTGCAACAACATATAACCGATACTCCTGGCCATTAGCTAAACTTTCTTCTTTAACTAAAGTACTTTTGTTATTACTATAGATCAATTGTGCTGCTCTCTCCGTATCCATCAGTCCCCAACCATAGATATAATCAGGTCCCAAAGCGCCTTTATCATTCGCTGTATGGGCGAGAATTGCTCTCACGGAAGACGACCACATATAATTAGGATTAAGGGTTTTCCAATATTGTTGGAGTAACGTAATTCCTCCGGTTACAGAAGCAGATGCGGAAGAAGTTCCATTATAATAGCCATAAGCAGAATTATACGTTTCTATAGAAGAATATACATTTTCTCCCTGAGCGGCAATATCCGGTTTAATTCTCCCATCATCGGTTGGCCCATAGCTACTGAAAGAAGAAATACTAAAGTCGGAATCCCCATTAGGATTACTATTTTCATTGACTGAAGTAACGACCAACACATTTTTGGCAATTCCTCCTCCTTCTAACAGGTCGTAGCCTTGTTTTGCAGCGACCTGAGGGGCAATAGCAGGATCAATACTCCGGGCATTTCCCACTGCTTTCACAATCTGAAAATAAGGAGCATTATACATAATATTATCCCATTCCTTTGCTGTTGTATTATACTTTCCGAACTGATATGTTTGTAAGTATATCGGATCAAATCCGTAGCTGTTATTCGCAACGAGCATACCTCCTAAAGCTTCTACTGTCATTTCTGCTGTATCATTCACCCAGTCATAGGCTTTAGAAGTAGCATCATAGGCAATACCGGTAGCATTAGGATTGCTCGTATTATTACCAATCAATGTACCGGCGATATGGGTACTGTGACGGGAAATAGTTTGATTTTGATTGGTATTATAAGTAATCTTTCCTGTCAATAGCTGGTGATTAAGTCTTGGTTTAGAATAATCCCATTGACCAATGATCATTCCCTGTCCGGAAATACTCAACCCCAATCCCTGCCCTGAGTAGAATTTATTGGCTTTAATCCGTTTGGAGGGATTAGCATTTAATGTTGTGTAATACATCGGGCGCCCTTGTTCATCTTCATTAATTAATTGCTTCACATTCTCCCCTTCTACAATAATTTCTTTAAATCCTTTGGATTTCAACCGGCTCACTGCCTGCTCTCTCTGTACAGACTGTCTTTCCTGTGCAGCGAGAATATTTCGCAGAGCAGCTTTCTTTTCAACAGGGAAATCCTTCTCACTTATTTGTGCTGTGACATTTGAATACTGAAAAAACAATATGGCAATGCCCAGGCTATATTTATAGGTTACTGCTGATTTCATATTTTAAAATGTTTGGCGATGATCATTCTCCAGCTTTTCTATACGTTTCTGAAGTGTATCAATGACTTTGTTTTGGTTATTAATCTGGTTATCTAATTCTGAACTTTGCTGGGTAAGGCTCTGATTCCTTTTATTAAGATCTATTGTATAAAGAGTTAGCTCCTCTATTTTAGCCAAAAGCCTTGCTTTCATCTCTCCGAGTTCAATTCCATTCTTTACGACTTCTTCTGCAGATGGAATATTGGGTAGATGCCCTTTCTCCTGAATATGTTGTTCAACTTCTTCCAGTCTTGGAAGTTGATAATCCGACTTGAATACATAGTCTGCCCAGCCATTCTCAGAAGCGATATCTAATTTTATCTTTTCTGCTTTAAGAGCCCCTTTCACAAAAAGCCTATAGCCGGAACAACTTGTACAGGAAAAGTTAGAAACTCCAATGCCCGCTTTACCGGTTATATCCAGCTGCATTGCTTCCGTACCATTTGTTTTGAAAAGTAATTTCTGGGAATCTGTAGTTCCTACAAAATGAGTATCGGGGCTGGTACCGGCGTTTCCCCTTGCGCTCCAATATTTAGGAGTAGTCTGAGAATAGACATATTGGAAGAAGATAATACTTATTAAAAAGCTATATTTATTCATTATTCTTCGAGGTTTTAAAGTCAACAATTTTCTTATTTTCAGTTTCCAAAGCTTCTACTTTTTTCAGAAGAGTTTTAATCATTTTCTCCCTGTTCTTTACACTATCCCCTAATTCAGCATTCTTTTGATGAAGCTCAGTATTTTTTTTATTCAAATCGATGGTATAAAGAGTAAGTTCTTCAATCTTTTCTAATAATCTGGCATCCATTTCTGCAAGGTCAAGTCCTTTTTTTACAACTTCATCAGCAGAAGGAATATTAGGCAAATGGCCTTTTTCATGGATGTGTTTCTCTACATCTTCTAACTTGAGGAGCTTATAATCCGGACGGAATACATAATCTGCCCAGCCATTAGCTGAAGCAACTTCCACTTTTACCTTTTCTGTTTTAATTCCGTCTTTTACAAAAAGTCTGTAATTAGAGCAATCAGTACATGAAAGATTTTTAGTACCTATTCCAATCTTTCCATTAGAATCGATACGCATGCTTTCGACATTGTTGGTTTTGAAAACTAAACTTTGCTTATCGGTGGTTCCAATAAAATTATAAGTCGGATCAGTAGCCGTATTACCGGTAAGTTCCCAATTATTATTACCTCCACAAGCTCCTTCATAACAAAGAGATTGAACAGGATCCAGCAGCATATGGACTGCTGCATTCTTTTGACTGGACGCTTCAATAATAACCTGAACGTCTGTACCTATATTCCCGGAAATTTTATAGCAGTTTCTTCCATTATAATTTTCTGTAGCAGGACTCGCAAAATCCTGTGAACTTATTACATCTCCATTGATATTAAAGAATCTTATCTTTACACTTGTCCCTTTCCACTCAGATACCGGAATATAAATGGTATAATTATTCTTATTTCGATCCACACAAATTCCTCCTGCTTTTGTAGCACAAGTTTTTTGTTTTTCAAAATCATTCCACTGGTCTGAAGGTACAGCATCAAAAGTTTTGGATACTGCCGCATCCTGCGGACTGGAAACTTCATAAGTGAAAGTCTCTACATTTTGAACACCACTAACAGGTCGCCCTTTCAAAAAATAATATTCTTGCCCGTTGGAGGAGATCTTAGTGAGAGAAGTTGTATCGAACGCAACTCCATCAGCTCCATTTATAGCATCTCCATTTTGTCCATAGATTTTCAGAGTAACTTTATCAGATTTCCATTGGTTGACCGGTATGGTAATCTCTGCCCAACCATTGTGTACGCGGTTGAAACAAACGGCAGCCTTAGGAATACATACTGTAGAGGCTCCTGCTATGTTCGCTTGTTCTTTTGATGGCAATGCATCAAAAGTTTTGGATACTGCCGCATCCTGTGGACTGGAGACTTCATAAGTGAAAGTTTCTACATTTTGAACTCCACTTACAGGTCGCCCTTTCAGAAAATAATATTCCTGCCCATTGGAGGAGATCTTAGTGAGAGAAGTTGTATCGAACGCAACTCCATCAGCTCCATTTATAGCATCTCCATTTTGTCCATAGATTTTCAGAGTAACCTTATCCGATTTCCATTGGCTGACCGGTATGGTAATCTCTGTCCAGCCATTGTGTACACGGTTGAAACAAACGGCAGCCTTAGGAATACATACTGTAGAGGCTCCTGCTATGTTCGCTTGTTCTTTTGATGGCAATGCATCAAAAGTTTTGGATACTGCCGCATCCTGTGGACTGGAGACTTCGTAAGTGAAAGTTTCTACATTTTGAACTCCACTTACAGGTCGCCCTTTCAGAAAATAATATTCCTGCCCATTGGAGGAGATCTTAGTGAGAGAAGTTGTATCGAACGCAACTCCATCAGCTCCATTTATAGCATCTCCATTTTGTCCATAGATTTTCAGAGTAACCTTATCCGATTTCCATTGGCTGACCGGTATGGTAATCTCTGTCCAGCCATTGTGTACACGGTTGAAACAAACGGCAGCCTTAGGAATACATACTGTAGAGGCTCCTGCTATGTCCGCTTGTTCTTTTGATGGCAATGCATCAAAAGTTTTGGATATTGCCGCATCCTGTGGACTGGAGACTTCGTAAGTGAAAGTTTCTACATTTTGAACTCCACTTACAGGTCGCCCTTTCAGAAAATAATATTCCTGCCCATTGGAAGAGATCTTAGTAAGAGAAGTCGTATCGAACGCAACTCCATTAGCTCCATTTATAGCATCTCCATTTTGTCCATAGATTTTCAGAGTGACTTTATCCGAGGTCCATTGACTAACTGGTATGATAATTTCTGCCCAACCATTGTGTACACGGTTGAAACAAACGGCAGCCTTAGGAATACATACTGTAGAGGCTCCTGCTATGTTCGCTTGTTCTTTTGATGGCAATGCATCAAAAGTTTTGGATACTGCCGCATCCTGTGGACTGGAGACTTCGTAAGTGAAAGTTTCTACATTTTGGACACCACTCACAGGTCGCCCTTTCAGAAAATAATATTCTTGCCCATTGGTAGAGACCTTGGTAAGAACATTCGTATCGAAAGTAACCCCATTGGTCCCATTTATAAGATTTCCATTTTGTCCATAGATTTTCAGAGTGACTTTATCCGAGGTCCATTGACTAACTGGTATGATAATTTCTGCCCAGCCATTGTGTACACGGTTGAAACAAACATCAGCCAAAGCTTTCGGTGGGTGAGTTATGTTATTTATATCCCTACGGTTAATAATATGAGCTTGAATGAAAACCAAGCAAAAGAAGCTCAGTAAAAAAGTAGTAAATAATTCTTTTCTCATGGTTATATTTTTTTTAAGTGTTATTCTTTTTTCAACACATGTTTTAGCCTTCTATTTTCTTCTTTTAATTCTTTAATATCCTTACTCATTTGGATCTGATACAAAGTCAGTTCTTCTATTTTCTGCAAAAGCTTAGAATTCATATCTCCGAGATCTATTCCATTTTTTACCACTTCATCAGCAGAAGGGATATTAGGAAGATGTCCTTTATTCTGAATATGTTTTTCTACCTCTGATAAAGGCATTAACTGATAATCTTCTTTGAAAACATTATCTGCCCAGTCATTTGCAGAAGCCACTTCAACTTTTATTTTTTCTGTTTTAATTCCCTCTTTTACAAAAAGTTTATATTTACGGCCATCTGCCGATATTCCATTGGCAGGCAGTAAATCAGCAAATTGACCGATTCCGATAATACCATTGTTCCCAACAATCCAATTACCAATATTGAGCTCATTATCAATTATAGACCGAGAAGATTTCACTTCATTTCCTATAAAAATATTATTAGTGCCTTTTATCAAATTGTAACCAGCCTGATAACCTATACCAATATTATTGGAATATTGTGCATTATCTTCGCTGGAAATAGCTTGGGAGGCCAGCCAGAACAAGGACAGAGTACCTATTGCTACATTATATCTTCCGTGTTTTAAAGTCTGTAAAGCCCCGGATCCAAATGCAGAATTACCAGTTACAAAAAAATTTATGTCTGAAACCTGATCTCTGGATAAGGCAAAAGTTCCTACTGCAGTATTTTCTAATAGCCACCCTTTACCTCCTATTGTTTGAGAACCTACCGCTACATTATAGGTGGACTGTTCTACATTTACAAAAGCTTGATATCCTATAGCTGTATTAGTATGCCCAGCAGCAGAATTAAAGCTATCCAGACCAAAAATCGTATTCCTTCCATTTCCTTCTGCTATGCTTTCATTGCCCCCCCCCAAAAAATAGATTTTTGCCCCACGAAGCATCTGTTCCTGACGGAATAAATTTTCCTTTCGGTGTAATTCTTAGTTGCTCTATATTATTTGTTTTTAGAATTAGTGGTTGATTGTCAATAGTTCCAATAAAATGATCAAAAGGATTAGTTCCGGCATTACCTGTCGTATTCCATGGTTGTATTTGAGAATAACTAAAAGTGATAGTAAGTATAGTGAAAACAGATGTGATTTTTTTTCATAGCGATTGTGTTTTTTTTGACCTATATAAATCTATAATAAGCATCGGTTTCCAAGCAAATATATAAGGTAGGAAAATATTTAAATTCATAAATTTAATGGGTAAAAACAGAAAATATTTACGTAAAAATACTCAAGCAAAAACACTTAAAAATATGATAATCAAAATTTTAAAAAATTCAATTCATTTTTGTACTTTTGATGATATTAATTCCTCTATATGAGAATTTTTCTATGGGTTATACTATTCGTTATGAGTTATTATCAGCTTTTTACAAAAAGCCGAGTTGGAGGATTATATCCTATCATTGAAGATAAAATCACCATAAAAACCTTACCACTAAAAAAAGTTCAATACATATCAGGTTTTTTAGACGGGGATGATGAACTCAAAAAAAATAAGTAATGAGAACGCCATCTTAAAAAAAATCTCATACCCAGGAAAAAAAAATTCCGTAACAGTATTGCTGTGATTTCCTTTCTTTCATTTTTTTATACTGTTAGGGCTCACATACACATATTACCGAAAACAGAAATACTATAAGACCTTATATTTTGAAGCCATTACAAACCAGGAAAAAATAAATATTGAATATCAATATGAAAATACACAAGTTGAAATTAGCAACCCAATCCATGACCAATTAGACATCAACCCTTTGATTGTGGAAAATATATTGTCTTATCTTAATACTTTTGAGCTGAAAAAAAAAATATTTGATAAAAGATATTTCTCTTTTAAATATGGCAAAGGAATGTGGAACAAACACCGCATATCTGTCAAAAGTAATCAATCATTATAAGAAAAATAATTTTGCCTCTTATCTTAATAATTTAAGGTTGAACCATGCTGTAGAATTATGGAAAACCACACCTAGGCTTCGCTATAAAAGTATTCAGGAGATGGCAGATATGGTAGGCTTTAAAACGGCCCAAAGCTTTTCTAAAAAAATTTCATGAAAAGTATAAAACAACCCCTACGTATTTCCTGAAGGATCTGAATCAGAATATTCAAAAAAATATAGCTTAAATAATCAGCAATTGTACTTACATCAATTATAAATTGTTCAATAAATATTTTTCAATTTATTATACTATTTCAATGATTCTCATTTTTTTTCATAAATATTTAATAATTTAGCCTGATAATTTAAACAAATGGGAATACTCCTTAAACCGATTGATATTGTAGATGACATTTCACAGGAAGATTTCCGTGAAAAATACTTAAAGCCATGTAAGCCAGTGGTAATCAAAAATATGGCGAGAAAATGGCCGGCCTATCAAAAATGGACAATGGAATACATGAAAGAGGTAGTAGGCGATGTTGAAGTTCCATTATATGATAGCTCCAAGGCTGATCCTGCAGCTCCTATTAACACTCCGACAACAAAAATGCCGTTCAGCGAATATGTTGACCTTATCCAAAGGGAACCAACCGATCTTAGGATCTTTTTCTTTGATCCTATAAAATTTGCACCCAAATTATTGAATGACTACATCCCTCCAAAAAATCTGATGGGAGGTTTTCTAGATAAATATCCGAGTATGTTTTTTGGAGGTAAGGGATCCGTAACCTTCCTGCATTATGATATTGATATGCCTCATATCTTCCATACGCATTTTAACGGAAGAAAGCATGTTCTCCTTTTTGAATATAAATGGAAAACCCGCCTGTACAAACTTCCTTATGCAACTTACGCCCTGGAAGACTATGACATTGCAAATCCCGATTTTGAAAAATTTCCGGCATTGGATGGTATTGAAGGCATCGAATGCTATTTAGAGCATGGAGACACTCTATTTATGCCTACCGGCTGGTGGCACTGGATGAAATATCTGGATGGATCTTTTTCCATCTCTCTTCGCGCCTGGGATAAAAGCTGGGCTGTAAAAGCACACTCACTTTGGAACTTAGCCGTTCAGCGAAATTTTGATAATTTCATGAAAGCCCGTTATAAGAAAAGGTACATGGACTGGAAGGAGAAAAAAGCTGTTGAAAAAGCGAATATTGCTTTAAAAAAAGGATTACCTAAATAAGTATTCATAAATAACAGGCCGGAAATTATCTCCAGCCCGTTATTTATCAGTCTCTGAAGTTAAACTCTTTTATTTCATTCAACAAATGATTGGCAATAACGACTTAAAAAATTATTAAATTGCATAGTCAGCCCATCTTTGCCTAATACCGGATGATATATGTTTGAAAAATTGATTGATAGCTTTGAAAAACTCTGTTTACAGATTATTATCGAAATATTACTGGTTCCCGTAACTATTTATAAATTGTTTAAAGAACCTCATCGCTGCTATGACTTTGCCGTTCAGGAAATGGAAAAAGAGGAAGCAGAACGTTTCCTTGATTATTTATCTCCCATCAAACTTTCGGTATATACCTCGGTAATTGTTTCCGTTCTTCTAATGGATTACAGCGGGGAACACAACTTTATTTCCAGGATTAAAGGGCTGAGCATGGTGGAAAAAGCTTTATTCATATTTATGATGAACAATTTTACAGCCGTTGCTTTCAGTGTGATATTATTAGGGTACAAAAAAGAAAAGGTCAATACAATAACCTTCCGCACCTTATTATTTTCATTCATTTATACTACAGTATATACCTCTACTCCTTTCTTTATACTGATTCTTTCTGCCATGTTTCTGGGACAAACTGTGAATGTTCAGTCTTATTTGAATCATCTTGACCAACTTTCTGTTTCCGGAAATTATGGTTCCAGGGATTATTTCTTTTTCATCATTTTCATTGTATTTCTTATTATAGGAATTATCGGATTGATAAAACTATTTAAAGCCCTGCATTATATTCTGAAAGAAAACCTCCGCTATCATCCTTATATGATATGGTTTTTCACCTTATTGTTCTTCCTTATACAGGTTTATTATGCAAGAGGATTTGTATAAAACTTACCTCTGCCAACAAACTTTATTGCTGCTGCTTATTTCCTTGTGATCAGCCGGATAGAAATCCACAGTTTTTATAGGTTTAGAGGTTTATCTGGGGTTCAACCGGATTAACAGAGTAATATTTTATCAAAAAACCTTCTCATTTCCGTTAGATAGCCCGACAAAACTCCTTCACAATAAACCTAAAACCAATGATTATCAACACATTAAAAAAAGTAGAACCTATGTATCTTCTATTCTTTTTTATTGAAACAGGTTTTTCGTTAACATTGTAACAACTAGACGCCATTCCGGAATATGTTCTTAAATATTCAGATGGAAAATACTTTATCAGTTTAATAATTTTTCCATTGACAGGCTCCTGACGCACAAGTTGAAATGAACACATTTTTCAAAATGCTTTTGTACCGGATAGTCATGGCTATTTATAGATGCACAGGCAATATAACTGCATGCAATAAAAAGATTATGCCGCAGTGAACCGTTAAAAACACAAACATATATAGATGAATCTTAAGGAAATACACATTGGTAAACTTATACAGATAAGGACCGATGAAAAGAAACTGGATAAAGACCGGATATGCAGTTATCTTAAATGTACAGAGGATGAACTTGAAAGGATCTATGAGGCAAAGAGCATGTCAAGTGAATTACTTTTAAAATGGAGCAAGCTGCTGGAATATGATTTTTTCAGGATTTATTCACAACATCTGATTTTTTACTCGCCACCGGCTGTCAATTATCAAAAAAAAGGAGCTGTCTCAAAAAATCCCATGCCGCAATTCAGGAAAAACATTTACACCTCTGAAATCATTGAATTTATACTAGACCTTATCAGTTCCGGGGCCAAAACAAAACAGCAGATTATTACGGAATACCGTATTCCCAAAACCACCCTGTATAAGTGGGTCGAAAAATATTCTTCTTCAGAAAAAAAACTGATTTCATTGCAATCTACTCCGGCAGATGATTGAAAATATCGTGAAATAGCTTGTAATTTCGTTTAAACAAAAAAGAACAGTATGTTCAGATTTATTTAAATTTGCTAAAAATAGCCTTCATGTCCAAACCTCGTGAAAGAATACTAAATACCACTATGATCTTGTTTCATCAACAAGGTTATAACAATACCGGCATCAATCAGATCATTGAAGAGTCGGCGGTTTCAAAAGCCAGTTTTTATCAGCATTTCAAATCGAAAGATGACCTATGTATTGAATTTCTTGACAAAAGATATGCTTATTGGATATCGGAATTAGAGAACTTTATTTCCGGAGCGCAGACTGTAGAAGAAAGGTTTTTGAAATCATTTGACTTTTTGATCTTCATGAACGAAAAAGAAAATTTCCGGGGCTGCAGCTTTTTGAATATATTATCTGAAATTCCCTCTGAAAAAGTGGAGATTCATAAGGTGATCCGCAGCCATAAAAAAGCGTTACGGGATGCCTTTAACAAGGATCTTAAAGATGATATGCTATCCGACCATATTTACCTTCTTTTTGAAAGCTGTATAGTGACCAGCCAGCTTTACAGGTCAAATGAATTAATCAAAAAAACCAAATCAATAGTACAAGGACTGCTTTTATCTTCCTGCTAATCGACTCTCCATGCAAATACCTGATATTAAATCCTTCCTCCATACCGCTCCTCATCTGTTCCGGGAAGTACAATATCCTGCTAAAAAGGTACTCCTTGAAGAAGGCCAGGTTTCAGCCAACATGTTTTTAGTCAAAAGCGGAGCATTAAGGGAATATTTTTATAAGGATGGAAAAGAACTTACCCTCGAATTTATAACCGAAAATCAGGCTGTAGCGTCTTTTGACAGCTTCGTGAACGGTACCCCAAGTGATTTTTTGATAGAAACGCTGGAACCTTCTGTTGTTTATGAATTGCATTACAAAGCTTTCCGGCAATTGCTGGAAAATCCAGGATTTCAACAAACCTTTAATACTTTATTTTATAAGCGGTTTAGTGAAATCAGTAAAAGACTGATGTCTTTTATTAAAGATTCTCCTCAGGAAAGATATAAGCAGCTTCTCAAAAAGAGACCGGAACTTTTACTCCGGTTTCCACAACATTATATTGCATCTTACCTTGGGATTACCAGTGTTTCTTTAAGCAGGATCCGGAATCGCAGATAAGTAATTGGAGTTTTTCTTTACAATTGTTATCGTTCCGTCATGAATACCGGATGTAATTTTGTTTCACAATATTAACATTATGAAGCATTTTATCCAAGAAGTTTTCAGTGAAGTGCTGGAAAATCCGGTATTTGATCAGATTCTGATCGAAAAATATTTTTCTAAAGAATATATCCAGTATGTTGATGGAACCTGTCTGAACTATAACGAATTTGTTTTGCATATTAAAAAAACTTAAAGAAAAAGTAACGCAACAACAAATTGAAATCATTAACCACGCTGAAAACAGGAATATCATTTTTACCCATCATCTGGCAAAGTCTGTCTTAAAAGATGGAAGTACGGTCAGGCATAAAGTACTGGCGGAGTTTACCATTGCTGATGGAAAAATTATACAATGTAATGAATTAACTTTATTAATAGAGGGAGATCATACAGCAAAAAATCTGGGTTCTGAAATTTAGGAAAACACCGTTCCGTCTGTGTATTAACAAATTTTAAAACAATGTTAATTTTCATTTTAAATCATTTTCCAAACGTACGTTTAATTTTGTTCATAATTTTAATCTAATATAGGAAGGTGAAGAAAATTTTTACATCTGTTTTATTTTGTGCATCTATTTTTTTCTATGCACAAACCGGTAGTCTGTCCGGAAACATCAACGACGACTCAAAGATTGCCTTGCCGGGAGCTAAAATCTCCTTGAGTCCCGGTAACATCTATACGACTTCCGATGAGCATGGAAATTTTGTATTCCTGAATGTTCCTCCCGGAAACTACACCATGAAAGTAGATTATCTTGGCTATGGTGTCCATGAATATAATGTAACGGTAGAACCTGAAAAAAACACCAGGCAGAATATTATTTTTGCAAAAAAAGAAACTACGATTGATGAGATTGTGGTTTCCGGATCTACGTTAAAAAACCAGGCAAGGGCTTTGAATAAGCAGAAAAATAACGCCAATATTACCAATGTGATCTCGGCCGACCAGATCGGGCGTTTTCCTGATGCCAACATTGGAGATGCGCTGAAACGTGTTCCCGGTATTACCATACAGAATGACCAGGGAGAAGCCAGAAACCTTATCATCAGAGGACTTGCTCCAAATCTCAACTCTGTTACCCTGAACGGTGACAGGATTCCTTCTGCTGAGGGTGATAATCGTAATGTTCAGATGGACCTTATCCCCTCTGATATGATTTCTACCATAGAGGTAAATAAGACCTTAACGCCGGATATGGACGCTGATGCCATAGGGGGCTCTGTCAATCTTATTACCAGAGCTTCCCCCAATGGCGAAAGAATTTCAGCAACATTAGCGGGAGGATACAGTCCTATCCGCGAAAAGGGAAATTATACAGCTGGATTGGTATATGGAAACCGTTTTTTAGATAAAAAGTTGGGTGCGGTATTCAGTTTTTCTTATAACAATAATAATTTCGGTTCAGACAATATTGAACCGGTATGGAGTCTTGCCAATGATGCCGCCCAAACGGTTTATATCAGCAAAATGGGTGTCCGTTATTATAATGAGCACCGTATCAGGCATAGTTTTGACCTTAATATGGATTATGAATTCAATTCAAAGAATAAAATCTATGCTTCCGCCATGTATAATTTCAGGAATGATAAAGAAACACGGTATGCGCTCGGATATAAGATAAAACCTGTTTATAATACTGATGAAACCGAAATTACAGGCTGGAAAGGAAGCATTACAAGACAAAATAAAGGCGGTGATGCTGACAATGACAATACCCGTTTTGAAAAACAAAAAGTTCAGAATTATGCTTTAAGAGGTGAGCATTTGCTGGGATCCAAAGTGGATCTTGACTGGTCTGTAAACTATGCCATTGCCAGTGAAGATAAACCGCATCAGCGTTATATAGAATTTGAAAACAGTAAGATGACCTTTTCCCAGGACCTCATCAGTCCTGAAAAGCCTGTCATTACTCCTCTTGCTGCGGATGATCTGGGAAGTTATAAACTGAGTGATCTGTCGGATGCCAACAGTTTTACACAGGAGAAGGAATTGGGTGCCAAAATGAATGTACGCTTTCCTTTTTCCGTAATTGATGGCCGGAAAGGAAGGTTACGTACGGGTTTCCGTCTCCGTTTAAAAGAAAAGGAAAGGAATAATGATTTCTATGCTTTTCAGCCGGTCAGCAGTCTGGGAAGCCTTCTTTCCGTACCTACAATATATCTTGACGGGCATAACTTCCAGGCCGGCCATTATGTCCCCGGGACATTTGTTGATCCTTCCTATCTTGGAGGGTTAGATTTATTTAACCCTAATCTTTTCAATGGAAAATCCAGGCCTGAAAAGTTCCTTTCAAGCAATTATACTGCAAAGGAGCAGATCTATGCAGGCTATATCCGCTGGGACCAGGATTTAAACGATCAACTTTCCATGATCTTAGGGGCCCGTATTGAAACCACAAAGATAGATTACACCGGAAACTACGTTATGAATGAAAAAGACCTGATTGGCCAGATCAACAATACCAATACCTATACCAACGTACTTCCTAATATTTCATTCAAATATGTCCCGGTACAGGATCTGGTGCTTCGTGCAGCTTTTACCACCGCTCTTGCCCGTCCTAATTATTATTCGCTGGTCCCTTACCTTAATGTCATTCCGGAAGATGAAATAGTAGCCGCCGGGAATCCGGGTTTAAAAGCGACCTATGCTTATAACTTTGATTTTATGGCAGAGAAATATTTTAAGTCCGTAGGAATTCTTTCCGGGGGGATTTTTTATAAAAACCTGAATAATTTTATTTACACCTATTCCAAAAGAAACTACACAGCCGATGATTTTGCAACGGATTTTGCGGGACAGTCTAATCCTATCCCTGCCGGGGAAAGCAACTGGAAGTTTACCCAACAGAGAAATGGAGATAATGTAGATATTTATGGATTTGAAGTTGCTTTGCAGAGACAGATGGATTTTATTCCGGGAGCATTCTGGAAAGGATTGGGCGTATATGTTAACTATACCTACACTCAATCCAAAGCAAAAGGAATTACCAATGAAGATGGTGCTGAAAGAACCGATGTAGGTCTTCCGGGTACGGCTCCTCATATGTTTAATGGCTCTCTTTCATGGGAAAACAAACGTTTTTCGGCCAGAATTTCTATGAATTATGCATCTCATTACATTGATGAATTAGGAGGTAAAGCTTTTGATGACCGTTATTACGACAAACAGTTTTTCCTGGATGCAAATGCTTCTTACAAAATAACAAACCAGTTGAGAATTTTTGCTGAAGCCAATAATCTGACCAACCAGCCGTTAAGATATTACCAGGGAATTCAGAGCAGAACAACCCAGGCAGAATATTACAGACCCCGATTTACTATAGGGGTAAAATTTGATTTTTAATAATGAAAAAAATAAAATATATACTTTCACTTCCGGCAGCGGCTTTTCTGTTTAGCTGTACGGGACAGCAAACACCTGGACAAAAAATAAAACCCACAATCATTACAGAAGCTGTGGTTCATGACACTGATGATCCTGCAATATGGATCAATCCGGAAGATACTTCAAAAAGCATCATCATAGGAACGGATAAAGATACTGATGGCGGATTGTATGCCTTTGATCTCAACGGAAAGATCATCCGGAAAGTTTCAGGGCTTAAACGCCCCAATAATGTGGATATTGAATATGGATTTACCCTTAACGGCAAAAAAACTGATATTGCTGCCGTTACGGAAAGAGAAACCAATAAAGTAAAATTTTACTCATTACCCGATTTGAAGAAGATCGGAGAAATTGCTGTATTTGAAGGAGAAACAGAACGTGGACCGATGGGAATTTCTTTATATAGAAGCCCGGCAACCGGAGACCAGTTTGTTATTGTCGGAAGAAAGTCCGGCCCTGCCGATGGTTATCTTTGGCAATATAAACTTTATGAAAAAAACGGAATTATCACGGGAGAGGTTGTCCGTAAGTTCGGGAAATACAGCGGGTTGAAAGAGATCGAAAGTATCGCTGTAGATGATGAAATGGGATATATTTATTATTCTGACGAACAATTTGGAGTTCATCAGTACTACGCTGATCCGGATAAAGGAAATCAGGAGCTGCTGGTTTTCGGAAAAGGAGATTTTAAGTCTGACGTAGAAGGAATTTCTATCTACCCTACTTCTAAAGAGACGGGATATATCCTGGTTTCCAATCAACAGAATGATACATTTAATGTATACCTGAGGGAAGATCCTTCAAAAGGAAGAATTGCAGAAATACCTGTTTCTACCAGTGAAAGTGATGGTTCTGAAGTAACCCATATTAATCTGGGCCCACAATTTCCGAAAGGGATATTTGTTGCAATGAGCAATGGCAGAGTATTTCATTTATATGACTGGAGACTGATTGAAGAAAAAATACAATCTGCTGCAAAATCTTCCGCCCGGACAAAATAATTGTAAACCATTAAGATCCATAAAGCTCCAGGAAAATTAAATAATGTAATTTATACTTGTTATAAGTATAGACTAGTAAAACTTTTACTATTCCTGCTAGCTTATCTTAATGGTTTAATTCTTTTTCATTTACTGAATATGCTTCCTCAGAAATTCTGCAGTGACTGATGTTTTGCTGGTCAGCAGGTCTTCTGGTGTCCCTTCAAACACTATCTTTCCGCCGTATTTTCCGGCCCCGGGGCCCATATCAATAATCCAGTCTGCCTGTGCAATAATATCCAGATTATGCTCAATAACAATCAGGGTATTATTCTGGTTTACCAGATGGTTAAAAAAAAGTCAGCAACTTCTTGGTATCACTTGGATGTAAGCCCGTACTAGGTTCGTCCAGAACGATGATCTGGTTGGTGTTTTTCAATTCCCTGGTCAGTTTCATACGTTGTCTTTCACCTCCTGAAAAGCTATCCAATCTTTGTCCGAGTGTCAGATAATCCAACCCCAATTGTATGAGCAGATCAAAATTTTTTAAGCACAGACTCTTCCCTAAAGAAACGGACCGCTTCAGAAACGGTCATATCCATTACCTCTACAATTGTTTTTCCGTTGTATACATACTGCAGTACATCAGGATTAAATCCAGAACCGCCACAGACCTCACAGGGCTGTTCAATATCATCCATAAAAGCAAGGTCTATCCTCTCCACTCCCAATCCTTTACAATTGGGACAGGCTCCTTCACTGTTTCTGCTAAACAGCTTATCTGAAACATGATTGGATTGCGCAAACAGTTTGCGTATGGTATCTGATATCGCTAAATAGGTAAGCAGATTGGAACGTGCACTGGCAGCAAACAGGGATTGATCTATAATAGTGACTTCAGGATAGAAATCAGGCAAAATACGGTTGATGAGTGTACTTTTCCCTGATCCTGCCACTCCGGTCACCACAGTCATTACCCCGGCAGGAATGTTGATGCTGATATTTTTAAGATTGTACAGACTGGCATTCCGGATTTTCAGATGTCCTTCCGCTTTTTTGTATATGTGTTTTATTACGGGTTTCCTTGCAAAATAAGAGCCTGTTTTGCCTTTGGAATTTTTTATATTTTCAAATGTTCCTTCGTATATCACTTCTCCTCCGTTTCTGCCTGAACCAGGTCCCATATCAATGATTCGGTCTGCCATCTTAATCAGGTCGGGATCGTGCTCCACTATTAAAACAGAATTTCCTTTATCCCTGATTTGCCGGATAATGGAAATAATATTCTGAAGATCTTTCGGATGAAGACCAATACTAGGCTCATCGAAAATATACAGCAGGTCTACCAAACTGTTTCCAAGGCTTCTTACCATTTTTATCCGCTGGGATTCTCCTCCTGAAAGAGTGTTTGTATTTCTGTCCAATGTCAGATATTGTAATCCGATCGTTATTATATTCTGAAGCTTTGCTGAAAGTTCCCTTATAATCACGTCATAGGTACCGGAGTCCAGTGAAGAGATGAATTCCAGGAGCTCGTCAACAGACAGCGCCATACAGTCGGCTATACTTTTTCCTTTAATTTTGCAGGACAATACTTTTTTGTTCAGCCGTTTTCCCAGACAGACAGGACATGTTTTCGTAATGACAACATGGTTCAGAGCATCTTTTCTTGTTATATTCTCTTTGGAGTCCTTTTTCAGGAACGCCTTTTCAATTCTGGGAATAATGCCTTCGTATTTTACGGTTTTCCCCCACTCTTTATAGGGATGCTTAGGTTTATGCTCTTCTGCATTTAAAAGCATATTCCATTCTTCATCCGTAAAGTCTTTCAGTTTTTTATCATTATCAAAATATCCGGATAAGGTATATCTCGTTAATCGCCATCCTCCCGGCTGGAATGTAGGAAATCTGATGGCACCTTCATTCAAAGACTTATTCCTGTCCAATAAGGCAGTAACATCCAGGGTCTGAACAAATCCAAGGCCTTCACATTCAAGGCACATTCCCTGGGGGTTATTAAATGAAAAAACATTGGAGTATCCGACAAACGGCTGTCCCATTCTCGAAAATAATAATCGTAAAGAGGCAGAGACATCTGCAGCTGTACCCACTGTAGACCTTGCATTTCCTCCCAAACGTTTCTGATTGATGATAATGGGAACATTCAGGTTTTTAATATTGTCCACATCCGGTACCCCGTAATGTTGCAGACGGTTTCTGATGAAGCTGTTCTGGGTTTCATTAATCTGGCGCTGAGCTTCTGCCCCGATGGTCTCAAAAACCAACGAGGATTTCCCGGATCCCGATACCCCTGTAAAAACAACAATCTGATGTTTTGGAATTTTTATGGAAATATTTTTGAGATTATTTTGCCTGGCATTTGTAATTTCTATATTTTCCATGTCTAAAATGATTAACTTTGTTAATAATTAACTAAGTTAAGTATATTTATTATGAAATCCATTGAAAAAGATTTTTTTTAACACATTCACTGATTTCCAGTGCCTTATTCTGGCTCATATGAACCGAGGTGATATTAATGGAGTTACTGCAGGGCATTATAATATCATTGAGTTTATTCTAAGGAAGGAAATTGCCACGGGAAGAGAGGTGGCCACGGCATTTAATATCAGTCAGGCAGCTGTTTCCAAGCAACTGAAATTTCTGATTAATCATGATTTTATTATTCAGAAACAGGATGCCGCTGATCGTAGGAAGTTCAATCTTTCCGTAACGGAAAAAGGCAGGTTTATCATAGAAAATTCGGAAACTTTCAGGAAAAATATCACCCGGCAAACGGCTTCTATACTGACAGCTAAGGAATTGGAAAATTTTAATCACCTGCTAGGTAAAGTTTTAAATCATATAAAACTTTAACCAAAGTCTCCTTTATTTAATTTGTATTTGATGAAACGTCAACAATTTTAATAGTCTTTTACTACAAATTGCACTATCTGTAAGTTCCAAACAGTCGGTCCCAAATAGAAGTATAAAAGCCAAAATTTTTGGTTTCATCCAAATGGTGCTGATTATGAAATCTTGTGGTTCCTACAAAAATACGGTCAAAAGAAGCCGGAAAAAACTCCCTGTTCAAATGGCCGATAGTTCCCCAGACCAGATTGACTAACAGGTAAACTGAAATAGAAACCGCTGAAAAATCATAACACATCAGTAAAACCAGCATCATGAGTCCAAAACCAATTGTTTCCAAAGGATGTAAAACAAAAAGGCTCAGGAAATTGGTGCTTACATGTTGATGGTGCTTTCCATGTATCCGTTTATAGACAAAAGGCAGATGGGCGGCATAATGAAAAAAATACATCAATACATCCATCAAAAGAAGCAATGCAATAACTTCTGAAACAATTTCCGTTACCGATGGATGTATAGTAAGCTCAATCCAGCCGGTTTTCCATAAAAAAACTCCAATCAGCATGACCAGGCTATTGCAGATAATGGTAAGAAAACTCAGATAAAGATCAGATCTTGTAACAGGATGATTTTTTCCCTGCAGTACGTTTTTGCGACAGGTTCTGTCAATAAAAATATAGAGACTTATTGAAAAGAAATACAGGAAAATATTAATAATCACACTGAACACAAGCCACTGCAACCAGGAAAACTGCCAAAATATTTCTAAATAACCGGAAAAAACAGCTCCATTAAAATTCATAGACACACCATCTTTCAACTTAATGTTATAAAAATAAGAATTTTGAGATTAAAGCAATAAATAAAATGGATTTTAAACATCATGTATAAACTGACTGTCAAAAGAATGAGCCACCTAAAAGTGCCTCATTATGAGCCTAATGATGGAGTTTTTTGATTATAGGAAAGCTATTTCTGCCGGGCCTTTTCTTTTAAGTTCCCGGAATCTTACCGTAAGTTTCTTTCTCAGTTCGTTATGATATTCCCTATAATTCTTAATGCTTTTTTCAAGGTTCTTTTTGTTAAGCAAATATTCCTCATACAGATCTCTCAATTCTGAAATCTGTGCAATGACCTCAGTGGAACGAAGTTCAGGATCATCCATCGCTTCTGTTAACAGGCGGTAATGTTCTACCCGACTGGTGAGGCTTGTATGAAATTTTGGTTCTATTCCCTGCATGAATTTGGTTTTTATATGATTGTGTTGGTGGTAAAGGTATTTAAGATAAATGGCAAAACCGCAAATTGTAAATCTGTTTTCTATTTCAGCATAATTAATTTGTTCATTACTGAAGTATATCACTCTGATATAGAATCTTTACTTTCTGAGGTGAGGCTGCTTTATTTGCTGACCTTAAATAAACATTGTCCAATGCTGTAGAAATTAACGTTTCCCCGGGATCACCTAAAGGCAGTAGCGGCAAATCAGAATATTCGCTTACAGCAATCTGTGGGGAAATTCCATCATGATACTCCCCGGCTCCACCGGCATTAAAGACTTTATAAATAACCGGATGAATCTGCCAGGAAATTTTCCGTGGTTTACGTTTGTCTTCTACCGTGAATCCCGCCATATCTTTTCCCAATGTAACATCCCCGATCTGGATTACCTGTATATAGGGCTTCAGATTGTTGATGATTATTTCAGCAGCTGAAGCCGTACTGTTTGAGGTAAGAATATACACTTTACCCAATCCTAAGGCATTAGCACGTAAGGTGGTGAAATCAAGTGCTTTGGGATCATAGGCAATCTGCTGGGCAAATGTCCTTTTTACTTCACCACCGTTTTTATTTCCTTTAAATATAATGAAGGGTGAAGCGGACGTTATACCTGAAGGAATGAGTGAACACAGAGCCGCAGCAGAGGATACCGACCCGCCATAATTATAGCGGAGATCCAGGATAAGTTCCTGTACTCCGGCCCCTTTGAACTCAGCAAACTTCTGATAAAGGGTGGAAGTCATTCCATCAGGAAAATCATAAATATAAAGATATCCCGTCTTTTTCCCGTTTTTATCAAAAATTTTAGATAACAGAGGCTGCTCCATGGAAAAGCCGTAATATATTTTAATTTCTTTTTCATCAGCAACACTGCCATTTTTCCAGCTTCCTACGGTAAGATCCAGGATGGTGAGTTCTTTCATAGATGAGGCCATTGCTTCTGCATTGGCTGCTGTGACAGATGTTCCATTGATTTTGGTAATAATCATCCCCCTTTCCAGCCCGGCGTTGAATGCAGGGGAGTTTTTTAAGGACCAGTTTAACAACAGTGATCACGTTTCCATTGCTCTGCTGAATAACCGTATAATCAAAGCCATACATATTCCGGATTGAACGGGGATATGAAGAAGCATCTGCCGTATTGACAATGAAAGAAAACCGGTCCTGTGGAGACAGCAGGCTTTTAAAGAAGTCTTTTACGGGAAGTCTGTAATCCGGTTTGGCAGGCATCTGATCAGCCCAGTAATAATACCGCTTCATACTGTCTTGTACCCATACATTCACAGATTCTGTGCTTCCTTCAGGGAATACGGGAACACTTTCGTCATTATTCGTGCATGCAATGAGAAAAGTGAAAATGATAACAAATGGAATGGTTAGAAAATTATTCATAGCCGACTACAGGTATTCTGATACATCGATATCTCCTTTTACAATCCAGGCGCCATTTTCCTGCTTTTCCTGAAGTACAATCAGATTGGCTCCCATATGCTGCTTGAGCGTTACCTTAACGATTCCGGATCCTGCGTAGGGTTCTGTGGTTCCCGGTTTATAAAGTTCCAGATATACCGGTGCTGAAGGACTGAAGGAACTATAGATTTTCACAGGCGTAAAATTATCTTTCCCGATATTATCAAATTCTGCGAGTACTACCCCGTTTTCCCTTTTTAATACCCCCTTAACATTGGTAAGGGAAGATCCTGAAAATTCCCCAAGATTCGGAAATATGAACTCAAGGCCCACTTTTCCAAGATTTACCTGGGGTTTTACCACATAGGTTTGCAAAAAAATTCCCGGCAGATTAAAAAAATACAGGTTTTTGAAATCTTCAGCATTGGTATAAGTGATGGTATATTGTGTGATTTCAGTTCCTGTTTCATTATTATAAATAGCCAGTTTGTTGGTTTCTCCTTCATCCAGTACAAACTGAAGCTGGGTTTCTATTTTATTGGTATAGGAAGTTTTCCCGTTGATGGCTACAGGTTCCCCGTTGAATCTCAGCTGAAGTACATCGGGCTTAGAGTATCCCTTGATGTTTATCTCACCGGGCTTCTGGGCTGTATCATATTTTTCTATTACCGTATTACCGGTACAGGAAACTAATATGATAAAAAACAGCAATGCAAAGATCTTATTCATCTTTATTATTAAATTATAGTATGAAGGTTAAAAATATTGCCCCGCCCAATAGTGCAGGGCAATAAAACAATTATAAAAAAACTACTTGGATATGTTCCGGACAATTGCTTTGTAAAGGCAGTAATCCAATTTATAAGTACATTTACGAATGATTATTTTTTAATAAATTTCAACTGTTCCGCGGTCTTTCCGTCAGTGATTTCTGCGATATAAGTTCCTGCGGATAACCCGGCTACAGGAATAGACCTGGAATACTGAACACTAAGGACTTTCTGGCCTGCCATATTGTAAATATTGACAATGGCTGTATTTTCTTTCAATGCAGGGTTAAGCTGGAGCTGCAAATTATCCTGTACCGGATTTTCTTTTATTTGTGTTAAATTTTTGTTTCTTTTTACTTCCTTAATTCCTAAAAACGAAGTCGCATAAATACCGATCTCATCAATATTGATATTCTGAATATTATTACCGTTTGCTTTTCTGTTGGCCCACATTCCGATATAGATTTTTTTTCCTGCAAAAGCGGAAAGGTCTACAAGGGATTCTACAAACTGGGTAAGATCTGCCGGAAATGGGTTGGTAGAATCTCCTACCTGTATTTTATAAGGGCTTGGAATATCATTTCCCCCTGCATCTATGGTCATTGCCTGAAAGTCAGATAAAGCGGGAACCTCTTTCTGCGGGGTGCTTACGTAGATATAGAGATCTCTGGCAACAATAGTATGGGAAGATCTCTGTCTTCCGATATAAGCTGCTAAAGTAATTGTTCCTGCAGCACCTGTCAGATCAATCTGAGGAGAAATAATCCAGTCATTTTCTGTAGCAAAACCTGTTGCGCTGCCACTTGGAACCAGACTGATGGAATGACGCAGAACATTTGCTGTTCCGTAGACCAGAGAAGTACCATTGTGGTAAATATTCTGTCCCTGTACCCACCCGTTGTTGTTATTGTTCAGATCATGGAATGTCCATCCCTGAAGATCAGCAGGTGTATCAAAGGAGTTTCCCCATACCAGAGACTGCGCTGCAGCCAGGTGAGATACCAGCAAAACAGATGATAAAATTATTTTTTTCATAACACTGATTATTAAGATTTTGAAAATAAAAGCAAGGGAACAGCGTGCGTTGTTCCCTGCTTTTTAAAGTTTTAATTATTCTACAGCCGTAAAATTGTATTTTGTCCAGGATCCCTGGAAGTTGCCACAGTTTCTTGGGGAAACATTCCAGCTTCCTTCGTTAAAGAATGGCTGGCTCATGCCCCACAATGCAGCAGTATTTCCTGTAAGGAGATTGGTTGCCGGTATTCCTGCCGTACCTGCTCCGATTACGGAAGTAGTGAAGCCATGAACCTGGATGGAAGCCAATGTTGAAGCTGAAGAAAGCTCAGAACCTGTACCTTCTACCCTGATTCCCACAGGATATCCTGTAACTACAGCGTTATGTAATGTCAGCTTACCATTTCTTCTGATGTGAATTCCGTTTTCGTAGGCAGCACCTTGTCCTGCGTTACCGAATTTAGGACCTACAATCGTAAGGTTATTAATAACAGGATTGGTAATCAATGAAGTCGCTGTACCGGTAGCATTGTTATCCAATTCGATACCGTTAGAATCAGGGCTTCCCCCGCTTACCGTATGTGCAGAATTGTAATCAGCCAAAGAAAGGGCACATGTAATTGTTCCTGTATATCCGTTATCAAAGTCAAAATTATCATCTTCCGCTGCGAAAGAAATCAGGTTGGATGCATTTACAGTTCCTCCGAAAAATTCGAAAGAATCGTCCTGACCGTAAGATACCTGGATATGATCCAGCGTTGTGCCGTTTCCTACACCTCCTAATGATAAGGCATTCACTTCATTTCCTGAGTTTGCTCCAACGAAATCATAGCCTGCAAATTCAATACGTACATATTTCATGATTCCTGCATTATGAGAAGGGTTGGTTCCTCCGAAATAGTAATCGCTACCGGTCAGACCTTCAATTGTTGTGGTAGAAGGAACATTGGTAGGAGCATCCCCTAAAAGGATCACTCCTCCGAAATCCCCGGGAGAAGCAGTTGTATCTTCATTTCCATCCAATAGTTTGTAACTTGTGAAAACAATCGGCTGGGTTTCTGTTCCGGTAGCATTGATTTTACCTGTCTTGGTAATCACCAGAATTCCTGAACCTTCACCTATTGCATTAGGCTTTGCTTTGATAAAAGTACCGGGCTGGATGGTAAGTGTTGCTCCGTTTTTAACGGCTACGGTACCATCAATTTCTATTACTCCGCTCCAGGTAGTATCAGAAGTAATCGGACCACTTACTGTAGTCACAGGTAGTGAAGAAGCTGTAAGGTATTCAGCTGAAGTAGGCTTCATTTCGAAGGGTGTCGAAGAATCTGCCAAATGATCATTTTGGCAAGCTGTAAGAGATAATGCAGCAGCTGCGATTAGGGTTAATCTTTTCATTGTTATAATTTTTGATAGATCCGGCATTTATTTTATGGCCGGAAATTTTTTAATATTCAGAAATATCCGCCTCTATATTTCTGCGATTTGGTTATTGTTTTCATCCTGCAGGCCAGGAGGAGCTGGTCTGCCTGAGTTCCCTTCTTTGCCACTACTGCCCGGGAAAAGACAATAGCGTTCGGTTTGGCTGATCCGGTACTGCTGTGCGCATCATCAGTATCAATCCGGCTCTTATCAGGATTCCGAAACCTGTACGCTTCTCTATCAAGAGCTCTTAATTTATTTTTTTGCAGGTTAAAATGTATAATTCACACTCAACCCAAACATTCTTCCGCTATAGGCCCGGAATAAGATTTTATCAATATTCTTATCGTATTTGTTTGTAGCTCCGGGTAATAATTCCATGGATTCTCTTTCTGTTTCCAGATTACTTCCGCCTCCGTCTTTCCTGGCTACGTAAGAATTAAAATTGTTATAGTATTCCTTTACCCTGTTAAAAAGATTTCTGACGTTTAATTTCACTTCCAGATTCCGGTTTCTCAGGAACTTATAAGAAATCTGCCCATCTGCTACGGCATAGGGGCGCTGTATTTCCTCCCCGTTGAAAGAGTAACCTACAGTGATATACTGATCGCCCTTGGCATTATAAAGAAAGCTTAACCCAAGCCTTTCTCCGTCATACATGAGTCCCATGTTGTATGCATAAGGAGTCTGTCCGTACAAGGGCCTGGCTACTTCATAGGTGGCATCCCTGTCTCCTGTTTTTTCCCTGTCTTTAAAGGCAATGACTTTAGTATCGTTATAGGTGAAATTCCCACTGATAAAAAGATCCGATAGAATCGAATTCTCTGCAATGAAACCTAAATTCTTCCGTATTTCCACCTCAAATCCTTTCAGCTTTGCATTTTTTGAGTTCCCATTATACAGGTAAAGATTTCCTTCACTGGAAAGATAGCCTTCACGCTCAATGGGGTGATCTATATTTTTATAGTAGATTCCTGCAGAAAAAAATTTCTCCCAGCCCCGGAAACCATTCAAATTTAAAGTCATAATTATTCACTACAGAGGACACCATTTCCGTATTGTAAATATGCCCATTGGCAATAGGGTCAAAATAGGGCAATCCAATTCTTTCATTAAATTGAGGCCGGATTACCGTTTTATTATATGCCAGCCTCAGATTGATTTTATTGGTAGGGCTATAGGTAAAATTGGCAGAAGGCATCCATTGCCAGGGTTGGTCATCTACTCCCGGTTTATTGACATTGCGTGAGTCACCGGGATCAAGCTGCTGGGAAACCAGATCATATTTGAAATATTCTGCCCGTACCCCCCATACTAACCTGAAATTATTTTTCCAGCGGTTATCAAACATCACATACATGGCATGCTGCTCTACTTTACCTTCATATTTTTCATTTTTATAGAGCGGTCTGGTTTGCCACCCTATTCCTCCGGGAGCATAATGAGAGCCATCAAACCAATCAGAGAGTGCCCCGTACATTTGTAAAATTTTACTGTTGGGGACATTTCTGTTTTCATCCACCCTGAGTAAAAACTTTTGCTGTTGATTCGTATTGGTTTTGGATGCCCCGGCATAGCCTATTTTAATATCATTTTTAAATAGCTCCCGATCAAAACTCCATTTGAAAGATGCACCGTAGTTGTAATCTGTTTCTTTACTCATGATATAACCTCTTGCAAAATCACTTGAGGAATTATTAACCTCATGATAGCTAAGGATTTCACGGCCTATAAAATTGTATAATGTCTGGTGCAGCGTATAATCTTTGGTATCTGAAGAAACCCCGGTCCTGGCAGCAAACCAGTTAATTTCCATATTCCCTGTCTTATGGCTACCTTCCAGTTTATTCTGCAAAAACATCTGGTAAACCGGATAGTCCGTATTCCCTGTAAAAGGTTTATCTAAAGATTTGATTTTTGAAGGATCATTATCAGGGATGATACCATTATAAAAGTAATGATAGGAAGCTTCTGCATTGGATGGCAAACCACTTCCACCGGTATATTCGTTCCATCCCGTGATTCTTGTCAGGGTATTGTCATAGATATGGGTATAGGAGTTCCGGAAAGAGATCCTGCTTTTATTAAGCTGCAAACCGAAATTAAGCATTCCTGCCACCGTAGAGTTATACTGATAGGATGCCCCTTTATTTTTAAAGTCATAAAAAGGAATTTGTCCATTGGCGTCCAAAGGCCCCGTCGTATCCAGCCAGTTTCCTCTTCCGGTATGATCAATATTCAGTTTGTTCTGTTCGTTCCGAATGACAAAAGCACCGGCAAAACCCCATTTATTGTTGTTGGCAAGGCGATATGTTCTTCCTAATGCCAGCTGAATGTTTGATCCCATATCACCTTTTGTTTTATAAGTGGTGAAATTATCATTCGTAAACTGTTTGGATTGTTCAAAGAACATAGGATTGCTCACACTCATTGCTTCGAGTCCTTTCGGGAAATCCCTTGTTCCGTCATCATACCCGAAATAATCATATCTTCCCCGTTTACGGGTCAGAAATTCTTTAAATGCCGACTGGTCATTATAGGAAGTACCCAAGGTTACTGTTGTAAAGTTTTCGTTAGGAATATCTTTAGTTCTTACCTCCACATAACCTCCTGCAAAATTGGCATTCATATCAGGAGTGGCAGATTTACTCACCACAACACTTTCCACCATGGCGGTAGGAATAATATCGAAAGAAAAATTCTGGTTATATGCTTCGGTGCTGGGTAGGTTGATGCCATCCATTGCGGCTGTATTCCAGCGTTCTCCCATTGAGCGTACCACAACATACTTATTATCTATAGTGGTAATTCCGGTTACTCTTTTTAATGTTCCGCCTACGTCATTATCCGGTGTTTTTGAGATTTGTTCGGCCGAAATTCCGTCACTCATCTGGGCGGCTTTTTTTTGCTGGGCCAGTAATCCTGCCTGCGTGTCGGCCTTCCGGGTTGCTGTCACCACCACCTCTTTAATGTCTGTAATTTTATCGGAAGCCGGATTCAATGCGAATGAAACGGTATTGGTTTCTTTATTAGTAACAGATAGCTTTTCTACCCTGAGCGGATTATATCTTGGTGCTTTTATGGTAAGAGTATAGAGCCCTGAAGGAAGATCTATGGTAAAATCCCCGTTATTATCAGTTATTATAGTTCTCTGAGCAATACGAACCTCTGCACCGGCAACAGGTCTTCCCACTTCATCAACAATTTTCCCGGATATACGTCCGTTTCCCGGTACCGAAACATCCGGGTTCTCATATTTTATTGAAATAAGGTCACCATTCAGGCGGAAAATAACAGGAAGTCCGTTAGTGATGTCTTTCAGGCAGCTGCTGATGGAGGAGTTCTCGCATTTTACCCCTTTTACTTTAAGCTCTTTAATATCCTGTTTTGAATAAGCTAGCCTCATCCCGGTTTTTCCGGCAAACTCTTCCAGAACTTCAATTAATGGCTTGCTTGCCGGTACGGAAAATGATACTTTCCGGACCAATTCCTGGGCTTCTGCTGTGACAGTAAAAAACAATGCTGCTATGGTAAGACCACATTTCAAACTTTTCATACGTTGCGTTCTCTTTTTGATAAGGTTATCTGATTATTATTTTTATGTTGATTACTAAAGGGGATCTATTTTTTCAAAGTATAGATGTTTTCTTTTTTCTGGACTTCCATTCCTAATATAAAGGCCAGCGATTCAATATTTTCTGCGGCTGTTCCTCCCGTGAAGTCAGCAGTGATCTTTTTACTTTCAATTTCTTTAGGGTAATATATCTTTATGCTGTAATTTCCTTCCAGAATGGTAATAACATCTTTTACAGAAACATCATTAAAGCTTAAAGACAAAAAGTTCGGGAAATTGCTTCCCTGACGTTTCAGAGGGAGCAAAAGAAATAATAGCCGTGGTGCGGGCAATCCCCAGGTTGGTCCATTTCTGATTAGGTTTCAGGTAAGAAACCGGTACTCCTTCAGTAGATACGGCTACTTTACCTTCATAAAGGTCCACGGATTTTTTCTTTCCGGATTGTGAAACCTTAAATACCGTTCCCAGGACTTTGGTACTGAAGCCTTCAGCATAGACTATAAAAGGATGTGATTTTGATTTTGCAACGGAGAATATGGCATCACCTTTCAGATCAACAACCCTGGTAGAAGCAGGAAATGATTGAGCTACCGTAAGCTCTGCACCGGGTAATAAAGTTACCACAGATCCGTCCTTAAGATGAACAGTCCGGTTTCCGGATACTGCCATATAAACATCAGGCTTAAAGAAAATGGTATAAGTAAAAAAGCTCCCCAATGTCAATAGTATCACAATAGCCGCCGCTATTCTGTAGGCGCTTTGTTTTAAACTTTTTATATGACGGGGTTTTTCAGCAAAATAATGTTCCAGAGCAGATAGTACCCTCTCTTTAGATTCTCTTCTATGATGGGTATCCAGATCTTTTTCTGCAAGGAGCCTCCAGTGTTTTAAAGTTTCTTTTTCCTTTTCGGAAATTTTATCTTCCGAAACCTCCCGTTCCCAAAGTCTGAAAACAAAAGTTTTGATATTTTTATTGTTTAACCGTTTCATAAATATTCATCGTATTCACAGATACTCTATCTATAAAACTGTGAAATTGAAAAACTTCCCTGTCCGGTTCTTAACGTTCCGTTTATATTAAAGCCAAAATTCCAATCATTTTTAACCTATTTTACATTTACTCAACATTAAATTCATATTCAAGCCTTCATTTTCCAGAAATATTTAACCTTACCATAACTAAAGTTCACAAAAAGTTAATTTTCCTTTAGGTAATTTTGTCAGAGTATGATGAACCTAACAGACTCCACTTTATTAAAGAAAATAAAATCAGGCGACCGTCCTGCATTTATGCTGCTTTATGAACGATATTGGGACTCCCTGTACAGTTTTGTTTTTGTGAGGACCAAAGACAAGGAAATCTCTGAAGAACTGCTTCAAAACCTTTGGATAAAAATTCTGGAAAACACAGATACCATACAAACGGATGAATCGGAAAGCGCTAAAGGCTACCTGATCCGCCATCTTCATTACAGGATCCTGGATTATTACAACAGCCTTAAAAAAAGCTTCACCAACATTGAGCATTGATGAATTCACCTCTCCTGAAGAAGTAGAGATAACCGATACCGAATATTTTGAAATTCTCGAAGAAAATGAAATTTCCTCTCTATTACTGATGATCGACAAGGTAGTTTCACAACTTCCTTCCACCGAACAACTGGTGTATGATATGAGGATACGGAAAAATATGTCTGTGAACGAAACAGCAGAAGCACTGGGAATAAGCAATAAAACGGTAAGCAATAAGCTCAGTAAGGCACTTGGGGAAATCCGGGAACAACTCAGTCCTGAATACAAGTCTTCTAAAAAACTTATTTCCATACTGGTGCTGATGGAAATCCTGACAAAATATTAGCTGCCCGGAATCAGATTATCAAAACTACGGTGTAATTCTATAGACACAACGCTGCCCTCCGGAAATAATATGATCTACCCTTTCTACTGTATATTCTTTTCCGATCAACGATTGAAAATTGGACAATTCTGCACGGCAGAATCCCTGGCACTCTGTAGCCGCAGCACATATCGGGCAATGGTTCTCTATCAGGAAATATTCATTTCCTTCTTTTTTCCATTCTGCCATATAGCCTTCCCTGCTCCGTATTTCAGCAAGGGCATTCAAACGCTCTTCCAAGGAATTTGCCCGGGAGAGTACTATTTCATACCGTTCATGAGTATTCTTTTCCCGGTCACTGATAAGAAGATCCAATGCGTTTTCACCTAAAAGGTTTTTGACAGACCTGAGAAGCTGAACCGTTACTTCCGCATGGGTATCCGGAAATTGCGAAAGACCTTTAGGGGTAAGTATATAATAGATGGAAGGACGGCCAACACCTTCATTTTTTACAGTAGATTCTATCAGACCTTCCTGAGCAAGATTCAGTAAATGCTTTCGTGCACCTTCCTTTGTAATGGACAGCTCTTCAGCGATAAGAAGTGAAGTGGCTTCTCCTCTCATCTTCAGAAACATCAAAATGCGGTCTGCAGCCGGTTTCTTCATTTTTACAATATTTTAGTTGTTTTATTTTTCAACAACAAAGATAGTCATTTTCTATAATCTTTAAGATATGGAGATAATTTGATAATTTTCAATTAATTAGCTATAACATGACCTTCACAATAAAACAACCATTTAGTTGTTTTATTTAAATATATTATTACCTTTGTTCTATATTAATCAAAAATAAATGCAATGAAACTATTTACATTACCTCAGCTTCCTTATGCTTATGATGCTCTTATTCCATTTATTGATACGGAAACGATGACCATTCACCATCAGCGCCATCATCAGGCTTATGTGGATAATCTGAATGCTGCTTTATCACAAACCAATGAAGTTGATCCGGATCTGGATTCCCTTTTACAGCGGATAAGCGAGTATAGTCCGGCTGTAAGAAATAATGGCGGAGGTCACTACAACCATTCTCTATTCTGGGAAATTCTTTCGCCACAGCCTAAACTCAGTCCTGAAGGTGAACTTGGTGAAGCTATAACTACAACTTTTGGCAGCCTGGAAAACCTTAAAGCTGAAATGAAGAAAGCAGGGCTTGCTCAATTTGGTTCCGGATGGGTCTGGCTGTTCGTAAAGTTCAACGGTTCTCTGGCAATAAGTTCTACCCCTAACCAGGATAATCCTATGATGGATGTCCTGCAGGTAAACAGAGGTTTTCCTATCCTTGGAATAGATGTATGGGAACATGCCTATTATTTAAACTACCAGAATAAAAGAGCAGATTATCTGGATGCTTTCTGGTCTGTATTAGACTGGTCTGCCGTCGAAAGAAAATATGAGGAAGCTCTTTTAAAAGTAAGATAATCAGAACCGGTTAAAGATATGAATCAGGAAATCTTTATGAATAAAGCGGAAGCATCAGGCATTATTGCTCTTGATCTGTTGGATTATAAACCTACTACAGAAATTGTAGAACTGGACATCAGAGATTTTCTTTTTATGGGAATGATTGTCAAGGAAAAAGAGTTTAAAGAATCCATTGCCCGGGTTGATTTTTCTGTGTACAACGGAAAAGCAGTGGGAATCACCTGCTCTACTGATGCTATCATTCCACCCTGGGTTTATATGTTTCTTATGGAAAAATTATCCCCATATACTGTATACGTAGATCTCAACAATGCAGAGACCATTTTGCTGGATCTTTGGAAACGCCGTCTCATCTATGCCGATCTTAAACATTATAAAAATCAAAAAGTTGTGGTCAGGGCCCATTCAGATCATCATCCTGCACTTTACCTTACAGCAGCAGAACTCCTGACACCCATGGTTAAAAGTCTTATGTATGGCGAAATAGGTCTGCCCAAAGTAATTTTCAAACAAAAAAACAAAAATGAAAGCAATTATATTTAACGGATCATCAGAGAGAAGGGCAGAATCTGCTTCGGGGCTTATTTCCGGTTATTTTGTAGAACAGCTTAAAAGCCTGGGAATTCATACTGATATTTTTAATCTTGCTGATTCCGGGATTCCTTTATTTGATATGTCCCTTGCTGAAACACCCTTGGCTGTAGAGCGTATGGCTCAACGTTTTTTTGGATGCCGATCTCCATTTCTGGTTGGCCCCGCTTTACCACGGAAGCATTCCGGGGGTGATGAAAAACTGCCTGGACTGGCTTGAAATAACGGCCAACAGATATGAGCCTTATTTAACTGATAAAACGGTGGGCCTGGTATGCTGGGCAGAAGGGTTACAGGCAATGCAGGGAATCAATACCATGGACGCCATTGCCAAATCATTACGCGCATGGCCTCTTCCCTTCAGCGTTCCTATTATAAGATCCTCTTTGTTTCATAATGATAACAGAACAATGATATCAGATTTTTACTCAGAAAAATTTGATAAGCTTATCAGCATTGCAGCCACTAAAAAGATTGAAAAACAAGATAATAAACCATTCATCATATGAAAGAAATATACAGTTCACTGATCCTCGTGCAGGATTATTTACAGCATCTGAAGCCGGTATTTTAAATTACACTGAAAATCAACAGATTAAAAGTACAGGTTTGCACAGTTTATGATGTAAATAAATTGTTGAAACTGTTTTAATTAAGTTTAACAGGGATTTCCAGCAGTACAATAAGAAATCCCTTTTTTTAACATATTATATATATTATCATGGCTATAAAAATAACTGATGACTGTATCAACTGCGGGGCCTGCGAACCTGAATGTCCCAACTCAGCCATTTACGAAGGCGCTATCGACTGGAGATGGCAGGATAAAACCCGGCTTTCCGGAAAGGTAATCTTTCCGGATGGTACTGAGGCAGATGCCGATGCTTCCAACCAGGCTGTTTCAGATGAAGTTTATTATATTGTTTCAGGAAAATGTACAGAATGCAAGGGCTTTCACGAAGAACCACAGTGCAAAGCCGTTTGCCCTGTGGACTGCTGTATTGATGATCCTGACCATCGTGAATCGGAAGAAGTATTACTGGAAAGACAAAAGTTTATGCATGGAGCGTAATAGCCTGGTATTCAAATTATGCTGTAAACAGTACATCTATCTTCTGGATGCTATCCTGATATAATCTCGTTATATATCTTCCAGGTAAAAGGAGTCTCTATATCCAATTCTTTTCCGGATTTTAAAATGGCTCCTGCAAATAACTCCAGTTCGTTTTCTTTTTTGCCGGAATGGATATCCAACTGTAAAGATGTAGGAGTGTCAAAAGGAAATGCAGCTGCTTTTTCAAAAGTTGAATCAATGATATCTGGCTGTAAAAGAATGCCTTTCTTGTCTGCAATCTTTTTCATTTCTTTCATGATTTCAGTAGCTTCCTGCTTCTGTTGTTCGTGAGAACACACTGTTCCGATCGATGAATTATATTTTGCTGTCACCAATCCAAAGCTGGCGATAAAGAAAAATTTAGTCCAGATATCCGTCAGAGAATTATCTTTAAATTCAAGATCTATTTTACTTTCCTTCAACAAATCAATCACCCAGTCTATATTCATTGAAAAATGTTCAGGATCTCTTCCCACAATCATCTTTCCCGGTTTCCCTTTATGCTCTACCATACCTCTTTCCTTAATATGGGAAGCTACATAGATACAGGCAGGCAGAATGGTATGATCTGGAATAATAGTCCGCATTCTCTCGTAGATGTCTGCCCCATTCATCATAGGAAGCAATACCGTATCTTTATGAATGATTTCCACAAGTTGTCTGCATACATTTTCAAGATCATATTCCTTTACACAGATCAGAACCAGGTCAGGAGCTTTTATATCGCTGATGTTTTGCTCAATAGCATCAGGATAAGTATGATGATCAGAATGCTCAGGGGAAAGTAAGATCAGCCCGTTTTCTTTTACTTTCTCATACGTTTCTCCTCTTGCAACAAAAGATACCTTGTATTTCCCTGAAATTTCGTTTGTTTTGTTAATTTTAAAACCAAAATAGCCGCCTACACCTCCTAATCCTACAACAACAATATGTTTTTTATCCATGATATTATTTTTCAGTAATGCATTACATTATTCAAATATAGAAACTTTTATCCATGATTATTGAAACGATTTACAACTTCAAAAGAACATCGAGTCTTTTATTACTATAGAAAACTTGCTGTCTGGAATTCTTTATAGTTCTACAACCACTTTTCCTATGGTACGTCCCGTTTCAATCTGCTGATGGGCTTTTGCCATATCTTCAAAATTAAATACATGGGAAACGTAGGGTTTTATAATTCCTTTTTCCAGTAACGCAGCAATCTGCTCCATATCCCTTCCACTGGAATAAACAGCCATAAAGTAACAGGCATGCAAATTCTTTTCACGGGCCAGTCTTTCGTCTTCCTGGGTATATCCGGATGGCAAGGTGACAATAGATCCAAAGGGCTTTAAAACTTTAACCGATTTCTGAAAATTATCACCTCCGATCGCTTCCAGTACAAAATCGATATCACACAGAACTTCTTCAAAATGAATATTCTTATAATCAATATGCTGATCTGCTCCTAATCCTAATAGAAAATCCCTGTTAGCGGATGAAGAGGTAGCTATAACATAGGCACCTATATGTTTTGCTATTTGTACGGCAAAATGACCTACCCCACCCGATGCTGCATGGATAAGCACTTTATCATCAGGTCTCAGCTTACCATAACTGTCAAATGCCTGCCAGGCTGTAAGAGCGGCTAAAGTGCTCGCCGCAGCTTCAACATGGGTAATATTATCAGGTTTACCCACCAATTGTTCTGCCGGAACCGCTACATATTCTGCATAAGCTTTACCATGACCAGGAAAATTAACCATCCCAAATACCTCATCACCTACCTGAAACCCGGTGACTTCATTTCCTGTCTCTGCAACTACTCCGGAAAGATCCCAACCTAAAATTAATGGATCATACTGCATCAAATCCTCAGCCAGAGGAGCCTTCCTGCTACGAACCTTAGCATCTACAGGATTGATGCTGATGGCTTTTACCTTAACCAGGACTTCATTACTTTTTATAACAGGTTGTTCAATTTCTTTAATCATTAAATGCTCTGGTCCACCAAATCTCTCTAATACTATAGCCTTCATATTTATTATACTTTATGCAAAAATAGGCTGGAATAAAACAATATAACAGTATATTTCAAGCAAATTCAAGTATATTTTAATCCAATAATGCCCGGAACAAACCTCAACAGGAAGACAATATCAAAAGTCTGAAATACTAAGGGCACCCACTTATGATAATAACATAAAAAGGGCTATCTCAATTAGAGACAGCCCATTTCCCTCTTTAAAAAATAAATGTTTCTTCTCTCCCTAGATTCTGTTTCAGGAGGAAATCATCTGTGTTATTTTTTAATCAGTTTAGTATTATAATAAGTGTTCTGATCGTCTTTTATAGAAATCACATACATTCCTTTCACCAATGAAGCCACATTGATTCTTTGCCCGTCAATTCTGCCTTCCTGCACCAGCCTGCCTTCTGCATTGTAAATCTTATAGTCTGCTTTTCCTTTCAGATTCTTCACTTCCACAAAAGTATCTGCAGGGTTAGGATAAATGGAAACTTCAGATGTTGTATTTTTTATTTCTTTTGTTCCCAGAGTACTGCTACCTGAAATCCTTACAGGAAGATCCAAAACACCTCCCGCCTGGCTACTGATTTCACCGCAGGCATTCGTTAGAGCTGATGACGAAAACTTCCCTACTATTCTCATCCTTAACAATTTATCTCCGGAATAGGACGTTGCCGGAACGGTAAAATTATGACTCCCAAAATTAACAAGTCCTCCCGGAGCTGTTCCGGACAAACTGCTGACCCTTTCTGTAGCTTCAAATACTCCATTTCTGTTATAATCAATCCACACAGAAACATTTTCATTTGCTCCTGCAAGCAAATTCACAATTGTAGGTTTCAATGTATATGAACTACCCTGGACAAGATTAACTACTTTGGAAGCATCTTCACTTAGATCTATATATGATCTTGCGACAACATTCTGATAGGTTACATTCGCTACCGTAACCGCTACAATTCCTGCAAAATACGGTGACCCTGAATTCAACAGGCAGTAATCAACTCCGGTTTTCAATCCTTTTGTTTTAAACGCATAATTGTCAGAAAAATTTCCAACAACAGAATTAACTACCGTGGCAACCTGTACCTCATAGTTCGTTTCATCCTCCAGGTTATTCAAAACCACTGAGTTTGCCTGGCTTACAATATTAGACCAGTTTACGGTTCCTGATTTTCTATAATTAATGGAGTAAGTAGCTCCTGGAACACTATTCCAGGATACTCTTGCTGTTGTTTTGAAAACTTCAGTATCTATTGTGGAAATACCTGTAGGCGCTGAGGTTGTTGATGTAGGAGCTGTTCCTACAGTAACGGCAGGAGAAACTGCGTAAAATATATTACCTACGGCTGATATTCTTAGCTTTACAGCACCGTTTACATTACCAGGCATTTGTACATTATAGCTGCCGGTATTAGGTGTGGACGCAATCAGATCTGTCCAGGTCATGCCGTTATCTGTAGTATAGTCTATTTTTACATTCGCTACGTTATACGGCGCGTTATTAGTATTGGCAACATCCCAATAAATGGTATTCATTGTATCATTGTACAGCACTGAAGAAGGAGTAAGTCCGTTAAACTTAAAAGGTCCGTCATTTCCCACTGTAACGGAGGTTGTAGCGCTTGAAACCATTGGTCGTTGCGGATTCTGATCTCTTACTGTTACCGCATAATTTAATATCCGGGGGATGTAAGATACAGTTTCCCATCCCTGCTTGTTGGTTAGCATTCCATTCATCACGGTCTCCAGTTTAGGGAAATATCTTCTTCCGTTAGCGGTACCAGGAACTGATCTTGTCAGGGCTCCTTTGGGATTATACCCTAATCCGCTATCCCCTGAAATAGTAGAAAGTCCATCTGTACTATCATTCTGCTCCCAGGTATAATTCACAGGATCATTTTCTGCATCTACAGCAGAAGCTTCAAGATAGTAAGCTGTTCCCTTAGGAATATTATATGATGCCAGCGGATTGATTACAGGAGCTGTATTATTGTCAATATTTTGGGATGTTCCGCAATTAGTTTTATTTTCCAGATTAGTCAAAACCTGATCTATTGATTTATAATGAAAATAACCATCTGCATTAGCCTGTACATTATCGTAGGTAATCCCTGCATACCCCATAATAGTCGTTCCTCCTCCGGGTTCTACATTAGCTCCCTGCACGGCATCTGTAGCAGATGTGTTTGAAAACGTATGATTCGCACCCAATTGATGTCCCATTTCATGGGCTGCAGTAAAGTCAAAAACTTCTCCTGTAGGTATTGGCCCTTGTGTAAAGGCTGAACCTTTTTGTAAATCGGTATCATTTGCAGGATCTATACAGACTATACCGATTCCTCCTGCATTTCCGCTTCTTTCAGCATTTTGATTAAGAACATGCCCGATATCATAATTGGCGTTTCCAATTCCAGAAGTGAGGGTCTGTTGTAATTCAGTATTCAAATCATCAGTATAAGGGTCTGTTGCAGGATCAAGATATATGATTTGCGGGAAATTTTGAACTGTTAAATGAGCGCCAAAGTCCCGCTCAAAAACTCCGTTTATCCTCGTCATCGTATTGTTCATTGCTGCCAGAACCACCCCTTTTTTCACATCATCAGGAGCATTACCCGGAGTTCCTGCTGCCGTGAGCTGATATTGGCTATATTCTCCTGTAACAGACAATGCCATTCTAAAATTTCTGTATTTTGTATTGGTTGGCCTGCTGGTAATTCCCACTCCGGAAAGCATCTTTTTACCATTTTCAACCAGCTTACTGATATCTTTAAAATTATGTTCTCCCGTTTCACATTTAAAACCATGTTCTCCGTCTTCCCGAGCCTTATAAAACACACCATAAATTTGTCTATCGGTAGTAATAGGCTCAATAAACTGAAATATACCATCTTTAATAATCATAGATTGCATGTCCGTTGGAGAAGTGCTGAATCTCAGGTATTTTGAGGGATCATCAATTCCCACTCCCACATATGAACCCAGCTGGTAACGGTCTACCAGAGATTGATCCATAACGGGATTGCTGTATACGGCAAATTTTTCAATTTTCCCTTCTGCTGTAGGTAATGAAATAACAACAGAGGCAGCCCCTTTTCCTGTTTCTACTGCATTTTTCAGAATTTCCCGAAGGGATGTCAGATCGACTCTGTAAGCCTGCTGCACTTCAACATCTTTTCTGATCTGGGAACTTTTTTGTGAGACAGATTCCCATTTCTGTCCGTATGTCACTGTTAATCCTGCCATCAGTGCACTAATCAGTAAAACATTTTTTCTCATAGAATTTTTTGGTTTATAATTTAAAAATGAAAACAATTGGAAAAATGACAACAGAAGTTTTTTTACCTACAGTCTGTTTTATCACAATATTTCTTCCAACATTTCAAACAAAACTATACTTTAAATTCAAAAAAAGGTAAAAAAAGGACTACTACATAGATACAACACAACAATTAAACAACTGTATATCAAAATATTAAAAAACTCACCAAAAATAGAATTTTATTTGAGAAAACTCTCAAATAATCATTAAAAATTTTAAACAATTCAAATAAATATTAGAATTTGCACTTAAGTATGAAGGCAAGCATTTATTAATGATTCATTTGGGAAAGAAACAATTCTTCAGATCACAAAACATGGTAATCTCACTTAGCAGGGAGGTAAAAAATAGTAAATTCATAGAATAACCATTAATTATTCGTAAAAAAAAATACGTGTCGTACTCGTGTAGTATAGTTTTTTTTCCTGATTACTAAAAAAATATTCAAAATTTGAAAAAAGTAAACCACATAAAATAGCAAGTGGTGAAAAGAGAATATTTCGAGTAATTGCCTGGTTGATAAAATCAGGCAATTTTTATTTTATATCAGTTTAAACCATCAAAAAAATGATAGGTATCTGTTTCTGCGGGTATGTTTAGCCTTTTCCGGATTCTGTATTTTTTTTGCTGAACCGTTCTGTGCTGCACAAGGGTATAGCTTGCAATTTCCTTGGATGTAAAATGCAATTTAAGCATGGCACAAAAAGTGAGTTCAGAATTTTCGAGATCAGGGTTAATCATCAAAAGTTTGTCTATAAATTCCGGATATATTTCTCTAAAGCGGGTCAGGAACTCAGGATCATTTTTCCTCGCCAACTCTATAATTTCTTCCTGTTTTTTACTATCCATACGGTTTCTTAATTTTTCTGCCTCTATTTTAAGATCCCGTTTTCTCTTCCTTAATGAGCTTATAATCCTCCATGCATATGTTCCCGATAAAGCAAAAACAGCAAGAGATAAAAAAACAACCCATTGCATTTTATTTTTATGCTTCTCAGAATCTTCTTTTGCCTCTGCAATAAATGACTCCATATCCTGATTAATTGTTTTTAATAAAGCGGTGTTTGTTTTATTTTTTGCTTCCGTATAAGCTTTCAAATAAAAGTAGGCCTTTTCCTTATCTCCTTTCTGTTCATACAATGTTCTGAGATCATTATAGATATACTTGGTGTAATATGCATAAATACGCTTTGTTTTATCATCTATTTCCAGTGCCTCCATAAGAGCCCGTTCGGCCTTATCATATTGTTTGTCCGCAATATAATATTCTCCCAGGATGGTACTGGTATATAGTGCTATGCCATCCTTTTTACCTTTTGCTTTGGTGTTATAATAAGCCTGCATAACATATTTTTTGGCAGAGTCCATCTTTTTTATTCATATAGATATAATCACTTATGGCACAGGCAGCCAATCCTGTATCATCTAATCTTCTGGCTTTTTGAAAATATTCCAGCGCCTTTTTGAGGCTGCTTCTTCTGCATGAGATAGGTAGCCTCCCTGAGATAAATATTAAAAAGAATATTCTTTTTCAACTCGGAATTTTCACTTTGCCGGATCCAGCGCATAGCTTCTTTATTGTATTCAAATGCTTTATCTACCCTCCGCAGTTCCATATTAAACCGGCCGTAGACATTATAAAATCTGGCTTTATGAATAGCATTTTCAGAATGATTTAAAATCTCCTTTGCATTATCAAAAAGAATCTGGGATTTCTGATAGTTTTCCAGGGAAATATTCACTTCGGCCAGGTTAATATAACACAAAGCTTTCCCTTCTTCATAATTGGCTTTATCAGCTTGTTTGTAATATCTTTTATTAAGGTTAACCAAAGAATCATACTCACCTTCAAGCCTAAACTTTTCATTCTGTTTAAGCAGTGAAGTATCAAAGTTTTCTCTGAATTCTTTCTTTGACCGCTGATTACAGGAAACCAGGATAATGGCTACAATAGAAAGTAAAATACACTTCATAAGGCTTTCTATATTGATGGGGAATATTTACGGATATAAGTTATCATTAAAAAATGGTTTTTAGGCTGTCTCCTCTATTATATTATTTTTAAATGTCCCATTGTTTCTTGTACAGGCATTAAGCACTTAATTTTTCAAAGAAATTATAAATGTCTTCATCACCCGGGATATTCAGTCTTTTCCTGATCCTGTATTTTTTCTGATGTACAGATTTATGTTGAACGAATGTATAATCTGCGATTTCTTTAGACGAGAACTTTAATTTCAGCATGGCACAGAAAACCAGTTCAGAATTCTCAAGGTCCGGATTGATCTTTAAAAGTGCACTGATAAAATCCGGGTACAATTCTTTGAATTTCAGCAAAAATGAAGAGTCATTCTTTTTGGCAAGCTCAGTTACTTCCTGCAGCATTTTATGATATATAGTATGTTTCAGCTCTTCGGTTTCCTGTTTCAGGGTTATTTTTTTTGCCCTCAGCATTTTTATCATTTTCTGAATATAGATTCCGGAGATTGTAAGAACTGTAATAGACAAGGCAACAAACAGGGGGAGATCATTTTTATGCCATTCTGAATCTTTTTCCATTGCTGAAATAAAGTTTTCTGTTGTTTTATTCATAGTGGCCAATCTCGCCGCATCAAGTCTTCCTTCCTCCTCCATATATTTTTTCAAATAAAAATAAGCTTTACCTCCATCATTCTTTTTTTTGTATAATTCGGATAATGATTTATACACTCCTTCTATATGGGAAGAATAGGTGCGCCTTGTTTTAATATTGATTTCAAGTGCTTTTTTTTAATGCCGCTTCAGCTTCATCACTGCTATTTATTTCATTATAATAATAGCCCATGGTATAGTAAACCCAAAGAGATTCCACATCACTGGTTTTTTGGGCAGACATTTTTTCAGCCGCCCAGGCAATATACATCTGTGCAGAGCCGGGCTCATTGACAAACAAATAATACTGGGCCACCATACAGTTGGTATACGCAGAATTTTCCAGCTCATTAGCTTTCAGGAAACACTTCAAGGAGGTGCCATACCAGCCTTTACGCGCAAAATAAATTCCTTTGTTCACATACAGCCTGGGAAGCAGCTTATTTTTCAGGGGCGATTCTTTGGCTTCCTTTAGATAACGAAATGCTTTATTGTTATATTCTATTGCCTTATCATATAATTTCAGGTGAGAATTGTACAGACTATAGTCATTATAAAATAAAGCTTTATGGTACTTATTTTCAGAATTGGTAAGTTTTTGTTCTGCTTTATTGAAGAAAAACAAGGCTTTTTCATAGTTCCCCGCAGATACATTTACATCTGCTATATTGAGATAGCAAAGTCCTTTGCCTGCATTATATTTTAATTTGGCAGCTTTTTTCAGATAATCCACATTAAGACGGATCAGTGCTTCATATTCACCGGAAAGATGGAGTGACGTATTGCGTTCTGTCAGAGACGTATCAAAAACTTCTATATCTTTTTTATCAGAAGCCTTCTGCTGGCATGAAACAATAAATAACAAGCCTGTGTACAGTGTACAGGCTATCATTTTCATTATAGCTTTTGAATATTTTTTAATGATACAATCCAATTTTAATTTTTCTCTATCATGGCTATATACCTACCTAAGCACATATCTTAAAAAAGCAGCCTTATAAAGCACATATTCCACATTTTTCATGCCAATTGTGTTATAAATATACATAATTTATCATCTAATCAGGAAATAACTTTATTCCATGCATTATGATTTATACGTTATTTGATCCTTCATTTTGTTGCTCAAACTAATCCTTGTCTGATTCAGGTCTTTTTAATGTATACTTGCTGAAGTTGTTTTAACAGATTCTGGCTTTCTCTCTTCAGTTTTTACAATAAGACTGTTTTCGCTTTAATTTGTTACATTATTTATTATTAAAATAGTGTGATTATTCTATACGAATCATTACTTTATATTGTAAAGTTCAAAGACAGAATCAATTTTATATACCGGGTCAGTAATGTTTTAGTTAAAAAGCCACTGAAATTTCAGTGGCTTTAAGTTTATTTACTTGTAAATAGTTACTTTTTAATCTTTAATTTATTCTCAAACAATACTAAGCCCTGACATTAATATCAGGGCTTCAGCCATCTAATCAACAACCTATTTAAACATTTGTGCTATTCTGGCATTTTAATACTTATTCATCCATTATTGTAGCTAACTCCTATCTGATTCCAAAAGTTTAGTATAATAGCCATTCTTCTCAAGCAGTTGTTGATGGGTTCCTTTCTCTACAATGCTGCCAAGATGCATTACCACAATTTGATCTGCATGACGCACAGTAGATAACCGATGTGCAATTGTTATAGTAGTAACATTATGCATCGATTCACTTAAAGCACTTGATAGATGACGTTCAGTAATTGTATCCAATGCACTTGTAGCTTCATCCATAATGATAATAGCTGGTTTTCTTAACAATGTCCTTGTCAGGGAAAGTCTTTGTTTTTCCCCCCCTGAAAAGCGATAACCATGCTCTCCTATCGGTGTATCATATTGTAATGGAAGGCTGATAATAAAGTCATGCAGCTTCGTAATCTTAGCAGCATTAATCAACTCCAGGTCAGTAGCTCGGGGATTGGCAAAAAGCAAATTTTCCTTTATCGTCCCATTGAGCAGGTAAGGATCCTGTGAAACTACGCCAAGAATATCTGTAAGTGAATGAGAGCTTAACTTCCTGATATCAATACCATCAATATAAATAGCTCCTCTATCTGCTTCATAAAGCCCTGCAATAAGATAGCCAACAGTCGTCTTCCCGGAACCTGTAGCCCCAACAATAGCAACATGGCTGCCACCCGGAATGTCAATTGTTATATCCGACAACAGCTGGGTTGCACCTTCATATGAAAAACTGACATTTTTTAAGTTTTATATCACCTTTAACTGTCTTTTTATTTAACACAACTGCTTCTGACAGCTTACGGACCTGAGAAGGTATATCCAGATACTCGAATATACGGGAAAACAATACACGGGTTTTACGCACTTCAATACTTGTACGAAGCAGCTCCTGCAATGGGAATGTCAATTGTTCCTGTAGTGCAATTAACGCCATAAGCGTACCAATTGAAACATGATTTCCACCTTGTGTTCTAAGCCCACCCAACAGTAAAGTCAGTGCCGGAAGAATGGTCAGCAACAAATAAATAATCTGCCATTGCCATTCATTGGAAGTACGCGAGTGAACTTCCAAATCCGCAACATCTTTGGATGTTTTTGAAAATTTACTGATCAGAAATCCTGACTTCCCCATTGTACGGGAAAGAATTATACCTGGTACTGACAGGGTTTCACTTATTTCTGAGGATAAATCGGCCAGTTTTTGTCTTTGTTTTTCTGCAACTTTTTCCCGTAATGCTCCCACCCAATTACTCAACAGTAATGTTAATGGGACAACAGTTAGTGAAAACAATGAAAGTTTCCAATCCAACAGAAACATAGCAATGACTGTCATGATCACAATACTTAGATTTTTAGTAGCTTCCTGCGCAGTGTTGGAAACAAGTTCCTGCAATGATCCTATATCCTGTGTAATGCGGGACTGAATTTCACCACCACGCGTATCTGTGAAAAAGTTCAATGAAAGGGAATGTAAATGTGAATACAGCTTTACCCGGAGATCATGAAGCACAGATTGTCCGATTTTCGTTGAAATTATTGTCTGAACCATATTGATTACAGCAGAAACAATGGTTACCAGAACCATGGCAATAACTAATGTGACCAATAACTGCATGTTAGCATGAGGAAGCGCATCATCAATGATGCTCCGTAATAAAAAATGGCATCGCCATTCCTGCTCCTGCTCCGATAAAGATAAGCGCTATGGAGCCAAGTAACTGCCATCTATAAGGTCTGAAAAAACCGTAAATACGGTATAATGAAACGTGCTCTTTCATATTCTTTCCCAAAAGCCTTTTTCCTGTGCACGTACCTCTATTTTTTTCAGAGAAGTAATTGTCGTGACAAACTCCTTATTAATTATTGTATCAATACTTATGGGTTGTGTAACCGGATATGCCTGTACAACTTCTTTTCCTTCTTTAACAGGACCGCAGCCCGTTGCTAACCCGAGGAAAGCGATGGGAATAATTACAAAGGCTTTTTTATTCATGATAAATTTATTATTACTATTTTTTTATGATTGTTGCTAAATTCAGGAAGATGTCTTGTTTATATTTCAGCAGCATAGACTGAGTGCCAAAGACATAGAAAAGATGCTCATCATTTCCTTGCAGGCAAAGTCATCATCTATACATCCTTCGTCATATTTAGAAACTACTGCAAGTTCATTAACAAGTTTCGGAGAATATTATTCCGCCACGTGGATATAATTCCCGGTGATCTTTTATCGCTTCATTTTGTTGATCTGTAAAAACATTCAGCCCAGTAGTCACTTGAGTTGCCTGATCAAGAAAAGTACTGGAGTATTTTTCTTGATGGTAAATATTATTTATACTTGATATATTCATTTAAAAAATGTATTTGATGTTAACATTTGCATATCGTCTTAGGTCATAAACCACATATTGATAATTTTACTTTCTTCTCCTTCTTAGAGATTTGTCATCCGACTGATCCGGAAAATGGCTGTCTTTTTCTTTTGAAGCACTTAATCCTCCAAATTGCCAGCTAAACGTTAACGTTGCTGCTCTGTTATAAAATCTGTTGATCTGTGTACTTTGGAAAGTAGGAGCAAAAGCATACACTGTTTCCCTGAAATTGCTCTGGAATGGATTGATTACCGCTAACGTAAGACTTGCCTTATTATTCATCAAATCTTTCTTCAACGCAAAACGATAGGAGTAATTAGCCGAATTTTTGCCCTGTAGTGTGATAAAACCATTTCCATAATCTGCTGAAGCACTGAACTGAAGATCCTTCATCAGATTAATTGTATTGCTGATACTGGAATTAAAAAATGTTCCATCGTTCTTAAGACCTAAGGAACTACTTCGGAATTTCAAATGGAATATCTCTGCACCTGCGTTGACAGTCCAGTTTTTAACGGGATTAAAAACCGTATTTACATTCAGTCCCATTCGTGTGCTTTCACCGATATTATCCGGCATGGTGTACGAAATCCCCTTCTCATCAACCCTGGTAATCTGTTCTACTGCACTTTTATTGGCGCTGTAATACAGACTGCTTGTCAATAATGTATTCTTAGTTCCTGTATACGTATGGGAAAGTTCCAGCTTTCTGGTCAACTCAGGCTTCAGATACGGGTTTCCTTTTATAATATTTAACGGATCGGCTGCATTGGCGTAAGGATTCAGATCCATGATCCACGGGCGACGGATTCTTTCATTATAATCTAATTTTACTTCATGACGCTCTCCTAATTTTTTTTACGACCAATAAATTGGGTACCCAATTAGAAAATTTTCTCGTGTAAGGAGCATTATTCTGAAATGTCGCATTGATATCTGTATTTTCAAAGCGGATTCCAGGGCGTAAGGACCACTCATTTCCAAGATCAAAATTTAGAGTGGCATAAGCTGAAAAAAATTTGCTGTCTATACTGCATACTTCCCGAGCGATCTGGATCTACAGGCAGTGCACTATTAAGAACTTCATATACGCTCCTGGAGGTATTTCCCAGATATTTCACACCCGTCTCCAGTGATGTCTTACCTTCCTGCCCGAATGGGTGTGAATAGTCAGCCTGAACACTCCACTCTCTTTCCTTGCTGTTATTGGGTCCCTGCTCTATAAAGGCCGGTTTACCATCCGGTTTATACTGTTCGGTGGTATAGTTTGAAACATCAGCGGCCGTAGAAACCTGACCTATTATCTGTAATTCCTGCCCTTCCCGGTGAAATTTTTTCTGATAATTCAAGACCCATTCTGAAAAATTGAATTTACCGCTTTGCTCAGTTTTTTGTCTATACTCCTGATATTGGTTTGCAGTAGTATATCGATTATATAATCCACCATTTTGTGGCCACGAACCATTCCAATAAGAATAGTTTGCTTCCAGGGTCTGCAGGGAATCTATTTTATATTGAGCTGAAAGGCTCGCAGAACCACCCTTTGTAGTTTGTAACATATCTGATTCCTGAAAAAGGGATCCCATTTGTTTTCCATTATTAAGATTTGTCCTGGTAAGAGAAGAAGTCGTTCTTTCACGTTCCACACTATAGTTGCCCATAGCGGAAAAATTGAATTTACCTGAACTCATATTTAGTGATAAATTTCCTGTGTGCTCCAGGTTTCCTCCGGTCATATCCAGAGTTCCACTGGTTCCCTTTAATTTCTTTTTTGTAATGATATTCACGACCCCAGCAGCACCTTCTGCCTCATATTTAGAAGACGGATTCGTAATAACCTCCACAGAGACAATTGAACTTGCAGGAATCATTTTTAATGCTTCCTTCAGATTCTTTGCCATTATGCGTGAAGGTATTCCATTAATAAGGACTTTAATATTAGAGTTTCCCCGCAACTTAAGGTCACCATTGGCCCCAACAGTCAACATCGGTGCTTTACGCAATACATCTGCTGCATTTCCTGATTTATTACTGATGTCCGAAGCAGCATTATAGATAAGCTTGTCTCTAGCACTTTGAACCAAAGGCTTTTTCCGGCTTGCTACTACTGTAACTCCCTCAAGCAAGTTACTTTTTGTATCCAGATATATTCTTCCAAGATCAATGTCCTCTTGTTTCATTGTTATAGCACCAGAATTATAGTCGTTAAAACCAATATAATTAATGACAACAGTGATCGTTGTCAAAGGCTTCACTTTTAAGCTAAATGTTCCATCTTTGCGCGTGTTCATCGAACTTACCATTCGCCCGTCAGCATTTTTGATAACCACCGTGCTTCCTGCCAGTACCACATTTTCATTTCCGCTTATAACAGTTCCTTTAATTTCAACTTCATTTGCTGCTGTCTGGGCCATTACAAGTGTTGTATTTAACAAGACCGTAAGCACCATCATTTGCCTCCATAAGTTTTTCAATAATTCTTTCATTTGCAAAAATTTAGTACTGCAAAACAAAATCATATACAGCGGGCTTAAAAATAAAACTGACGAATAGGCCTGATTAAATGTCAAAAAACGTTTGTCATTTTAATTTTCCGGATTACTTTTATTTTCTGAATTTTGAAAGATGAAAATGATACAATGAAATTTTGTGATAAGCAATGATGATCTGGAATCTGAAAATGGTACTTATATTATGAATACAACGACAATCAGCAAACGAAAAAGATGGAGACAGGAGATTATCATCTTCTGTTCGATGTATATTCTTACTATGCTTCACGAGTGGTTGTTCATTAATTCCCTTGAAAATTTTTTAAAAGGCCTTGTCTTTTTTGTAATCCTGTATGTACAGGCTCAGATTCATCGGTTTTTTATCTTCAGATTTTATCTGCTCAGGAAATATTTCAGCTATATTTTTTACTCGTTAGCTGTTATTCTGGCAGGTGCATCTGTTCTCTTTATTGCAAACATCTACTGGATTCAACCTGATTTTTTTTGAACCAGGTGAACTGGCACTTGGTTTCCTATATCATTTTGTGATTTGTATCATCAGTACAGCAACCATAATGGCTCTGTCACTGATGCAGAGTTACGCCTTAGAAGTACAGCGTAGAAGTATGGACCAGATTCTGCTCAATGAAATGAATCTAAAATTCCTTCATGCACAGCTAAATCCACATTTTTTTCTTTAATATGCTCAATAACCTGTATGGAGTGAGCTTAACGGAACCGGACCGGACTCCGGGACTTATTGTCAAATTATCTGAGCTAATGCGTTACCAGATAGAAAATGGCAACGTTCCGAAAGTCTCACTGGCAGACGAGATCAATTTCATTCGGAATTATATTGATTTGGAAAGAGAACGAATCGGTAAAAGATGTGATATACAGTTTATATGCAATCATTCATCGGAGGAAATGAATGTATGGCAAATCTCCCCCCTGCTTCTTATTATCCTGGTCGAAAACAGCTTTAAGCATAGCCAGAACCTGTCCAATTGGTTTGTTTATATTCACATTGAACTAAAATCCGATAAGTTGTTGATGACCATTGATAATTCGCTGGCAGATAAAAAACTTAAGAAACCGTCTACACAGGTAGGTCTAAATAACCTTAAACAAAGATTATCTTTTATATACAATGGTGATTTCAGCCTCAATGAAAAGCAGTTTGAAACCACTTATGAAACAGCGCTTATAATCCCACTCCAAAAACAGCTTATATGAACCAGTTAAATTGTATTATTATTGACGATGAAGAAGGTGCCCACCGCGTACTGGAGCATTTTATCAACCAGCTTAAGCAACTTAGACTTAACGGATCCTTTTACACCGCTGTAGAAGCGATGGAATATGTATATAATAACCAGGTGGATATTATGTTTCTTGATATCAATATGCCTGGTCTAACGGGAATGGAAATGCTCGAAGCGATGTCTAATAAACCTTTTGTGATCCTCACTACTGCCTACAAAGAATATGCACTGGAATCCTATAAATATGATGTGGTTGATTACCTGGTTAAACCATTTGATTTTAAAACCTTCCTTTCAGCAATTGATAAAGTAATCAACCGTTTGGGGTCAACTAAAAGAATTTTAGAGCAGGCCAATAACAACGCAGACTATCCTGTATCAAAAGCTGACCACCTTGTTATAAAAGTGGATAATGAAATCGTGAAACTGGACTTTAGTTCGATATACTATACCCAGAGTTACGGCAATTATGTAAAATTTTTCACGGCTGAGAAAATGTATATGAGCCAGATCACTACACAGGAAGTAGAAAACAAACTGGATCCCAAACTGTTTGTCAGAATCCATAAGTCTTATCTGGTTGCATTGAAGGAGATTTCCAAAATTGCTGGTGGCGAATTATTTTTAAAAAACGGGACAAACCTGCCGATTGGAAAGTTCTACAAAAAAAATGTGATTGATAGGATGAAAAATTAGCTTATTGACTTCTGATGCATATAACTGCCAGATCAAGAAACTAAAAAGTAACTTTGCAATTATCTGTTTATTATCAATTACTTTTAACTCCTTGATTTGATCAATATATGCAGAAAAAAAAGAGACAACCTTTAGTAGTTGTCTCCTTAAGTGACCCGGCTGGGATTCGAACCCAGGACCCATACATTAAAAGTGTATTGCTCTACCAGCTGAGCTACCGAGTCGGCCTTTGTTGTTAATAAAAATCCCTTTATTTAAGGGACTGCAAAGATAGAAACTTTTTCTTTAACTCCAACTTTTTTCTGTATTTTTATTAAATAAATTTAACTTCAATCCTGCATGGCAAAAGCTTTTTGTCTACTGTAATAATACAATAAGGAATACTTTGTTCATCAACTTCTGCTTGCCAGATAAATGGATATGAGAACATTCCATATATTTTATGATAAAAAAGTATTCAAAAGAGAAACTTTTCAGAATAAACACCCAGATGGCGGTATTAATTCAGATGCAAATAATCCTTAATCGTTTTCAAAACTCCGAAGCTATCATTGGTACAAGCTTCAAAACTGGCTACCTGTTTCACATTCGGATGGGCATTTTTCATGGCGTAAGAATATTTGGCATTCTTCAGCATTTCTATATCGTTCATATAATCCCCGAAGGCCATCGTATTTTCTGGTGAGATGCCCAGCGATTTCTGAAGGATTTTCAGAGCATTTCCTTTATTGATATCCTTATTCATAACATCCAGCCAATGTGCTCCTGAAACCACTACTTCCAGGCCGAATTCCTCAAATCTTTTAAGGGCCGGATACAGATGTTTTTCGGAACCTTCCGGGTGATAAACCGCTATTTTAAAGGCGGTATCATCAATTTTTTCCGTCAGGTCGTCCTTTTTCATGTTTTCGGTATAATATTTTGAGAAAAAGTCTACAAACTGCTGATCTTCGGTTTCATAATAAGCCATCTTTTTAGCTGATAATACGGCTTTGGCACCCGGTATTTCGCGGACAGCTTTAATAATATCAACAATATGCTGATATTCAAGCGTATCGGCAAAAAGCTCCTGATTTTTATAGATAACGTATCCACCGTTTTCAGCAATAAAACCGATCTCACTTTCTATTTCTCCGAAATAATGGGTAATGCCCGGCATCTGTCTTCCGCTTGCGGGTACAAATACAATATTTCTTTTTTTCAGTTCTTTATAAACTTCTGCAAACTCAGGGCTCATTTCATGGCTGGAGTTGAGAAATGTCCCATCCATGTCCGTCACAATTAATTTAATCTGTTCCATAATTTTATTGGGAAAAGCGAAATTCTGTACGTAGCAGGATCATCATTTGCTTTTTCTTTTCAAAGATATTGATTTATTATTTTTTCCTGTAATGAATGATGGGAAGATTTCTTAATATAGCTGCACTTTGTTCCGGGGTGATGTCCCGCTGAGGCTCAGCCAGCATTTTCTTTTAAACAGCAAAAAGGGCTCATTAAAAAATAGCCCATTGTATAACGAATATAAAATATTACCTATTATTATTTCGAGTCTATTTCTATTTTTGCCGGGAGAATGATGAATAAATGCTCCAGCTTCCAATGAAAGCAAAAAATGCGGCAAAGATAAAGGGAGCCCCACTAAAGAAAACCGGTGCTTTACCGGAAGTAAAATAAGCAAATACCCCTGTCATCATAAGGGGGCCAAAGACAGCAGTAATGCTCCCGATACTGGACAAACTTCCCTGCAATAATCCTTGTTTATGATCAGGTACATTGGAAGATATTAAACTTTGAAGGATAGGAGTAGCCATTCCTCCTAATGCATAAGGAACCATAACTACAAAAGCCATCCATGATGCATTGATGAATGCAAACAATAACAAACTGACACAATACATCAATAAACAAATCATAACAGATTTCTTCTGCCCCAGTTTATTAATGAATAATCCGATGAATAGTCCCTGGGATATTACCATTAAAACACCAAAAAAACCTAATGAATACCCTATCATATCTGCCTTCCAGTGAAATTTTTCCATCCCATATACATTCCAGGTGCTTTGCATAGCGTGTCCCGACAAAGCAATAAATACAAAAGCAATAATAAGGGAGGGAGAAAGTATTTCTTTTTTAATACTTTTCATAGCTCCTACCGGATTTACTGTTTTCCAGGAGAACTGTCTCCGGTTGTTCTCTTTAAGTGACTCCGGCAGAACAAAGAAACCATATAGTACATTAAGCAGGCTCAGTGCGGCGGCGGCATAGAAGGGAATTCGTTCTCCGTACTGCCCCAGCACACCTCCGATCAGGGGGCCTATTATTAAACCAAGTCCTGCAACCGCGCTTATCATCCCGAAATTCTGACTTTTCTTTTCAAGAGTACTGACATCTGAGACATAGGCTGTAGCGGTGGTCATACTGGATCCCATAATTCCTGCTATTATTCTTCCTGCAAACAGCCACATGAGGTTGGGTGCCATGGCAAGAATCAAATAATCAATTCCAAGTCCTAATAAAGACCATAACAATAATGGACGTCTTCCATACCGGTCACTAAGGCCTCCCAACACAGGAGCAAATATAAATTGCATTAAGGCATAGATGGAGATAAACCAGCCAATATATTGTGTAGTAGTACTTAAGTTCCCCTTTGATAGTTTTAAAATGAGGGTGGGCAGTACAGGAGCAACAATTCCTATCCCAATAATATCAATCAGGATTGTAATATAGATAAAGGTTAATGCGTATTCTTTTTTTCCAGGCATATATGAGGTTTTATTTTATGATGAATAAGGCATTATTTAGCCATTGCGGCATTCATCAGGTTTTTGATAACCTGAGCCAGATAATTGAAATTCTGATTGATGAAGAAATGGTTTCCATTTACAATCTGACATTCACAGGATGCTTCTGTATACTTGGCCCAGTTTCTTATATTCAGGGCATATTTTTCACTCTTCCCCATTACAGCAAAGATTGGAGTCTGTATTTTTATATCAGGGGTCTGGTTATTCTTATTTTCCAGAAGCCCGAAGTCTCCTCTCAGTAGGGGCTCAAAGAAGTCTAATAATTCTTCATACTGCATTACCTCATCGGAAATCCCGCCCAGTTTTCTTACTTCAGCGAAGAATTCTGTTTTGGGAAGGTCTGCAATAGGCGGAGTATTTTTTATGCCCGGCCCCGGATATCCGGTAGCAACAAAATGTACGGGAGCATCGTTCTCTTTTTCCATAGCGTGGCAAATTTCAAAACCCAAAATAGCTCCCATGCTGTGACCGTAGATCAAATAAGGAACATCTTTTTGTCGGGTACGTTTTATCTGGATCAATATGTCTGCTATGGCTTCTTGTTTATCTTTTAAAGGGGGTTCTGACATCCGGTTTCCTCTTCCCGGGAGTTCCGGTGTTTCGATCTGGAATTGTGACTGTAATTCTTCTATTAAAGGGCGGAAAGAATTCCTGTCTCCGCCGGCATAGTGTAATAAAAATATCTGTGGTTTTGATGATCTTACGTTGTTCATAGGTTTTTCTTTTCTTTTTTTACAGGAAAGCATGGGAGACTGTGATCTCCCATAGCTTTTTTTATTTTCCAACTGTTTGATTAATGATATCCAGGATCTGTTCCTCTTTCTCTAACATCATCTGATGCGAAGATTCAATAGGATAAACAGAAAGTAGATCTCTGTTTTCTACGATCGAGTCTATATTGTTGTACATTGAATTTTTAATATGATTATTAAATGATTCATTGAATGTATCTCCACTCTGCATTGCTTTCAGCAATACAACCTGGGTTGATTTCAGAGTATTGGAAATAGGCTCTTTTGCAATGGTAAACTCTGCTGACATGAAGTTTTTGGTGGCTATAAAATGACTGTCACCAATCGGAACAGCTAGCCTATTACTTAATTCTTCATCTGTGGGGAATGAAAGGAAATCTATTAATGTCTGATCTGATGCATACAGGATCGTATCCAGCAAATAAACCTTAATTTTTTGATGCCTTCTTTTTTCCAGCTCAGCAGCGATCTCCAATGCAATATTTCCACCCAGAGACCATCCCAGCAAAATGTATTCATCCTGATTTGTCTGCTCCTGTATGACCTCAATATGCTCCAAATAATAATTGGCTAGCCTGTTGAGGTTATCAATTTTCTCTTCATGGTACAGGTTATAAGAGTCTACTCCATAGCAGTCATATTCTGATGTAAGCTTTTCTGCCAGAGACTGATAAACTTCGCTTCCTCCATTTCCCGGGTGAATAAGGAAAATATTAGGTTTATTATTAATCCCTCCCAGTGTGGATATCGTTTTATATTCTTTGTTATTCTTAGCAAGGATTACCGATAATTTGCTGATGGTTCTTTCTTTGAAGATATCCAGGATTTTGATCTGAATATCCAATAAAGCTCTTATTCTGCTGATCAGCTTAATCACCATGATACTGTTTCCTCCTAATCTGAAGAAGTCATCGTGAATGCTTATGCTTTCGACATCAATACCCAGCACTTCAGCGTAGATCTCTGTCAGTTTTTTCTGCAATTCATTTACAGGAGCTGCATATTCTGAAATACCCGTAAATTCAGGTTCAGGAAGTTGTCTTCGATCCAGTTTTCCGTTGATGGTTAAAGGAAGTTGTTCAAGGTGAACGAAAACATTCGGGATCATATAATCCGGAAGTGTTTCCATCAGGAATTCTGAAAGCAGCTGCGGATCAATTACCGGATCAGACACATAATATCCAACCAGGTATTTTATTCCTCCTTTATTTTCTTTGACCAATACGGCAGCCTGGCGAATTCCTTCATAGCTGAGTAATGTGTTTTCAATTTCACCTAACTCAATTCTATGGCCACGGATCTTCACCTGGAAGTCATTTCTTCCCATATACTCCAGATCTCCATTCGCTAATCTGCGAACCAAATCTCCTGTTTTGTATAAACGGCTGTTTTCTCCTCTTTCTTTCTGATCTGCTGTTTGGAACGGATTTACCATAAAGCGTTCTTCAGTAAGTTCAGGCCTGTTCAGGTACCCTCTTGCAATACCGGCTCCACCTATGTATAGCTCTCCTACTGCTCCTGTCGGAACAGGGCGATATTGGTTATCCAGAACGTATAAGGTTGTATTCGCGATAGCTCTACCAATATTCAACGGATTTTTATCTTCCTTATAATGATGAAGCGTAGCACATACCGTTCCTTCCGTTGGTCCATATTCATTGATAAGGGAAATGTTCTCAATGTTTTTATCCAGTGCAGGGAAGCTTTCTCCTCCTGCATGGATCAGCTGTAAGCTTGTTCCATTATCCACAATTTCCTTCAGCAGGACTGGTGGAATAAAGGAAACCTGGATGCTGTTTGTTTTAATATAATTGTTAAGATCATTTACTGAAGTTCTTAAGTCATTACTGTACAGCCAAAGAGTATTTCCATTGCATAAAGATGGGAATATCTCGTATACAAAGGCATCAAACACATAATTGGAATAAGCTCCCACATTCTGATATGTTTCAAGCTGATGAACTTCTGTCATGGCATCGATCAGATTGATCACTCCTTTATGCTCAATCATTACTCCTTTTGGAAGTCCTGTGGTTCCACTGGTATAGATTACATAAGCAAGATTTCCTGAATGGACTTCTGCAACGGGATTATGATGATCTGCTGCTGCCAGTTTCTCTATTAATCCTTTATGATTCAGCGAAACCAGATTTACACCTGAAGATACTTCATTGAGCTTACTTCTTACTTCTTCATGAATAAGAATTACCTCAGCTGCTGTATCTTTTAGAATATGGCTGATTCTTTCTGCAGGATATGAAGGATCCATCGGAACATAAGCTGCTCCGGCTTTTAATACGGCAAGAATGGCAATCAACATCTCTTCGGAACGTTCAAGGCATAACGGAACCAAATCATCCGGCTGAAGCTGATACTCGCTGATGAGGTAATTAGCCAGCTGATTTGCTTTTTCATTCAATTCCTTATAGGATAACTGAACATTCTGATATACCAATGCTGTAGCATCAGGTGTTTTAGCAGCCTGGGCTTCAAACTGCCGGTGAATGGTATTTTTATCCTGATATGGTTTTCTGTTATCATTCCAGATCTCAATGATCTCTTGGTTTTCTGTTTCTGAAAGAAGGCATAACTCTCCTATTTTCAAACTATTTATATCAGATTTTCCAGACTCTGCCATTTGGCTTAACAGGTATTGATAGGTTTCTGCTATACGGCTTATGGTTTCTTTTTTAAATAAGGAAGTCGCATAGTTGAAGGTCATCTGAATGCTATCAGGACTTTCATTGATCATCGTTGTAAGATCAAATTTTGCAGCCTGGTAGTCTACATCACCATCAAAGGGCTGGAAAATAGCATCTCCTTCCTGGATAGCAACCTCTCCACCATTGCTGGTCTGAAGCCCAAACATCACCTGGAAGACCGGATGCCTTGAAGTATCCTGCTCAACTCCCAGTTCTTCCACCAGTTTTTCAAATGGAAGATCCTGATGAGACTGTGCTTCTGTTACGGATTTTGATACCTGCAGAATAAAATCTCTGACATTTTGCTTTGGATCAATTTTCTCTCTCAATGCCAATGTATTGACAAAGAATCCGATAAGATTTTCAAGACCTGCATAATGACGGTTGGCAATCGGGCTTCCCACTATGATATCATCCTGACCTGAATAGGCAGAAAGGGTAAGATAGTAACCACTCAACATCACGTTGTACAAGCTCACTCCAAGATTTCTGGAGATTTCTTTCAGCCTAAGTGCCGTTTCTTCCGGGATATTGAATCCGATGGTATCTCCTTCATAGGATATTTCAGCCGGCCTGTGGAAATCTACCGGAAGATCTAAGCTCTGATGGTCATCCAGTTTTGTTTTCCAGTATTCAATCTGGCGATCCAGACGTTCTCCCTGAAGATAATTTCGCTGCCACAATGCGAAATCTCTGTATTGGATTTTTTAATTCAGGAAGTTTCGGCTGCTGTCCTCCCGCAATAGCATGATAGGCTTCTGCCACTTCTTTCAGGAATAGATCGGTAGACCAGCCATCAAAAGCAATGTGATGAATAACCACTGAAAGATAGCTGGTAGTATCTAATCTGAAAATACTGATCTCAACAGGAATTTCTTTATCCAAACGGAATACTTTATGAGCAGTTCTGTTTACTAATTCTTCCAACTCTCCTCTGCTTTCGGCCTCTATTGTTCTGATTTCCGGAATATGGTTGGTAACTACCTGATAGCCTACTCCGTTTTCTGTTGTCATAATGAACGTACGAAGGACTTCATGACGTTGAATTACTGTCTCCAAAGCCTTAACTAAAGCCTTGATATCCGTTTTTACGCTCAAAGTAACAGTCATTGGAATGTTATAAGCACTGCTTCCGCCTTCGTAGGATTCTATAAACCATAGTCTTTCCTGAGCAAAGGATAATCTTTGTTCTTCCGGTGTGCTAACCTCAACAGGAATTATTTCAATGCTCTCAACATCAGTCTCTTCAGCTGTTAATGCGTCCTCCAATAAAGCAACTGTCTTATGATTGAATACCATTGACACACTCACTTGTAATCCCAGCTCCTGCTTAATCTTACCAATAAGCTTAATAGCCATGATACTGTTTCCTCCTAATCTGAAGAAATCATCATGAATACTGATATATTCCGGATTGATTCCCAATACTTCTCCATAAATAATACAAAGCTTTTTCTGAAGTTCATTTATTGGAGCTGTATATTCATTTCCGCCTGTAAATTCAGGTTCAGGTAACTGTTTTCTGTCAAGCTTCCCATTGATGGTTAATGGTAGTGATTTTAAATGAATGAAAGCAGAAGGAATCATATATTCCGGCAATGTTTCTGATAAAAATGCAGTAAGTTTTTCCACCTCTAATGCTGTATCTGAAACATAATATCCGGCAAGGTATTTCATTCCATTCGTATTATCCTTAGCCAGTACCACAGATTGTCTTATTTGCGGATATTGGGAGAGTTTGTTTTCTATTTCACCCAACTCTATTCTATACCCTCTAATCTTCACCTGGAAGTCGTTACGGCCAATGTATTCTATGTTCCCATCTGCTAAATAGCGAACCAGATCCCCGGTTTTGTATAAGCGTGCGTTTTCTCCGGTTTTCTTTTGTTCTGTAGTCTGATAAGGGTTATCAACAAATCTTTCTTTTGTAAGGTCTTCTCTGTTCAGATAGCCTCTGGCGATACCTGCACCACCCAAATAGAGTTCTCCGACAGCTCCTACAGGAAGCAAACGACCATAATTATCTAAAATATAGGTGGTGGAATTTCCTACAGGGCGGCCTATAAGCTGTACGTCACCATGTTTTACTTTTTTATAGGTTGCATAAATGGTTGCTTCGGTTGGGCCATAGAGATTATAAAGCTTCGTATATTCTGACCAGTATTTACCTGTTTCATAATCACAAGGTTCTCCTGCATAGAGTAATCCTTTAAGATCCGGATATTCTATACGTGGCAGTACGGAAAGCATTACAGGTGGTAAATATGCATAATCGATTTCATGGTTTAACAGATATCTGCTTATGGAGTCTGCATCTTTTTTCGTTTCTTCATCCAATAGATGAAGTTCATTTCCGAACAATAATGTGTTAAAGAATTCAGACACGGAAACATCAAAAACATATGAGGTATAAGCAGTTATCTTTCTTCCTTCACTGAAGCCGTAAGCTTCTCTTACCTGATTTACTACATTGATTACATTTCTATGTTCAATCATAACTCCTTTCGGAAGTCCTGTGGTTCCACTGGTGTAAATCACATAGGCTAAACTTGTTGGAGTTACTGAAGTCACAGGTGTTTTTGATGACATTGCATCAACAGCCAACTGTAGATCAGCGTTATCCAGAGAAATAACCTCAGCGTTATCCAGGATTTGTACCTTATCTGCTGTTGTCTCCTGACTGATAATGATTTTGGCATCGGTATCTGTAAGAATATGCTCTATTCTTTCTGTTGGGTATGACGGATCCATCGGAACATAGGCCGCTCCGGATTTTAATACTGCCAGAATCGCAATCAACATATTTTCTGAACGTTCCAGACATAGCGGAACAAAATCATCAGGTTGAAGATCGTAGGTTTGAAGCAGATAGTTCGCCAGACGGTTTGACCTGTCATTCAATTCTTTATAAGACAATCGGATATCTTTGTAAACCAGCGCAGTGTGATCCGGTGTTTTGGCTGCCTGCTCTTCAAAACGCTGATGAAGGGTTGTATTATATGAAATATTTAAATCTGCAGTATCATTCCATGAATTCAATAAAACAAAATGATTATCAGTTACATATGAAATATCATTTGAATTCATATCAGGATTTTTTACAATCTGATCCAACATCAATTCCATTCCTTTTACCAGCTGATTCATCGTTTCTGATTCAAAAATAAAGCCTTCGTAATTGATTTTAAGGGTCACACGATCTCCTTGTTCCGAAGCCATTATGCTTAACGGATAATCCAGTTTTTCAACAGAATCTCTGAAGGCAAAACCTAATTCATTATTTCCGCCTCCTTTTGGTACCGGATAGTTTTCATACACAAATAAGCTGCTGAAAATACGGCGCCCATCATGATGAAGCTCTGCAAGGCTAATATCGCTATGAGAATTTAGCTCACTGATCCTGTTCTGGATTTCCATAATACGATCTATCACACGTCCTTCTTCATGGCTCACAATTAATGGCAAGGTATTGATATACAATCCGGCTGAGGATTCTATCCCATCAATAGGTAGATTTCTTCCTGAAACAGTTGTTCCTACTACTGTGGTCTGCAATCCGCTGTACAGTCTTAACTGACTGTGCCATAAATATTGCATTACTGCATTTACCGTTAATCCATGAGCTTTTGTAAGGTCTTTCAGATTATTATATCTGTCTCCACTTATCAGCATCGTTACCTTCTGATGGTCTTTAATGTGGCGGTAAGTTCCTAAATCTATCTGTCTCTGAGCTTCTTTTACAAGGCTTTTCAGGTCTTCCTGATCTTCAAGAAGGGTCATATACTGATTCCAGAAGCTGCGCCCTGCCTGTTTATTAGCCTGTAAATATTTCTGACTCGCTGCATATGCAGAATCCGTTAATAGAGTTGGTTCCTGACCGTGAAGCTGGTGCAGATAGGCATCATGAACACTATTCATAATAACAGGCATACTCCATCCATCCAGAATAGCATGGTGATTGCTGAACAGGCAGCTGTAATGTCCTTCGTTTCGTTTGAAAAGATACACTCTGAAAAGATTTCCCTTAGAAAGATCATACCCTTCAAAACGATCGTTATGAGTAACTTCTTTAATCCATTCTTCCTGAGCTTCTTGAGACATCGTACTGATATCTTCATATCGCCAGTCTAATTGTCCTTCTTTATCAATTACCTGTACAATTTCTCCATTCCAATCAAATCGAATTCTAAGAGATGGATATTGTGCCTGAATTAATTCCCAGGAATTTTTTAAGCTTATCTGTATTGATTTTAGCCTGATAATCCCACATTAACTGTACTCTGTAGGCATCATCTTTTTCTCCCTGATTCAGGGCATGGTATACGAAACCTTCCTGTAAGCTGTTCGCAAGATATACACCTTCTATTTCTCCTTTCTCCTGAATGGCTGAAAGTTGAGCATTTTCTACTACATAATCTACGTCTGATACTGTAAGATAACTTCTACTTTCTTCTGAAAGGTTCTTAATAATAGTTTCAAGGTTCTGTTTGAAGCTTTCGGCTAAAAGGGTGATCTTTTCATCAGAAAGGTATCCTGAAATTCCGAATCTAAGCTGTCCGTCCACTACAGCCCCGTTGATGCTTACAAAATGACTGTCACGGTTGGAAGCTGCCACTCCGGCACCACTGTTTTCAGCAGCAATGAACCATGTTTTTTCTCCGGAAATATCATCCTGATCAAGCTGGCCTAAGTAATTGAAACTGATTTTCGGTAATTCACGGTTGATATATCCAACAAGGCTACCATATCCGATTCCATTATTCGGAATACTCCTTAAGGATTCTTTGATAAGAATAACGGTTTCTTTTGATGATTTCCCTGTTTCCAGCTGCACCGGATACATGGTAGTAAACCAACCCATTGTTCCGGTAATGTCTAATTGGCTGAATACTTCTTCACGGCCGTGTCCTTCCAGTAGAATAGCATGACGCTCATCTCCGGTAACTTCAGTAAGAGCAGAAGCTAAAGCAGACAACAGTAAATCATTGATCTGAGTATGATATATATGATGTACTCCACGAATCAGGGTTCCTGTGGATTCTTTATCCAACTGAAGATGACCATGGTGATAATCTTCAGTAATCAGTTCAGATAATGTTGAATTGCTTTCCTCAACTGTATCAGCAATATGATTCCAATAGGAGGTTTCCTGATCTCTGGATTCCGGATTGTCTTTTTTATAAGTTCTGATGGCTTCTACCCATTGGCGGTAGCTGCTTCCTTTCTGAATCTGGTAATTTTCTCCTTTTTCAAGGGTCTGGTAGATGTTTTTCAGATCTTCGGTAAGGATTCTCCAACTCACCGCATCAATAATAATGTGATGGAATGCAAAGAATACTCTTGCACTTCTGTCCTGATAACCATTGATGTACCCAATCTGATACAACGGGCCATTTTCAATATCGAAATGGGACTGCCAATCTGTGAAAATATCAGCTAATTCTTCCGCATTTAAACCAGATGCATCAAGATACTTAATTTCAGGAGTTTTTTGACCTGTTTTATATTCCTGAGTATGGCCTGTATATCTTAGCCTGAATGCATCATGCTTCGTCAACAATTGCTCTACAGCCTGTTCAAAAAGAACTTTGTCAAGCTCGGGAACATTGATTAAGAATGCCTGGTTCCAGTGATTAAATTCTGTAAGATAACCTGATTCTTTTTGTTCAAAGAACCATTCCTGTACCGGAAGAAGCGGCACTTCTCCTGTCAAAATTCCCTGTTCGGTAAGAATAGTGGCTTCATCACCAAGCTTTTTATCTTCTATCAATTGGGACAACGAAGCTACCGTTCGGGCTGTAAAGACTTCTTTTACACTTAATCTTACTTCTAACTGCTGGCGGATCTTCCCTACCAGCTGAATACTGATAATACTGTCCCCGCCCAATCTGAAGAAATCATCATGAATACTAATAGTTTCCGGATCAAGACCAAGTACATCACCATAGATCTGGCAAAGTGCAGACTGAAGCTCTGTTTCGGCAGCTACATAATTTTTACCTGCAGTAAATTCAGGTTCCGGTAATGCTCTTCTGTCTAATTTTCCGTTAATGGTAAGCGGAAGTTCAGTCAGGTGAACAAAGGCACCTGGCACCATATATTCCGGAAGGGACTCTGAAATAAATTCAGAAAGAATATTAGCATCAATAGCTGAATCAGAGACATAATAAGCAGCCAGGTATTTTAAGCCTGATTTATTTTCTCTTGCTAATACTGCTGTCTGGCGGATGCCTTCAAACTGAAGCAAGGTATTTTCAATTTCCCCCAATTCAATTCTGTGACCACGAATTTTCACCTGGAAGTCGTTTCTTCCTCTGTATTCCAGTTCTCCGTTTGGCAGCCAGCGAACTAAATCCCCGGTTCTGTATAAACGGCTGTTTTCACTTCGTTCTTTCTCTCCTGGTGTCTGGAAAGGATTTACCATGAAACGTTCTTCTGTAAGTTCAGGTCTGTTCAAATATCCTCTGGCAATGCCTGCTCCACCGATAAACAACTCTCCTACTGCTCCTACAGGAACTGGACGATATTGAGCATCCAGAACATATAAGGTTGTATTGGCAATGGCACCTCCAATATTCAATGGATTTTTATCTTCTTTGTAATTGTGAAGCGTTACACATACGGTTCCTTCTGTTGGTCCGTATTCGTTGACAAGGGTAATGTTTTCAATATTTTTATCCAATGCCGGGAAGCTTTCACCTCCTGCAAAGATCAGTTTTAAGCTTGTTCCGTTTTCCACGATTTCTCTTAACAGAACCGGTGGAATAAATGAAACTTCGATCGCATTGGTTTTGATATAATCATTAAGCTCATTTACTGAGATTCTAAGCTCATTGGTGTATAACCATAAAGTATTTCCGTTGCACAATACAGGAAAGGCTTCATACACAAAGGCATCAAATACATAATTGGAATAGCATCCTACTTCCTGATACTCTTCAAGTCGGTGCGCCTTAATCATTGATTTGATGAGGTTTATTACTCCTTTATGTTCAATCATTACTCCTTTTGGAAGTCCTGTCGTTCCACTGGTGTAGATTACATAAGCCAGGTTTCCTGAATTTACCTCTGTAACAGGGTTGTTAGTCATTTCTGTCTCAAGCGTTGCTTTAAGCGTAACTTCATCGAGTGAAATGACTTTTATATTCTGTACTTTCTCTATTGTACTTTTCTGTGCAATGACCAGTTTTGCCTGGGTATCTTCTAAAATATGTCCTATTCTGTCCGCTGGATATGAAGGGTCCATTGGTACATAGGCAGCTCCTGCTTTTAATACGGCAAGGATCGCGATCAGCATATTTTCTGATCTTTCAAGGCAAAGCGGAACCAAATCATCAGGCTTAAGTTTATACTGATGGATCAGATGATTTGCTAAACGGTTGGATTGTTCATTAAGCTCACGATATGAAAGTTTAATATCATTATAAACCAAAGCTATGGTATCAGGATTTTTTTTCAGCCTGATATTCAAATGCCTTGTGAATGGTCATTTCTGACGGATAATCTTCCTGGGTCTCATTCCAATCTGCGATGATCTGCTGAGTTTCTTTCTCTGATATCAATGAAAGATTACGGATTGGAGTCTGATCAGTGTTGACTTCGATGATCTGATCTAAAAGAAGCTGATAAGAGTCTGCCATTCGGGTAATGGTTTCTTCTTTAAACAAGGCTTTCGCGTAATTGAACATGATGCGCATCTTTTCTCCGTCATCATCAATCATCGTAGTAAGATCGAATTTGGCTGCTTTATAATCTACTTCTCCTGCAAAAGAATGGAATAATACCTGTCCTTCGCTTGCTTTCACATCTTTATCAACACTTTGAAGACCAAACATTACCTGGAAAACAGGATGTCTTGAAGTATCCTGCTCCACGCCAATCTCATCTACCAGTTTTTCAAATGGAAGATCCTGGTGAGACTGGGCTTCATTAACTGATTTTGATACCTGAAGAATAAAATCACTGATATTCTGTGCAGGATTTATTTTTTCTCTTAAAGCCAATATATTGACAAAGAAACCAATAATGTCTTCAAGGCCTGCATGATGACGGTTGGCAATCGGGCTTCCTACTACAATATCGTCCTGACCGGAATAAGCAGACAGCATCAGATAATAGCCCCCTAACATCAGACTATAAAGACTTACTCCCAGTTTCTGGGAAAGGACTCTAAGTTTTTCCCCCTGTTCTTTATTCAGATGGAAATACAGGTTTTCTCCTTCGTAGGATATCTGAGCTGGTCTTTTGAAATCTGAAGGTAAGTCCAGATTCTGGAAATCATCCAGTTTATTTTTCCAATAATTAATTTGACTATCGAGGCGTTCTCCTGAAAGATAATTACGCTGCCATAATGCAAAGTCTCTGTATTGAACTTTTACAGGGGAAAGTTCCGGTTCTTTTCCTTCAACGAGAGCGTAATAAACAGAGGCTACTTCTTTTAGGAAAACATCGGTAGACCATCCGTCGAAAGCAATGTGATGAACTACAACAGACAGATAAACCTGCCCTGCAAGGCTGAACATATTGATTTCTACAGGAAGTTCTTCATCTAACCTGAAGATTTTGTTCACACATTTATTGACAGAACTTTCTAATTCTTCCTCATTCTTCACTTCTGAAACTTTAATTTCAGGAATGAGGTCTGTAACCTTCTGATATCCTACTCCATTTTCAGTGGTGTGAATCATGGAACGAAGTATATCGTGTCGCATAACCACAGTTCTCAAAGATTCCTCAAACAGATTGATCTGAATGCTGTCATCTAATCTTGTAACGATAGGAATGTTATAGGCACTGCTTCCGTCTTCATAGGATTCTATAAACCAAAGTCTTTCCTGGGCAAAGGATAATTTTTGCTCTTCAGGGGAATTAACTTTGATTGGAACAAGCTCTATTTGTTTATCATTATTATTTTCCTGAGCCAGAACATTGGAAAGAGAGGCCACAGTTTTATGATTAAATACCATTCCTATGTTAACCTGCAGATCAAGATCCTGTCTGATTTTGCTGATTAATTTAACCGCCATGATACTATTTCCTCCCAATCTGAAGAAATCATCATGAATACTGATCATTCCAGGGTTAATTCCTAATACATCACCGTACACTTTGCATAGTTTTTCCTGTAATTCATTTTCAGGAGCAACATAATGAGTGCTTCCGGTAAACTCAGGTTCTGGTAACGCTTTTTTTATCCAGTTTACCATTGATTGTCAACGGTAAAGAGGTTAAATGAACGTAGATTCCCGGAACCATGTATTCAGGAAGTGATTCTGACAGATATTCTGACAGTAAGGATGAATCTATGGCTGTATCAGATACATAATACCCGGCAAGATATTTCAAGCCGGCCTTATTTTCCTTGGCTAAAACAGCCACCTGACTGATTTCAGGATAACCCAGTAATTGATTTTCAATTTCACCAAGCTCTATTCTATAGCCTCGGATCTTCACCTGGAAGTCATTTCTTCCAATATATTCAAGCTCTCCGTTGGATAACCAGCGTACTAAATCTCCGGTTTTGTATAAACGCCCGTTATCTTCTTTTACCTTCTGATTTTCAGTCTGGAAAGGGTTTGCAATGAAACGTTCTTCTGTAAGATCTGTTCTGTTCAGATAGCCTCTTGCAATTCCAGCTCCGCCAATGTATAGTTCTCCTACTGCTCCTACAGGAACAATACGATGATGATTATCCAGTACATAAACGGTCATATTTCCGATTGGCCCACCGATATTTACAGGATTTTCATCTTCGTTATAGTGGTGAAGCGTGGCACATACAGTAGTTTCTGTTGGTCCGTAAGCATTGATAAGGTCTACTCCATGTTCTTTGTACATCGCCATCACCTGAGGATTGGTAACGTCTCCGGCTACAACAAGGATCTCTAACGGTAAAATATATTCCTTCGTTAAAAGTACTGGCGGAATAGTGGCAATACTGATGTTATTCGTTTCGATATAGTCTTTTAAAGCAGACAGATCGGTTTGAAGGTCTTTTTCTAAAATATAGATGCTATGACCATGGGTAATGGATGGATACAATTCCCAAACATGGGCATCAAATACATAATTGGCGTACCATAAACAGTTCTTTTGAGCACCTGTTCCCAGCAATCCGAATTCTTTGGCTTCCTGGTGAATCAGGTTGGCCACATTTCTGTGTTCAACCATTACGCCTTTAGGCAATCCGGTAGTTCCACTGGTGAAAATAACGTATGCTAAATTTCCTGGTTGAGTATTAGTAACAGGGTTTTTAGCATCAAAGGTTTCAAGCATTGCTTTAAAGGTAATCTCATCTAAAGAGACCACATCTGTACTTACATTTTTCAGCTTTTCTGCTGTACTTTCCTGGCCTAAAATCAGTCTTGCCCCAGTGTCCTGAAGAATGTGTTCTATTCTTTCCACAGGATAAGAAGGATCCATTGGAACATAGGCTGCTCCGGATTTTAAGACTGCTAAAATAGCAATCAGCATATTCTCGGAACGATCTAAGCATAATGGAACTAATTCGTCTGGCTGAATATTATAGGTTTGGATCAGATACTTTGCTAAGCGGTTTGCTCTTTCATTCAGTTCACTGTATGTCAGGACAGCATCCTGATAAACCAATGCAATATTTTCCGGAGTTTTCGCCACTTGTTCTTCAAATAACTGATGAATGGTTTTATCAGAAGGATAATCTGATTCTACAGTATTCCACTCTTCCATTAGAGCAATTTGATTATCAGAAACATGCAAGAATTCATCGGAAGTAATTGTCCCGTTCGCAAGGATTTGGGCAAGAACCGTTTTCATTCCATCAATCAGCTGCTCCATCGTATGCTGTTCAAAAAGAACGCCTTCATAATTGATTTTCAAGGTTACACTTTCTCCCTGTTCAAATGCCATAATTCCTAGTGGATAATCCAGTTTTTCAACTGAATCTTTGAAGACAAATCCTAATTCATTATTGTCATCGCCACCTTGTGGTACCGGATAGTTCTCGTACACAAATAAGCTGCTGAAAATACGTCTTGCATCCTGGTGAAGTTCTGCAAGGTTTACGTCACTGTGGGTATTCAGTTCACTGATTCGCTGTTGAATATCAGCAATAATATCCACCACTTTGCCTTCAGTATGCTGTACAATTAATGGAAGTGTATTGATAAAGAGACCTGCTGAAGATTCTATGTCATCTACAGGAAGACTTCGTCCGGATACGGTGGTTCCCACTACTGTGGTTTCAACGCCTCCATATACACTTAGCTGATTATGCCATAAATATTGCAGTACCGCATTAATCGTCAGACCGTTTTCAATGGTAAATTTTTTCAGCTGCTGATATTCCTCTTCAATGATAGTCATTTTTACAGCCTGATGATCTTTAATCTGGCGATAGGTTCCCACATCAATATGCTTTTGGGATTCTTTAAGCAGGCTGCTCAGGTCTTCACGATCTTCGAGAAGGTTCATATAAGCATTCCAGAAGCTTCGGCTGCTATCTTTTTGCTTCTGAAGGTATTCCTGAGTTTTGATATAGGCATGATCTGTGACAATATTCAGATCCTGTTTTTTAGTCAATTTCAGATAGATATCGTGAATACTGGTCAGTATGACAGGCATACTCCAACCATCCAACACTGCGTGATGGTTGCTGAAAAGACAGGTATAATGCTTTTCAGCACGTTTGAACAGATATACTCTGAATAATCCTCCTTTTGATAAATCATATACTTCAAAGCGGTCTTTTTGGGTAGCTTCTCTAATCAATTCTTCCTGCTTTTCTTCATTCATTGTACCCAGATCCTGATAACGCCAATCTAGGCTTCCTTTTTTATCAATGATCTGAATAATTTCTCCGTTCCAGTCAAATCTAAGTCTTAGTGCAGGAAACTGCTGTTGAGTGTAAGACCATGCTTCTTTAAGGGCCTCCACATTCATATCCGAAAGATAATCCCATACCAATTGTACACGATAGGCATCATCTGTATCTCCCTGGTTCAAGGCATGATACACAAATCCTTCCTGAAGACTGTTTGCCATATATATTTTCTCAACCTCTGCCGATTCCTGAACTGATAAGAGTTGTTGATCCTCTATGATATAATCAATATCCGAACGGGTAAGGAAGCTGCGGGTATGTTGAGAAAGTTCTTCCACCACATGAATAATCTGTTTTTTAAAAGATTGTGCAAACTGCTCTACCTGTTGTTGAGTAAGATATCCTGAAATACTGAAACGAAGCTGTCCATTCAATACTCCACCATTAATACTGATAATATGGCTGTCTTTGTTCCCTTTTCCTATTGAAAGACCGGTATCTTCTGCTGCAATAGACCATGTTTTTTCACCGGAATGGTCTTCCTGATCCAGCTGTCCAAGATAATTGAATCCAATCTTCGGAAGTTCGTGGTTAGTATAGCCAACAAGGCCTCCATACCCAACACCATGATCCGGAATTTCCCTTAAGGCTTCTTTGGTCAATATTACTGTATCACTCGCATTTGCTCCGGTTGTCAGTAATAGTGGATACATTGAAGTAAACCAGCCTACCGTTTCCGTAATATCCAGATTAGTGAATACCTCTTCACGGCCATGTCCTTCCAATACGATAGCATGTCGGGATGCTCCGGTGAAATCTTTAAGTGCAGATGCCAATGCAGCCAACAGCAGATCATTGATTTCAGTGTGGTATACGTGATGGCTTCCTCTAATCAGTTTTTCAGTAGTATTCTGATCCAGAAGAAGGATATCATGATGGTATTCAGTACCTGAAATTTCTTCAAGAGTCTGATTACTTTGATCTACATCAGAAGTTATTCCATTCCAATAAGCCAGTTCTTTATCTCTGGATTCAGCATCTTCAGATTTATAATTTTTAATCGCCTGTGCCCATTGGCGGTAGCTACTGCCTTTCTTAATCTGATAATTTTCTCCTTTTTCAAGCGTCTGATAGATGTTTCTGAGGTCTTCAAGAATGATTCTCCAGCTTACAGTATCAATAATAAGGTGATGGAAAGCAAAGAAAACTCTTGCGGTTTTATCCTGATATCCTGTGATGTAGCCAATATTGTAAAGTGGTCCTTTTTCAATCTCAAACTGCTCCTGCCATGTGGTGAAGATACCGGAAAGCTCTTCCTTATTCAATTGGGAAACATCAAGATAATTGATTTTTACCCTTGCATTCTGATCTCCGTAATACTGACTATAATTTCCGTTTTCAAGAGGATAATATAATCTGAAAGCATCATGTTTTTTAATCAGAAGCGTAATGCTTTTTTCTAAAAGACTGCGATCCAGTTCCGGAACATTAATCAAGAATGCCTGATTCCAGTGGTTTGAATCTGCCAGGTAACCCTTTTCTTTTTCGCTAAAGAACCATTCCTGAACAGGGAGAAGCGGAACTTCACCTGTAAGGATTCCTTGTTCTGTAAGAATCTCAACTTCAGCTCCTGATTTTTTCTCTTCCATCAGAACCGCCAATGCTGCTGCGGTTCTTGAGGAGAATATTTCTTTCACGCTCAGTCTTACCTCCAGACGTTTGTTTTATTTTTCCTACCAGCTGAATACTGATGATACTATCCCCTCCTAATCTGAAGAAATCATCATGAATGCTGATACTTTCGGCATTGATTCCCAGTACTTCTCCATAAATTTCTACAAGATTCTTCTGAAGTGCAGTTTCAGGTGCAGAGTATTCTTTGTTTCCTGTGAAATCAGGTTCCGGTAAGGCTCTTTTATCCAGTTTTCCATTGATTGTTAATGGTAAGGCATCTAAGTGAACAAAAGCTCCGGGAACCATATATTCAGGAAGAGTTTCAGATAAATATTCTGAAAGCAACCCTGAATCAATCATTGCATCAGAAACATAGTATCCGGCCAGATATTTAATTCCTGATTTATTTTCTTTGGCTATGACAGCAACCTGACGAATGCCTGGATAGCCTAACAATGTATTTTCAATCTCTCCTAATTCGATACGATAGCCACGGATTTTCACCTGGAAATCGTTTCTTCCGATATACTCCAATTCTCCGTTTGGTAACCAGCGTACTAAGTCTCCGGTTTTATACAACCTTCCATTCTCTCCTTTTACGTGTTGTTCAGAAGTTTGGAAAGGATTGGAAATAAAACGTTCTTCGGTAAGCTCAGGACGGTTCAAATAGCCTCTGGCAATACCTGCTCCGCCGATATAAAGCTCTCCGGCTGCACCTACAGGTACAGGACGTTGATAATCATCCAGAACATACACCGTCATATTCCCAATAGCTCCTCCGATATTCACCGGATTGCCATCTTTGTTATAATGATGTAAAGTAGCACATACGGTACTTTCTGTAGGTCCATAGGCATTGATAAGATCTACTCCCTGTTCTTTATACAGCTTCATCACCTGAGGATTGGTAACATCTCCTGCCACCACCATTATTTCTAAAGGAAGAATATGGTCTTTTGTGAGAAGTACCGGTGGTATGGTCGCAATACTGATATTATTTTCATGTATATACTCCTGTAAAGCAATAAGATCGGTCTGTTTATCTTTTTCCAGGATATAAATGCTGTGTCCATGTGTTATGGACGGATATAATTCCCAAACATGCGCATCAAATACATAATTAGCGTACCATAGGCAGTTTTTATGAACAGAGTCTGATTTCAGACCAAATTCTTTGGCTTCCTGCTCTATTAAGTTGGCTACACTTTTATGTTCAATCATTACTCCTTTTGGAAGTCCTGTAGTACCGCTGGTATAAATTACATACGCCAGGTTCTCAGGTTTCACTTCTGTTACAGGATTTTCTGAAGATACTGTTTCTAGAATAGCATGGACAGTGATTGTATCCAGTGAAATAATCTCTACTGATGTATTTTTTTACTTTTTCTGAAGTATTTTTCTTCTGCCAAAAATGATTTTTTGCTGCTGTATCCTGAAGAATATGTTCTATTCTGTCTGCTGGATATGAAGGATCCATCGGCACATAAGCTGCACCGGATTTTAATACCGCTAAGATGGCAATAAGCATTTGTTCAGAACGGTTCAGACATAGTGGGACAATATCATCCGGCTGAAGACCATACGTTTCAATAAGATGGTTCGCCAAGCGGTTAGCACGTTCATTAAGCTCATGATAAGACAGTCTTACGTCCTGATACACTACAGCAATATGATTTGGTGTTTTTGCTGCCTGTTTTTCGAATAATCCATGAATAGTTGTATCAGAAGGGTAAAATACTTCTGTTTCATTCCATTCTTCTGTTATTTTTTTTAGCCGTATCTTCTGTTATTAAACGAAGATGGGAAAGCTTGGTTGTTTCCAGGTTCACATCATTACCGAAGGCCTGTTCAAGCAGAAACAGATAAGAATCTATCATATTATTGACCGTTTCTCTTGCAAAAATTGCCTTGGCATAATTGAACATTCCCTGGATTGTTTCTTCGCCATCATCAATCATCGTAGTCAGATCAAACTTAGCCACCTGATAATCTGTATCTCCTTCATAAGGATGGAACAGCAAATCTGCATCATCAGTATTTCTTCCAAAACTCTGTAGCCCAAACATCACCTGGAATACCGGATGGCGGGACATGTCCTGTTCTACCCCCAATTCTTCAACCAGTTTTTCGAACGGAAGGTCCTGATGAGATTGCGCCTCCATTACAGACTGAGCGATCTGAAGAATAAAGTCTTTCAAATTTTGCTCTGCATCAATGGTTTCTCTTAAGGCCAATGTGTTCACAAAGAACCCGATCATATCCTCAAGACCTGCATGATGCCTGTTGGCAATAGGGCTTCCTACTACGATATCATCCTGACCGGAATAAGCAGACAGCATCAGATAATACCCTCCAAGCATCACACTGTATAAACTCACTCCAAGATCTTTAGATGTTTTTCTCAGGCCCTGGGCCAGTTTCGGAGACAGTACAAAATGGATGGTTTCTCCATCATAAGAAACCTGGTTGGGCCTCTTATAATCTACAGGCAGATTTAAGGTCTGGAAATCATCCAGTTTTGCTTTCCAATAGTCTACCTGATGGTCAAGTCTTTCTCCGGAAAGATAATCTCTCTGCCATAATGCAAAGTCTTTATATTGTACCTTAACTTCAGGAAGCTGAGGTTCTTCACCTTTGATAAGGGCATTGTAAATGGTTTGTATTTCTTTTAAGAAAATATCCGTTGACCAACCATCAAATGCAATGTGATGAATCACAACTGACAAATGATGGTGGTCTCCTAACCTAAAAATGCTAATTTCTATAGGAAGTTCTTCATCCAGACGGAAGATTTTATTGGAAACTCTGTTGATTTCCCTGTCCAGCTCCTCTTTTGTATTTACATCGTGTAAATGAATCGTCGGAACTTGGTCAAGAATCAGCTGATATCCTTTTCCTTCGTCGGTTGAACGGATAATGGTTCGTAATACTTCATGTCGTATCACAATGGTTTCGAGCGCCTTACCTATTACCGAAAGGTCTGTTTTTTCATTCAGGCGGACAGTCATAGGAATGTTATAGGCACTGCTTCCTCCTTCATAGGTTTCAATAAACCAAAGTCTTTCCTGGGCAAATGATAACTTTTGCTCTTCAGGGGAATTCACTTTTACCGGTATTATTGTAACCTGTTCATCAATATTATTTTGATCATTTAATGCTTCTGAAAGTGAGGCTACTGTTTTATGCCCAAATATCACAGCTACTCCAACCTGCATATCCAGAGTTCGTTTGATGGAGCTGATTAATTTGATGGCCATAATACTGTTTCCTCCAAGACTGAAGAAATCGTCATGAATACCAATGCCTGAAGCGTCTAATCCAAGGACTTCACCATAGATCTGACATAATTTCTCCTGTAATTCGGTTTCAGGGGCTGTATATTCTCTACCTCCTGTAAATTCAGGCTCTGGTAATGCTCTTCTATCCAATTTTCCATTGATGGTCAGCGGTAATGAGGTTAAGTGAACAAATGCTGCAGGAACCATGTATTCTGGCAATACCTCTGATAAAAATGCGGTAAGATCACTTATTTCATGGGCTTTTTCTGAGACATAGTATCCAACAAGGTATTTCAGTCCGGCTTTGTTTTCTTTGGCCAGAACCACAGCTTGTTTTACTTCCGGATATTCCTGAAGTCTGTTTTCTATTTCTCCTAATTCGATTCTATACCCTCGGATCTTAACCTGGAAATCGTTTCTTCCAATGTATTCCAGTTCGCCATCAGCAAGATAGCGTATCAAATCTCCTGTTTTGTACAGGATTCCATTGGTATTCTGCTCTTTTTCTTCTAATGTCTGGAAAGGATTGCTGATGAAACGTTCGGCTGTAAGCTCTTCACGGTTCAGATAACCTCTTGCTATTCCTGCTCCGCCTACATACAATTCTCCTACAGCGCCTACCGGAACGGCTCGAAGATGTTTGTCCAAAATATACATGCCCTGGTCTGGAATATTCTCCCCGATCAATGAGGCTTTATCCAGGTCTTCAGCACTTAATTTCTTGTAGGTTACATGGACGGTTGTCTCAGTAATTCCATACATGTTGATCAGTGTTGGGGAAGAATGATAGCGTTCATACCAAGGTTTTAAAGAAGCCAGATTTAAGGCTTCTCCTCCGAAAATCACATAACGAAGGCTGCTTAACTGTTCGTCTCTCTGAATGGCAGTATCAATAAACTGATAGAAGGCAGTTGGGGTTTGGTTTAATACCGTTAAACCTTCTTCTAGACATAAGCTGAAGAATAAATTCGTGTCTTTGGTTTGTTCAGAGGATGGAACTAATAGTTTTCCACCATAGAATAAAGCTCCCCAGATTTCCCATACACTAAAGTCAAAGACATAGGAATGGAATAAGCTCCAGACATCCTGATCATTAAACTGATACCAATGATCTGTCGCACTGAATAAACGGGCTACATTGCGGTGTTCCTGTAGTACACCTTTTGGCATTCCTGTAGTTCCACTGGTGTAGATGACATAAGCCAGATGATGAGATGCAACGGAAGTAACAGGGTTTTCAATGCTATAATTTTCAAGAACTGTTCCCAGTTCCGGATCGTTCAAAATAAGCATGGACGTTTCTTCTCCACAAGCTTCAAGGACATTAAGCTCAGAACCGCCTTGTGTAATCACAATTTTTGCACCTGTATCGGTAAGAATATGTTTGATTCTATCGGCAGGATATGATGGATCCATCGGAACATAAGCTCCGCCGGATTTTAGCACAGCAAGAATAGCCACAAGCATTTCTTCGGACCGCTCAAGGCATAAAGGAATAAGATCATCAGGCTGAATATCATATGTTTTAATAAGATAGTTCGCCAAACGGTTAGCTCGCTCATTAAGCTTACGATAAGAGAGTCTTACGTCCTGATAAACGATTGCTGTATGATCTGGTGTTCTTTCAACCTGGGTTTCAAATAATTGATGAATGGTGGTATCACTCGGATAGTGAACTCCGGAAGACCATAATTTGGAAACCGTTTTATATTCTTCCTGAGTAAGATAAGATAACTGTTCAGATGAAATTTCTGAATCTTCAAGAATCTGATCCAAAACAGTGTTCATTCCACCGATTAATTGCTGAATCATAGCCTCTTCAAAAAGATAACCTTCGTAGCTGATATTCAGCCAAATCTCATCACCTGCTTCGTAAGCTACTATTCCCAACGGATAATCCAGGCGTTCTACCGAACCTTTGAAGACAAATGATAATTCATTATCCTCATCTCCTTTCGGAGCCGGGTAATTTTCATAGACAAATAAGCTGCTGAAAATTCTACGTCCGTCATGCTGAAGGCTTGCCAGGTTTACACTACTATGGGTATTGAGCTCACTGATCCTGTTCTGAATTTCCGAAATAATATCAGCTACTTTACCTTCCGTATGGCTTACAATTAATGGCAAGGTATTGATATAAAGGCCGACTGATGATTCAATCCCATCTACCGGTATACTTCTTCCGGAAACCGTAGTTCCTACCACCGTAGACTGCGTTCCACTGTAAATTGCCAACTGCTTATGCCACAGGTATTGAAGTACAGCATTGATGGTAAATCCGTTCTTTGCTGTAAACTTCTTCAATTGCTGGTATTGTTCACCCACAATCGACATTTTTTATCGAGCGATGGTCTACAATCTGTTTGTATTCTGAAAGATCAATCTGTTTTTTAGATTCTTTAATCCAGCCACTGATATCTTCACGGTCTTCGAGAAGTCCCATATAGTCTTTCCAGAAATCAACATTCGCATCTTTATGGTTCTGAAGATACTTTTGGGCTTCTGCATACGCTTCATCCGGTGCCGGAGAAAGCTCCTGATTTTTAATGAGTTTTAAATAAGCTTCATGAATAAGGGTGAGGAATATAGGCATACTCCACCCATCAAGAATGGCGTGATGATTACTGAACAGACAGGTATAATGCTTCTCTGAGCGTTTGAACAGGTATATTCTGAAAAGACTTCCTTTTGCAAGATCATATACTTCGAAACGGTCTTTATGAGTTATTTCTGCAATCAAATCTTCCTGCTGATCTTTATTCATTTCACTCAGATCATGATAACGCCAGTCGAGACTTCCTTTTTTGTCGATGATCTGAACAATTTCTTCACTCCAGTCAAACCTTAGTCTTAATGTAGGAAGCTGATTTTGAGTATATATCCATGCTTCTTTAAGCTTATCAAGATTTATTTCAGAAAGATAATCCCATACCAGCTGTACACGGTAAGCATCATCAGTATCTCCCTGATTCAATGCATGATATACAAATCCTTCCTGTAAGCTGTTGGCCAGATATACTCCTTCTACAGCTCCTGATGCCTGAATATACATCAGCTGGTCTTTGCCAACGATGTTCTCTGTATCTGATGGCGTTAACCAGGTTCTCTGTTCTGCTGTTAATTCATCAACAATCTGTTTTATATAGTCTTCAAATTTTTCAGTAAGCAGATCTACCTGATCCTGTGAAAGATATCCTGAGATTCCAAAGCGAAGCTGCCCATCGGCAATAGCTCCGTTGACACTAATGATATAGCTGTCCCGGTTTTTATCCCCCATGGAGTTTCCACTGTTTTCTCCTGAGATATACCAGTTTTTTTTCACCTGTACTTTCTTCCTGGTCAAGCTGCCCAAGATAGTTGAAACTGATTTTTGGAAGGGCCTGTTCGGTATATCCGACAAGGCTGCCATATCCAATTCCATTATTTGGAATGCCTCTCAGTGATTCTTTGGTTAAAACAACGGTATCTTTTATGTTTTTTCCTGTTTGTAACAGCAATGGATACATGGAAGTAAACCATCCTACTGTTTCTGTAATATCCAGGTTATTAAATACTTCTTCACGGCCGTGTCCTTCCAGAAGAACAGCATGTCCTGACGTTCCGGTAAGGTCTGAAAGCGCAGAAGCAAGGGCAGATAATAAGATATCATTAATCTGTGTATGATAAACATGATGAATCTCTCTGATCAGCTTCTCTGTATAGCTTTCTTCAAGGCTAAGATTTGCAAAATGATACTCCTCAGAAGATATTTCAGTTAAAATATCATTGTTTTTCGCAACATTACCGGCAGTATGAGTCCAGTAAGTAAGTTCTTTGGTTCTGGCTTCAGGGTTATCAAGAAGATATCCTTTTACAGCTTCAGTCCATTGGCGGTAGCTGCTTCCTTTTACATAGGTTTCAGGCTGGTTTCCTTTTTCCAGGTTCTGATATATATTTTTCAGGTCTTCTGTAATAATTCTCCAGCTTACGGCATCAATAATCAAGTGGTGCAATGCAAAGAAAATTCTTGCACTTCCGTCCTCATATCCGTGAGCATATCCAACCTGGAATAAAGGTCCGGTTACAATATCAAAATGAGACTGCCATTCTGTGAATACGTTGGAAATTTCTTCTGATGACATTCCTGAAATATCAAGATCTTTAATCTCCGGTATATATTCTGTTCCGTACTGTTGAGTGTATGCATTATTTTCTTTTGGATAATAGATTCTGAAGGCATCGTGCTTTTCAATCAGCAGCTTTATACTTTGCTTCAGTACTTCTGGATTAAGCTCAGGAACGGTAATCAGGAAAGACTGGTTCCAGTGATTAAGATCTCCTACATAGCCTTCCTCAACCAAATTGAAGAACCATTCCTGAATAGGTAGGAAGGATAAACTTCCGGTAAGTTGACCTTGTTCCGTCAGAATTTGAGTTTGCTCTTCTTTGGCCTTGCTTTCCATTAATTCGGAAAGTTTCAGAACTGATCTGGTGGTAAAAATATCTTTAACGCTTACTCTTATATCAAGTCTTTGCCTGATCCTGCTGACAAGCTGGATACTGATAATGCTATCCCCTCCTAATCTGAAGAAATCATCATGAATACCAATGCCTGAAGCATCTAATCCAAGGACTTCTCCATAGATCTGACATAATTTCTCCTGTAATTCGGTTTCAGGGGCTGTATATTCTCTACCTCCTGTAAATTCAGGCTCAGGTAAGGCTCTTCTGTCTAATTTTCCATTGATGGTCAGCGGTAATGAGGTTAAGTGAACAAATGCTGCAGGAACCATGTATTCTGGTAATACTTCTGATAAGAATGCGGTAAGATCACCTACTTCATGGGCTTTTTCTGAGACATAATATCCAACAAGGTATTTCAGTCCGGCTTTGTTTTGTTTGACCAGAACCACAGCTTGTTTTACTTCCGGGTATTCCTGAAGTCTGTTTTCAATCTCACCTAATTCTATTCTGTATCCGCGGATCTTCACCTGGAAGTCATTTCTTCCGATGTATTCCAGCTCACCATCAGCAAGATAGCGTACCAAATCTCCTGTTTTATAGAGGATTCCATTAGTTCTCTGTTCTTTTTCTTCCAAGGTCTGGAAAGGATTGCTGATGAAACGTTCGGCGGTAAGTTCTTCACGGTTCAGATAACCTCTCGCAATTCCTGCTCCTCCTACATACAATTCCCCTACTGCCCCTACAGGAACGGCACGAAGATGTTTATCAAGGATATACATACCCTGGTCTGGAATATTTTCCCCGATCAATGAAGCTTTATCCAAGTCTTCTGGACTTAATTTCTTGTAGGTTACATGGACGGTTGTCTCAGTAATTCCATACATATTAATCAGTGTTGGGGAAGAATGATAGCGTTCATACCAAGGTTTTAAAGAGGCCAGATTTAAAGCTTCTCCACCAAAAATCACATAACGAAGACTGCTTAATATCTCGTCTCTCTGAAGTGCTGTATCAATAAACTGGTAGAAGGCAGTTGGGGTTTGGTTAAGCACTGTTAATCCTTCTTCTAAACATAAGCTGAAGAATAAATTCGTGTCTTTGGTCTGTTCAGAGGATGGAACTAATAATTTTCCACCATAGAACAACGCTCCCCAGATTTCCCATACACTAAAGTCAAAGACATAGGAATGGAATAAACTCCAGACATCCTGATCATTAAACTGATACCAATGATCTGTCGCACTGAATAAACGGGCTACATTGCGGTGTTCCTGTAGTACACCTTTTGGCATTCCTGTAGTTCCACTGGTGTAGATGACATACGCCAGATGATTAGATGCAACGGAAGTAACAGGGTTTTCAATACTACTATTTTCAAGAACAGTTTCCAACTCTGGATCGTTCAAAATAAGCATGGAAGTGGCTTCTCCGCAAGCTTCAAGGACATTGAACTCAAATCCTTTTTGAGTAATCACAATTTTTGCACCTGTATCGGTCAGAATATGTTTGATTCTGTCAGCAGGATATGAGGGATCCATCGGAACATACGCTCCTCCGGATTTTAGCACAGCCAGAATAGCTACAAGCATTTCTTCGGAACGTTCAAGACATAAAGGAATAAGATCATCAGGCTGAATATCATACGTTTCAACTAGATAATTCGCCAAACGATTAGCTCGTTCATTAAGCTCACGATAAGAGAGTCTTACATCCTGATAAACGATTGCGGTATGATTGGGTGTTCTTTCAACCTGATTTTCAAACAATTGATGAATGGTTGCATCACTTGGGTAATCAACTCCGGATGACCACAGTTTGGAAACAGCTTCATGCTGTTCTTCAGGAATAAGATTTAGTTCTGATATCGCAAAGCCTTTCTTATCATTAATTTCTGCGATCTGACCAAGCAGAAACAGATAGGTATTCAGCATATTCTGAACGGTTTCTTTTGAGAAAACAGATTTCGCATAGTTGAACATTCCCTGTAAACTATGGCCAATATCGTTAATCATCGTCGTCAGATCAAACTTTGCTACCTGATAATCAATATTTCCATTGAAAGGATAAAGCAGCGTGGTTTCATTTTCCGGTTGAGATAGTTCTTCACCAAAACTCTGAAGCCCAAACATTACCTGAAACACAGGGTGTCTGGAAGTGTCCTTCTCTACTCCAAGTTCTTCTACCAGTTTTTTCAAAAGGAAGATCCTGATAAGACTGTGCTTCCGTTACGGACTGAGCTACCTGTAAAATAAAGTCTTTTACCTGCTGATTCGGATCAATATTTTCCCGAAGGGCCAGGGTATTGACAAAGAACCCGATCATGTCTTCAAGTCCTGCATGATGACGGTTCGCAATTGGGCTTCCTACAATAATATCATCCTGTCCGGAATAGGCGGAAAGCATCAGATAATACCCTCCCAGCACAATGCTATATAAACTTACACCAAGATCTTTTGACAGATTTTTCAATTTTTGGGTTTGTTCTGCATCAAGGCTGAAATAGATATTTTCCCCTTCATAGGAGATCTGAGCCGGTCTCTTGAAATCTGTAGCCAGATCAAGGTTCTGGAATCCGCTAAGTTTGTTTTTCCAGTAACCAATCTGCTGCTCAAGTCTTTCTCCTGTAAGATGATTACGCTGCCATAGTGCAAAATCCTTGTACTGGATCTTTAGTGCTGGTAATTCGTGTGGATGTCCTTCCTTAATGGCATTATAAATACTGATTAATTCTTTTAAGAAGATATCTGTGGACCATCCGTCAAATGCGATATGGTGAATCACTACGGATAAATAATGATTTTTTTCAAGTTTGAAGATGTTGATCTCTATGGGCAGTTCTTCTTCTAAGCGGAAGATCTTATTGGCTGCATGGCTCACTCTTTCTTCCAGTTCCTGCATTGTTTTCACTTCATACTGATGAATCGCAGGAATATCATCCATAACCAATTGCCAGCCTTTTCCTTCATCGGTTATGCGAATGACTGAACGAAGCACTTCATGGCGCATCACAATAGCATCCAATGCTTTGCAAAGGGTTGTAATGTCTGTATTTTTATCCAGAAGGAAGGCCATCGGAATATTATAAGCACTGGTTCCGCCTTCATAATTTTCAATAAACCAAAGTCTTTCCTGAGCAAAAGATAAGCTCTGTTCTTCAGGGGAATTAACTTCTACAGGAGTAATAATCACCTGCTCGTATCCATGGGTGTCTTCTGATAGAACAGCGGATAATAAGGCAATAGTTTTATGATTGAATATTTTGGAAACTTCTACCTGCATCTGTAAAGCCTGTTTAATCTTACTGATCAGCTTAATGGCCATGATACTGTTTCCACCCAATCTGAAGAAATCATCATGAATGCTGATAGTGCCTGCATCCAATCCTAACACTTCCCCATAAACCTGGCAAAGCTGCTTCTGAAGGCTTGTCTTCGGAGCGGTATATTCTTTACTGCCAGTAAAATCGGGCTCAGGTAAAGCTTTTCGGTCTAACTTCCCGTTGATGGTTACTGGTAAGGCCGTTAAATGCACAAAAGCATTAGGAACCATATAGTCAGGAAGAGATGCTGATAAATATTCTGAAAGCAGTTCTGAATCTATAACCTCATCAGAAACATAGTACGCAGCCAGATATTTCAATCCGGACTTGTTTTCTTTGGCCAATACGGCAACCTGACGAATTTCAGAGTATCCTAACAGTGTATTTTCAATTTCTCCTAATTCAATACGATAGCCACGGATTTTCACCTGGAAGTCGTTTCTTCCTACATATTCCAGTTCTCCGTTTAGTAACCAACGTACCAAGTCTCCGGTTCTGTATAAACGTCCGTTTTCTCCTCTTTCTTTCTGATCTGAAGCCTGGAAAGGATTTGAAATGAAACGTTCTTCGGTAAGTTCAGGACGGTTTAAATAGCCTCTTGCAATTCCCGCTCCCCCGATGTACAATTCACCTACAGCACCTACAGGCACCAGGCGATTTTGCTCATCAAGAACGTATGCATAAGTATTGGAAATTGGCCCACCGATATTCAATGGATTTCTATCTTCTTTATAGTAATGAAGTGTGGCACAGACGGTTCCTTCTGTAGGGCCATATTCGTTCACAAAAATAATATCATCAACATTTTTATCCAGGGTAGGGAAACTTTCTCCTCCGGCAAATATGAGTTTCAGATTCGTTCCGTTCTCTACAACTTCTCTTAACAGAACTGGCGGAATGAATGAAACTTCAATATTATTTTCTTTGATATACTCATTAAGTTCTCCTATTGATGTTCTGAGGTCATTACTGTACAACCACAAAGTATTTCCATTGCATAGTACAGGCAATGCTTCATATACAAAGGCATCAAATACATAGTTTGAGTAACATCCCACTTCCTGATATTCTTGAAGTCGGTGAGCTTTTATCATTGATTCAATGAGGTTTATCACTCCCGAATGTTCAATCATAACTCCTTTTGGAAGTCCCGTGGTTCCACTGGTGTAGATCACATAAGCAAGGTGATTGGCATTTACCTGGGTAACAGGATTTTCAGATGATATTATTTCAAGTTGTGCTTGAAGGCTTACCCCATCTAAAGAAAGAACTTCAACAGATGCATTTTCCAGTTTTTCTGCTGTACTTTCCTGTCCGATTACCAGTTTTGCCTGAGTATCCTGAAGAATATGCTGTATTCTGTCTGAAGGATAAGAAGGATCCATCGGAACATAGGCTGCTCCGGATTTTAAGATGGCAAGAATAGCAATCAATGTGTTTTCAGATCGTTCTAAGCAAACAGGAACCAGATCGTCCGGTTGAAGTGCATAATTTTCAATCAGATAATGAGCCAGCTGATTGGCTTTTTCATTCAGTTCCTGATAAGAGAAACGGATATCCTGATACACCAAAGCTGTTTGAGCAGGAGTCTTTTTCACCTGATCTTCAAAAAGCTGATGGATTGTTATTTCTGATGAATATGCTTTATAGGTGGCGTTCCATTCTTCTGTTAATTTCTTATTTTGCTCGAGAGGAACCCAATTCAATTCGGAAAGTGTCATTTCCTTCTTATCATCACCTTGTGCTATCTGCTCCAGTAAAAACTCATAAGAACGGATCATATTGCCTACCGTTTCTTTTGAGAAAATGGCTTTAGCATAGTTGAACATTCCTTTGATATGATCTTCTCCATCATCAATCATGGTTGTCAGATCAAATTTAGCCACCTGATAGTCTATTTCCCCATCAAAAGGATACAACAGTCTGTCCTGATTATTTTGAGAAGAAGAATCGTTTCCAAAATTCTGAAGGCCAAACATTACCTGGAAAACAGGGTGTCTTGAAGTATCCTGTTCTACTCCAAGTTCCTCTACTAATTTTTCAAATGGCAGATCCTGATGAGACTGTGCATCAGTCACCGATTTTGAAACCTGAAGAAGGAACTCTTTAAGTTTTTGTTTGGGATCTAATGTTTCTCTCAATGCCAATGTATTGACAAAGAATCCTATAATATCCTCAAGCCCTGCATGATGACGATTGGCAATAGGACTTCCTACCACAATATCATCTTGTCCTGAATACGCAGAAAGCATCAGATAATACCCGCCCAGCATAACAGAATACAAGCTTATTCCAAGCTTTTTGGATAAAGCTCTCAGTTTTTCACTCTGTTCTTCATCCAAACTGAAATATAGGTTTTCTCCTTCATAAGAAATCTGGGAAGGTCTTCTGAAATCTGTAGGAAGATCCAAATTCTGAAAACCTTCCAGTTTACCTTTCCAATAGCTGATCTGTTTTTCAAGACGTTGGCCAGAAAGATAATCGCGCTGCCATAAAGCATAATCTTTGTATTGAACCTGTACTTCAGGAAGTTTCTCAGGATTTTCGTTATTGAGAATAGCTTTGTATATTGTCTGAATTTCTTTCAGGAATATATCGGTAGACCACCCGTCAAAAGCAATATGGTGAATGACTGCTGACAGATAATATCGGTTTTCAAATCTGAAAATGTTAATTTCAATAGGAATCTCTGTATCAAGTCGGAAGACTTTATTTGCACATCTGTTGATGGCTTCATCTAAATCTGCCCTTGTGCTTACTTCCGTCACATTCCATTCAGGCAGTTGATTGGTAACCATTTGGTAGCCTACTCCATCTTCTGTTGTTTTAATGACTGAACGAAGGACTTCATGACGCTTAATGACTTCTTCAAAAGCTTTCTGCAAGACTAAAATATTTGTTTTCTCGTCCAGAATTGCCGTCATTGGAATATTGTAAGCACTGCTTCCGCCTTCATAGGTTTCAATAAACCAAAGCCTTTCCTGGGCAAATGATAATCTTTGTTCCTCAGGAGCATTTACTTTTACAGGGGTAATTGTAATCTGCTCTTTCAGCTGAGTTCCATCCGCTAGTACTTCCGATAAAGAAACAATTGTTTTATGACTGAAAATGGCTGCTACTTCTACTCTGATATCAAGTACCTGCTTTATCTTGCTGATAAGCTTGATCGCCATGATACTGTTTCCTCCTAATCTGAAGAAATCATCATGAATACCAATATTAGCAGCATCAAGACCAAGAATCTGAGCGTAAATTTCACATAATTGTTTCTGTAATTCGTTTTCAGGAGCAGTATAATCTGTACATGCTGTAAATTCAGGCTCAGGCAGACCCCGACGATCTAATTTTCCATTGATAGTTAGTGGCAGAGCGTTAAGATGAACAAATGCCACCGGTATCATATACTCTGGTAATGTCAGTGATAAGAATGAGGTAAGAAGTTCTGGCTCTATTGAAGAATCTGAAACGTAATATCCCACAAGGTATTTCAGTCCTGGTGTATTTTCTTTAGCCAATACAACTGATTGTCTTACCTCAGGATATTCCTGTAATCTGTTTTCAATTTCACCCAGCTCTATTCTATAACCACGGATTTTTACCTGGAAGTCATTTCTTCCAATATATTCCAGCTCTCCGGAAGGCAAATAACGCACAAGGTCTCCGGTTCTATAGATGTTTCCATTTTCGCCTTTTTCTTTTTGCTCTTCTGTTTGGAAAGGGTTTTTCAGAAAGCGTTCAAAAGTGAGTTCAGGACGGTTCAAATAACCTCTGGCAACTCCTGAACCACCAATATAAAGTTCTCCAATGGCACCTACAGGTACCGGACGATGGTAAGAATCAAGTACATAAATACTGGTATTCGCAATTGCCTTTCCGATATTATTTACCTTGTTATTGGCATTAACAAGGGAGGTAACCGTAGTTTCAGTAGGGCCGTAGGAATTAACCAACTTAAATGCCCCATCTTTTAACCTGTTATGTAAATCTGTAGGTAAGGCTTCCCCACCTGAGTTCAGTATACGCAAGCTTTTTACCTTAGTAATATCAATACTTTGTAATACTGAAGGAGTAAGGTGTATGTAAGAAACCCTATGATCCGTTAATGTTTTTACAAAAGCCTCTTCGTTGAGTAAAAGCTTTTGGCTTTCTATCAATACCAGTGTATTTCCATTTAATAGAGCCAGTAACATCTGCTCTACAGAAGCATCGAAAACGTAGTTCGCAAACTGAAGGATAACATCCGTTTTATTTAAACCATAGCGTGGATAAAGGTCATGAATTAAATTCACAACTCCTTTATGTTCAATCATTACTCCTTTCGGAAGTCCCGTAGTTCCACTGGTATAGATCACATAAGCAAGATTGTCCTCTGTAGCTTCAGTAGGGGGATTATTGGTGTTCATCCTTGCAAGTACACTGCTGAAAGATAGGCTGTCAAGAGATAAGACATCTAAATCTCCATCTGTATTTTGAGCTATAATTTCTTGTGTACTTTCCTGAGCAAGAACCAATAAAGGGTTGGTATCTTTTAGAATATGCTGTATTCTTTCGGCAGGATATGACGGATCTATCGGTACATAAGCTGCCCCTGCTTTCATTACTGCAAGAATGGCAATAAGCATATGTTCTGAGCGGTCCAGGCAAAGTGGAATCAGATCATCCGGTTGAATGCTATAATTCGCTGTCAGATAGTTGGCTAAGCGATTAGCACGCTCATTCAGTTCCTGATAAGAAAGTTCTATATCTTTATATATCAGCGCTGTATGATCCGGAGTTGTTGAAACCTGTTCTTCAAATAACTGATGAATAGTCTTTTGTATGGAAATACCATTCCAGCTATCATTCCAGACTTCTGTAAGATTTTTATATTCTTTTTCCGTGATAAGAGAAAGCTGGTCTGATGTTATATTCTGATGATCAATCATCTGATCAAGGATTGTTTCCATTCCTTCGATCAGTTGGTTCATCGTATCTTTTTCGAACAGGAAGCCTTCATAATTTAGGGTTAATGAAACTTCGTTTCCTCTTTCAAAAGCTACAACACCTAATGGATAATCCAGTTTTTCCACAGCATCTCTGAAAACAAAGCCAAGTTCATTCTGATCTTCTCCTTCCGGTACAGGATAGTTTTCAAACACAAATAAACTGCTGAAAATTCTGCGTCCATCATGATGAAGTTCCGCCAGGTTAATATCGCTATGGGTATTGATATCACTTATTCTGTCCTGAATTTCTCTGATATGATCAATCACTTTTCCTTCTTCATGGGTAACAATCAGTGGTAAAGTATTGATGTATAGCCCTGCAGAAGACTCAATGCCATCAACTGGTAAACTTCTTCCGGATACCGTTGTTCCTACAACCGTTGTACTTAACCCGCCATAGATTCTCAACTGCTGGTGCCACAGGTATTGTAATATAGCATTTACGGTTAATCCATGGGCCTTTGTAAAGTCTTTCAGCAAATTATACTTATCTCCGTCAATCGTCATTTTTACCTGTTGATGATCCCGGATATGACGGTATGTTCCTAAGTCAATAGATCTTTGAGAAACTTTAATTAATCCGCTTAAGTCTTCCTGATCTTCCAAAGACTTCATATAGGTATTCCAGAATGCTCTGGCTGTTTCTTTATGTTCCCGAAGATACTTCTGGGTATCTGTATAAGCACGATCTTGTGTAACAGAAACCTTCTGCCCTTTCGTAAGGTTCAGATAGTGAGTATGAATGCTGTTAAGGATAACAGGTATACTCCATCCATCCAAAATAGCATGATGGTTACTGAACAGACAGGTATACTGTTCTTTTGAACGTTTAAACAGGTATACTCTGAAAAGGTCTCCCTTGGAAAGGTCATACCCTTCCAAACGGTCTTTTGCTGTAATATCTTTAATGAATGTATCCTGAGCATCTTCAGTTATCTCACTGATATCCTGATAACGCCAGTCTACATTTCCATTTTTATTAATAACCTGAACAATCTCTCCGTTCCAGTCGAACCTCAACCTTAACGAGGGGTAAGCTTCCTGAGTAAGGCACCACGCTTTTTTAAGACTTTCTACATCAAGAACAGCATTATAATCCCATAATAGCTGTACTCTGTAGGCATCATCGGTTTCTCCCTGATTCAAAGCGTGATATACAAATCCCTCCTGTAAACTGTTGGCAAGATATACGCCTTCTATTTCTGCTGTCTTTTGGATCTCTGTAAGCTGTTCAACATCTACCACATGATCTACATCAGAAGGAGTTAGATAACTTTGGGTTGCCTGAGAAAGGGTTTCAACGATAGTTTCAATATTGGCTTTAAAGTCCGCTGCAAACAGTTCAAGCTGTTCTTCAGACAGATAACCTGTAATTTCAAAACGTAACTGTCCGTCCACAACAGCACCGTTCATACTGATATAATGACTGTCACGGTTATTTTTTCCTGTTCCCGATCCGGCATCTTCGGCAGCAATAAACCAGCTTTTCTCTTCTGATTCCTGATCTAATTGTCCTAAATAATTGAAACTGATCTTTGGCAGCTCCCGCTCTGTATATCCAACCAAGCTTCCATAACCAATTCCATTATGAGGAACATTTCTTAGGGATTCTTTAGTTAAAACAATAGTATCTGTCAACCCTTTTCCAGTTTTCAAAAGTAAAGGGAACATCGTGGTAAACCATCCTACCGTTTCCGTAATATCGAGCTGCGGGAATACTTCTTCACGGCCATGGCTTTCTAAAAGGACAGCATGAGATTCCTCTCCTGTCAATTCCGAAAGAGAAACGGACAAAGCAGAAAGTAACAGATCGTTGATCCGGGTCTGATAAACATGATGCGTATTTCGGAGTAAAGTTTCTGTTATTTCTTTATCTAAAATCAGACTACTATGGTTGGAGTCTTTTGTTATGAGATGATCCAGCGTTTTATTATGAGCTTCTGTGGTCTCTGCGGATGTATTCCAGTATAATAATTCTTGGATTCTGGCTTCCGGATCTTCAGAACGATAGCTTTTTACAGCATTCACCCACTGACGGTAGCTGCTTCCTTTCGTATGAGAAATGACTTTTTCTCTATCTCCTTTTTTTAAGAGACTGATAAATATTCTTTATATCTTCTGTAATAATCCTCCAGCTTACTGCATCAATCATCAAGTGATGAAAAGCAAAGTAAAGTCTGGCACTGCCATCTTCATATCCATTAATATATCCAATCTGATATAACGGACCTTGCTCAATATCAAAACCTGATTGCCATTCTGTAAGGATTTTTTGATAGATCTTCCTTATTCAGACCAGAAGCATCCAACTGCTTAAGAGAAGGGAAAATCTGAGTATTTCCATACATCTGAATATACCCATTATTACTTTTTTCAAATTTTAGCCTGAATGCATCATGTCTTTCTATCAAATACTGGATAGATTCTTCCAGTAATTCTTTATTCAGTTCAGGAACGTTCACAAGGAAAGCCTGATTCCAATGGTTGAAGTCTGCAAGATATCCCTGTTCTTTCTGGCTAAAGAACCACTCTTGAACAGGAAGTAAGGAAACTTCTCCTAGCAATATTCCTTGTTCTGTTTCAATTTGTGTTTGTTCGTTCTGTTTTTTCTCTTCAATAAGTAAAGACAGCGCTGCTGCTGTTCGGAACGTAAAGACTTCTTTTACACTTATCTTTACATCCAATTGTTGTCTGATTCTTCCTACCAGCTGAATACTGATAATACTGTCACCTCCTAGTCTGAAGAAATCATCATGAATACTGATGGTTTCTGCATCAATTCCCAATACACTGCCATAAATCTGGCACAGGCTGGTCTGAAGTTCGGTTTGTGGAGCTATATAGTCTTTACTGCCTGTAAATTCGGGTTCAGGAAGCTGTTTTTTTATCCAGTTTTCCGTTAATCGTAAGCGGTAAAGCCTTTAAATGAACAAATACCCCCGGAACCATGTATTCCGGTAAAGATGCTGAAACATACTCTGAAAGATGCTGAGATTCTATTTCGGAATCAGAGACATAATATCCGGCCAAATATTTCAATCCGGCTTTATTTTCTTTTGCAATAACTGCTGTCTGGCGGATTCCCGGATAACGTACTAATGTATTTTCAATTTCTCCTAATTCAATTCTGTATCCACGGATTTTCACCTGGAAATCGTTTCTGCCCAGGTACTCCAGTTCTCCGTTAGTAAGCCAGCGTACCAAATCCCCTGTTTTATATAATCTTCCGTTTTTACCTTCTGACTTTTCTTTTAAACTTTGGAAAGGGTTGATTATAAAACGTTCTTCTGTAAGCTCAGGACGGTTCAGATATCCTCTGGTAATCCCTTCGCCTCCAATATAAAGCTCACCTATTGCTCCCACCGGAACCGGACGTAAAGTATCATCCAGAACATAGGATGTCATATTTCCAATAGGCCCGCCTATATTCAGTGAATTGTTGTCTTGTTTGTAGTAATGAAGAGTGGCACATACCGTTCCTTCCGTAGGTCCATAAGCATTAATAATATCCACTCCTTCCTTCTGATAAAGGGCCATCAATTGTGGATTGGTTACATCTCCCGCCACCATAAGCTTTTCCAATGGTAAAATATAGTCCTTGGTAAGCAATACAGGAGGGATGTTTGCAATTCGTATATCATTTTCACTGATATAATTTTGCAATGCTGCAATATCAGTCTGTTTTTCTTTATCCAACAGATAAATACTATGGCCATGAGTAATGACTGGAAAAAGTTCGGCTACATGCGCATCAAAAACATAGTTGGCATACCAAAGACAATTCTTTACATCCTTAGAAACCAACCCAAGAGTTTTAGCAAATTGAGTGGCAAGATTTGATACTCCCTGATGTTCTACCATTACTCCTTTCGGAAGCCCTGTTGTTCCACTGGTATAGATCACATAGGCTAGATTTTCAGGTTTTGTACTGGTAATAGGATTATCTGAATCTTGTATTTCCAGCTGTGCCTTATATTGAACCTCATCCAGAGAAATAAGTTCAACATTTTGATCTTGTAATTTTTCAATTGTATTCTCTTGACCTATCACCAATCTGGCCTGGGTATCCTTAAGAATATGTCTTATTCTGTCTGACGGATATGATGGATCAACCGGCACATAAGCTCCTCCGGACTTCAGTACTCCTAAAATAGCAATCAGCATATTTTCAGAACGTTCCAGGCACAAAGGAATGATTTCGTCCGGTTGAATATTGTATTTTCCGATCAGAAAATTAGCCAACCGGTTTGACTTTTCGTTTAATTCTTTGTAGGAAAGTTGAATATCCTGATATACCAAAGCAATATGATCCGGAGTTTTTACTACCTGATCTTCAAACAGCTGATGAATGGTTTTATCGGAAGGATATTCAGAACCAGTATTATTCCAGTCTTCTGTTACTTTTTTTATACTCTGCAGCTTTAAGGAACTGGAAATCATTGATTTTAACCTTCGCTGTATTTTCGGTACCCATCGCTGCAATTTGCTCTAAAAGCAGAACATAGGTATCTTTCATCCTCAAAATCGTGTCCTTACTGAAAAGAGAAACAGCATAATTAAACATTCCTCTTATCTTTTCTTCTCCATCATCAATCATCGTGGTCAGGTCAAACTTCGCCGCCTGATAATCTATTTCGCCTTCAAAAAGGGAGAATAGAGCATCTTTTTGGGTCTCTCTTCCAAAACTTTGAACCCCAAACATCACCTGGAACACCGGATGACGGGACATATCCTGCTCTACCCCAAGTTCTTCTACTAATTTCTCAAATGGAAGATCCTGATGAGACTGCGCTTCTGTTACAGATTGGGATACCTGAAGAATAAAATTTTTAAAATCCTGATTTGCATTAACATTTCCTCTCAGTGCCAATGTGTTAACAAAGAAACCGACAATATCTTCAAGTCCTGCATGGTGGCGATTGGAAATCGGACTTCCTACAATAATATCATGCTGTCCGGAATAAGCGGAAAGCATCAGGTAGTATCCACCTAACATTACACTGTATAAACTTACTCCAAGATCTCTGGAAATCGCTCTCAATCCTGAGGCAACTTCCGGAGAAAGATCAAAGTAAATGGCAGCTCCTTCATAAGAAATCTGAGCCGGACGTTTGAAATCTAACGGTAAATTAAGGGATTCAAAGTCTTCTAATATACCCTTCCAGTAATTAATCTGCTTATCCAGGACCTCTCCTTTCAGGTAATTTCTCTGCCAAAGGGCAAAGTCCTTATACTGAACAGGAAGATCAGGAAGCTGGTGAGCCGTTTTGTTAATTAAAGCTTCATATACTGTCTGAATTTCTTTTAACACAATATCCACAGACCATCCGTCAAATGCGATATGATGAACCACTATGGATAAATAATGTTGATTTCTCAGTCTGAACAGGGTAATATCCAAAGGAAGTTCTTCTTCTAAACGGAATACTTTATTAGCCGCAGTATTAATAGCCGTTTCCAGCTCTTTTTCTGTGTGAACTTCTACCATTTTGAATTCCGGCATAGCATCTGTAACCACCTGATATCCTATTCCTCCTGCTGTTGTTTTGATTACAGAACGAAGGACTTCATGACGCATAATGACTGTTTCCAGAGCCTTTTGAAGCTCTTCCAGCTGTACATTTGAGTTTAAAGTAAGCACCATTGGAATATTGTAGGCACTGCTACCGCCTTCATACGCTTCAATAAACCAAAGTCTTTCCTGTGCAAAAGATAAACGCTGCTCCTCAGGTGAGGAAACCATCACAGGCTCTATATGTATATTTTCTTCCTGGAATTCTGTTTCCAGAAAAGAGGCAAGAGAAGCAATTGTTTTATGATTAAATACAGTAGTTACCTGAATGCGGAGATCCAGTTGGTTTTTAATCTTACTGATCAGCTTAATCGCCATGATACTGTTTCCTCCCAGACGGAAGAAATCATCATGAATACTGATCTCTTCAGCATCAAGTCCTAATATTTCCCCATAAATATGGCAAAGCTTTTCCTGAAGCTCTGTTTGTGGAGCTGTATATTTTTGGATGCTGGTAAATTCTGGTTCCGGTAAGGCTCTTCTGTCTAATTTCCCGTTAATGGTTAACGGAAGGGCATCAAGGTGCACATACACTGCAGGAATCATATATTCCGGTAAGGTTTCCGATAAGAACTCTGAAAGCTTAGTTTCATCTGCAACTTCATCAGATACATAATATCCGACAAGGAACTTCATTCCTGCCTTATTTTCTTTGGCAAGAACCACGGCCTGCTTTATGCCTGCATATTCCTGCAGCTTGTTTTCAATTTCGCCTAATTCAATTCTGTACCCACGAATTTTTACCTGGAAGTCGTTTCTGCCGATATACTCAATATTTCCATCCGGATGAAGGCGTACCAAATCTCCGGTCTTTGTAAATTCTTTCATTTTTACTTCTTATTTTCTGTACTGGAGTCTGGAAAGGATTTACAATAAAACGTTCGGAAGTAAGATCCGGTCTGTTCAGATATCCTCTTGCAATTCCGTTTCCGCCAAGATAAAGCTCTCCTATTGCACCCAAAGGAACGGGGCGGTAATTCGCATCAAGTATGTAGGCTGCAGTATTTCCGACAGGACGTCCAATAAGATGTACATCACCATGCTCTACCTGTTTGTAAGTTGCATAAATGGTTGCTTCTGTTGGTCCGTAAAGGTTATAAAGATTAGTATATTCTGACCAGTATTTCCCGGTTTCATAATCACATGGTTCTCCGGCATACAGCATTCCTCTCAGAGAAGGATATTTTGTTTTCGGCAATACCGAAAGCATTACCGGCGGCAGATAAGCATAAGCAATGTCGTGGTCTAAAAGGTAACGGCTTATGGCATCGGCATCTTTTTTAAGAGTTTCATCAAGGATATGCAGCTCATTCCCATATAGCAGGGCATTAAAAAACTCTGATACTGATACGTCAAAAACATATGAGGTATAAGCTGTTATCTTCTCTCCTTCACTGAAACCATAGGCATCTCTGATCTGTGAAACGACATTCACCACATTCTGATGCTCAATCATGACCCCTTTAGGCATACCGGTAGTTCCACTGGTATAAATGACATACGAAAGATTCTCCGGGGTAACTTTTGTAACAGGGTTATGAAACAATGCTGTTTCCAGAACGGGTTTAAATGCAGGATCATTTAAGGATATAACCTGTACATCCTCTGCTTCAATTTTATTTTTCGAAACTTCATCCGTAAGAACTACTTTCGCCTGAGTATCATGAAGAATATGCTGGATTCTGTCTGCCGGATACTGCGGATCCATCGGAACATAGGCAGCTCCGGATTTTAAAACACCTAAAATGGCTACAAGCATATTTTCCGAACGTTCTAAACATATAGGAATCAGCTCATCAGGTTTTACATCATAGGTCTCAATAAGATGATTGGCCAAACGATTGGCTCTTTCATTCAGCTCCTGGTAAGACCATTTGATATTCTGGTAGACCAATGCCGTAGCATTTGGAGTTTTTGCTGCCTGATCTTCGAATAATCTGTGAATGGTATACCCTTCAGGGTAATCATACTCTATATTATTCCAGTCTTTTATAACCTTTTGATAATTTTCATCATTCAGAAGCTGAAGGTTCTTAATGGTCTTATTATTTGAAGCCGTACTTCCTATTTCAACCAGTTGGTTAAGAATAAGCACATACGTCTCTTTCATTCGGATAATAGTCTCGTCTTTGAAAAGAGCGACTGCATAATTGAAGATTCCACGAATATTATCTCCGTGAACATCAATCATCATCGTCAAATCAAATTTGGCAGATTTATAGTCTATATTTCCGTCAAAAGGAAGAAGGACTGCATCGTTATTTTTATGGAAAATTTTGTCTTCAAAGCTTTGGATTCCAAACATCACCTGGAAAATCGGGTTTCTGGAATTATCCTGCTCTACCCCCATTTCCTCTACCAGTTTTTCAAAAGGAAGATCCTGATGAGACTGGGCATTGGTGATAGACTCTGAAACCTGTACAATGAAATCTTTTATGTCCTGTTCGGGATCTATTGTTTCTCTTAAAGCAAAGGTATTGACAAAGAATCCTATAATATTTTCAAGGTCGGCATGGTGACGGTTCGCAACGGGACTTCCCACGACAATATCATCCTGTCCCGAATAGGCGGATAGCATCAGGTAATATCCACTCAGCATCACACTGTATAAACTTACTCCAAGATCTCTTGATAGATGCTGTAACCCCATTGCAAGCGGCTCTGGAAGGTCAAAATAGGTTGTCGCTCCTGTATAGGAAACGTGAGCTGGTCTCTTAAAATCTAAAGGAAGATCCAGGGTCTGGAACCCTTCCAATCTGTTTTTCCAATATGAAATCTGTTCCTTAAGTATTTCGCCAGAAAGGTAGTTTCTCTGCCATAATGCAAAGTCTTTGTATTGAATTGATAATACCGGAAGTTCAGGATTTTTCCCTTCGATAAGCGCTTGGTAAATAGTATTGAATTCATTGATGAAAACCTCTGTAGACCACCCATCAAAAGCAATATGGTGAATAACAACAGATAAATAATCATTTTCCTTCATCCTGAAAACAGAAGCACTTATCGGAAGCTCCTGATCCAGATGGAAAACTTTATTCGCCACCTCATCTATAGCCTGATCAAGTTCCGCTCTGGTTTCTACCCGTCCGAAATGAACCTTAAGCTTTTCGTCGGTTACCTTCTGATATCCTACTCCATCTTCTGTGGTAAGAATAATACTTCGCAATACTTCATGACGCTGCATCAAAAGATCAAAAACCTGCTGAAGAAGTTCCATGGAAACATGTTCTCCCAATTTAAACACCATCGGAACATTATAAACACTACTGCTTCCCTCGTAAGATTCTATGAACCAAAGCCTTTCCTGTGCAAAAGACAAACGTTGTTCTTCAGGTTTCGAAACTGGTACTGCATTGATGATTACAGGTTGAGAAACAACATTATTTTTATCAAGTATATGAGATAATGAAGCCACTGTTTTATGTCCAAATACCATCGATACATTGACCGGAATTTCAAGCTCCTGTTTGATCTTACCGATGAGTTTAATCGCCATAATACTATTTCCCCCAAGCCGGAAGAAATCATCATGAATACCAATGCTGGTGGGTTCAAGTCCTAAAGTTTGCCCATAAATATTACATAGTTTCTCTTGCAGTTCATTTTCAGGACCTGTATATTCTCTTTCTCCACTGAATTCAGGTTCAGGCAGCTGTCTTCTGTCTAATTTTCCATTAATGGTTAATGGTAAAGCTGTTAGTTGTACAAAAACACTTGGCACCATGTATTCAGGCAATGTTTCTGATAAATATTCTGTCAGCTTTTCGGCATCCAGTTCTTCTTCAGAAACATAATACCCTGCCAGGTATTTCATTCCTGTATTATTTTCTTTGGCTAAAACCACAGACTGCTTGATATCAGGATGCTGAGATAATCTTTCCTCAATTTCTCCCAATTCTATTCTGTACCCTCTTATTTTTACCTGAAAATCATTTCTGCCAATGTATTCTATATTTCCATCAGGAAGCCATCGAACTAAATCCCCGGTTTTATATAATCTCCCGTTTACTCCTTTTTGTTTTTGGATTTCAGTCTGGAAAGGGTTTTTGATAAAACGTTCTTCAGTGAGGTCAGGACGATTCAGATACCCTCTTGCAATGCCTGCTCCGCCCAGATATAATTCTCCAACGGCTCCTACCGGTGACAACTGCTGGCAAGCATCCATGATGTAGGCGGAACTGTTTCCTACAGGCTTACCGATAACATGAACATCCCCATGCTCTATCTGTTTGTATATCGCATAAATAGTTGCTTCTGTAGGACCGTAGAGGTTATAAAGCACCTTTTTTTTCCGACCAATATTTTCCTGTCTCATAATCACAGGGTTCTCCTGCATACAGGAAACCTTTCACCGAAGGATAATCTACTCGCGGTAAAACAGATAACATTACCGGCGGCAAATAGGTATAAGCGATCTCATTGTCTAGCAAATATCTGCTTATCAGATCTGCATCTTTTTTAGTTGATTCATCCAATAAATGAAGCTCATTTCCATATAATAAAGCATTAAAAAATTCAGATACGGAAACATCGAAAACATAAGAAGTATAGGCTGTTATTTTTTCCCCTTCAGAAAAGCCGTATGCTTCTCTTACACCATCCACTACATTGATAACACTCTGATGCTCTACCATTACTCCTTTCGGAAGTCCTGTAGTTCCACTGGTATAAATTACATAAGCCAGATTGTCTGCAGAAACCCCGGTTACAGGATTTGAGAACTCCTGCGAATTCATTAGAATACTGAAATTCAAATCATTTAAGGAAAGACACTGTACAGAAAGGTGGTTTACTTTCTCTATCGTATCCTCTTCTCCAATAACGACTCTGGCTTTCGTATCTTTGAGAATATGTTCAATTCTGTCTACAGGATAGGAAGGATCCATAGGAACATAAGCAGCTCCGGATTTCAATACTGCTAAAATTGCAATCAACATATTTTCTGATCTTTCCAGACATAATGGAACCAATTCATCGGGTTGAAGATCAAAAGTATTGATTAAATAATGCGCTAAACGGTTTGAACGTTCATTAAGCTCCCGGTAAGTGAGTTTAACCTCCTGATAGACTAATGCAGTATCATCTGGGGTTTTTAAAACCTGATCTTCAAACGCTTTATGAATTGTTTTATGATCCTGATGATTATTATCTATTGTATTCCAGGCATCTATAACTTTTTGATAAGAATTCTCATTTAAAAGTTCATATTGGGAAATGAGTTTGTTTGCATTTCCTTCCAATAAATCTTCCAGTATTTCAATAAACAACCTCTGATAGATCTCTACAAAATTGGTTATCAATTCCGCATCAAGCTTCTGGTTTGCGTACCGGACCTTATAATTAATCTGACCATCCCTTACTTCCTGTTCAAATGACAGCGTTCCAACTAAATCTACATTCAGATCACTGTTAATGATCACATTACTGGCGCCTTCATAGTGAATAACCACATCCTTAAGGCTGGTTTGAACAAACCCAAATTCTAATATATTGGAAGTTGGTGCATAGCTGATAAGCTCTTCAATAGGCAGATATCTGGCTTTGCTTGTCTTTAATTGATTGTTATATTCTATATTTTGATGGATAAGATCCTGAAGAGAAGTCTTCTGCCCGAACCTGTATCCTTTTAAAATCGTATTAATATGAGCACCAAAGATAAAATCCTGGCCCTCTGTAATCCCAACAGGATAATTGATTACCAAATCATTAACTCCTGAAATTCTATGTAATAAAACAGCAAAAACCAATTGTCCATAGGTATATGGAGTCAGCTTATATTTCGAGATCAGCTGTCTTACTTTAAGAAATACTGATTCCGGAAAATGAAAACGGAGTTCACTGACAGGATTGATCAGGGCATGTTCTTTTTCCTGGGAATCAAGGAGGAGTGAATCTGCGGTTTGTAAAAATTTAAAACCAATATTTTCAACTTCTTTTAACTCTGATTTCCAGAATTCGGACATTTTTGCTTTTCCTTTTGTAAGGATATCTTCAAGCTGATTTCTCAGTTTTTCGTATCGTTCTTTCTGTTCTGTGAGGCTGATAGGATTTACATAGTTAAGATCATTGTAAAAAGCGCTGAGTTCAGCGTAAATACTGTTTGCACTTAATCCGTCAACAAGAATATGGGAAAATATATGAATAATTCTGTATCCACCATTATTCAGTTTAATAGCATAAAATCTGGCTAACTGCTCTTTTTCTAAATCAAAAGGCTGTAAGGCAAGTTGTAAAATTTCATCATCGCCGGGTTCTTCGGCAATAAATGTTACTATTTGTGTATCTTCAGAAAGCAAAGGCCTGCGCTTCCAGACCAGATTTTCTGATTCACTTACAACATTACTGTTCAACAGTAAGTTATTGTTAACAAATCTGACTAAGCTTGAGTTCAGCCGTTGGATATCAACATATCCGGACATAGACTGGTCAAAGATAATATTGTAGTCACTTCTGGATGGATTCAGTATCCATTCGTTATAGAAGGTAGATTGATATGGAGTTAGCTTCATAGCAATATATTCCGGGAGACGGTACATTAGATTAGGTTAGGTTTAGGTAAGTTCTTATTCACTTCATCGCTTTGAATTCTTTCTGATCAGATTGCAGGTCATCCTATTGATTAAAAAAAAAGAGAATCCTTAAAGCCGTTAATAACAAGCTCCGCATATAAGAATGAATATTAGAATTAAGTGAGTATAGATGCTTTTCAGCAACATTATTAAATCAAAGCAAATAACCCGAAGTACTGATCAGATCAATACTCCAAGTTAATATAACTTTTATCCAGACTCACCAGAGAATGAGAATTATCTATTAAATATGTTTCTTTAAAAATATTTATTTAAAATAGCAACCAACAATGTTGGCCGCTATTTCAATAATTGTATTTCAATGATATTTTTTACTCTTTAATACAACGAACTGAATTTCCTTGTGATTTGGAAGATCCACTAGTTGTATTAGCTGTTCCAAATGTTGGAATCTGAAGGACATAAGCAGCAGGGTTCGCAACAGCATCAGTAGTGCTGCTCCAATAAAATCCTTGTTGTCCTGTGTATACAGATGATAATGTTCCTTGTCCTGCATCCCGTATTCCCGGAACTGTTAAGCCCAATTTACTTGCAGAAGCTCCGGAAGCTCCATTTAATACATTCATGTTCAGGTAGTTTGTCAACTGATCTCTGGTTGGAACTTTAAATCCTACAGGGCACGGATTATTGGTAGATGTTGAATTATCCCATAAATTCGAATTAGGATTTACTCTCCAATCTCCACCCACTGCAATAAATAATGGATTAGGAGGTACATCATTTTTTACTCCGGTAGTACCATTAGCAGGAGTTCCACTGTTTGGCCCTGTCCAGTTAATCAGTTCATGGGCGTCAGGCCTTCTTCCCCACTGGAATAATGATCCATAGGCACGGTAATCTGATGAAGATGTCGCTTTTTGCCCAAGATTAAAGTTGGGTCCGTTCACATTGGTATAATCTGCTCCTAAGTTATGGTTTAGCCATACATTATTATCTTCAGCCTGTATTGGAAGATAAAGGAAATTATGATTAAAATTCCCCTGAACATCAGGCTCATTAAACATTCTATCCGGAATAGCAGCGATGATACGAACTTCATATCCTTTTTGAACTCCTGAATTAGGAAGTAAGAATTTTCCTAGTAATACTCCAAGGTAATCATTTCCGATTCCAGCATTTACATCCAGCTTACGGGCATTTAATGTTCCGACTTCAGATTTCAGAGTAGCAGTAATTGACTTCGTGGTAGCATTATACGACTGGGAGTTCCATGAAAGAGTAATATTTCTTGAAATACCATCTTCAGTAAGATTAGGATCTATATTAATGGTCTGGCTCCATGCTCCCACAGTACCGCTTCCGGTAGCTGTTGCAGGAATATAAACTGTAAGCCCTGAAGTAGGAATTACCCCCTGCAGATCAACCAGTGTTTCAGGAATTCCGTCAGCAGCCACAGGTCTGGCAGTAGTAGCAGGGCCTGTAGGGGTAGTAAATGGTGAATAATCCTGATCATACACAGAAGCTATAAAATATCTGCCTTCTAACGTTATGTTTGTTGGGATTATAGGCGTTCCCGGATTTACCGGAAGAGTAAGAGCCGGACACGAACTTCCATTCACGGTAACATTGAATGTCGCACTTCCTGAAGCAATAGGAAAACCAGTAACAGATAATTGTAACGTTCCATTTCCTACTGCAAAAGTACCTGCTGCCAATGTGGCAGTTAAACCATTAGCCTGGAAGGTTTGCGCAGCATAAGCGCTTCCGTCACCACCTGTGTAAGGAATCGTCAACGTTCCTGTATAAGATTGTCCCTGTGTTGCAGGATTAGGAGTAAATGTAGCAGCTCCGCAATTTAAAGCAAAAGCAGGATTTTCTTTCCAGAAACATTGTGACCAGGCTCCTCCCTGAAAAGCCTTTACACATTGTTCTGATACATCATAGATCAACATTCCGTTTACCGGATTATTAATCACTCCTGTATTAGGAACTCTGTTCAGTAATAAACTCTTATTGGTAGACCCCAGTTCAAGGTCAGCACTTAAATGAGGATTAGGTTGATTAATCCCAACCTGTGCAATGGAAAAAGAGCTAATACAAATGTAAATAGGTAATAAGAACTTTTTTTTTCATGTTGAATTTTTGTTGTGGTTTAATAAAATTTGTCTATATAAATATCTTTCATTGAAGTTGCAATGAAATAAAGAATAGCAAATTCCAGTAAACAGATTCTGAAAATACCTGTATTAGATACAATACATACACCTTGTAAATGAATCAAGGTAATGCCGGGTATATATTGATTGACTTAAAGATAAAGATATTCAATGGCTTGAAACTGGTCACCGGAAAATATCTATTACATTATTTAGAAACAACAGAACAGGTATTTCCTGCAATAATGGTATTAAATGTGATATTTCCGGTCTTGTCCGGGGTTCCGGTAATAGAATACTGTAAGCTTCCGTTTCCTACAGCAAAGTTTCCGGCGGGCAAAAAAGCAGTTAATCCATTGGCCTGAATAGACTGTGCCTCATAACGCCCACCATTTCCTCCTGTATAAGGAATTGTTAAAGTTCCTTTAAATGCCTGGCCTGCAACCGGATTAGGAGATACAGTAGCAGAAGTACATAATAATGATACCGGATTAGCCAATGCTTTTTTTCCAGTCAGCCCTTTTCCAAGACAATTAGACCATTTACCATTCTGATATGCTTTTACACATTCTTCTGATTGATCATAAATCATCATACCATTAACCGGATTAGCAACAGCAGCAGTGTTGGGAACTCTATTCAACAGTAAGGTTTTATTAGCAGAAGCCAGCTCTAAATCCGTACTTAAATGCGGGCTAGCGGTTCCAATACCAACCTGGGAGAAACAAAGAGCACTATAACAAAATGCCAATAGTAATAACTTTTTTTTCATGGGAATCATATTTGGTTGTGTTGTATATTTTCTTCAAGGCAAATTTATATGTAATTTTTGAAACTGCAAAGAAAAAAAACATATTTTGTCACAGTGTAATGATTTTTTACTACATTATATATAGTTATATTACAAACACATATAGACTAATACATTTCACTATTGAAGGAATTTATAGGTGATCAATAGGAAAAAAATTCATCATTTTTTCACTTTTTATAAATACAACATTATCTCAATTAAATATATTGGTTAATAACAAATGTCTTTTAAGTGTTGATGACAAAAAAAAATAAGATCAGGTTTAAAAATTGGAGGGCAGGAATGATTAGGTGTCTTTTGCACTTATCATTGGATCAGGATCAAAAGTTGGGAACATAATAAATTGAGTCTGAATATAAAAAAATTCTGTTCATTATTGATTAGCGTCAAAATTATTGAGATCGTTTTTCACGCAAAGTTTAAAAAAAAATAATGTTCCATTTCAAGTAGGCAAAGAAGGCAGCATAGTTGCTGATTAATCGCATGCAAAGTCCTTAAAATAAAGAGTAATCAAAAAGAAATCTTACGTGAATTTTAAAAATTAAATAGATCTAAATGTTATAAGACCACAATTTTTGCGCTTGTCCCCTTATCATACAATATAAGATATAAAAAAATCTTTTTTTTGCATTACATTTAAAAGGCAAAACGAAAAAACGGACAAAGCATTAAAAATGTCTTGTCCGTCTTAGTGACCCGGCTGGGATTCGAACCCAGGACCCATACATTAAAAGTGTATTGCTCTACCAGCTGAGCTACCGAGTCGCACTTTACCTGATTTTGTCAGAAATCCCTGTGTTTAAGGGACTGCAAAGATAGAGAAATCCCCTTTAAATCCAAACTTTCCGGCAAGTTTTTGTTATTTTTTTTCGTCTTATTTTATTAAACAACTGTTTATAAAATAATTACATTTTTATTTTTTCATAAGAGTTCCTCTCCTTTTTTCCTAATCGTCTTCAGATATTTTATTTTCAATTTGGATGAATCAAAAATAAATAATATCTTAGCAACTAAGATACTTTAATACTAAAACAAATGAATAAAGACAGGCTGAAACAATTCCGGGAAGCCAGCAGACAATATTCGGATGCTTCCATTTTTATGCATGAAGCTATTGCCAGGAAGGCAGGCTTATCCAATGCGGACCATAAATATTTAGGGCTGATTCTGCAATATAACACTATAACTGCAGGGGAGATTGCAAAACTGACAGGACTTACAACCGGTGCGGTAACCGGCCTGATAGATCGTCTGGAAAAAAAGGAATTACTGAAAAGGCAATTTATCCGGGAAGACAGAAGAAAAGTCATTATCATTCCTGATAGGGAAAACAGCATGAAATTACTGGGTCCGATTTTCGATGAACTGCAACAGAAAACCATTCAGCTTATTTCGACCTTTTCAGAAGCGGAAACAGACATTATCGAGCGGTATTTCAAAGGAGCAACAGCCATCATGAAAGAAACAGCCGATCAATTAAACAATACATAACAAAACCATGGAAAGTTTAACAACCACTTACGCCACACGCGCAGAAATATGGCTCTGTATTACCACATTGCTTTATTTCCTTATGAATGGGGCTCAAATCTTTGAAACCTTTGTTTTCGTTCCCAAATGGACATTTTCGCCACCTGATAATTTTAAACTATTATCAGACGGAAAGGGAGCAAGTCTGAAGTTCTTTTGGATTATATTCCATTCCCTGCATGAAATAGCTTTTATTCTTGCTATTATTTTTTGCTGGAAAATTCTACCTGTAAGAAACTGGCTTCTGATTTTATTGGTAGCACACATTGCCGTAAGGATATGGACATTGGTATATTTTGCCCCACATATTATTTATTTCCAAAAAACTGCTGAATCTCCCGGTGTTGCGGAAGACCTGTCATCCAGGGTTTCGCTATGGCAAACGCTTAACTATGTCCGTGTCACTCTTTTCATTATTATTTCACTGGGACTTATCCCTTTATGTATCAAATTATTCAGCTTCGTCCATAATATGAAGTGAGTAATTCTTTTCTAATAATTACATTTATCTGAGAAAAAAACTTTCAAAGCATGTGAACCTTGGAACTTCTCTACCGGTATTTAAAATAAGGAACAATCTGGAAAAACGTTAACCCACTCTCATAAAAAAGAGGCTGCCTTGCAGGCAGCCTCAAAGCACTCTATAAAAAAACAGCTAAACAGCTATACTTTTCTAATGTAAAACCGGAATCATCACCTCAGGACTGGCTAGGCAGGAGATAATTTACGGGATCTTAAATATAAAACCGTGCGGTTCAGATAGGGAAAAAGAAGAATCAATAATAAAGAAGCAAAAAGAAGCCAGCCCATTATTTCATAATAGTCCATAGCAAAACGTACATGATTCTGAACGTTTATCCTGCCCAGCAATAGTCTCTCAGCTGCTTTTGCTGCATGATCTTCAGACATTCCTTTTGCTGTAAGTTTAGCGGTTTGCGTGTGGAGAAAGCTTTTCACAGCAGGATCTATTGTGGTCAGGTGATCCTGGAAAGCATTGTAATGGCGACTCTTTTCAAAAAGTTCATAAAAATTAATCAAAGCAATACTGGTGCAAAATCCAAGATACCTTACGGCCAATGCAGTTGCTGCAGCGGAAGGTCCAATGGAAGCAGGAACTGACGAAATGATAAAAATAATAGTAGGAACCATAATCAAGCCTACTCCCAGTCCCTGGATAAATAAAGGAATAAAATAATTGAACTCATCCGCCTGAACATCAAAAGAATAATACATCATCACATGAAAGGCAAACAGCATCAGGAACCCCGGGCCCCAGAGGTATTGTATTTTTTTCTTCTGTAATACCATACAACAGGCAATAATCACTCCCAATATAAGCCCGGAAAGGTTAAAGATATTGATATAGGAGATGTGGAAAGGATCCAAATGCAGTTCCGTTGCAAAATAATTATTGGTAATCCCTGAAGCAAAACGACAGATATACATAATGAAAAGAATAAGCAGTCCTACTTTAAAATTACGGTATCTGAACACCCTTAAATCTATATAAGGTCTTTTAATTGCATATTGACGAAATACAGAAATACCTCCCAATAATACAATTCCAACAACACTTCCCAGGATTCTTCTATCTTCCAGCCAATAGTACTCCTGACCGTAAATAGTGATATAACCTATCAATACCAATATGATACTAAAGAGGACAAAACTTTCCCAGTCCAGCTTATAAAGCGGGAACCTTGCTTCCGGCCTGTAATTACTCATGGTGAGGGTCAGAAAAATAAGCCCCGGCAAATACGAAAAAATGGCTGTTTTGTAAACGATATTAAAATTATAGGAATCGATCAGGTCTGCAGTAATCAGGTTATTAAAAGGTAAAGCACAGAGAAGGATTCCGAAGAATACTGAAAAACTGATTTCCCTGCCTCTTTCACTACTCAATCTTGTAAATATTAAAGTAAGTGAAAGATTTACATTTCCGGCAAACAACATCCCCTGAAGAAAACGCACCGGAAAAAGAATATATATTTCATGGGTATAATAACAGATCAGGCAAGCCATAATCTGTAATGTTGTAAAGATCAAAAAGTATTCTTTGGCGGCCAGGAAACTGAAGAACCGTCTTTCCAGGCTATAGAACCCTACGTATCCCGCATAAAACAAAGCTACTGCAAACTGGATGTCTGCCGGCTCACTGCCATAGTATCCTGCCGCTGCATTACTATTCGCCAATGGCAGGAAGAAAATAATAATTCCGGGTAAGGTCATGGAGAAAAGAATGATTTTGATCAGCCATTCAGGTGCCCAGCGTTTAAAAATCGGGATTTTTCTAGCCATTGAAATGCTTTTTACGGGCATATACATTTACATTCATCCCCACTTTCAGGACATCAATATCCTTTCTTTTTCCATCCACGCGAATTCTTACGGGAATACGCTGTACAATTTTCACATAATTTCCGGTAGAATTATCAGGCGGCAGTAACGAAAAACTTGATCCCGTAGCTGGAGATAAAGAAATAATGGTTCCCTGAAATTCTCTGTCGGGATAAGAATCGGCTACAATCTTTACATGGTCTCCGATATGCATATCCTTAATCTGGGTCTCTTTATAATTGGCCACCACCCATTTATCCGTTTCATTATTGACGATAAAAGCCAGTGTTTCTCCGGCTTCAATCATCTGCCCTACCTCAACGGTTCTTCTCCCCATCCTACCATCATATGCTGCTGTAACAGCTGTATAGCTTACATCCAGCTTATGGCGGTCCAGTAAAGCTTCCAGTCTTGCAATCTCAGCCAGAACAACCGTTTTCTCGGCCTGGATATCGTTTATTTTGGATACAGAAGCAGCATAGATATCCTGTGAAGACTTATAATCATTCTCATTCACCTCCAAAGTGGCTTTTACATCTTCCAGCCTCTGCCTGGTGGCCGATTCTTCATTGTAGAGTTTCTCATAGCGGTTATAATCAAGCTGCTGTTTCCAGACTTTCGCTTTATTGGCAGCTACCTGGGCCCGGGCTGAAGCCGCCTGCTTCTCTGTGGTACTGGTATTGCTTTCCAATACTTTCAGCTCCGCCCTGGCTTTCTGAAGGGCTGCCTGGGTTTGTTTCTGCTGGAGAATATATTCACGGTTATCAATGACCAGGAGGGTATCCCCTTTTTTAACTTCCTGATTCTCTTCAAACTTTACCGCGACAATGAACCCGCCTGCCCTGGAAATAATCGGATTTACATATTCCTGTACCTGGGCATCGTTGGTTTGTTCATATTTAGAATAGTTTCTGAGTGTAAATCCGCCCCATACCGCCAATGCTGCTACGATAAAAAGGGAAACCCAACCTGTAATCCTGGTAATTAAACGGTCAGTAGGCGTATATTTCTTTTTCATTGTTTATAAAGTACCTGTTATGTTTTGTAATAAATAATAATTGTTTTGTGCCATAATTTTTGCCGCTTCCAGTTCAAATTTTGTCTGAAGCAGCTGTATATCTGCATCCAGCAGATCTGTGATTAAAGAAGTCTGGCTGAAATAGGTATTTTTGGTAATCCGTGCATTTTCTTTGGCCTGGGTTACATTGGTTTCTGCAACCCTGATCTGCTCAAGGGCTTCCTGGTATCGCAGATACGCTTCTTTCACCTGCTGCCTCACTTTATCTTCCGTATCCTTATGGGTCTCTTCTTCTTTCTCAAACTCCAGGGCGGCAGCTTTTACCTTTTGTGTGTTATGATACAGCGATGAAATGGAAAAAGAAGCTTTCAGACCTACAATTCCTAATGAATACCAATAAGGGTTATAAGGATACAGGAAAATCTGCGGATTAGCATAGTAAAACTCGCCATACAAACCAATTTTAGGGCTTACATTCGCTTTTACCTGCTTTAGTTTAATTTTGCTGAGTTCTGTCTGCTGTTCAGAAACATGATAATCAAAAGAATGATCCAGCGCCAGTTGCAGATATTCCTTATATGTTGTATTTTCATCCCACTGACTGAACGGAGCGTCAGGAATAACAATCTGGTCATCAGGAATCCCCAGGATAATATTCAGCTTTTGCATGGCGATAAGAATATCGTTTTCAATAGTCATCAGGGCCATTTTCCGTTTGGAAAGTTCAAGTTCTACCCTTAAAACATCTGTCTTTAATACCACCCCGTTTTTGTAAAGGGCCTGTATTTCCTTAAGCTGTGTTTGCTGATCAGCAATATCCTGCCTGATAAGGTTACGGAAAATTAAAGTTTTCTGAAGTTCAAGATAAAGGGTGGCTGTTTTGTAATGGATATCGGAAACTGACTGTTCTTTCCTTATATTTTTAATTTTTTGAAGCGTCTGATTTTCTTTGATTTTAAGATTGAGTTTATTTCCTTCATAAATATTGAGGTAAAAGTCGGCTCCGGCTCTGTAAAGGGTGTGAATTACTTCATGCTGGACCGGTCTGGAAAAGATTCCGTTTTCATAGATAGGGATGTTGGAAGCCTTTTCAATGGAACCTTTCACTCCTATTTCCGGTAATCTTTCCCGTTTGGCATCTTTTACTTCCGCTTCTGCAATATCTGTATTGATGGTATTGATTTTAATATAACGGCTGTTTTCTTCAGCTCTTTGCCATGCGTCTTTTAGAGAGAGCCGGATGGTATCATTTCGGAGACTGCCTGCCTGGGCCGGTATGCTATAGATAATACCCAGCAACAGCAGTCCGGTGAGATAAATTTTCATCTGAATTTTTCGAATTATTGCAGTGCAAATTTATCGGCAATCCTGAAAATATTTTTATCTAAAATAGTCAAGTTTTACATGATTCCGGCCAAATGATTATATTTGCATTCTGATATTATTTAAGTTCTTTGTATGGGATTAATCGCTACACTTCCGCATATCGATCAGCATGATAAAAAGTGTCTTTGTGATGCACGAAAAAATCTGAAAAACTGATCCCGTTCCACAAGCATACCAAAGGTCAGTTAAGTTATGTAGAAGGTGGCATCGCCTATATTACCATTGATAACCGTACTTATGTGGTACCAGCACGGCATTTTTTCTGGATTCCTCAGGGAATGGAACACATCCTTGAAATCGGCCACTCTGCTACCATGCTTCGTTCACTTTATTTCTATGCCTATGATGATGTTTCAGATCCTTTTTATGGCAGATTAGGGATCTATCCTGCATCAGAATTGCTGATTCAGATGATTAAATACACAGAAATATGGGACGAAAAAACATGTGACTTCCGGGGATGAAAACTTTGAATTTTTAGTTGCCTTAAAAAAAATTCTCCCCAAAACGCATCAACAGCCTTTACCAATTATTCTCCCTGCCACCCACAACAAGCAGATGATCAAAATAGTTTCTTACCTTGAGTGGAATATCGGCGAAAAGCATACTTTAGCCAATGTAAGCTCCCGGTTCGGATTAAGTGAGCGTTCCATGTCCCGCCTGTTTAAAGCAGATATGAATATTTCTTTTCTTCAGTATCTGAAAACATTGAGGATTATCAAGGCTATCGAACTGCTTCTGAATACGGATAAATCCATCAGTGAAATTGCCGATGATGTCGGTTACAGCTCCATCAGTGCGTTTAGTGACACGTTTCACGAATTTACCCGGTCCAGGCCTTCCGATCTTAGAAAAAGCAGTACAATATTCAGGAATCCTGCCAACTGATCTTCAAACTTAATAGGTATTATTCAGGCCTCCATCCAGAGGAATACTTGCTCCTGTAAGATAGGCGGCATATTCCGAAGCCAGAAAAGCTACAAGATGTCCATACTCTTCAGGTTTTCCTAATCTTTTCATCGGAATTTTATTTTCCCTGGCTTTCCTGATGGCTTCAGCAGATCCTCCGGTTTGTTGGGCTTCATGCTGAATCAGGTTTTGTATTCTTTCCGTATCAAAATAGCCGGTCAGAACATTATTAATGGTAATATTATGTTGTGCTATTTCATTAGACAGGGTTTTTGCCCACGCGATTACTGCTGAACGAATGGAATTGGATAGTGCCAGATTGCCTATAGGCTCTTTGACTGACAGAGAAGAAACATTGATAATCCGTCCCTCATTTTTTGCGATCATATAAGGCAAAGCCAGGAGGGTGGTTTCACAGACGGTCTTAAAAAGGAGGTCAAATGCCTGTTGATAATCCTCCGGTATTTTATCTAATGCCAGTCCCGGCTCGGGCCCATTGGTATTGTTGACCAGAATATCTATGGAGTTATTATGAAAATATTCACGAATCACTTTTTTATAGTTTTCAAAATCAGAAAAGTCAGCTACAAGATATTGATGTTTCTGATTAGCATGAACAACAGGCAATGAAGACACAAAATCCTGAAGTTTTGTTTCGCTACGCGACATTACCGTTACATTGGCTCCACATTTTGCCAGTTCAGTGGCAATTCCGGCACCTATCCCTTGTGTGGCCGCTCCTACTAATGCATTTTTTGAAAAAAGCTGAATATTCATAAGCGATAATATTGTTTGTTTATGATAAATGTAAGAAAAACCCTCAAAACCCGGAAGGCATTTGCACTCTACGGATCATAAAAGATTAAACCACTACACTGTAAAAGGATAATTTTCACTTAATGCAGGATCTAGGATATGTAAAGTTTCATAAAAATATTGTTTAACGGTTTCCGGGATATCATCGTATTCATCCGAATATTCATCCAGCTGCTGAATAATAAATGCCATTTGCAGCCATTGTCCAAAATTGATATTCATCGGCTGAAGTTTTTCATCATCATGATCATAAAACAAAACATTTCCATCCGGATCAAAAAACCAGCGGTCTCCTTGTCCGTTACCTGCAAAACACCAGTAATCCGGCATTTGAAGTGATTTATTTTCATTCACAGCTTCTACAGAACTGTATAAAATAGCTTCTGAAGCAATTTCACTGGTTTTTATTGAAGTAACCAGACTTTTATACCGGTCAGGAAAAGGAAAATCAACGGTTTTTGGAAAGTTTTGCAGGATTCTTTTTTCCTTTAAAATTTCTGTTTCTATCGCTTCAATCGACATTATTTTAAATGGATTCATAGCAAGCCGAATTCTTATTTTGTTTGAAAAATTTCAAAATGATATTTGGTATGATTTAGATTACTCTGCATATACAGGTACGGGCCGGCCTTTCAGCATACATGGGATAAATTCAACTTCTCCCTGTAGTTCTTCCCTCAGGGCAAGAACGGCTTTTTCGAAAACAGATCACCTACACCTCCTGTATAGCATGTATACAGATCGTATTGGTGAAGGAAATCATCCAGATGCAGATGATGCTCTTCAGAAAATTCTTCTTTAATGGGAATGCAGTTATTTCTGACAGGAGTATCCCTGTATCCGGAAAGCTGAAATTTATTAAAAATGATTCCCTGTTTATCGATCACGGAAAAATAATAATCTTCTTTCTCATGGAAAGAAAATAAGGTGTAGGAATTCATTATTTCATTCTCTACCATATACAAAAAAACAACATTCACACTTCAGGTTGCTGTATCTACTTTAATAATGTATCAATTCCGTTATAAAAAGAATCCTTGCTATAGTCTGCAACTCCTGTATGCCGAAGCCGGATTTTCCCCTGCTTGTCCAAAACTACTGTAGTAGGCAGTGATCCGTCGTAAATTTCTTTTGGAACAGAACCTGCGGGAGTCAGAAACGGAACTGTAAATCCTTTTTCTTTCAGGTATGCTTTTCCCGCTGCCGGATTATCGTCCAGGTTTACTGTGAGGAAAATCAGGTCCGGATGGGAACGGTATTTTTCATAAAATTTCTGGATAGAGGGAAATTCAGCACGGCATGGAGGGCACCATGACGCCCAAAAATTGATAAAAACCACTTTCCCTTTCCAATCTGATATATTTTTCCCTTGTTCATCTATCAGGGGAAAATCTGCATATGAAATCTCTGATACACCTTTATCATCTTTATTTCCAGGCTCTGACATACTGGAATTGAGCAGGCCGGTGGAAGCAACCTGCCTCATCAGCCATGCTTTGGCATCGGGATTTACAAGCAATACAATCAGCAGGATAGCTAAAACCACTGTAGACCCATTGCTTACAAGCCATTTCTTTAGTTGTCCCATATACTGTTTCTGACAATTTTTTACAACAATATAAGGCTAATATTTGAATCGATAGCCATAGGAATACATGTATATTGAACTGAAAAAAGCATTTTCAAGTGCATTTATTTCATAATTAACGCTTTATATGTAACTAATCTTTCTTTTCACCAACTAATCCAGTAAACTATAACTGATATTGAAGGGATTTCTACTCGTGTAAAAAATAAACTCAATGCAAACATCTTTTTTTAAAATTGCTGCCGCTTCAGCCGCCTTCTGTATCAGCAGTTGGGCTATAGCCCAACAAAAATACCAGGTCAGCGGAACCGTTAAAGATCAAAAAAACGGAGAACTTCTGATCGGAGTAAGTGTAAAAGTAGCTGAAGATCCTTCTATTAATGTGATCGCCAATGAATATGGCTTTTATTCCCTGTCTTTACCGGAAGGGAATTACAAGATCATAATCTCTTATCCTGGTTATCAGGATTTTGAACAGCAGATTACGGTCAATCAGAATATCAAACAGGATCTCCTGCTCAGCCAGCAGGAACAGGTATCAAAATCAATTGATGAAGTAATTATTACCGGTATTAAAAAGGACAAAAACCTGACATCAGCTCAAATGGGGGCTGAAACATTAAGTATTAAAAATATAGAAAAACTCCCTGTTCTTTTCGGAGAAAAAGATGTAATGAAAACTATACAGCTATTGCCGGGTATTAAAAGCAACGGTGAGGGAAGCAGCGGATTCAGCGTGAGAGGTGGTGCCACCGACCAGAACCTGATCCTACTGGATGAAGCCCCGGTTTATAATGCCTCACACTTACTGGGCTTTTTCAGTACTTTCAACAGTGATGCTTTAAAAGATGCCAGCATTATTAAAGGAAACAGCCCCGCCCAATACGGAGGGAGGCTTTCTTCAGTACTTGACGTGAAGATGAAGGACGGAAATAATAAAGACTATAATATCAACGGAGGAATCGGGTTAATCAGCAGCAGGCTAAGTGTAGAAGGACCTATTCAAAAGGAAAAGTCTTCTTTCATTGTTTCGGGAAGAAGAACATATGCGGATCTATTCCTTAAAACAAATAAAGATTATAAAGACAACAAATTATACTTTTATGACCTGAACCTGAAAGCCAATTACCAGATTAACGAAAATAACCGGCTTTATCTTTCAGGATATTTCGGGAGGGATGTTCTGGGATTAGGAAATACATTTTCTACAGATTGGGGAAATACCACCGCTACATTGAGATGGAACAGCATTATCAACAGCAAATTATTTTCCAATACCTCATTTATCTACAGCAATTATGATTACAAAATCAGTCTGAAGAGTAACAATAATACTTTCGGATTGAATTCAAAAATACAGGACTGGAATCTAAAGCAGGATTTCACCTGGTTTGCCGGAAACAAACATTCGGTCCGTTTTGGTCTTCAGTCGATTTATCATACCATTACCCCAAGCAGTGCTTCAGGAACAAGCGTAAGCAGTTTTCCGAGGAATCCAAGAAAATCATGGGAAAATGCATTGTACATCAATGATGATTTTAAAGCTACGGAAAAGCTGACAATCAACTATGGAGCCAGGCTTTCCATGTTCAGTATTCTGGGAGGTGATACATTTAATACTTATGAAAACGGGGTGCTTACCGGCAGCAGGTTTCTTGAAAAAGGTAAAATCGGAAAAACCTATGCCAATCTTGAGCCCAGAATTTCGGCAAACTACCGGATCAATGAGGTGAGCAGTGTGAAAGGAGCCTATTCCCGCAATACCCAGAATCTGCATCTTTTAAGCAATTCCAACAGCGGCAACCCTACAGACCAGTGGATCGGAAGCAGCTATACGGTAAAGCCTGAAATTGCAGATCAGATCAGTCTGGGATACAGCAGAAATTTCAACAATAACAATTATGAGCTGAATGCCGAGATCTACTACAAATCCATGCAGAACCAGATCGATTTTAAAAACGGCGCCCAGATCACTTTTGATACAGCCGCTGATGTAGAAAGTGAACTTCTATTCGGAAAAGGAAGGGCTTACGGTCTTGAGCTTATTGCCAAAAAGAAAAGCGGAAAGCTTACAGGATGGATCTCCTACACCCTGTCTAAAACAGAACGAAAAATCAACGGGATCAATAATAATGACTGGTATAATGCCAGAATGGACAAAACCCATGATCTTTCTGTGGTAGCAACTTATCAGCTGAATCCTAAATGGTCTGTCTCAGGATTGTTTGTATACAGCACAGGAAATGCCGTAACCTTCCCTACCGGGAAATATGAACTGAACGGCCAGACTGTTTTCCAATACAGCAATAGAAATGCAGACAGAATGCCTGCTTACCACAGAATGGACCTGAGTGCAACATACGAACCGGAATCCAATAAACGATTCCGTGGCTCATGGACTTTTGGAATTTATAACCTGTATGGCCGTGAGAATGCCTACATCATCAAATTCGAAGACAATCCGGATAACCCGGGAACAACCCGTGCCATGCAAACTTCTTTATTCCGCTGGGTACCTAACATCACTTATAATTTCAAATTTTAAATCATGAAAAATCCATTTTTTATTATATTATCCCTGTTTTTAGTTATCTCATGCCAGAAAGAAATTGACCTGGATCTGGCTGATCAAAGTGGCAGGATTGTCATTGAGGGCAATGTAACCGACCAGGTGGGTCCATACACCGTAAGAATTACAAAATCTGTAGCTGTTAACCAGCAGAATCAGTATCCTGCAGTAACCGATGCACAGGTCATTCTAAGTGATAATACAGGCCAAACAGAAACCTTACAATACATTGGTGACGGAAAATATCAGACCTCAACCTTTATAGGGGTATCAGGAAGAACCTATACACTTAAGGTACAGGCGGAAGGACAGCAATATATTGCTCAAAGTACCATGCCGGAAGCAGTAGACTTTGAAGGTCTTGCACAGGATTCTTTTAAATTCGGGGATAAAATGAGTTATACACTCCTGCCCATTTTTACCGATCCTGTAATGTTAGGAAACCGTTACCTGTTCAGTTTTACAATCAATGACCTGTCTAAAAAATATATTAGTGTATTTTCAGATAACCTCAACAACGGATTACCTAATCAACGTCCACTCATGCTTCCGAATGATGATAATGATGGTGCAGATCATGAGGTGGTAGCGGGAGACACCATTTATGTAGAGATGCAAAGCATTGATAATTCTATATTTACCTATTACAGTGCCCTTCTTGATATCTCCGGCAATGGCAGCGGGGTAACTCCGGCCAATCCCCCCAGCAATATCAGCAACGGTGCTCTGGGATATTTTTCTGCGCATACCCAAAGTAATAAAAGTTTTATCATCCAGCAGACCACTCCATAGATTTAAAAGGATATTCCACCTTTTGGAAATATCCTTGATAACACGGCTCCGGAGAAAATTTTTCTCCGGACCTTACATTACATTTTGGACTGTGTTTTTGAATTCCCAATACTGCCATTGAGCTTCTATATACAATCTATGAAAAGACTACTGACATGCTGTTGTCATTGCCCTACTCTACCTTTGTTTAAAATTATTCAACAATACAATTTTAAACAGTATGAAACTTACATCATTAAGAGTTATTACCAAAGACATCAGACCATCCGTTCAGTTTTATGAAAAAGTAACCGGATTAACGGCCCGATGGTATACAGAAGATTTTGCAGAACTTTCTGCCGGTACGATTACCATTGCTATCGGAAGCCTCAGGACCATGAAGCTGTTTGGCGGAAACCCCGCAACACCGGTAGGAAATAAAAATACAATCATCGAGTTTCTGGTTCCCGATGTAGATGAATCCTATCAAAGAATTAAAACTCTTACCAATGATATCATTCAGGAGCCTACAACTATGCCCTGGGGAAACCGGTCGCTCCTGTTCTGTGATCCGGACGGGAATTTAATTAATTTTTTTACTCCTGTGAGTGATGAGGCAATAAAGAAATTTAGCTAAGTGCTTTAATTTCTTATAGCAATTCCTGAAATTTTGATTTCTTGCCTTATGCAAAGATTACTGGTCAATAATTTACCTACCATTGTATTGCCTACCAATTTTTCAAGTAAAGTAAAATAAAAACTAAATCTATGGATAATTACAGTAATACTCTTGAAGTAAAAGCTACTTCTGATAAGATCTATGGGGCATTAACCCGTACCATTCCTCTCTGGTGGAGTGAAATGTTTGAAGGATCATCTGCACACAAGGACGATGTATTTACTATCAGATTTGGAGACAACATTCATAAAACCATGCGGGTGAAAGAAGTGATTCCTGGTTCCAAGATCAGCTGGTACGTCGAAGACTCACTGATCGCTATTCCTACATTAAAAAATCAAAAAGAATGGATAGGAACCACTATAGTTTGGGAAATGGAACAAAACGAAAGTTCAGGTTTATTACGACTTACACACGTCGGTTTACAACCTTCCATCGAATGCTATGAAGTGTGCTCTGTCGGCTGGGAACAATTTATCAGCAGCTTAAAACTATTCCTGGAAACAGGAAAAGGAAATCCCTATTTAAAAAACGGAATATAAAGAAAAAGGAGGCAAAAAGCCTCCCTTTTAGTGTTAAATAACCTGAAATTATCTTTTGTTTCTTTATATTTATGTTTGTGTTTTTTTTAGTATAAGTTTTCAAGAAACGCCAGATAAGGTTATTCCAAACTTTTTATAATTTAATTTCATCATTTGTTTTATATTTAATTTCATCACTTGCGTTTTTTATATAACTATAGTTTATTATTTTTATAGTTACTCCAATTTACCTTAAATCCATTTGTGTTTTTTTTAATCGGGTAAATTTTATACTGCAAAGTAACAACATTAGGATATAATTTCCCATAAAAACCCTGTAGATACACATCGGACATCTTATCGATATTTATCGATAATCCGGATTTAGCAAGGAAAAAGTGAGAAATAAGTTTAAAAACTAAATATTATGGTGTGTTTTGATCAGATCAATTAATTCGACAAGGTTTTCTATTTTCAGTTTACTGAAAATGTTCTTTTTAATGGTACTGACTGTATTTTGTTTGATATCCAGCTTATTGGCAATCTCAAGATTTCCGAGACCTTCCGCATACATTTCTGCAATTTCCAGCTCTCTTTTCGTAAGGCTATTAAGGGGATTAATTAAATTAGGATTGTAAAGGAACTGTACTAACAGTTCGCGGGAGGTCGCAGAAAAATATTCTCCTTTTTTTACAAAATATGAGATAGCCTCACGTATTTCTTCTTCTTCACTGAGCTTGCTCAGAAAACCGTTGGCACCTGCTTTAATAAATTTAAGAACATGCAGATCTTCTTCAAGCCCTGAAAATATCAGAATTTTGATATCAGGATTTACCCTTTTCATTTCAGATAAAATATGCAGGCTGTTGCCGTCAGGAAAATGAGCATCAATGATGGCTATATCAATTCCCTTTGACTCTGTCAGTTCTACAATCTGATGTAATGATGAAGTATGAAACACCCTGGCGTCAGGAACAATATCATGGAGTATAATCTCAATTCCCTGTCTTACAATACTATGATCATCTGCTAAAAGAAAGATGATTTCTTTGTTTTCAAATTCTGTCTCCATTATTTATTAGTATTTAGATGTAACCTGAATGTTATTTTTGTTCCCTTGTACAGTTTACTGGTAGCCGATATTTCTCCGTCAAAAAGATCTACAATCTCCTTTACTAAGCTCAGCCCCAGCCCTGCACCAAGATTGTCTACCTCATCAGACACTACTCCCTGGTAATAAGGTTCAAAAATCTTTTTCACATCAGATTCCGATATACCGACTCCTGTGTCTGCTACAGTTGTGATCAGGGAAATTTTATTTTTATCAACGGATTCTGTGGTCAGGATAAGATCGATTTGTCCGTTTTCCGTAAACTTATTGGCATTCCCCAGAATGTTCATAAATATCTGGTTGATCCTTATATTATCTGAGTTGACAACCATATTCTCGGGTATTCCGTCCGTTACAATAAATTTATTATTCCGGGTCTCCATATAAGGTGTGATCACTTTAACAATAGAATTAATCTCATCTTTAAGGTTAAAAACGGAATTGATAAGCTTTTTTTCGGCATCCTGATTCCTGGTATATTCCAGGATCTGATTAGATTGCAGAAGCAGGGTGCTATTGGTAAATTTTATGGATTGAAGATAGTCTTTTACTGTAGCATCTTCGGTACTTTTATAAATTTTATCAATAAAGATATTAATAATCTTCAGTGGTGACCTTAAGTCGTGGCTTAGCATACCCAGGATCCGGTTTTTGAAATTAAGATTGTTCTTAATCTCTTCATTCGCAGCATTTAATTTCCGTTCATATAGAAAAGCTACCCTGGTAAAGTACATAATCAAAATCGATACAATAAACATCAAAATCATTAAGCCGAAAACCAGATATCTCCTGATTTTATTATTGCTTGAACTTTGTTCATTGTATTCCTTCTCTAATTGTGATTTGAAATCTTTGATGGCACTTTCATACACTTCTATCAGCCCGTTGCTATACACCAGCAATTTGCTGAAATTACTGTAAAAACGCATATTATCCCGTTGGCTCTGGGCAGCATAGAGTTGTACTTTTTTTACTTCGGCTGCATAATGCCTGTCCATAGATTTCATTACGTTACTGACCTCTGACTTTACCTGGGAAAGATCCACTTCCTTATTATTGGTCATTGTAATAACCGTATTTTCTTTCTGAACATTTACTTTTCCCGTTATTGCATCTTTCAGACGTCCCATAAAACCTTTCTTCTTGATGGTGTCCGTATAAGTGTGGGTCTGTATATTTAAATTCTCTAAACTATTCTTATACTTTTCCGGCTGATAAGACTGCTCTTCCATCTTTACAGGAGGATTCAACGAAGATTTATATGCAGAATCTATTAATGTTTTTAACCGTGTCGCTTTCAGGGTATCCTTTTTCTGCAAAGCCAGACTGTTTTTCAGTCTCGGGCTGGTATTTTCATAGGTGCTGATCTTATCAAAATTATTTTTAAGCTTTCTTAATGACTGAAAATAGAGCTGCAGTTCTTTATCATCCTGATTCATCATGTACTTTTGAAGGTGATCCTGGGCGTCCATGAAATCTTTCCTGGAGTTATCAGTCAATCCTCCCAGAGCTCTGCTTTCCTCCAACTGGTTCTTAATAAACTTCAGCTTTTTCTCATTAACAAACTCATTATAAATGAATACAGCAATAATAACCTGTATTAATAAAATACACAATATCAATGAGTAATGAACAATTTTCCTCAGTCTAAAATTTAAGAATTTATATTTCATAGGTGCCTATACGCTCAATTAATTTTGTGGTTTCTTACGTTACATTATTAAAATGACATTATTACCAAAAATTTAATGATTAATACTGATCATTTAGCTGACAAAGTTAAAGTAATTTTTTATTTTTTTTATAATGCTAAATATCAGATAAAAAACCAAAAAAACAGAACAATATGAAAAAAATAAAGATAATACATTAAATCTGATATTTAATTCATTTTTATATAAAAAAACGGGCTTTACATTGAATATAGAAAATATTTTTTTTCCTTGTCTGTGCCTTTACCGGCTGTAGTGTGAGCTAAAACAATTACCTGAACTGTTTTATTCCTAAGAGCATAAAGAAAATCCCGGTTTTTTCTCATCAGCTTATATTATCATTTTTAAAAATAAAACATTATTATTATAAAAAATCATTACAGTATATGGTAAGATAAATTGAAAATAAAATCATTTTTGTAATCTCCATATTATGATATCAGTCTGAACATTTTGAAATGCAAATACAAGGGAATGGAGTGAAAGCTCATCGAGAGTGCAAGGTATTGATATATATATTTTTTTTGTGGGGGTTTATTGTATAATATATGTTTTCATATCACAGTTATTAGTATTTTCTATTTTTCATAAGGGATCCTGAGATGATATTTTCCTAACTTTTCAGTTTGAAACGATGTAAGGAATTACAAATATCTTAGGTGATAAATGATAAAAAACTGTTTTTAATTTCATCTAACCTGAGTATTTAAGGAAGACAACGGATTGTTTCATCATAAGCCAAGACGAATGAATAAAGATTTTAATTTTCAAAAAGGTTTTACATTCAGTAAACACATACCGGCTGAAATATCCAATTTTGACCGGGTATTTGATATTTTCAAAGATTTGCTCACCCACACTTCCGGTGATATTGAGGAAGCCTTTGAATGGCTGGATATGCTTGATAAAGAATATGACATCTTCAATGAAGAATATACGCTCGAAGATTTTGAAGAAGATCTGAAAAAACGGGGATATATCAGGGAAGAAGAATCTGAAGATGGAAGTACAGGAGATAGAAAAGGGAAAAATCTCCTGACCCCGAAACTGGAAGCCGCCCTTCGGGAATATGCTTTGGACCAGATTTTCGGGAAATTGAAAAAAAACGGACTGGGAAACCATCGAACCACCAAAACAGGAACCGGTGATGAGCGGGATGGTGAAAACCGCCCTTTCCAATATGGAGATGATCTGGCTGCTGTAAATATGACTGAAAGTTTAAAAAAACGCCCAGATCAATAATGGAATTTCAGATCTGCATTTAACAGAAGATGACCTTATTGTAGAAGAAACCAAACATAAGGCACAAATGAGTACCGTCCTGATGATTGACATCAGCCATTCTATGATCTTATACGGAGAGGACCGCATCACGCCTGCCAAAAAAGTAGCGATGGCATTGGTAGAACTGATTAAACGAAAGTATCCGAAAGATTCCATAGATATTATCGTATTTGGTAATGAAGCCTGGCCGATTAAAATCAAGGACCTTCCCTATCTAAAAGTAGGGCCTTACCATACCAATACGGTGGCAGGCCTGGAACTGGCCATGGATATTCTTCGCAGGAAAAGAAATACCAATAAACAGATTTTTATGATTACTGACGGAAAGCCAAGCTGTATCCAACTTCCTACCGGAGAGTTCTATACCAACAGCTATGGGCTGGACGAAATGATTGTTAACCAATGTCTCAACAGAGCCGCCCAGGCCAGAAAACTGAAAATTCCCATTACCACTTTTATGATTGCCCAGGATCCTTATCTGCGTCAGTTTGTAGAAGCATTTACTGCACAAAATAAAGGGAAAGCATTTTTAACAGGCTTATCCGGTCTGGGACAGATGATTTTTGAAGATTATGAAAAAAACAGAATAAAGAGAATATAATCAGCCGTAAAAACAAAATTAGAAACATTATTATAGCTTTATGATAAAGACTTCTGTAAAGCTAATCACTAGTATTTAAAGAAAATGAAAAAAGATATCACATTTAAAAAACTAAAAGATTCCGGTTATATTGATAAAACAATTCATGAAGAAATTCAGGCCAATTTAATTGCCAGGATCAGGGCAAAAGAGCCGGTGTTTGAAGGATTATGGGGCTATGAAGACACTGTAATTCCTCAGTTGAAAAAGGCTATTCTTGCAGGTCATCATATCAATCTGCTGGGTTTACGAGGACAGGCAAAAACCAGGATTGCAAGAAGTATGGTAAGTCTCCTGGATGAATATATGCCTATTGTAAAAGGATCCGAAATCAATGACAGCCCGTTTCATCCTATATCGAAATATGCCAAAGATCTCATTGCAGAACTTGGGGATGAGACTCCCATTTCCTGGGTACACCGTTCAGAACGTTTCTTTGAAAAGCTGGCGACTCCCGATGTAAACGTTGCGGATTTGATTGGTGACATTGATCCTATTAAAGCTGCTACTTTGAAACTTCCTTATTCCGATGAGCGGGTTTTACATTATGGAATGATTCCCCGTGCCAACCGTTCAATATTTGTTCTCAACGAACTTCCCGATTTACAGGCAAGGATTCAGGTTTCCTTATTTAATATTTTGCAGGAAGGAGATGTTCAGATCCGTGGGTTTCAGCTGAGAATGCCTCTTGACATTCAATTTATTTTTACAGCCAATCCGGAAGATTATACCAACCGGGGAAGCATTGTAACCCCTTTGAAAGACAGAATCGGGTCCCAAATTTTCACCCACTATCCCCAGACGATCGCTCTGGCCCGTCAGATCACAGAGCAGGAAGCCGCTGTATCAGCCGAGGATAAATTACAGATACAAATTCCCGGCTTAGCCAGAGACCTGTTGGAAGAAGTTGCTTTTGCCGCACGAAGCAGTGAATACGTGGATGCCAAAAGTGGCGTAAGTGCCCGTCTTACCATCAGTGCGATGGAAAACTTGGTTGCTGCTGCCAAATTACGCCTGATTGAATCAGGAGCTCCCAAAACAACGGTCCGTTTACTTGATTTCATGTCAATTATACCTTCTATTACCGGGAAAATTGAGCTTGTATATGAAGGAGAACAGGAAGGAGCAGATTATGTGGCTAAAATGTTAATAGACAAGGCCATTATGACCCAGTTTGAAAGCCTATTCCCCCGTATTGCCAAACTTGAAAAAGAAGGAATAAAAACCCCGTATACCGATCTGATCAAATGGTTTAACAAAAACCATCTTCAGCTCAATTATAATGATACAGATAAAGAATTTTATGCCAAACTTGATAAAGTTACCCCACTGACAACAGTTGTTGAAGAAAATGCGGCAGAGTTAAGCCCTGAAGACCAAAACTTTTGTAAAGAACTGGTGTTATGGGCATTAACAATCAGCAATAAAATCGATAAATCCGAAAATCAATCTGCATTTACCTTTGATTCTATAGGAATCGGCCAGTTTTTACGGAATTAAAAGGTTTGATCAAAATAAATTACTTAAAAATAGCCACGAATGCATAATTCTATCCTGCATTCGTGGCTTAAATTTCTTAGTCCACGTACGAATTTCTTTGTATTTCTTACCCTTATTTCAATATTGGTGCAAGCTTCCAGAGCTGATTGTAGGTGGATTCAAACTCTAATCCAACAAGCACCGGTCATCTCACAGTCAGAAAACAGCAAAGGGCCTGCTTTATCTGACCCTTTGCAAAGTGAATGCTCACTTTTTCACCTGTAAAGTTCCTGGTGTATTCAATAAACATTATTAAAGTTTTTGTTTACTGTTCAATCATTTCAACCATGAATTGCTGTAATAAACCTGCTATTTCTATTGCTGAATCTTTATAAAGCATTGTAAAATGTCCTCCGGAAACGTCTGCTGCCTGTACCGATGTACTGTGATGTTCCCATCCAAATGCAGGAAGGTCGTGAGCAACCGGATTCTCCGTTGCTTTTATCACAATAAGAGGGGCATTCACTTTACCCGAAATGGTATAATCAAGCATCATATTACTGATATTCAAATCAATAATACGAAGAATAAGCCCGGTGTCTTCAGCAGATGTTTTGAGTTTATCTTTCAGCAATCCGCTGATATCCGGAATCTTCTTCTGAGACATTAATGCTGTCAATTCAGAATGCAGATTTCCCTTCCATTCCGGCGCAGAATCTTTTAATATTCCGTATTTAACAAGTGAACCGATCACAAAATCCAGTACGGCATCCGCATCAGAAAACATATGCGGTAAGGTAGTGGACATATCCAGTATGGAAGCCATTTCTACTTTCTCACCGGCTTGTTCCAATTGTTGAATCATTTCAAACATTACATGCCCGCCAAAGGAATGCGCCATAAACTGATACGGACCAGCAGGCTGTATTTCCCGGATCCAGTCCAGCTGTAGTTTGGCAATTTCTTTCATGCTGTGTAATGGTTTTTCCCCTTCCAATACACCCATCATCTGAATACCAAATACTTTCGCTGATGAGGAAAGAGCATCTGCCAATTCATCATACCCGTCACAATTACCATTTGAACCCGGCAATAAAAATATTTTCTGGGAATGATGGCTGTTGTTTAGCAACCGGATATGCCTATGCTGTGAATGAGAGGCTCCATGGGGTTGTTGACGGTTCATCAGGAAAATAGCCTGTTTGGCTATAGTTGTCCGGGAAAGTATCTCACGTAATTGTATTTCATGTCCTGCTTCCCGTATACGGCCAAGCAGTTGTAACGTAGTGAGCGAATGCCCGCCTAATTCAAAAAAAGTCATCATCTGTACTGATTTCATCTATACCTAATAAATCCTGCCATATTTCTGCCAGCATATCTTCCATTGGATTAGCCGGAAGAATGAGTTGGCGGCTTTCAGATTGTACTGAGGAATTAATGCTGAGAGCATTCCGGTCTATCTTTCCTGTAACGGTAAGCGGAATTTGCGGCAGTACCTTGATATAGGATGGGATCATATAGTAAGGAAGCTGTTCATGCAGGTAAGAAATAATATGTTCTGTGGACAGTTCGTCAACAGATCGTGATACATACGCTACAAGCCGTTTATCATGATGTATATCTGCCTGCACCACTACAGCAGCCTGTTTAATACCAGGATGTTTTAATAATACAGCTTCTACCTCGCCCGGTTCTATACGATAGCCACGTATTTTTACCTGATCGTCAGCTCTGTGCTGATATTCCAGAGTACCATCCGGAAGCCATTTTCCTATATCTCCGGTCCGGTACAAAACGGCATCCGGGCCGTCATCAAAAATATTGCGTATAAACCTTTGAGCCGTTTGCTCCGGACGATGCAGGTAGCCATCGGCTACGCCTGCTCCGCTGATGCAGATTTCTCCGGCTACACCTGCCGGTAATAATTGCTGCATCTCATCCAATATATATACAGCTACATTCTGTATTGGCCTGCCTATTGGTATTTTCCTTAAGGCTGTACCTGCGTATTTATACCGGGTAGCCGTTACTGTGGTTTCCGTAGGCCCGTAGGCATTATAAAAATCTACATGTTGAGACCAGTATACGGCAAGCTCCGGTGGGCATTCTTCCCCTCCTACAACAATGCGCTTAAGTGCAGGAGCTGGTTTTACAGGCCCGAGACTTTGTAAAAAACCTGGCGTAAGATCGAGATGAGTAATCTGTTGTGTGGTTACAAACTGACAGAAAAGATCAGGATCATATAAATCTTCACTGCCCGGTAATACAAGTGTGGAGCCATTCAATAAGCACAGGAACATTCCTTCTACTGATGCATCGAAAGTAAAGCTTGCAAATTGGAGTAAACGTTCATCCGCCGTAAAACCAAAATGCGAACTGGAATCTTCTATCAGATTTATGACAGATCTATGTTTTACCGGTACTCCCTTAGGCATCCCGGTAGAGCCTGAAGTATAAATTACATAGGCAGAGGATAAGGAGGTCAACTCCGGAAGCTCTACATCGGTTAACAGATCAGGAAGTTCCGTTGTAGAAATAAATGTAACGCCGGAAGGAAGTTCAAACACAAGCTGATGATGTCCTAAAACAAGGCCGGCTTTCGTATCATCCAATATCATGGCCATCCTGTTCTGAGGAGTTTTAGGATCGATCGGGACGTAGGCTGCCCCGGCTTTCATAATCGCCAATATGCTTGCCACTGTATTTGCAGTGCGGTCTGCAATCAATGGGACATACATTCCGGGAGTAACACCGCTATTAATAAGTAAGGCTACCAGCTTGTCCACCCATTCCTGCAATGTCTGGTAAGTGTACTCTTTTTCAGGGGTAATTAATGCAACCTTATCAGCAAAATCTATTGCTACCTTGTCGAAGGCAGAAGAAAGTGTGGCATCTTGTGAGAAATCCTTCGTCGTATTGTTAAGGTTTTTAATGAGATATTCCTGTTCATCTGCAGGCAATACCCATTGTTTACCTATTGTTTCTTCGGCATGGTAACAGAAACAATCCAAGACATGATCGAAATAAGATTTGAGGTGTTGAGGGGTTTTGCCGCTTTGGAGCGTCCTGGTAAGTGAGACAATGGTTTTCAGATCATTCCCTGTAAGGCTTACGGAAAAATCAAGAAAAGTATTGGCCACTCCGAAGCTACTTCCCGTAAGCGTTTCTTTTCCTAGCCCTATATTCACAAAATCTTTCTCAAGCTCGTCATAAATATGGAAATTGATAAAATTAAAAATAACATCAAAAAAAGGATTTTCATGAGGTGAAGACTCACCATTGATCCGTGCAATTTCGGCAAGTGGCGTACGGTCATGGATTTCCAGCTCTTTTAACTTATCTTCTACCCTTCTGAAATAGTCTATCCAGGATAGATCTGGTCCAGGCATCTCAAAGACAAACGGAATAGTATTGAGAAAACATCCAAGCAATTTATCACCATCTTCCACTATAGGACGGTTATTGGTCACCAGGCCAATGGTAATTTTACGCCTGTAGCTGAACATACTCAACGCATACAGGGCAGCCCCAAGAAATACCCCCTTCAGGGAGAGCCCATGATTTTTCGTCAGAACTTTAAGGTCATTTAATACCCGGATATCATATCCCTCCACAATATTTTCATAATGCTCTTCCTGGGTAAAAATATCAAGGCGGTGATGGTCTTCCATTTCTTTTAACCAGAAAGCATGATCCAATGCCTGCTTTTTTTCTGCTCATTTCTTCTTTCACAAAATCACGATAATGACCATTTAAGCGTGATAACGGCTCGCAAACAGGATTCTTTTCCAATTGTAAATAAAGGTTAAAAAGCTCCGTATTAAAAGCTGCCACACTCCAGCCATCCAGGATAGCATGATGAAACTGCAGAATGAAGACAGTACCTTCCTTCCAATGTAAAAGAGCAGCTCGCCATAAAGGACCTCTCTGGATATCGAAAGAGAGTAAGCGTTCTTTTGCCAGATAGCTTTCCAGATATTGCTGTACTGCATGCATATCCTCATCAGACATATCCAGTTCGTCTACGGTTACTGATATCGTGCGGGACACTGCCTGTAACCCGGTATCGTGAAGCCCCGGATAAAAAACAGTCCTTAATATCTCATGTTTATCCGCCATCAGCTTTAAAGCCTGTTCAAAAAGTTCTTTATTCAATTGTTTTTTTTACAGGATACAGAAACTGATCATGATAAATGGCAGCGTCCGGATTGCGCAATGAATCGTAAATCATACCACTCTGAATACTGCTCATAGGATAAACAGATTCTAACTCCCCTTCATAATCCGGCAAAGACGAATATTTTTGTTCCAGCTCAAACAGTTCCCGGGTTATTTCTGCAACAACTTCATTCTTATTGTCTTGATCCGCGTTTTCCAATAAGGCTGCTAAATCACGAACGGTACGGGCCCCATAAATATCGGCTACACTCACTTCTGCCCCGGTTCTGTTTTTAATGCGTGCCGCTACTTTTACAACACGGATAGAATCTCCTCCGATCTCAAAGAAGTTATCCAGTGCTCCCACACGTTCTATTCCTAATAATTCCTGCCAGATGTCCGCAAGCAGGGTCTCCATCGGGCTGGACGGAGTTTCATATCCGGCACTCCGTTTTCTCTGCTGATCCTCAATCCGGGAGAGAAACCCCCGATCTGTTTTCCCATTGGACGTGACAGGCATATGCTGTAAGGCTATCATATCTGCAGGAATCATATAGTCAGGAATAGCTTTGGCCAATGCTTCCCTAAGATTCTTTTGCATGATAATCATGATATCCGGAAAAAGAGGAATATTGCTATACGTCATATAGGAAGTCGCTTCATAAGGCGTTACTATAAAGTCAGCTACCGGATTTTTCTCAAGCAATAGATTAATATGCATAGCATTTGTAGCAGGCATCATGCGTATATGATATCCTCGCTCAGCTGCTCTCTTCAGCAAGGCTGATATCGTTTCAGTTTCATGAGAAGGCTGTTCAATAGCATACAGCAGGTCACGTACATTCATTGTTGTTTTATCGGCAAGCCTGGCGGCTAACTGCTGTTCTTTCCATAGTCTGTAGTTTGGCATATCACGTATTGCCACTACCGGAAGATCATCAGCCAGGCATTTTTCAGGATCAGTTCTGATGGTACTCCAATCCGTCCATTCCGGTTGTAGCAGTTTTTTATTTATTCCTATATGAAGGATAACGGTAAAACGGTAAAGGGTAAGCTCATTGATTGCCTCTCCTGTTTTCCAGCACATATCTACATGGGTGATTTCAGGAAACTTGTTTTTCAGCTGATAAAAATAATCAGGAGCAAAACATAGTTCTTCCTCTTTCATCATCTCCTGATCTACCAGCCAGCGGAACTCATTAATTTCTGCATGTTCCTGTATCTTATCCAGACATAACCGGGATTTAAAATCATATAAAAGACGATTATCTCTTACATCTCCGAGAATAATACGTCCATAACCATCCAGGCGGGTAATATTTGCTGCAATAATCTCAGTAAGATAATCTTCTCCCGGAAAGTACTGTATGACTGAATTAAGGATAATGGTATCGGTATGTTCCATTTCGTCGGGTCTTACTTCATGTGCAGCACAGGCCCGCAGATGTGTGGCAGGGAAATCATCCGGGTGATTTTTAATGTGACGGCGTATCTGCTCTACTGAATGGTGCGAGAGATCTACTCCTGTATATTGCCTGATATGAGGGGCCAGCTGATAATAAATCATCCCTGTTCCGCATCCTATCTCAAGCACATGTTGTGGCTGCTGTGAAAGAATAACCCGGCAGATATCATTAAGCCATTCCTTCATTTCGGGTTCAGGAATAGCTTCTCCGGTGAAAGAATCATTCCAGCCGGTAATATCAAATTCTATTGTTTCATCAGCAGCATCCATTTTACCATAGGTATCTTCATAGAGCACCTGCCAGTTATTCACCTGATCCTGATGAAGGGACTTCTCCAACTGTTTCACTATATTTACTTCAGGGACATAATAGCAAACCAGCTTTTTATCTGTCTGATCTTCCGAGTTCTTTACCACCACACAGCTTTCCATTACCTCTGGTAATTTGTTTACAGCATGCTCTATCTCTCCAAGCTCAATGCGATAACCCCGTATTTTCACCTGATGGTCTATACGTCCCAGGTATTCGATGCTTCCATCTTCTAACCATTTGCCCCAATCACCGGCTTTGTATAATTTTTCCTGATCGTTTTCACTGAACGGATTCCTGATAAACCGTTCTGCTGTAAGCTCTGTTCTGTTTAAGTAACCGGTAGCCAATCCTTCTCCTGCAATACATAATTCTCCGGGTACCCCTACAGGAACAGGCTGCAGGTTCTTATCCAGGATATAAGCACGCAATGTAGGAATAGGTTTACCAATCACACTGCCGCTGCCATTCATCTCCTTTTCGGTAATTTCCTGGTAGGTAACATGTACCGTTGTCTCTGTAATCCCATACATATTAATTAATTTGCAGGATGGGAACAGCTTGTGCCAGCCTTTTAACCGGACCGGATGTAAAGCTTCCCCTCCGAAAATAACATAACGAACCTGCAGCGAAACAGGATTCAGCAAAACAGATTCCTGCAAAACATAAAAAGCTGAAGGGGTCTGGTTCAGGACGGTAACTCCCTCTTCTTCCAAAAGCCTTGTAAATGCCATCGTATCACGGGCCATCACACGCGGAACAATCACCAGCCTTCCACCATAGAAAAGGGCACCATACATTTCCCAGACGGAAAAGTCAAAAGAATAAGAATGGAACATCGTCCAGACATCATTCTCATTAAAATCATACAATGGCTCAGAAGTCATAAACAAACGCACCACATTACGGTGGGGAATAACCACCCCTTTAGGCTGTCCCGTTGATCCCGAAGTATAAATGATATAAGCGGGCTGATCTGGCTCACACGCAGGCAGCTCAACAGGCTCCTCTTCCATGAACCATTCTCCGTCAAGGCATATGAAAAGGGATTCATACACATCCTGTACAGCTTTTAATGTATTTTCCAGCACCAGTACAACTTCAGCACGGGTATCAGACAGGATAAAGCGGATACGGTCTTCAGGGTATTCAGGATCTACAGGTACATATACCCCACCTGCTTTCAGGACTGCTAAAATCCCTACCATCATTTCCAGGCAATGACCGGTACAGATGGGAACAAGACTGCCTTTTTCCACCCCGGCAAGCTTCAGCCGCTTCGCAAGCCCGGTGGATTGCTCATCAAGCATACGGTAACTCAGGTGCTCTCCCTCGAAGCTAACGGCAATATGGTCCGGGGTACGCAGTGCCTGGCCGGTAAACAAACTCACGATGGTCTGATCAGCAGGATAACTCGCCGGAATACCACTGAAGGAATATAATAACTGATCGGTTTCCCGGGCACTTAGCATCGGCATTTTCCCAATCGCTACATCGGGCATTGATACCACTGATTCTAAAAGCCGTTCAAAATGTCCCAGCAAACGTTCTATTGTTGAAGAGTTGAAAAGGTCATTACAGTAAGCAACGTTAGCCAACAAGCCATCCGGGGTTTCATGTACCGAAAAATGAAGGTCAAACTGGCTGGTACGATACTGGTAGTTCATTTTTTCAAGGCTGACTTCATCAAGGGTATTCATTTCTGCATCCGGAGCATTCTGCAATACAAATACTACCTGGAAAAGCGGGTTCTGGCTTATATCCCTTTCCGCTACTACCTTTTTTACAATTCTTTCAAAAGGAACCTCCTGGTGGTCATACGCTTCTAATAATGTTCCTTTGACACGTTGCAATGCTTCCCGGAAATCAGGATCCCCGCTCAAATCCGTACGTAAGGCAAGGGTGTTGACAAAAAAGCCAATCAAAGGTTCAAACTCCTGCTGTAAACGCCCCGATATGGCTCCGCCCACACAAATGTCATCCTGCGAACAGTAACGGTGAAGAAGCACCTTAAAGGCTGTCAACAGCGTCATATACAATGTAACATCCTCCCTTACAGAGAAGGATTTAAGCTGCCCGGTAAGCTCTTTATTTACCCTGAACTTCATCGAATCCCCACGGACACTTTGCCGTGCAGAACGAACATAGTCAGTAGGCATATTCAATAAAGTTACTCCATTAAGTTTACGCTGCCAATACTCCAGTTTATCTTCTAAAAGAGATTCCTGTCTGCGCTGCCAAACTGAGTACTCTTTGTATTGTAATGGCAATTCAGCCAATTCAGGTTCTTCACCCTGAAGATAAGCCCGGTAGCAAAGATCAAGCTCTTTTGATAAAACAGACATAGACCAGCCGTCTGCCGCGATATGGTGAATATTGATTACCAATATATGGTCAGAGGAAGAAACCGGAATGAGATGGGCACGAAGCATATGTTCTGCTGAAAGGTCAAAAGGGGTTCTCACCCAATCATCTATCAGGGAATCAACACCTTGCTCATCCAATGGCTCACCTTTATAAATATCAGCCTTCCAGTTGTTTTTCTCCAGGATATGCTGGTAAGGAACACCCTCCTCCTCACGGATTACAGTACGCAAAGCTTCATGACGGTCTACAATATATCCCAGTGCTTTTTCAAGGGATGGTATATCAAGAGGTCCTTTGAGCCTGAATACAGAGATAATATGGTATTGAACACTACCATGCAGGCAGTCTATAAACCATAGGCGTTCCTGGCCAAAGGAAAGGGGAAGCTTTTGATCTGTATAATGTTCCGGGGAGCGGATTATACTGCCTGCAGGATCCTGGCCCTTGAGCTGGTCAATATGGGCAGCAAGGCGTTCAATGGTTTTACAGTTAAACAATACAGTAGGAGCCACACGCAGTCCCCATTCATTTTTGATAAAGGCACTTACCCGCATTGCCATCAGAGAATGCCCTCCCAGATGGAAGAAATTATCATGGATACCGACCTTAGAGACCTGTAACAGTTCCTGCCAGATTTCAGCCAGGCGACTTTCCGTTGCATTGCGTGGGACATTATCCTGTTCGGACCGTGTTTGTTCAGGAACAGGTAAGGCCTTACGGTCTACCTTACCGTTAGCATTGAGAGGAAGGGCTTCCAATACAATGATATGGGCCGGAATCATATAACCAGGCAGCTGCATTTCAAGCCACTGTAACAAATCTTCTTTCTGGTAAGTATGGTCAGAAGCCGTTACATATGCTACCAACTGGTAACTGCCTGTAGCATCAGGCCGGGCAACCACCACTGCCTGCCTGATCATCGGTGACCGAAGCAGTACAGCTGTTACTTCACCAGGTTCTATGCGGAATCCCCTTACTTTAACCTGATCGTCTGTACGTCCTGCAAAAACAATATTCCCGTCAGGTAACCAGCGAACCAGGTCACCGGTTTTATAAAGCCTTTCGCCACTCCCTTCTTTGAATATATGGGGAATAAAGACTTTAGCTGTAAGTTCAGGACGGTTGTAATATCCATCAGACAATCCCGCTCCGCCCAGATAAAGTTCTCCCGTTACACCAATGGGAACATGTTCCTGGTGGTTATTGAGGATATAAGCACTTCGGTATTGAAGGGGCGTCCCTATTGGTGTTTCTCCTGATTCAATAGTATCATTAATTGTGTACGCTATTGAAAAGGTTGTATTTTCGGTAGGTCCATAGCCATTGACAATTCGTAAGTCTTTACAATGGGCTTGTATCTTCCGTGCATGCCGGATAGAAAAGCGCTCCCCTCCGACTATCACAGCTTCCAATGTCTCAAATACCGAAACATCTGTATCTGCCAATAAATTAAACCATCCTGTTGTGAAGAACATTTTAGTCACACCCTTCGTTCGAATAATGGTTTTTAATGTTGCAGTATCTATTAATTCCGCTTTGGTAGCCATCACCAGTGTTCCTCCGTTCAATAAAGCGCCCCAGTATTCAAAAGTACTGGCATCAAAGGCAAAAGATCCGCCTGCCAATATCGAATCATTTGCTGTAATCGGAAAATATTCTGTTGCTTTTACCAGGCTGGTTACATTACGATGAGTAACCATTACTCCTTTGGGCTTGCCTGTTGAGCCTGAGGTAAACATAATGTAAGCCATGTCTCCGCTATCCACTGCAGCATGTAAGGGTTCTCCCAAAACTAAGGATAAAACATCCAGACAAACAACTTCCGAATTACTGAACAAAGATGCATAAGCACCGGTAGTTACTACAGTTTTGCTTTCTATTTCTGCCATCAGCACCTGTAACCGTTCTGCCGGGAAATCCGGTTCTACAGGCACATAGGCTGCACCTGCCTTGAGAACGGCCAGAACAGCAATCATCAATTCAGCGGTACGCTCCATACATACAACCACCGGCATACCCGGAGCCACTCCCCTTTCTTTTAAATGTACAGCCAATGCATCAGAAAGACCTGCAAGCTTTGAGTACGTAAGTTTTTCTTCTCCCGAAATAACCGCGACCGCATCCGGACGGGCAGCAACCTGTGCCGCAAACATTGATAAAATGGTATCATCAGAAGTATATGTAATCTTCTCATTAGAGTATTGTTCTATCAGTAACAATTCTTCAGAGGGTATTACTGCAATATTTTTTAGTTTGATTTCAGGGTTCTGCGCACATTGTTCGAGAATATGCAGGAAACGATTCGCAAAAAGTTGTATTTCGTCAGGAGAAAAATAAGCTTTATTGTATATAAAATCTATATGTAAAGGGTGATTTTCACCGAATTCCCGCCAGAATATTTCTAATGGAAATAACTGGTGATTGTGCCTTATCAGTTTCAGATCTGAAAACAGGTCAGGTCCAAAATCCAGTGTAAAATCAAGTCTTGCATGGTTTACGATAATCTCAAGGGGAGATATTTTTTCTTCATCACCCGGGAATAGTGTTTTAAAATCGGAAACCAGATAACGATAATGCGGATAGCTTTCTTTTTGTCCGGAGGCTATTTCAGCTAGTAACCCGGTAAAGGATTTCTCCGGATCATACCGGCAATGAAATGGCAACACACCCGAAAACATTCCCACACAGGAACGTTCTTCATCCGTTCTTCTTTTATGTAGAGTTATCCCTAAAGCAAATTCATGCTCCCCGGTAATCCGGGCCCAATATACATTGAGCATGGCTAACGAAAGTGCAGACAAGCCGGAACCGGTATGTTCTTTCAGATCTGCTAAACAAGCATTTTGCTTTTCATCCAATTGTATGGTATATATACCGCTCTGATCTTCCTTTTGTATGGTATATTTCTTTTCGAGCAGCGAAGGAAGCGGATCTTTAAATTTCTTTTTCCAATAGTTTTTGGTTTCTTCGTATGCAGAAGAGGTATAATCATCGTGTGCTTTGGTCATTGCAATGGCGTAAGACTGGCTTTTTATGACCGGATTGTTGCCTGCTTTTAATTCACGATAACATGCCGCTAATGCCTTGAACCCATTTGCCAATCCCCAACCATCCAGAATAATATGATGATAGTGCATAAAATACCAATAGGTATCGTCACTGATCTTTAGCAAATAATGATAATGTGGGTAGCTTCCCGGTTGTAAAAGTACGGGTTCCGTTAATTGTTCCTGCATCCATGATAATGCTTGTTCTTCTGATTCTCCGGTAAAATCTTTTTCTGAAAAAACTGCGACCGAAGAAGCTGGAACAAGGTGAGCCATTGATTCTAATTCATCTGCATTAAACTGCAGCTGAAAGACATCATGAGCAGATAACATCTGGTTGACTGCTGAAAAGAAAAGGTTTTTCTCCACGGGTCCTTTTAATATTAAATAACACCCACGGTTATTACGCACGCTGTCGGGGTTCATTATCTGGTCAATAAAAATTTCCCGTTGTGAGGGATGTAAAGGATACTTGAGTGTACTCATTTAGATCTTAGTTTAGAAATTAGTTTTTGTCATTAATATTTATCATTTATTCACCATCCGGGCTGCTATGAAACAGGAAAGCCAGAGATGATCCTCTATCCAACATTTATTTGGATATATTTCATTCTTAACCATGCTCTTATCCTCTTGAAACAGAGCATGCTTTCAAGGATATAGCTTTAAACAATAAATTTCTCAGGTTAAAAGCCGGATAGTAACCAAAAAATCAGAATCTGCATCGGCTTCAAATGGCAGGTTCCTGTTAACATCTTTGGGAAGCGTTCAGAGGTGTAGTAAATAGAAGAACACTTTCTTGTGCTGATCTCTAAAGTAAGACACTCTGATGTATGATCTCACATCTCTTAAACTTTATTCAATTGATCCGGTATTGAAAGATAATACCGGTACTGAAGCATATTCATCATAAGAAAGGTATAATTCATAGTTGTAATTTTTTGGTGCGTGATAAATATAAAAAAATAATTCTTATATCAGTGACATTTATGAAAAAAAAAACTATAAAAAAAGCTTTTTATCTGGCTATATGCACAATAAAAAAGATACAGGCCTGATGACCTGTATCTTTTTAATCTGAAACGATAAATCAAAACTATCGCAAATCTCGCGTTATTATGGTAATCAAGTAATTATTGTGATTTCTGTATATTAAAAACAGTCCCTGCCGGATCCATAATCCAATGCATATCTTCGGGAAGTTCTTCTATTTCGTCACAGGTTTCTACTCCTTTTGACTGTAAATATTCCGTAGCTTCTCCTACATCAGGAACGGTGAGCTGCAACCAGGTTTCGGAATGGGTATAGTTATCTACACAATCCAGCCATATTATATTATTTCCAAATTTTACTTCATGTGTCCTGGAAACAGTTGGATTATCAACCGGTTTTTCTTCTACCTCCAGTTTGAGAATGTCCCGGTAAAAAGCAACTGTTTTTTCGTATTTATTTTTTGGAATTTTTATGGCAATATTTATTCCTGCTTCAAATTTTACATTCATATCCAATACAATAATCTGTTTATATTTCAATATCACCGGTTATTATTTCTCCGGAACGTTTATAAACGGCAATAATTACTCCTTTTGAAGTCACATGGCTCTCTGTCAAAGCAAAGGCTGCTGGCACCGCATTATGGTCAAACAGTTTTTTGCCTTCGCCAAGGATCAGCGGATAAATTTTAAGCCGCAATTCATCGACAAGATCATGCTTCAGCAACAGATGGATAAGTTCACTACTCCCCCAAACCTGGATATCGGGTCCTTCGGATTGTTTAAGCTTCTGTATTTCTGCCACATCTTTAAGGAAAACAGTATTTTCCCAATCTGATTTTTCCATGGTTTGAGATAAAACATATTTTGTCCCTTTATTAATAGCCGGCCAGAAATCTGCATGGCCCGGCCAGTATGACGAAAAAATATCATATGTTTTTCTTCCCAAAAGGTAGTCAGCAGGTTTCATTTCCTCCTGCATAATTTGTCCAAAAAGTTCATCACCGTAAGATACTGTCCAGCCTCCATATGCAAAATTACCGGATGTATCTTCTTCAGGTCCGCCGGGAGCCTGCATCACACCATCTAAAGTAATCATTGATAAAACACTTATTTTTCTCATTGTAATTATTTTTTAATTAAGATATTTTATATTCCATTCAACCGGTTACTTTAAAAAACTGTTCAGCTCATTCAGGATTGTTGCGGTCTGCATCATCAGGCTCACATGGCTCTGTCCGGGAATAATAGCCAGGCGGGATTTTGGCATTGGGGACAGATCGGCAGAAACTCCGCCTCCCAATAGCTTATATGTTTTTGCAAGTTCAATCTTATCCAGTCCATCATTGTCACCGGATATAATTAAAACAGGTGCAGAAATCTTAGAAATATTGGCATCGCCCAGATCAAAAGGCTGGCCTGCAGCAGCGATCATCTGCTCTAAAAATTTTGTCCATTTTGTTTTATCGGGAGCTACCTGGTCATAGGCAGTCTGCATGGGACTATTAGTAAACAGTTCAGGTTTCATTGTTTTAAAGACATTATTTACCTCCGGTATCCAGCCTGTATTTTTATAGGTTGCAGAGATTATTACCAGTTTATTAAGTCTATCAGGGTTTTGTATGGCAAATTGATAAGCTATTGCACCGCCAAAGCTGTATCCGGCAATATCTGCCTTATCAATTTTCAGATAATCCATTACTCCTTTGACATCGCTTGCCAGATTAGCGTGTGATAATTTTCTGTCTGAAAATGGAGTATGCCCGTGTCCCTGCAACTCGATGGCGATAACTTTCCGGTTTTTCGACAAGTCAGGGATCAGCTGTCCCCAATTCGTATCAATGGTCATAAAAGCACCATGTAAGAGTACAAGAGGTTTCCCTTCACCATATACTTCATAATAAACTTTGATTCCGTTAACAGGTATATAACCGCTTACGGAAGGTTTTATTTTCTGGCTGTATAATGATGATACAGCAAACATCATAATTGCTATCAGTAGCGGCTTTAAGAAACGAGCCGGAGTGAATGTATTTTTCATAATATTATCTGGATTTAAGTTAATCAATATTCATACTCAAAATTACCAAGCCATTATGAAAACCGACTTGTCACAAGGCAAGATTTTTTGGAAGTAATGTATTTTAATGCTTTATATTTTATTCAGTTCAAAAGATTTTAAAGCAAAAAACTTAAAATAAACCCCACCTTAGTTAAATATTTTCAAAATAATTACACTTTAGTTGACGAAAATTGATTAATTTCGGGTTGAACTAAAACAATATTCTTATGAAAAATTTAAAGAAAATCGAAAGACAGGAACTGAAAGCGATCAAAGGTGGTATTAATTGCCCTGGAGGCCAGATTTGCTTAATCAACGGAAAATGGCAATGCATGCCATATGACGGATGTGGTGGTGGAAACCAGCCCTAATTTGTACACTTAAATTACTTGATTATGAAAAATTATAAGAAAATTCCGAGAGAGCATTTGAAAAATATTAATGGCGGAACATTAACCTGCTCTGAGGCATGCTGCCCACCACCGGGGAAAAAAAGATGTCCCTGGATTGTTTGTGTAGCGCCATGTGATATACTAAGTTAACAGCATATACATAATCAGAATAAAAAAGCCTTAGAATCCAAACTCTAAGGCTTTTATAATGATCAGATTTGTTGCTATAGCCTAAATAAAACCATCTTGTAACCGGTAGACTTTTATCTTATGTATTATAAAAATCAAAGTCGTTAATTAATGAGAATATCCCGGCGTGAGTAGATTCCAGGTCAGCATTCCATAACATAACAATGATCGCTTTTTGTTTTATATTCTTTAATTCTATGTATTTAATGTTATTATTATGATACCTGATTAATCCGGAGAGCGGCTCAATGGTGATCCCAATCCCCGCTTCTACAAGTCTTATAACTGTACTGGCATGGGAAGATTCATGAATTACGTTTGGTAAATATCCGGCATCAATACATATTGATTCAATGATTCCTACATACAATTCTCCATCAGCTTTCGGAGCTAATATAAAAGACTCGGTTTCAAACTGAGCCACACTTACAAAATTTGAATGGTTTATTGGATGGTTTTTAGGCAAAACAACAGCAAAGTTTTCTTCTTTTAACACCTTGCTTTTTAAGTTGCCTTTAATGGTAGGGTTAGTGGAAAGACTGATATCTATTTCCCTGTTTCTTATAGCTTCTACCTGGCGGGTATTTGACATTTCTATCAATATGATTTTGATTCCTGGCAAGGCATGGTTCAGCTTTTTTACAAGATCCGGTAAAAAAGACTGCATTACCGAATGAGTGTATGCAATTCTGATTTCGCCCATTTCTCCCTTCTCAATCTGTGCACTTTGCTTAATACAGTAATCCAGCTGATTGATTATTTTCTGGACCTCATTTCTAAAGTATGCCCCCGCAGGGGTAAGCTCTACATTTCTCTTGTTTCTTTTAAATAATACAATTGACAGTTCATCTTCAAGCTTTTTTTATTTGCCTGCTGAGAGCTGGTTGTGCAATAAACACCTTATCCGAGGTTTTTGTAAAATTTAATGTTTCGGATAGCTTTAAAAAGTTTCGTAATACTTCTATATCCATACTAATGCAATTTAGGAATAAGTTTGATGATAAATAAGTATTTTTTTTAATAAATTTTACTTTGTTATTTTGTTCATAAATAAAATATCATGAGCACATTATTACGTAAAGCATATTCTGCAGCATCATTTGAGCAACAAGGCTATCAATTAATCAGCCTTTTGGCTCAACATCTCAAAAAATCCACAGATCATTCTGCTATGAACTGGATTGCTCCTGAAAAGCAGATGGAATTCTGGAAGAATGATTTTAGTTCGGGACTGCTTTCCGATCCTGTTACTCTTTTTAAAGAAATAGCTGACCGGTCTATTAATGTGAGAAACCCCAAATATATGGGACATCAGGTTGCCTGTCCGTTACCTTTAACCATACTGAGCTCTGCTTTTATTTCTTGTCTTAACCAGAGCTTACCTATTTATGAAATGGGTATGGTGGGGACTGCATTAGAAAAAATAGTTACCGACCATATTAAAACAAAGTTCGGATTCGGGAATCAATCATCCGGGATTATTACATCAGGAGGCTCACTTGGAAACCTTACAGCTATTTTGGCAGCCAAAGCACAATTTAAGGAAAAAGATCATCCTGATTTAGTAATTCTTGTTTCCCGGGAAGCCCACTATAGTATAGAACGGGCGGCTAAAATTGCAGGACTTCCAGCTTCAGGACTTATACAATTGCCAGTAAATGAAAAGTTTCAGTTGCAGACGGAATTACTCACAGAAGTATACCGGGATTTAACTTTGAAAGGGAAGAAAGTTTTATGTATCGTAGGGTGCGCCTGTTCTACATCGCTCGGGGTTTATGATGACCTTGAGGCTATTGGCAGCTGGGCCCGGGAGCATAATATCTGGTTTCATGTTGATGGGGCACATGGTGGTGCCGCTATTTTTTCACCTGATTATAAGGATTTGCTAAAGGGAGCAGAACAAGCAGATTCAATTATCCTGGACTTTCATAAGCTATTGATGGCTCCATCTTTATCAACGGCTCTTATTTATAGGGACGGAAAAAATGCAAAAAAAACCTTTGCGCAGGAAGCTGATTATTTATTTGACAACCATGATAAAAATGATTGGTGCGAATCCGGGAAGAGTACCTTCGAATGTACCAAACCGATGCATATTTTAAATACCTATATGATTTTACGGACTTATGGTGATGAAATTTACAGGGAGAATATAGATACCTTATACAATCTTGCAAGAAAATTCTATTTTATGATCGAGAATGATGATAAGTTTGAAGCTGCCCTGGAACCTATGAGTAATATTGTTTGTTTCAGGTATAAAAACGGTAATAATTTAAATGTAATTAACCATACGATTTCAAAAGAAATTCTTCTTGACGGGTCCTATTATATTGTAAATACAACTATCAATGGGGAGTTTTGGTTAAGGGTTTCGATTCAGAATCCTTTTACTAACGAAAGTCATTTTAAGGGTCTTTTAGGCAAAATAAAAGAAATTGGTGGTAAGCTGCAGGAGATTATATAATGACGCAACATAATATTTTTGTGGCAATTTACAACAAGTGAAAATGGGAGGGAGTCTCAAAAGGGATCAGGAGCAAAAGTTGGTGACATAATAAATTGGGTCTGGATATAAAAAATTCTGTTGATTATTGATTGGCTCAAAATTATTGAAATCGTTTTTCACGCAAAGTTTAAAAAAATAATGTTCCATTTCAAGTAGGCAAAGAAGACAGCATAGCTGCTGACTAAGCGCATGCAAAGTCTTCGCTTCATCAGAAGCGATTAAAAATCGATTCATTTCTTAGCTTATTTAAAATAAAGAGTAATCAAAAAGAAATCTTTGGGTGAATTTTAAAAATTAAATAGATCTAAATATTATAAGACCATAACTTTGCGCTTGATCCCTCAAAAGTTGGGATGGGAAAAACTCAAAAAATAAAAACCTACTGCGATCAGTAGGTTTTTATTATTGCGGAGAGTGAGGGATTCGAACCCCCGGACCTGTTACAGTCAACAGTTTTCAAGACTGCCGCAATCGACCACTCTGCCAACTCTCCCTAAACTCCGGCTATACCGTTGTTTTCAGTGGTGCAAATATAGAACGATTTTTAATTCCTGCAAAACTTTTCAGGAACAAATTTTAACAGAACTTAATAATAGACTAGAAATCAAGGGAATTATTTCATCCTATCTATTTTCCCTGCTATTCACATTCATAGTAAACTTTCAACATTTATTTAATTCTCTGAATTTTCTTAAATCATCCTTAAACACCTTAACCATATTGTTTTCAATTCAACCATATTAATCTTATTAAATCTACTTTCCTTTTCTCTGCATCTGTAGCTACAATTTAACCACAAAAGTCACAAAGCTTCTGAACATTTTAGTTTTTGAAGTTATAAGCATTATGTTAAGAAGAACACAGAAGTTTAAAAATCAAAGATTTTATAATCAGCCATATCCGCATAATCTGCGGTATCTGTATATCTGTAAACAAAAAAGTATCCACAAACATCTGTGAAAATCCGAACAATCTGTGGGAAACTAAAGATCAAAAAAAGCGCACCCATTGGGCACGCTCTGTATCATTGAACACTGGATATTAGTGTAATTCAGCTAAGTATTTCTCTGCATCCATTGCCGCCATGCATCCACTCCCTGCAGCGGTAATAGCCTGTCTGTAGATATGATCCTGAACGTCTCCTGCTGCAAATACTCCCGGAAGATTTGTTCTTGAAGATCCTTTCTCTGTCAGAATATAACCATTTTCATCAAGATCCACCTGGCCGACAAAGATATCCGTATTCGGTTTGTGACCGATGGCGATGAAAATTCCTTCCACATCTATCTTAGAAGTTTCCTGTGTCTGGTTGTTGATGACCACAGCTCTTTCCACCAAACTGTTTTCTCCTTCTATTCCAATCAATTCATGGTGGAATTTCACCTCAATATTCGGTGTGTTTTCTACTCTGTGAATCATTGCTTTTGATGCTCTGAAAACATCTTTTCTTACCAGCATGGTTACTTTTCTGCATAATTTTGCCAGATAAGTAGCTTCTTCAGCAGCAGTGTCTCCTGCTCCCACCACCACAACGTCTTTTCCTCTGTAGAAAAACCCGTCGCATGTAGCACAAGCTGAAACTCCTCCCCCGGCATATTTTTTCTCATCTTCCAGCCCTAAATATTTTGCGGTAGCTCCTGTTGAAATAATAACAGTTTTTGCTAAGATCTCTTTATTACCTGCATATAGTTTGTGAACACCCCCTACTTCTTTTGAAAATTCAGCTTTGGTGATCATCTCATAGTGAACCTTTGTTTCAAATCTTTCTGCCTGTTTTTGCAGATCCATCATCATTTCAGGACCTGTAATCCCGGCCGGATACCCTGGAAAGTTATCTACTTCAGTAGTGGTAGTTAATTGTCCGCCCGGCTCCAGACCTGTATACAATTCAGGTTTTAAGTCTGCTCTTGCTGCATAGATTGCAGCTGTGAAACCAGAAGGTCCAGATCCAACGATCACACAATCTAAAATGTTTTGCTCCATAATTTATTTGTTCGAAAAGATTTAATTCAATTAAGTCCGCTAATTTCGTAATTTTTAATGTTTTTTTAAAGTTATTTTAATGATACTTGTCAATATCAGATATGCGGATTGTCAATGAAGGGTATGAGATGCGGGATTAGGATGAGGGACACGGATTTTAAAATTGATCGATTATTTTATCCGCTTCTAATCTCTTCATCTACCTCCTCACTCCAGCATCCATTTTACCAGTCCCTTCTGTTCCACAATATTCCAGGAATGGGGATGTTTTTTACCGTTGGCTCTTATACCACGGTTCTTGGTTTCTATGTATTCTGCAGTATGATTTCCAAGATTGACTAAAGCCTCATTGGTTTTTTTTAAGAACAAAAGCGTTCAGGTCTTCAAACTTTCTGCCTTTGTTTTGCTGTTGCCAATCCAGATCCGGTTCACAGTAAAACCTTGTTTTGATATTTTTTAAATATTGAATATTTTCCACTGAATTGGAAGTCATCAGATAGGGTGAAGCGGCTTTATATGTTGCCGGGTTTTCATCGGGTTTTCCTAATTCCTGATCAAAAAGCGCGATAAGGAATTTCCCTTCTTCCACTGCGTCAGGATCTACGTTGGCAGCCACATCTTTTTCAGCATTATGATAGAGCTGTTCCAGGTCAACAGGTGAATCTACCACCAATAGTCCTTTGGGCTGAATAGCGTTTTCATTTTTGATTAAAAAAGAAGAAAGTAACAGAGCTACATTACCACCGCTGGAAAATCCTCCTATAAAAACATTGGCCTTATCAATATGATGCTGATCAAATATGGAGTTTAAAACAGCTGCATATTCCTTCTTTTCAGATTCTTTTAAAAATAGTTTTTGATTATAATCTAAAAGTATTGTTGTAATACCTTCTTTCTCAATACTTTTCAAAAAGCCGGCTTCAGCTTTTGTATGTTCAATATCACAAGGAAAACAGGGAAATAAAACAAGTACCGCTTTTTGATTGTCAGACCGGGTTACTTCATAATGATTGTTGTTCTCTGTGTTTTTTATCAACTTTCCCTGAAGTGCAGCTTAGTAAAAATAAGGATAAAACAAATAGTAAAATATTTTTTTGCATTAATAATTATTAAAAAAATTCGCACTCGCCAGACTCTCAAACCCTATACTTTCATCTTGATCTTATCCACATTAATAATCTTATACACCAGTTCTTTGATCAGTTCTGCTTCACTCATATTCACAGCTCCAAGTCCTTTCCCTTTCATATCAAATTCTCTTAAAATAGAGATCACCCTTGTGGCATGTTTTAAAGGATATAACCTGGCACTTTCGGCATAATCTTTAATGAAATAGGGATTCACACCCATCCGGGAAGCAATAGCTTGGGGAGGTTGTCCCGCCATGGTCTGATAGATTATAACGTTTGAAAAATAACTGTAAAGGCTGGCCAGCATCATCACAAACGGATTATTCTTGGGGTTTTTACCCATGAAATGGGCAATTTTAAAAGCTGCATTGGCATTTTTTGTTCCTAATGCCTTTTGAAGCTCAAAAACGTTATACTCTTTACTGATCCCGATATGATTTTCAATGATGGTTCCGTCAAGAATTTCACCCTCTTTGAGAATCATTTTCAACTTATTAAGTTCATTAGCTATTCTCGACAGGTCATTTCCCAGGTATTCTGCCAGAAGATGGGAAATATTAGGAGCGGTTTTGATTTGAAGTTTTGTACATTCATCCGCAATCCATTTGGGAAGATTGCTTTCTCTCACAGGTTCACTCAGGAAAAGAGCTTTGGCCTTATCCAATGCTTTGGCGGCTTTTTTGCGGCTGTCAAGCTTTTTATGTTTATGGGCAAAAACCAGTACTGTAGAAGGTACCGGATTTTCTACATAAGATTCGAGGATCCTGTTTTCCTCTTCATTCAGTTTCAGATCCTGGGCTTCCTTGACAATGATTACCTGTTTATCCCCCATCATAGGAAACTGCCTTGCCAGAGAAAGAATCTCCTGATAGGAAGTGTCTTTTCCATAAGTAACGGTCTGGTTGAAAGCTTTTTCATCTTCTTCCAGAAAGTCGTGTTCAAGGGCTTTTACAGCAACATCTATAAAGTAGGGTTCTTCTCCATGGAAAAAATAAATAGGTAAAACTTCTTTATTTTTAATATTTTTGAGGATTAAATCTAATTCTTTCATCTTACTAATGGAACTTCCAAAACTGAATTTTCAGGAAACTTTTGATTTTAAATTCAAGAAAGACAAAGATAAGTTTTTTATTTATGATTTAGTTCGCAAAACTTATCTTCTGCTCACTCCTGAGGAATGGGTAAGACAACACTGGGTACATTACTATCTTACCGTAAAGTCCTACTCTACATCGGCTTTAATTACTGAAAAAAAAATTATTCTCAATGGTTTAACCAAAAGAATTGATCTTTTAGTGACCGAAAGAACAGAGCCTATAATTCTGATTGAATGTAAAGCTCCTCAAATCAAACTCACAGAAAAAAACATTTGAGCAGACCGCACGATACAATTCTATTGTGGGCGCTAAAGAAATTATTTTAACCAACGGACTTCAGCACATCAATGCGTATTACGAAGACGGGCAATACCGGTTTTACAGACCTGAGTAAATTAAAAGACAGCTTTCACTACAGCTAAATCCCTGCATCATAAAAGATTAATAATCCTCTATTAAGTTATTTTCATTAATTTAGTTGAGGATTTTATTTGTCCTGTATTAAAAACACCAAGATTATACCCATTACTAAATTACAAAATATGATACGTTCAATCTTATTAACCGCATTCATGATGACATCAGGAAGTCTTTTCAGTCAGAAACTTACAACAATTTCCTACCAGGACGGTTCTCAGAAGCTGAATGGTTTAATCACTTCCAATGCAGGAAAAAAGCTTCCCGGAGTTTTAATCCTTCCTGCCTGGAAAGGGATAGATGAAGAAGCTAAAACAGCTGCTATAGAGCTTGAAAAGCAGGGATACATTGCCTTTATCGCTGATATTTACGGAGAAGGAAAAATTCCTGCTGATAATGAATCTGCTGCGAAAAGCTCAGGATATTACAAACAAAATTATCAGGAATACCAGAAAAGGATTTCATTAGCATTGGAACAGTTGAAGAAAAACGGTGCTATTTCCGGGAAAACAGCCGTTATCGGATACTGTTTCGGAGGAACAGGTGCTTTGGAAGCAGCCAGAGGCAATTTAGCTGTTGCAGGGGTTGTATCAATCCATGGAAGCCTTGCTAAGGACCAGACCAGAAAAAATGAAAAACTGAATGCTAAAATTTTGATTGAAAACCCGGCAGATGATAAAAGTGTAACACCACAGGATTATGATAACCTCATCAAAGAAATGAATGAAGGAAATGCCGACTGGCAGATCATTACCTATGCCCACTCCAAACATACCTTTACGGATCCTAAATCCCCCGATTATAACGAAATAATGGCGAAAAGAGCTTGGAACCATACCCTGATGTTCCTGAAAGAAATACTGAAATAGTCTTTAATATATCCTTTTGATCAGTTTGACAATGTACCGATGAAATTTATTCCCGGTACATTGTTATATTGATGATTTTTATTACTGAACCGTTTCTTGCTGAGCAGCACTCAATTCAACGTTATAATTCTTTGGAGAATATTTCGTCAAAGAACCTGTAGCCGCATCAATTCCTACTCCGATAGCGCCACCAAAAAGGATATTAAGCAATGTTACCGGGTTAAAAGTTTTAGTCAGCTTCACCTCTTTGCTGTTATAGCCTTCTTTTTCAAAAGTAACCATTTGTTTGCTCAATGATCTTGGTATTTCAGCTACACACGGAGTCGTACATTTTTCGATTCCTTTGTGAAATACTTTGACGCCTTCAGGGCTTGAGGTAAATGATATTTTGTCTTTAGTTCCTGTGAACATGGAAGCGCAGGAAGTCATAGAAACTGTAATACCCAATAATAATGCAACTGATAGTTTGTTTTTCATATATTTAAATAATTAATTTCCTTATTATTTCAGCGCGCGAACATACAAAATAATTCACAATAACAAGTATTAATCCGTATCAATAATATACTTCTATAACCAGCTTTACTACTAAGTCTTTAAAACAAAGGGTTTTAATTTTACATGACATTTTACCATAAAAAAGCAAATCCGCTGATTGACAGATTTGCTTTGTATTTTATTGTATTCATTAATTATTCAGTCTACTCCTTCTTCTTCCCTGTTCACCAACTCCATAGAAAATGCGGGAAGGCAGATGGCAAGATATTCGCAAGGCTCTGAAAACGGGTTACTGTACCGGATTCTGGCTCCCTTTTCAATAAGGATACTATGGCCTTTTTCCAATACTACAATTTCTCCATCTATTTCAAATTGTTTTTTTCCCGAAATAATATAGGTAAATTCATCAAATTCCGGAGTCTAATGTGGCTCGCTCCATTCCGGAGGTGCTACCATATGGGCAATGGAAATATCAGAGTTTCCGGTAGAATTTCCCCAGTGTTCCTCAATCAGCTTTCCATCTCTGGCAGGAACTATAAATGGGGATTGCTGGATTTTATATTTTTTCATACCAATCTTCTTTTTTTATTTCATACACGAAATTAGTTCTCGTGGGTTCTCCAAAATATGCCACTTCTTCTTCCGCTATTTTTTTGCCCCCAAGCCTTTCCAAAGCAATCTGTGATCTGAAATTCTCTTTTCCGATATGAAAGTGAACTTTATCTACAAACTGAAAGATATATTCCAGCATCAACTTTTTAACCTGCGGATTGATCCCTTTTCCCCAGGATTTCGTCCCATAGAAAGTATAGCCAATAAAAATATGGTTGTCATCCTCATCAAAATTATAATAACGGCTGCTTCCCAGAACATCTCCCGTAGCTTTTTCAATAATTTTGAAGGCTCCCTTGCTTTCCATGGCTCCCTGAAAAAAGTTTGTAAAAACTTCCCGCTTATAACGGTCTTTATTAGGATGTTGTTCCCAAACTTCAGGATCAGAAGCCACTTCATATAAAGATTCAAAATCCCCTTGCTGTAAGGGGATTAATTGAAGTTCTTCATTCTCTAAAACGGGCTGAACAGAAAAATTCATGATTTAGCTCTTTTTAGTAGAATCTGATTCTATTTTCTTGATTTCTTTTAACTTGTCGGAAATCTTGATTACGGTATCTAACTTTGATGGCTTTAACGGAACTTCCGCCTGAGCCGTATCCCATTTGATCACTAGGTTTCCTGAGTTTTCATCTGTAGGGTTCAGGGTAATTTCAAACCATTCCTGCTTGTCTGCAAGTTTACTGACAGGTACAGTAACATCTACTACGTCTTGTTTAGGGTCATAGGTATAAGCCCCCCATTGCTGAAAGTCTTTATTCAGAATAACTTTCCATTCTTTTTCTGTCGGAACAATGAATAATCCATAGGTTCCTGCCTGAACCGTTTTTCCTCCAAAATTAACGGCTTGTCCGAAGGTAATTTTCGTAGATGAGTTCGCTCCTGCTCTCCATACTTGTCCATAAGGAACCAGCTCTCCGAAAATCTTACGTCCTTTTACTCCCGGTCTTCCGTAGTCGATCGTGATCTTGGACATTGAAAACTGCTGCTCTACTCTTTGTCGCGGGCTTGCTGCCGGTACGGAATAATCCTGTGCGAAACTGAATGCCGATACTGAAATGCAAACTGCTGCTAATAATTTTTTCACGTGTAAATTTTTGTTTAAAATTACAAAAATCAAAACAAAATAGCTTTCTCCAGCTCCAATAATTTTTGTTTTCTCCATATCCCGCCACCATAACCGGTTAGCTGACCATTGCTTCCAATTACCCTGTGGCAGGGGATGATAATGGATATTTTATTTAAGCCGTTAGCATTGGCAACAGCCCGTACAGATTGGGGACTCCCTAAGATATCTGCCTGTTCCTGATAGCTTCTCGTTGATCCATAGGGAATACCCTGCAGAATTTCCCATACCTTCTTCTGAAATGCAGTACCCACCGGTGAAAGGGGAACTGTAAAAATGCTCCTTTTTCCTTCAAAATATTCGGTAAGTTCTTTTTCCAGAGTGGTAAAGTGAGGGTTCTCTCCCTGTATGATATTGGCATTATAATACCGGGATATACTTTTAAGTTCCGTGGGAAGAGCCTTTCTGTCAGAAAATTCCAGGAGGCATATTCCTTTTTCATCAGCACAGGCTATCATGGTTCCCAGTATGGTTTCAATTCTTTTAAGATCAATGATTTTTTCCATTGTATTATTTTTAGGAGAAACCCCAAAAATATTTTTAAAACTTTCATTGAAACCACTAAGGCTCTCATATCCCACCTCAAAAGCTACCCCTGTAACAGATTCTCCCTGCTGAATCTTTTTAAATGCCGTATTCAGCTTAGACATTCTCTGAAAAGCCTGAAAAGTCATCCCGTGATGTTTCAGAAACCATCTTCGGACCGTAGCTGGCTCCCACCCTCTTTTAACGAGATCATAATCTTTCAGCTTTAATGAAGGATCTGCGGTAATTTCATGCAACAATTCTTTAATATATAAAGGAGTAACGTCAGGATTTTCAAGGGGTTTGCAGACTTTACAGGGGCGATACCCTTTCAATAGAGCGTCTTTCGTATTGGAAAAAAATTCTACATTTTGAAATTTAGGTTTACGTGCTGTACAGGTCGGCCGGCAGAAAATTCCGGTAGTTTTCACTCCCATCCAGAAAACTCCTTCAAATGAAGGATCTTTTGTATAGGAAGCCTGATACATTATTTCGTCTGTAAGTTCCATGATCAGAAAAGTAAATTAAAATTATTGTTATCTGTAATCATCTCACCGGCTTTTTCCAGATCACCATAAACAGGCCTGGTTAAGAATGCCCCGGAAGTAATTCTTTTTACACCTGAGTTTTTAAGAGTAATATAGCCTGCTTTTTCGTATGCCTTTGCACTTTGTACATTCCATACATTTCCTGATAATAGAGGCTCTTCATTTTGATATAAATTTTTGAAACCGATCATTATTCTTTTTCTTCAAAAGTACCTCTATTCTTAAAGGACGTACAACCGAAAAATGAACAAGTATTTTATTGCAGGCTGAAAATATTCACACCTGCGGTTAAAAAAGAATTGCTTTCTCCAGCTCCAGCAGTTTCTGTTTTCTCCAGATACCACCTGCGTAACCTACCAGTTCACCATTGGAACCAATCACCCGGTGGCACGGAATTAAAATAGCAATCTTGTTAATCCCGTTAGCTGTTCCTACTGCACGGATGGCCTTGGGATTTCCCAGGAATTCGGACTGCTGTTTGTAAGTTCTTGTTTCTCCCATCGGAATCTCACGCAGCAACTGCCATACCTGTTCCTGGAACACGGTTCCTGTTGTATATAACGGTACCTCAAAAGCGCTTCGTTTTCCTTCAAAATAGTCTTTCAGTTCGGCTTCCAGCTGCTCAAAATGCGGGTGTTCCTGTTCTATAATTTCTGCTTTTATAGCTTTTGATAAGGAACGGATTTGCTTTTCAATATTTTTCCGGTCTGTAAATTCAAGCAGGCAGATACCCTGTTCTACAGCACAGGCTATCATCTCTCCCAGTGGAGTATGTATGGTTTTCTGATATATAATTTCCATTGGTTTAAAAATACTATTTTTTCAGGATAGTATCTCCCAGTTTTAGTTGATCCATCGTGAAATGCATTTTGCATATTCTTTCTTTCCCCAGGAATCCTGCCTTCAGTAATTTTCTACCATTCTATTTATTTATTTGCTGTTCCAATGAGAATGGGTAATTTTATAGTTCTAAACATGAATCACCATAATGCTCAAAAAAACATGTCTTTTCCTGCTGTTTTCTGCCGGATTTTTCGGGATGAAGGCTCAGCAAACTATCCCCTTCCGGATTACAAAACATAATAATATCATTATAAAAACCCTTGTCAATAAAAAGGACTCACTTGACCTGATGTTTCAGATTGCCATGAAAGATGGCTCTCTGTCCCCCGGACGACAGCGGAAAACAGATCATATTATTTTTAATAAAGAAAAAGTTAGCGATCACAACACTGTGCAAACCGGAAATCTAATCCTGGAAAATATACGCTTTTTTGATAATGAATTATCAGGTCATGAAGCTGACGGAAAGATCGGGACAAGACTTTTTGAAGGAAAAACATTTAAAATTGATTATGATAACAGCCAATTTGTTATTTATGACAAAGAGCCTGATCTGAAAGGCTTCCAACCTCTTACAACCATTTTTGATCATGACGCTTTTTATATTTCAGCAGACAATACCATAGATGGAAATCGCCGGCGAAAAGCTTATTTTGCACTGCAATCCGGCTATTCGGGAGGAATTTTATACAGTAATAACTTTGCAGAAAAAAATGAGCTGGATAAAAAATTAAAAATAACCGGAGAAAAGATGCTGAAAAATTCCCACGGGCAAAGCATTATTACCCAACAAGCCATTCTCCCTTTTTTTACACTTGGAAATATTGTTTTCAAAGATATTCCTGTAGGTTTCTTTGCAGGTGACTTAAAGACACAAAATGTCAGCTATTTCGGTGCAGACATGCTCCGGAGATTTATCTGGATCTTTGATGCAGACAGAAAAACTGCCTATATCAAACCCAGCAGATATTTTTCAGCCCCTTATTACAAACTTAACTAAACACTCGTATATTTCATGCTACGAAAACATATTAAGATCAACACTGCTCTAAGTATTTTACTTGTCCAACTGACTCTTGTCAGCTGTCAGAAAGGCAATAAAAAAAACAGCTGCCGAAACTGTAAAAACAGCTAACGATTCCATCAAAGCCACTCCTTTGGTTACTCAGGAAGATACAATGGATTACAGTAATTTTCATATTTACAGTATCTCCGTAATGTCTTCTGCAGAAAAAGATGCGTTGGCAGATGTTTTTATCTCTGTATCTGATATTTATACCGACCCGCACCCGATACAGGAAGGTGCTTTAAAAAAACAAAAGGATATTCCGTTTGAACAGATTCAATATCTGGAACTTGACGCCCAGCATAGGAAAAAGATGATGGATGCGCTGAAACTGACTGAAACTGATTTCCTTTATATTTTCAATTATGCGTTAAATACACTTCAGCAGATCCCCATACACAAGCTGAAAGCAGTTGCTTATTTAAGTCCTTATGAGTCGGATGGTGAAGAAGTTGACCCGGATTCCTACATGATAGGCTTTCAGATTGAACACCTTCAAAACAATACTATCTACGACAAATATACGAATGCCATTGCTTATTTTGGAAGTAAAAATCCATTCATTGAAGGCAAGATGCAAGCTATAGCCTGGAAAAAAGCGGGTGCTGATATTGGAAAGAAATATTTTAACCATCCAAAACTGAAATCCGGAAATACATACCAGGCCCGGTATGAAAATCTTACTTATTATCTGCAGGATTATCTTGAAGAAGAGATGGTAATGGAACGTAAGCTTGCTGTTTTCAATGACCGTAATGAAAAGATATTTGAAAGGACTATAACGCCGGCCGGAAATGATGGTGCTGAACTTTCTCCTCTCAACGGAATAGAAACTGACGAATCTAATTTAATGCAATGGACAGGTTATCTTTTCAAAGGAAAACCCCCTGTAATTTTCGGATTTACTGTACAATCGTTCGGCTGTCCGTCCATTACATTTTTAGACAAAGAGGAAAAAGATATGGTGATTAATTGTGATAACAGGCATTAAGAACTTTTCCAGCCCGGTGAGTAGATAATTCGGAAACTGTTTATTACCTTACTTTTCAGGCTGATCTTTATTATAAAATATAAACACACCCTATATGCATTATGTAGGGTGTGTTGGTACATTTACTGACGGCAGACTTCCTTTTTACCGGATTATTTTATGTCCGGATAAAGCTTATTCTTCAGATTCATGAAATAGGTTTCCGCATTTTTAAATTCGTTGTTTTTCATAAATTTGATGATAATATTAAGATAAGATTCCGAAGGGATAAATTCAGCCCCTATTGTATCGGAAAACGTTTTATATTTTTCTTCAAGCTGTTCCGGACTTTTGGCAAATTCTTTAATATTGGTCCTGAATCCGTTGAATATAAATTTCAAAGCTTCATAATTTCCGGGATAAGAAACGGTTCCATGCACTTCACCTTTAAAGAATGTATGTTTATAATTCAATGTTCCGTTTTGCTCAACAATGGTTCTGAATTCATTGATGGCCTGGGTCATATCGGAATTCCAGTTTTTCTGCTGTTCTTCATTATCTGCCTGGGAAACATATAAAGATTTCTTTGCCGGGAAGTTTTTGTTTTTCTCCAGATAATCTCTTGTTTTTGAAATCAATATTTTATGATCCCACCAGAGGCTTGGATCATTTGCGACATAAGCATTGAAGTCATCGGGATGGGTAAGAAAAGTATGAATGGCAAACAATCCGCCAAATGAGTGCCCTACCAGAACAGAATACTCCTGGGTTCTGTATTGTTTACGGATAAATGGTTTCAATTCTTCCTGTATGAAACTTCTGAAATTTTCACTTCCTCCGCTATCTGCAAAAAGAATCAGATTGGGATTTACCGGGCTTTTCTTTTGGGATTTTGTGGGAGTAAGATCCCTGGTTCTTTCCGTATTTTTAATTCCCACCACAATGCATTCCGGGAGGTCTGCGTATGGAGGCCTTGACAGAAAATCTGTCATTCCGGCGTAATATTCAAAATTATTTTCACCGTCTAAAAGGTAAATGACCGGATATTTTGCAGGGCTGATACTGTTGTCATCATAGGTTTTAGGAAGGTGTACCCAAATTTCCCTGTTCTCCTTTAAAATTTTTGAAAATAATATCTGTTTTTCTCCTACAGTTACTTTTTCCTGTGCTTTCGTTTCTGAAATAAAAATGATCAGCAGTGCAAAGCATGCCCATTTAAACCATTTGTTCATAGTGTTCTTCTTTTCTATGTTGATGAATATTTTTAATTTCTTTTGCTTTTTTCGGGGATTTGTTTCTTCTTCCCCACCAGATCAGAAATCCTGTAACAGGAAGACTTGTGCAGATTATACCGATAATGAAAGTGAATATTTTCCCGAACATTCCTCCCCAATAGCCTACGTGGAGATCAAAGTTTGTATGTTCAATCACTTCATGCATCCTCACTTTTTCAGGGTAATTGATTTCATTTCCTGTATACTTATTGATTTCCATCCTCTTACCATTCACGATACTTTTCAAGCCGATAAACTGAGCTGCCACCACATGGTATACTGTTGTGGAATCTTTTCCCGGGATACCTATCCTGACCTGCCTGGCTTCAGGAAATTCTCTAAAGCTTTTTTCTACAAAAGAGGCATAGGACAATGATTTTTTCTGAGAATCAAATTCAGGCTCATACTTTTCAGCAATTTTGTGAGCATCTGTAACGCCACCAAAAGCTTCCTGGGTAAGATCTGACAAAACTTTATAAGCCATGATCAATCCGGTAATGGTAATAAATATTGCCGGTAATACTGAATAGAAGCCAAAAACATTATGAAAATCATAATTCCTGCGGCGCCATTTTGTTCCGGATTTGATTTTAAATGCAGCCGTCCTTGTCGTTTTGTTCCATTTTTTTGGCCACCACAATATCAAACCACCCAGCAGCTGAATGAAAAAGATAATGGAAGCAATGCCTACTACCGTTTTCCCTAATTTCCCAGCCAGTAACTGCGCATGGATATGAGCTACCACATAAAAAAAATTCATAGCTTTTGGTAGAACCGATCACTTTTCCTCTATAAGGATCCAGATAGTGGTAGGCAAATACTCCTCTGGGACCACGTCCTTTTGGTTTTGCTGCTTTTTCTGCATTTTTATTTTCTGGTGGCTGAGTTGCAGAAGCCACCCGGAAACTCCGGTTCGCATCTTTATAAGTATCGAAATAAAAAGGTTTCCTGTCCGGAACCTGCTGATGAAACTGAACAAGAAGTTGTTCGGGAGTCATTTTTTTTATGTTAGCCGGGGCCTGAACATATTTAGCACTTCCTCCGAACAGGTCAATAATTTCATCACAAAAGACAAATATTGTTCCTGAAAGGGTAACGGTGAATACAATAATTCCGGAAACGAGTCCCAGCCAGAGATGCAGCCATCCTGTAATTCTCTTTGTCAGGGATTTTCCTTGTTTTTTCCTGAGGTTAGTTTTTTTGTTTTCCATATCTGCTGATCAGGTTATCTGGTTGCTGGAATGCAGGAATTTTTCAATAATACATTAAGTGGCAAAATCTTAGTGTCTTGCATTTTCCAACAAAGGATATATTCTTTAAGTTTTTTAATTAAAATTTGAAAGCGAAGTTGGCCAGGATTTCCCTTGGTTTCTGTGGCTGACCATAGAAATTCCAATAGGTCTGATTAAGGGCATTATTCATCTTCAGGCCAATTCTGTATTTTTTCTTATCATAGAAAATAGTGGCTCCCACTGTAGTGTATGACGGTGCCAGAAAATGATTGGTGATATTAATGTAAGTTTTATCTACAAAATTAAACCCAGCACCGAAACCTAGTCCTTCATAAGTTCCGTCAAGAATCTTGTAGCTTGTCCAAAAATTAGCTACATGTTTGGGTGTCCATGCACTTCTTTTTCCGGCATCCCTGCTTCTGTCATCAAATTTATTGTCATTATATCCATATCCTGCGATGATATTCCATCCTTTAACCGGATTAGCTACAACATCTATTTCAAACCCCTGATTCTTAATATTTCCATCCTGGAGATAAAGGCCTGAAATTCCTGACGGATCTGCGATCAGACGGTTTTTGATTTTCATATTATAGTAACTCACCGTTGTTAAAAGCTTTTTACCGAATAGATCTACCTTAAATCCGGCCTCAAACTGATTTCCTTGCTCCGGTTTATATTCAATAAAGGTATTCCCGCTTTTATCCCTGGGGTCCCGGGTAGGTGCTACGTTTTTAAATCCGTTTACATAATTGGCAAAGAATGAAATTTCATTTTTGATGATCTCATACACCAAACCGAACTTCGGAGCAAATTGAGTTTGTGTATATTTTCCTTTTCCTTCCACTCCATTTGTAATGATATTGTTATTTTTATAGTTATCCATCCTTAAGCTCGCCATCACCAATAGATGATCTGTAATATTAAGAACATCGGATGCGTATACACTGAATGTGGTTACTTTATTGACATCATACATGGTTCCGCTTCTCGGAAGCCTTTTAATGACATCCCTTGATATGGAAGTCCATGGAGAACTGTCATCCAGCATTACAATATCATTTCCTTCAGGTGTACCATAGCTATCTGTAAAAACTCCATTTAACGGATACGGGGCAAAAACGGATGAGCTGCTTCCCACCTTAAACATCGGGTACTGATTTTTACTTGTCTGCTGGAAATAATCTATTCCCACTACCAGGCGATTTCTGAGCTTTCCGATTTTAAAATCTCCGATAAAATTTTGTTGAATATTATCAGTCGTTATTTTATAACTATCAAAAGGCCGTATGCTTCTACTGACTGAATTGTTATTCAAATAGTTTAAAACTAAAAATATGGCTTCATTTTCATTTGCTTCCCCTCTTTGATAAGATGTTCTGGAAGTCCACCGGTCGTTTGAACTTATGAGTTACTTCGGCCATAGTTACAAAGTTGGTTCTTTTTGAACCGATATCATTACTGGTGAATGATCTGTCATGAGCCCCGGCAAGATCCTTCATGGAACGAAGTGTTAATTTTTCAGACTGCCTTACATAGGCATTTAGTGTTTTTTCCGGGGCATGGAATTCGGTATCCAGTGTTACTGTTGTTTTATCACTTACTTTATACAGGATGCTTCCTGAAAAAAACACTCCTTTGTTGTAACCGGCATCCTGAAAAGAGTCCTGGGAATATGCCGCCACATTGAATCTTGCCAATGCTGTTTTCTCTTTATTTAAAGGGGTATTTACATCTGCTGTAATCCTGTTCATTCCCCAGCTTCCTGTGGTATAACTGATAATTCCACCGAAATTTTCCTGTGGCTTTTTGGTGATCACATTCACTACACCGCCATAATTGGCCAATGTTCCCCCAAATAAGGTTCCTGATGGCCCTTTAATTACTTCTACTCTTTCAATGTTTGCTATTTCTGACTGGACTCTGGGATTTTGTGTTAATCCATTTCTAAAACTGGCATTTGAACTGAATCCCCTTAGGAAAATATCATTTCCATTATCGTTGACACTGTTATTCACCACTACTCCGGGAGCAGAAGCCATGGCTGTATTAAAATCGATGGCACTCATTTCACTGATGATTTCCTTTGGAACCAGGTTATACACCGTGGGATTTTCCAGGTTTTCTAAAGGAAGTCTTGCTATTGATTCTGATTTCTTCGTTCTGTAATTCTGGGTTACCTTAAGGGATACGGATTGGATTTCAGCTACTTTAATGGTATCGGCTTCCTGAGCCCATAGCATGGTTACTGCCAATAAAGATGCAGAAATAATAGTTTTTTTCATTTTATAATTAAGCTTAGTGTCGCTAAATTAATTTATTTTTATTGATTCTAAATAAAAACATGATGGAAATCATAAAATTTCACGCTAAAAAAGGCCATAAATAAAGGGTTTTCGGAAATCGAAAACCCTTTATTTATTATTGAAGTTATTTTTAATTAAACATTCAAGCATCCTGTATAATTATCAATGATTCATCTATATTACCGCACCTACCATCATAGACATATAATAATTGCCACAATGTAATGCAGTGATTAACAGTATTTCTTTATTGGGAAGTGTTTCAAAATGTTCAGTGGTAATTATTTGATATTCATAATTCATCAGTTTCCATGACAAATTGGGCTTCAACACCAAAAGCTCAATTCCTTCCTGATCCGTAAGTACAAATGAATCTTTAAAAACACCTCTGTGCTTGAAAACATAGCCATTTTTCATTCCGTTGAAACTGGTTTGAATGACAATTTCTCCAGTCCAGTTCATCCTGAATTTCAGGAGTACCTGCTCTCCATTCTTTAATTCAATAGTGGTTCCCCAAAAACCTTTTGGCTCAATCTGATAGCGTTGATGTTCTGCAGTTTCAATTTCAGCATTAAATGTAAACCAGCTTTTATAAGTAAGGCTTCCAACTAATTGGCTGCTTTTTGTGATTTCAAAAGATAAAGAGTTGTTTGATTTTACGTGGTATTCTGCCATGGTTATTTTTTGATTGGGTGGAATTTTTATCAGTTTTTAAATCGCATTAACATTTTGAATTTTAACGCTCTAATTTATAAATAAATTGCAAAAAAAAACAACATGGAAGGCATTACTTAATTTTGAAGATATAATCATTTTTTATTTTATCAGAATTTTCATTCAATTCTTTAATGGTATACACCTTATCATCAATTTCAATACTGGCAATCCTCCAGTTCCAATGATAATTATGCGCTTTTTCAACCCGCATAGTAGATTCAGGTCCCATTTCCACTGTAATACTGGTACTATCAATTTTTATTTTTTCCAGTGATTTAATATTTTTTTCTCTTTTAAAAAAGTCTTGGGTTCACTACATCATCTATGTAATTGAAGCTAAATCTTCCATAGGTGTCTTTTTCCAAAGAGTTTACAATATTTCCGAGATAATTTATTTTTATTATTTTTTTAGTCCCGGTTAAATTCTGAAGGTAAAAATCGGTGGGGATGGAACATCCTGATAATGTAAAAAGAAAGATAAAAGCAATAAACGAGGTTAAGAATTTTCTGGTTATAATCATGATGTTTTTATTGAGCTAATAAACTTTTTAAATATAATAAAAATCCAAATTCCAGGTAATATAGTTTCACACAAGAATTCTTTGACAAAGTATAAAGGAAGAGAAATACCAAACAAACAAAACCCAGCAAGAAAGCTTGCTGGGTTTATTATATTTACTTTTATCCGAATTACATCGTCTCCATTTTGAAGCTCATGCTTTCGATTACTTTTAAGATTGCTTCCACAGTGTCCATTGATGTTAAACAAGGAACTCCATTCTCTACACTCATTCTTCTGATCTGGAATCCGTCTCTTTCGGCTTGTTTACCTTTAGTAGTTGTATTAACTACATACTGAACTTTTCCTTTCTGGATCAGGTCGATCAGGTTTACATCCTCTTCTCCGATTTTGTATCCGATTTTGCATGGGATGCCTTTTTCTTCAAAGAACTTCGCAGTACCTTCCGTAGCCCATATTCTGAATCCTACTTCATGGAATCTTGCTGCAAGAGCTGCTGCTTCTTCTTTATGCTTATCGGCTACCGTAAACAAAATGGATCCATGCATCGGAACTTTTCTTCCTGCAGCAACAAGACCTTTATAAAGTGCTTTCTCCAGCGTTGTATCTTTCCCCATAACCTCTCCTGTAGACTTCATTTCCGGCCCCAGGGATATATCTACTTTTGTCAGCTTTGAGAAAGAGAACACAGGAACTTTCACAAATACTCCTTCTTTGTTTGGAACCAGACCGTTTTTATAACCAAGATCTGCCAGCTTCTGTCCTAAGATTGCTTTCGTTGCAAGGTTGGCCATCGGAACGTCTGTAATTTTGGATAAGAAAGGAACTGTTCTTGAAGACCGCGGATTTACTTCGATTACATACACATTGCCCTCGAAAAGAACGTACTGGATATTCATTAATCCGACAACATTCAGTCCTTTTGCTAATCTTTGGGTGTAATCAACCAGCGTGTCGATTTCGCTTTGAGAAATATTCTGTGGCGGATACACTGCAATAGAGTCTCCGGAGTGAACCCCAGCTCTTTCGATATGCTCCATAATTCCGGGGATTACTACAGTTTCACCGTCGCAGATGGCATCTACTTCGATTTCTTTTCCTACCATGTATTTGTCTACCAAAACAGGGTGCTCAGGACTTGCATCTACTGCATGTTCCATGTAATGAGCCAGTTCTGATTCTCCATATACAATCTCCATTGCTCTACCTCCTAAAACGTAGCTTGGACGCACCAATACCGGGTACCCGATTTCATTGGCAATTTTGATGGCTTCTTCTTTTGAGGTGGAAGTTCTTCCTTTTGGTTGAGGAATACCAAGTTCCTGAAGTGCTTTTTCGAATTTATCCCTGTTTTCAGCTCTGTCAAGGTCTTCCAGTGAAGTTCCTAAGATCTGTACTCCGTGAGAAGCTAATTTATCTGCAAGGTTGATGGCAGTTTGTCCTCCGAACTGTACCACCACACCTTTAGGTTTTTCAAGTTCGATGATGTTCATTACATCTTCTTCCGTCAATGGCTCAAAGTATAGCTTATCAGAGATGGAGAAGTCTGTAGAAACTGTTTCAGGATTATTGTTAATGATAATCGCTTCGTAACCCATTTCTTTAATTGCCCATACCGAGTGAACTGTTGCATAGTCAAATTCAACTCCCTGCCCGATTCTGATAGGTCCTGAACCTAAAACGATGATCTTTTCTTTATCTGAGACAACACTTTCGTTTTCTTCTTCGTAGGTCCCATAGAAATATGGTGTTTCGCTTTCAAATTCAGCAGCGCAGGTGTCTACCATTTTATATACCGGCATTACCCCGTTTTCTTTTCTGAAGTTGAACACTTCACGTTCTGTTACCTCCCAGAGAACTGCGATATTGATATCTGCGAAACCTAATCTTTTAGCTTCAATTAAAGTTTCTTTATCAAATTTATTAGCAGCAATTACTTTTTCAAAGTCAACCAGTTTTTTCAGTTTCCAGATGAAGAATTTATCAATTTTACTCCATTCTACGATTTGTTCCCAGTCGTATCCTCTTCTCAAAGCATCTCCGATGATGAATAGTCTCTCATCATCACACACCCTGATTCTTCTTTCAATTTCTTCATCAGTAAGGGCCTGGGCCTGCTTGGTTTTTAATCCCAAATGTCTGATTCCTGTTTCCAGTGAACGGATTGCTTTCTGTAAAGATTCCTCAAGGTTTCTTCCGATCGCCATTACTTCTCCTGTTGCTTTCATCTGAGTGGAAAGCCTTCTGTCTGCTGTTTCGAATTTATCGAATGGGAATCTCGGGAATTTAGTCACCACATAATCCAGGGCAGGTTCAAAACATGCGTATGTTTTTCCTGTTACCGGGTTCATGATTTCATCCAGTGTTAATCCTACTGCAATTTTCGCAGCAATCTTTGCAATCGGGTATCCTGTTGCTTTACTTGCTAACGCTGATGAACGGGAAACTCTCGGGTTAACCTCAATGATATAGTAGTTGAATGAATGTGGATCCAACGCTAACTGTACATTACAACCTCCCTCAATTCCCAAGGCTCTGATGATCTTAAGAGAAGCATTTCTCAGTAACTGATATTCTCTGTCTGAAAGCGTCTGAGAAGGTGCTACTACGATAGAGTCTCCTGTGTGAACTCCTACCGGGTCAATATTTTCCATGTTACAAACTACAATGGCGTTGTCGTTTGCATCACGCATTACTTCGTATTCTATTTCTTTGAAACCTGCAATTGATTTTTCGATAAGACACTGGGTAACCGGGCTGTGCTTTAATCCCAGCTCAGCAATCTCCTTCAATTCGGCTTCTGTGGAAGCAATACCGCCTCCCGTTCCTCCCATGGTAAAGGCAGGACGAACAATGACAGGATACCCGATTTCATCAGCAAAGGCAAGTGCTCCTTCTACTGTATTTACAATATCAGATTCAGGAACCGGTTCATTCAGTTCTCTCATCAGCTCACGGAAAAGGTCTCTGTCTTCTGCTCTGTTGATCGCAGAAAGCTTAGTTCCCAATACTTCTACTTTGCATTCTTCAAGAATTCCTGATTTTTCCAGTTCTACCGCCATGTTAAGTCCTGTTTGCCCTCCGAGTGTCGGCAATAATGCATCGGGACGTTCTTTTCTGATGATGTGGCTTACAAACTGTAATGAAATCGGCTCGATATATACTTTATCTGCGATTTCCACATCCGTCATGATCGTTGCAGGGTTTGAGTTAATCAAAATTACCTTGTAGCCTTCTTCTTTCAGAGACAGACAAGCCTGCGTTCCTGCGTAATCAAATTCAGCTGCCTGACCGATGATGATAGGTCCTGAACCGATTACTAAAATTGTTTTTATATCGTTTCTTTTCATAGGGGTTTAAAATGTAACAATTTATCAATCTAACAGTGTAACAATGTTACTGCCCGTTTTCATTTGATAAACTTGTGCTTAAAATTTTATAAATAATCTTTCCAATTTCTATAATCTGTGTTTCCAAATTTTCATTAAATGGATAACTTTGAGAGTGTTTACACAGGTATAACCAATATTTTGTTTCTTCAAGCTCTTTAGCGGCAATTTTTGACTTTATTCACAAAATCTTTTTTACTGTATGGATTTTGTGCTTCAAAAGAATTTGCACCAATACTTGTTCCGGAACGTAATAATTGTTTAGCAATAATAAATTTCTTTTTACTTTCCAATAATTCACAGTACTCTATAATATCTAATGAGAACTTAACGGTTTTTTCAATTAAAGGATTGTTTTCGAAATTGATCATTTTAATTATTGTTAAACTGGTACATTTTTAAATTGGTACATTAAATCAATGAACTCATCAAACAGGTAGTTTGCATCTTCAGGACCTGGACTTGCTTCAGGGTGGTACTGAACAGAGAAGCACGGGTGGACTTTGTGTCTCAGACCTTCGTTTGTCCTGTCGTTCAGGGCTATGTGAGTTTCGATAAGGTCTGTTCCTTTTAAGCTTTCCTGATCTACGGCATATCCGTGGTTTTGGGAAGTGATGGCTACCCTGTTTTTTTCTAAATCCAGTACCGGGTGGTTTCCTCCCCTGTGTCCGAATTTTAATTTAAATGTTTTTGCTCCACAAGCAAGACCAATCAGCTGGTGTCCTAAGCAGATTCCGAAGATTGGAACTTTTCCTAATAATCCACGGATCATATCTAATGCGTGTGGTACATCTTCCGGATCACCAGGGCCATTTGAAAGCATGATCCCATCCGGGTTCATCAACAGGATATCTTCAGCGGTAGTATCCTGGGAAACTACAATAATATCACAGTTTCTTTGAGATAATTCCCTGATAATTCCCAATTTTGCCCCGAAATCTACCAACACCACTTTGAAACCTCTGTTTGGATTGGCGTAAGGCGTTTTAGTGGAAACTTCTTCCACTTGATTGATCGGGAAGCTGGTTGATTTCAATTCTGCCGCAACAACATTTTCATCAGCATCAGCATTCACGATTTTTCCTTTCACTACTCCGTGGTTACGAAGAATTCTTGTCAGTCTTCTTGTGTCAATTCCTGAAATTCCTGAAAGGTTTTTTCTTTTTAAATAATTCATCTAAAGTGATCTGAGTACGGAAGTTGGAAGGAAGATCGCAAAGTTCTTTTACGATAAGCCCTTTGATTGCCGGCTCGATACTTTCATAATCATCACGGTTAATACCATAATTCCCGATAAGCGGATAGGTCATACAAACTATCTGACCACAATACGATGGATCAGAGATCAATTCCTGATACCCAGTCATTCCGGTATTGAAAACTACTTCTCCTGCAGTTTCCAATTCAGCTCCGAAACCTTCTCCATGAAACACTTCACCGGACTCCAGTATTAATTTTTTCTTCATTTTTTCTATTTAGATTTTCTTTTTTATTAACAGGTCGCCTCTACGAGGCTTTTTATTTTTTCAAGGGTTTCTTCCGTTGTTATGAACAGGTCGCCCCTACAGGGCTTCCAATTGTTGTCTTCATTTATTTACCATGGATTTCATCCTTGGCTATTAACAGTCGCTCCTACGGAGCTCACCATACTTTTACCCTGGCTCTTTTATTTAAAGGTAAACCCTTTCTCTTCCAGGGCTTCTTTCAAAATAGCCATTCTGGCGAAGACGCCGTTCTGCATTTGTTTGAACACTCTTGATCTTTCGCATTCTACCAGATCAGAATCTATTTCCACGCCCCTGTTGATAGGTGCCGGATGCATGATGATTGCTTCTTTTTTTCATGGCTTTTTCCCTCTCTTTGGTCAGACCATATCTTTTGTGATATTCTGAAGCGGTAAAACTCATTGCTGCATCATGTCTTTCATGCTGGATTCTTAACAGCATCAGAACATCCACTTCAGCAATTAGTTCATCTACTGACAGATATGTTCCGTTGATTAAAGCTCCTTCATCAAACCATTGTTCGGGTCCTGAGAAATATACTTTTGCTCCCAGCCTTCTTAGTGCTTCTGCGTTGGAATTGGCTACACGGCTGTGTTTCACATCCCCTACAATTCCTACTTTCAGTCCTTCAAATTTCCCAAACTCCTGATAGATGGTCATCAGATCCAGCATACATTGTGAAGGATGGTTTCCCGTTCCGTCACCGCCATTGATTACAGGAATCTTTATATTCTTCAATTCTTCAAAATACCTGTCTTTTTTATCCCGGATCACCACCAGGTTTACCCCCAGGCTTTCAATCGTTTTCACTGTATCATACAGGCTTTCCCCTTTATTTACGGAACTGTGTGAGGCATCAAAAGGCACAACCTGAAGACCTAATCTTCTTTCTGCAATATCAAAACTTGTTTTTGTTCTTGTACTGTCTTCGAAGAAAAGGTTTGAGCAAAAAAACTTCTCCTTCAATTTTAGCAGTTTTACCGTTTGCAAAAGCCAGGGCTTCTGTCAGTATACTGTTGATTCTCTCGGTGCTTAGTTCTGTAATCGTAAACATAATTCTTATTTTTGGGCATAAAAAAAGCGAAGACAACTATCTTCGCTTAATAACAATAAATATCGTAAAGGGCGCTTTCGCCCGGTAAGTCTAATGATATAAATGCTTTTTTATTCATTAGGTGCAAAGATACAACAATTTTAGAAACCCACAAAAATTAAATTTAAAATAAATTAAAAACTTCAGTATTTCCTTATTCTCATTTAAAATTAATATTTTTGTTAAAACTCAAATTTACCCTATGGATTTAAAAGACAAAATGATTCTCAGTATTATTCAGGAAGACTCTACTTTATCTGTGAAAGAAATTTCAGAAAAGATAGGTCTTACCTTTACTCCCACCTATGAGCGGATCAAACAACTGGAGAAACAAGGAGTCATTGAAAAATATGTAGGTCTTTTGAACCGTGAAAAACTAGGCCTGAATATTATTGTATATTGTAATGTACGTCTTAAAGAGCAATCCAAGAAAGTACTGGAGACCTTTGAGAAAAACATTTCAAAATACGACGAAGTTCAGGAAATCACCAGCTTATCAGGGGAATATGATTATATGCTGAAAATTATCGCAAAAGATATCAATTCCTATAATGAGTTCGCTGTAAGTGTAATTTCCAATCTTCCTAACATCGGGCAATACCACAGCTCTATTGTGCTTCATGAGGTGAAAAAGTCTACCAAATTTAAAATCGATCTGGAATAGCTTAATTATATATCCCGGAACTGTTTGACTTCTTGCAGGAAATCTTTCTTAATTGTGCCTCATTTACCAACCGCTTTCATTCTCTAAGTACCTTATCTTATTAAAAAAAGCAAAGACACAAAGAAGTTCCGAAACTTAAAGCACTAAGATCATCTTTAAAATTTCCGGCAGCATATTAATCCTGATATTCAACTATATCCAATAATTTTAAATCAATCATCAAATTCAAAGAGCAGAGTAAAATCTAACCATTAAGATCACTTAAGCAGGTAAGATTTATTAAGATTAAGGTTTCACAACGAGTGTGTAAGACAGTATTAAAGTAATTTTAAAACGCTGTACAATTTCACCTAAGTATTTTTACATCTTAATGGTTCAGATTCTAACCCAATAATTTGTTCTTCAGTTTATTGAACTGATACTCTATTTTATCCAGACAAAGATTGCCGATGCTTCCCTGGTGAGTGTGATCCAGGTTACCCGGCTCAAAGTCAAACTCATTATTTTCAATTTCCTGTCCTACTTTTATATAGGCATCACGAAATGAACTGCCATTTTTCACTTCTTCATTGATCTTTTCCACACTGAACAGGTATTTATATTTTTTATCCTCAAGAATTCCGTCTTTAACCTGAATATTAGGTAAAGTATAACTTAAAATTTCCAGGCATTCTTTTAAAGAATCTATTGCCGGAAAAAGGATTTCCTTGGTAAGCTGTACATCTCTGTGGTATCCTGAAGGAAGGTTATTTGTCAAAAGGATCAGTTCATTGGGAAGAGCCTGGATTCTGTTGCATCGTGCCCGGACCAGCTCAAAGATGTCCGGATTCTTTTTATGGGGCATAATGCTGCTTCCCGTTGTAAATTCTTTGGGAAAACTGATGAAATCAAAATTCTGATTCAGATACAGGCATACATCATAGGCAAATTTACCAAGCGTTCCCGCTAAAGCAGCCATTGACATTGCCAACAACTTTTCCGACTTTCCGCGGGTCATCTGAGCGTACACCGAATTATAATTCATCGACTGAAAGCCTAGGTTATACGTAGTACTTTCACGATTAATCGGGAATGAGGAACCATATCCTGCTGCTGATCCCAGCGGATTTTTATTGATGATATTCTTTACCGAAAACAACATTTCCACATCATCCAAAAGCGCTTCCGCATAAGCCCCGAACCACAATCCGAATGATGAAGGCATCGCAATCTGCAAATGCGTATATCCAGGAAGCAACACATTTTTATGCTGATCCGCCAGCTGAATCAGGATCTGGAAAAATTCATCAGTAAGTATTGTAATCTCACGGATCTCATCCAGCAGATACAGCTTGATATCCAGTAAAACCTGGTCATTTCTGGATCTCGCTGTATGAATTTTCTTTCCTGTATCGCCAAGCTCTGCAATCAGGATTGCTTCTACCTGAGAATGGATATCCTCAGCTTCTTTATCAATTTCAAAACTGCCTTCTTCAATTTTATTTAAAATAGTATTTAACACAGATAGCATCTGTTCTGATTCTTCATGGGAAATAATCCCGGTTTCTGACAACATTTTGCAATGCGCCATTGAACCTTTAACATCATATTTTGCTAAACGCTCATCAAAGTCAAGATCCTTTCCTACCGTAAAGTTATTGACTAATATATTGGTGGCCAGGTCATCCTTCTGCCATATTTTTTTTCATATGTAATTCTCTATTTTTCTAAGGTTATATGTAATCACCATTTCCATCTTCATTGTTATTATAAAATTCTTAATGGTAATTCATAAAACGGGTTGAATATTGTCCGGTTTTGACATGCCCGGCAGAGCATCCTTATTATTAACTATAAAAAAAACATTTCCTCATTTAAAGTCTTCATTTCTAATCTTCATTTTTGCATAAATCCTTATTAAAAACTAAACCTTTTGCCTGCCGGGCAGAATCAAAACATATATTAGATATCCAGATTCAGATGTCAGACACCAGATTCTTTATTTGTCATTATTTCTGATGCCTGATCTCTGATATATCTCTATAACACTTTTTCCAAAATCCGGATATAGATATCAATTCCTTCTTCTATCTCACTGATATAAATGAATTCATCTGCCGTGTGGGAGCGCCTACTATCACCCGGACCTATCTTCACCGAGGTACATGGAATGATAGCCTGGTCTGAGGAAGTAGGCGAGCCGTAAGTCGTCCTTCCTATCTCCAATCCGGCCTGTACGAACGGGTGTTCCATTTCAATTTTTGAAGAATTCAATCTGAAAGACCTTGCAGTAAGAGTTGATTTCATTTGGGATTGAATGATCTCAAAAGCTTCCTTATTGGAGTATTCATCCGTTACTCTTACATCCAATGTAAAGCTACAAGACTCAGGCACCACATTATGCTGGACGCCGGCATGAATCCCCGACAAGGTAATTTTAACATCGCCCAGATATTCTGAAACCTTTGGAAATTTAAAGTTTAAAATATGCTGCAGATCCTGCATGCATTTTACAATTGAATTATCATCATTAGGATGAGCAGCATGAGAAGGAGTTCCCTTCATTTCCCCATCTATCACAAGCAATCCTTTTTCTGCAATCGCCAGATTCATCTGCGTGGGTTCTCCTACAATGGCGAGTTCTATATTAGGAAGCTGTGGAAACAAGGCCTCAATTCCGTCAAAACCTGAAATCTCCTCCTCTGCTGTCAAAGCAATAACTAAATTATATTGTAAATCTTCTTTATTATAAAAATGTAAAAAAACCTGAGCCATAGAAACCAATGATGCACCTGCGTCATTGCTTCCCAACCCATAGAGTTTTCCATCTTTTTCAACCGGTACAAACGGATCCAGTGTATAAGCTTTATTAGGTTTTACTGTATCATGGTGGGTATTCAGCAAAACAGAAGGTTTAAATACATCAAAGTGCTTATTCACGGCCCAGATGTTATTTTTAAAACGTTTTGTCGGGACCTGATGTTTCATGAAGAATTTCTCAATCTCTACCGATGTGTTGAATTCATCTTTGCTGAATGAAGGAATTTCAATCAGATTTTTCAGCAATTCAACTGCATTATTCAACAGTTCTTCTTTATTATAAACAGATTTCAGTTCCTGCATGATGATTTTCTATATGATTTTTCAGCTCGGTTTCTTTAATCAGAAACACTTTATCTACATTATTTTTTATTGCTCCAATGGCGTTTTCCAGCTTGGGTAAAATTCCTTTATGAAGTTTTCCTTCCTGTTTCAACACTGCAAATTCTTCTTCAGAAACAGTTCTGATCACAGATTCCGGATCATTTATATCTTCCAGGACACCTTCTTTATCAAAACAATACAGAAGCTCAACTTCATACTTCTCTGATAAAGCCTGAGCTATCACAGAAGCAATGGTATCTGCATTGGTATTGAACAGATTTCCTTTTTTATCATGTGTAATGGCAGAAAATACAGGAACAAGATCCAGTTTGATCAATTTAGAAAGTAATTTTTTATTGATACTTTTCTTATTGATATCTCCTACATATCCGAAATCAATTTCAGGATGTTCTCTTTTTTTAGCCTTGATCAAATTCCCGTCGGCACCGGAAAACCCTATGGCATTACATTTTTTCTGCTGCAGTTTTTCAACAATATTCTTATTGATTCCACCTGCATAAACCATCGTTACAATATCCAACGTTTCTTTATCGGTAATCCTCCTTCCGTTGATCATCTTTTGCTCGACACCCAGCTTATCAGCCAATGTTGTTGCCAACTTACCTCCACCATGCACAAGGATCTTTTTGCCTTTAATTCCGGAAAACTGATCTAAAAACTGATCCAGTAATCGTTCATCATCAATGAGCGCTCCGCCTATTTTTATGATGTATATTTTCTGTTTCATCTTTATCATTTCTTATTACCCTTGATTACCCTTGACAAGGGTAAAGATTATTCAGCATTCAGTTCATCCAGGATTTCACTGAACACAGCCTGCGCTGAGAAAACACGGTTCTTTGCCTGCTGATAGATGATGGAATTTTCTCCGTCCATTACTTCATCACTTAATTCTACATTACGACGAACCGGAAGACAGTGCATTACTTTTGCATGGTTAGTACCGGCCAGTTTTTCATTGGTCAGCATCCAGTTTTCTTTCACTTCAGGCATTGCCGCATAATCATCAAAAGACGACCAGTTTTTCACATAGATAAAATCTGCATGTTTCAAGGCTTCATCCTGGTCATGAATTATCGGCGTATCTTTTGTAAAGGCTGGATCTAAATCATATCCTTCAGGATTAGCGATTACCAGCTCAACATCCATTTTCTGCATCCATTCTGCGAAGGAATTTCCTACCGCATGAGCAATCGGCTTAATATGCGGTGCCCAGGTCAACACTACTTTTGGCTTATGATCTTTTTTCCAGTTTTCTGTAATGGTAATACAGTCTGCCAGGCTTTGCAGCGGATGTCGCGTTGCAGATTCAAGGGAAACAACAGGAACTTTTGCATGCTGTTCAAACTGGCTCAGGATGCTTTCATTCACATCATCTTCCTTGCTTTTCATTCCGGCGAAGCACCGTACTGCAATGATGTCACAATATTGATTTAAAACCTCAATGGCATCTTTGATATGTTCTACGGTGTCACCATTCATCACGGCTCCATCAGCAAATTCAAGGTTCCATGCTTCCTGGGCTGCGTTTAAGGTTAATACATTCAGTCCCAGGTTTTGCGCTGCAATCTGGCTGCTCAGACGGGTTCTAAGGCTTGAATTTAAAAATACAAGTCCGATTGTTTTCCCTTTTCCTTTTTCTGTCTCCGAAAGTGGGTTTAATTTTATTTTTAAAGCTTTATTTATGATTTCCTGTAAGTTTTCTACATCATTTACAGTAGTGAATTTTTTCATTTTAAAATTGATTTTAAAGGTTTTCTTTACCTACTTAATTGCTAATTCAACCACAAAAGACACAAAAGTTTTTATTTAAACACTTTAGAACACTTAAGTAAGTTTAAAATGAAACTGTATATAAAGTTCACATAAGCAGAAAATCTAAGATTTTCAAATCAAGCGTGCTTTTTAAGCGTTCAGTAGTTTCTTAACATCACTTAAGGGTTTAAACTCTTTTGTGACTTTGTGATTTTAAATATTCTCTAACACCGTTTTCAAAGCGTTGATGAACAGATCCGTTTCCTCTTTCTTGATATTGAGTGCCGGAAGAATCCTTAACACCGTTTTATCATTAGAATTCCCTGTGAAAATATGATGATCGAACAGTAAGCTTTTCCTTACTTCTGAGCAGTCTCTGTCGAGTTCTATTCCAATCATCAGTCCTTTCCTTCGGATGGATCTTATGTGTGGTAAATCTTTAATTTTATTTTCAATATACTCGCCCATTTGTTGAGCATTTTTGATGAGATTTTCATCTTTCATCACATCCAGAACGGCAATAGAAGCTACACAAGCTAAATGATTTCCGCCAAATGTAGTTCCCAATAAGCCATTGCTCGCCTGGAATTTAGGATGAATTAAAACTCCGCCAACCGGAAATCCATTCCCCATTCCTTTAGCTGTTGTGATAATATCTGCCTCAACTCCAAATTCCTGATGGGCAAAGAAATATCCGCTTCTTCCGTATCCGGACTGTACTTCATCCAAAATAAGAACAACATCATATTTCTCGCATAATTCTTTAATTTTTGATAAAAATTCCGGTGTTGGAATCATAATCCCTCCTACTCCCTGAATTCCTTCGATAATTACAGAAGAAATTTCATTTCCATGAATCTCAAAGGTCTCTTCAAGCTGTTCTACATTATTCCATTCAGACCTAATAAAGCGTTCTGAGAAGTTTACAGGAGCCACAATTTTAGGATTATCCGTTACTGAAACAGCTGCGGATGTTCTTCCGTGAAATGATCCTGAGAAGTAAAGCACTTTGCTTTTTCCATTATGAAAAGAAGCTAATTTTAAGGCATTCTCATTGGCCTCAGCTCCCGAATTACACAGAAAAAGGCTATAATCCTCATATCCTGAAAGCTTTCCAAGCTTGTTTGCAAGCTCTGCCTGCAATTCATTCTGAACAGAATTAGAATAGAAAGAGATCTTCTCCAGCTGTTCTTTTAATTTATTTTGATAATGCGGATGGTTGTGACCGATAGAAATAACAGCATGACCTCCGTAAAAATCAAGGTATTGTTCGCCTTTATCATCCCAAAGGAAAGATCCCTGAGCTTTGATTGGATTTATGTTGAATAATGGATATACGTTGAATAAATTCATGTCTTTTTATAAATGATAATTGATTAATGATACGGGATTCAATTTTCGAGTTTTTCCCATAATATCAGTTGGTACATTACTGTATTAAAATGCTATTGGTTTCAGGTTCAGTCCTGCATTTTCTTCCCAGTCCATGGCGATATTCATATTTTGTACAGCCTGTCCTGAAGCCCCTTTTAACAAATTGTCAATCGCTGAGTGAATAACGGCAACATTTCCACTCTTTTCAATCTGAATCACACAGCGATTGGTATTGACAACCTGCTTTAAATCAACCGCCCTGCTACTAACGGTAACGAAAGGCTCCTCTGCATAAAAATCCTGATACAATTGTTTTAATTCCTCCAGCTTCAAATCCGTCTTCATCGTGGAACTTGTAAAAATCCCTCTTGCAAAATCCCCTCTCCATGGAACAAAATTCAGGGTTACTTCTTTATTATTCAATGAAACCAGCTGTTGCAAAATCTCATCCACATGCTGATGGGTTAAGGTTTTATAGGCTGAAATATTATCATTTCTCCAGGTAAAATGAGTGGTTGCCTGCAAAGACTGGCCGGCTCCTGTGGAACCCGTAATCCCTGTGGTGTAAACCTCATCTAACATTCCTTTTTCTGCCAATGGCAACAATGCCAATTGGATAGCTGTAGCAAAGCATCCCGCATTGGCAATACTCTTTGAGCCCTGGAAATGTTTTTTATTGATTTCAGGTAATCCGTAGATAAAATTTCTATTCCCGAAATTTCCTTCTAAACGGAAATCATTTCCGAGATCAATTACCAGTGTTTCATCCTTAACAGGATTTTGAGCTAACCAATTCCGGCTTTCCTTATGGGGAAGACATAAAAAAAGAATATCCACTTCCTCAAACTCATCCGTTAAAACCTGATCACAAACTGTCGTTAAATCCGGGTACAAATCCGATATTTTTGTCCCCGAATTTGAACGACTATATAAAAAACTCAATGTCACATGGGGATGGAAGGCCAGTAAGCGTATCAGCTCGCTTCCTGTATAACCGTTGGCTCCAACTATTCCTACTGTTTTTTTCATTTTTAAACTGATAGGACTGCGTCCTATCTTGGGGTTAAATCGTTCCTTCGGAACTAATTGGTATTTTTATTGATCTGGTGGTATATATTTAAGGAATTGCTTACAATTTTTGTATATCCTTTCACATCTTGCCCTGTCCATGCCCTGTTGGCTTCTCCATAGCTTCCGAATTTATCTGACATCAGGTCATGACCGGATTCAATTCCATTTAAAATAAACCTGTACGGATAAAGCGTTATAAATACTTTCCCACTTACGGTTTTTTGAGAATCCGTCAAGAAAGATTCAATGTTTCTCATCACGGGATCCAGGAAAAGTGCTTCATGCAGCCAGTTTCCGTACCAGTCTGACAATTGCGACTTCATCATCTGCTGATATTTTGAAAGGGTATGTTTTTCCAACAAATGGTGCGCTTTGATAATTACCGAGGCCGCTGCCGCTTCAAATCCTACTCTTCCTTTAATTCCTACAATCGTATCTCCTACATGGATATCACGCCCTATTCCATAAGCAGAGGCCAGTTCTTCTATTTTTTGAATCGCATATACAGGGTGTTCAAAGTTTTCACCATTGACCGCTATAATTTCACCATTCTTAAACTCTATCTCCATTTCTGAGGGCTCAGTTTGCCGGATTTGTGATGGAAATGCTTCTTCAGGCAAATAATTTCTGGACGTCAGGGTTTCTTTACCACCTACCGAGGTTCCCCACAGACCTTTATTCACTGAGTATTGTGCTTTCTGAAATTCCATCTCATATCCATGATTTTTCAAAAATTCTATTTCCTCTTCACGGGACAGAGCCATATCGCGGATCGGCGTGATAATTTCAACATCAGGACACATGACCTGGAAAATCAGATCAAAACGCACCTGATCATTTCCCGCACCTGTACTTCCGTGGGCAATAGCCTCAGCATTTACTTCCATTGCGTATTTTGCAATTTCCTGCGCCTGGATCGTACGCTCCGCACTTACAGAAAGCGGATAGGTATTATTTTTCAGCACATTTCCAAAAATCAAATACTTCACACAAGAATTGTAATAATCCTCCTGAGCATCCACACACCTGTATTCTTTTACTCCAAGTTTTAAAGCTTTCCTTTCCAGCTCTTTTTCTTCTTCTTTAGAAAAACCTCCGGTATTTACAGTAACTGCGTACACATCATACCCCAGTGTTTCACTAAGGTATTTAGCACAGTAGGAAGTATCCAAACCTCCGCTAAACGCTAAGATGACTTTCTTGTTCATTGTTATATTTATTTTCCGGCTGCTTGTTGGCAATACCGTTTACTTTATTATTATCAGGAACGAAAAGCATTGCGGTACATAAGCAGTTCTTTCGCTCCTTTTTCATTAAAATTTCATAATTCACACAATTCTTACACCCATTCCAGAATTCTTCATCCTGGGTCAGTTCCGAATAGATCACCGGTTTATATCCTAAATCGCTGTTGATTTTCATCACTGCAAGCCCTGTTGTCAGCCCAAATACTTTCGCGTCCGGGTATTTTTCTCTAGATAACTGGAAAATTTTGTGTTTGATCTGAGTAGCTACTCCTCCGTTCCTGAATTTCGGAGACACAATCAGTCCCGAATTGGCAACAAACTTTCCATGTGACCAGGTTTCTATATAACAGAAACCTACCCACTCACCGTTTTCAGTGGCGACCACAGCATTGCCTTCTGAAATCTTCTTACTCAAATATTCGATAGAACGTTTTGCGATTCCCGTTCCTCTACGCTGTGCAGAATCGTACATTTCCTGCTGTATTTCACTCACATACATTAGATGTTCGCATGAGGAAATTTCTATTTCCATTTATTTATCTAAATTTTTTTGGCAAATTTAAAATATAATTTCTTTAAAAACCAAAATATAAAAAGATATTTTTTTTTGGTTTAAAAATTTAAAACAGGTAAAATTATCTTTATTGGAAATTATATATTTGCTAATTTATTATATATTTGCTAAAAAGATATAGCTATGGAAAATATCTGTCCTAAATGCAAGAGTAACAAAGTAGTAAAAAGCGGCATCATCAACGAAAAGCAACGTTTTCATTGTAAGGGCTGCAACTATTATTTCACCGTTAAAAAGTTAGGCAAACAAATTGATGATTATTATGTAACCAAGGCCCTTCAGCTGTATCTTGAAGGCTTAAGTTACCGGGAAATAGAACGGATCATAGGGGTTTCTCATGTGACCATCAGTTCATGGATCAAAAAGTATAACATTACAAGACCTCCTCATTCCGAATTCCATCCCGTATATAAAGTCCTGAAACAAAATGAATTGATTGAATATATCGCTCAGGAAGAAAATATTAAAAACTCAGGCATCATCATTACCCAGTTTGCAGATAAATACATGCTGATCAAATGGGAAAGATTTAAAAAGTAAACCAAGAGCAAAGAAAAAAGAATAAAGACTTTGGATATCAGGCAGGAGATTGTAAGGTATGAGATAAAATCATGTATTTCACTGATTGATCTAAAAGGTTGTTTTTCAACAGAAATAATTAACCTTTTAAACGATTAAGTAGTAATTTCCAATTAAAACTATACTATTACCAGTAATATATATTAAATTTTCATAAATAAATTATTAATTACAATTTGGCTTTCACAAAAAACAACGCCAAAAATTGATAATTTATGAAGAAATTACTCACATTCATTGGAGCAGTCTTAATCAGCAGTTCTTTATATTCGCAGGGTTCTCCCGATTATGGCAGCGGCTTAAAACTCAACCTCAATCCTGAGGGAGACAAATTCGTCAGATTTATTTTATGGGACCAGCTTTGGCTGAGGAATACCTCCATGAATCCCGGAACAATGGTTGGCGGAGAGCCTACTGACAATTCCTGGAACATAGGAAACAGGAGACTGCGTGCTTTAACGTATGCCCAGATCTCTAAAAGATATATGATCCTGCTTCATTTCGGGATTAACAATCAAACCTTCATCAACGGTGGCGCCACAGGTACTTCAGGAACCGGAGGATACGGAAACGGAAAAAAAACACAACTGTTCTTTCATGATGCCTGGAATGAGTATGCAGTTATTTTACCCGGGGAAGCCGGAAAATTCAGTTTATCTTTAGGGGCAGGACTCCATTACTACATGGGGCTTTCCCGGATGACCATGGCGTCAACACTTAATTTCCTAACCGTAGATTCTCCTGTTTTTTCCTGGCCGCTGATAGACAATTCGGATCAGTTTGCAAGACAGCTGGGAATGTTTGCCAAAGGGAAATACGGAAAATTAGAATATCGTTTAAGTTTAAACAAACCTTTCGCTACTGATCTCACGCCGGTAAATGTAACAGACCCTTCCAAAGCTATAGCTGTAGACAACAATGGCAATCCCAGTTTTTCAAAAGCGGGATATCTTGAATATCAATTCCTTGACGAGGAATCCAACACCCTTCCTTTCAAAGTAGGTTCTTATCTGGGAACAAAGAAAGTGTTTAATGTGGGAGCTGGTTTTTATCATCAGGCAGACGGAACGAGGACTTCCGTCAATTCCAATATTGAAAAGCATGACATCACCCTGTTTGCAGTAGATGCGTTTGCAGATATTCCGTTGGGAGAAGCTAAAAACAAAATGGCCATTTCTGCTTATGCCGGATATTATAACTACAATTTCGGTCCTAAGTATGTAAGGAACCTGGGAACCATGAATATCGGAGCCAATGATCCCAATTTCATCGGCAATAAAGCAATTGCAGGACCAGGAAACCTGCAGCCGACCATCGGAACAGGTAATATTATCTACGCACAGGCCGGTTTACTGTTGCCGAGCCAGGCGGAGAAGCCAAAAATCAGAATACAGCCTTTTGCAGCTTATACTCACAAAAATTTTGAAGCTTTTGACAAGTCTTCGTCTCAATTTGATATTGGGGCCAATTGGTTCATCGATGGGCATCACGCAAAAATCACAACCCAATACTCAACAAGACCGGTTTATACCAGCCCCACCGAAAGCCCATCTTCAAAAGGGGAATTTATTGTACAGTTCCAGATCTACCTGTAACTATAAGCCATTAATAAACAAAATTTAAAAAATAAATCCATTTCCATAAAATTCTGGATGAAATAATATTTCTGTTAACATCAAAACCAACCAATATGAGTGAAAACCACCACGAAAGCTACGAGAATATGACCGACAGGCAGAAAAACCGCACCATATGGAGCGTGATCACCGCCTCATCACTCGGAACCCTGATAGAATGGTATGACTTTTATATTTTCGGAAGTCTCGCCGTTGTTTTAGCCACTAAATTTTTCCCTGCCGATAATCCTACCGCAGCATTTTTATCTACCCTGGCTACTTTCGCTGCGGGATTTGTAGTAAGACCTTTCGGTGCTTTGTTCTTTGGAAGACTGGGAGATCTTATCGGAAGAAAATATACTTTTCTTGTTACTTTACTGATCATGGGTTTCTCCACTTTCCTGATAGGATGTATACCAAGTTATGAAACCATCGGATTTTTAGCTCCCGTTTTGGTTTTAATTTTAAGATTATTACAAGGGTTGGCTCTTGGAGGAGAATACGGAGGTGCTGCCACTTATGTTGCGGAATATGCACAGCCCCACAGGAGAGGGTACTGGACTTCATGGATCCAGACAACCGCCACAGCCGGACTTTTTATTTCGCTGATTGTTATCCTTATCACCAAAACATCCCTTTCTCCCGAAGAATTTGATAACTGGGGATGGAGGGTTCCCTTCTGGATCTCTATTCTAATGGTAGGAGTTTCCTATATTATCAGAAAAAACATGAAAGAATCCCCGCTTTTTGCCAAAGCTAAAAGTGAGGGAAAAACTTCAAAAAATCCTTTAAAAGAAAGTTTCGGGAACAAGTATAATTTTAAATTTGTATTGCTTGCTTTATTCGGGGCAGCTATGGGGCAAGGAGTTATCTGGTACACAGGACAATTCTATGCCATGAGCTTTCTACAGAAGGTAATGAATGTAGAATCCGCACAGGTTGATTCACTGATGGCTACAGCCTTATTCCTGGGAACACCTTTTTTTGTATTTTTCGGATGGCTATCGGATAAGATCGGAAGAAAAGCAGTAATGATGACCGGAATGCTGGTGGCTATTTTAGCGTACCGTCCCATCTACGACAGCATGTTTAAAAGCGTAAGCCTGGAAAATAAAACCATCGCCACTAACGGGATTTCAGAAAAAAGGACAGCAAAAATCCATCCTGCTATTGCTACCGACAGCCTGATTACTTTTCATAAAGAAACCCTTTATACAGACGGAACATTAATTAAAAAAGACAGTATTCTCCACTGGTCTCCTGCCGGTCCTGTAATGAAAGACGGAAAAGCCGAAGAAGCTAAAGTCTCACAATCTTTAAAGCTGAGCGATAATACAAAATGGTACATCATCTTTCTTGTATTTATCCAGGTGATATTTGTAACAATGGTATACGGGCCAATTGCAGCATTCCTTGTTGAAATGTTTCCGGTAAGGATCCGTTATACTTCGATGTCTCTTCCTTATCACATCGGAAACGGAGTATTCGGGGGGCTTCTTCCTGCCGTTGCCACCTATCTGGTAACCGTAGGTAAAGATGCAGGTCACCCGACATGGTACCTTCAGGGCCTCTGGTATCCGATCGGGGTAGCCGCTGTTTGTCTGATCATCGGATTGTTCTATCTTAAAAATAAGAACAACAATCTTCACGATTAAGCATTGAATCAATCAAATTTTTATTAATTTTAAAACTACTAAAATGAACGGACTAAAAAAGATATTAGGCATACTCTGGATTGCAATAGCATTAATTGTAGGATATTTCGGAATTACGGTTCTGGGAATCCCCAAAATAGCCTCAGGAAAACAGGAAGATCTGGTTTTCGGCATTATCATTCTGTTTGTACTGATGCCGATCATCTCAGGAGGAATGGCTGTTTTCGGATATTATGCACTGACAGGAGAATATTCTGACGACAAAATATAAAACAAAATAATTGGGATAATTGATGAATACTGCATTCATCAATTATCTTTTGCCAGCTATCATGTATGAAAAAAAGACACGAACAAAAACTGATCATCCTGAGTATTGGGTTAATGATTGCTTTCAGCATTCCTATATCACTGCTTTTCAACAGCGAGAGAGAGGTGCTGGGGTATCCTATGATACTGGTCTACCTGTTTGTAGTCTGGATGATTTCCATTGTGATTTCTTTTGTAATCGTAAAAAGGTATGATGAGTAGTTTTGCATTATTTTTTGTGGTATTGTTTTATCTCGCCCTCCTGTTCTTAGTTGCCCATCTGGCAGAGAAGAAAAGAAGCAAGCTCTGGATCAACAATCCCTATATTTATGCATTATCTCTGGCTGTGTATTGCACTGCCTGGACGTATTACGGCAGCATCGGTGTAGCGGCAACAAGCGGACTGAACTACCTGCCAATCTACATCGGACCTATTATGATTATTCCTGCCTGGATCTATATCAACACCAGAATCATCAGGATTTCCAGGGTCAATAAAATAAGCAGTCTGGCCGATTTCATTGCTTTACGCTACGGAAACAGCAGGAGTCTCAGCGCCATCATTACTATAGTCTGTCTCCTTGCCATTGTTCCATATATCGGGCTTCAGATCAAAGCGATTTCCGAAACTTTCCATCTGGTGACAGAGACAGCAATGTCAAAAGATATATTAACAGACAATGCGACATTCGTGGTCGTCCTCATCGCGCTATTCTCTTCTTATTACGGAACCCGGTATGTAGATGCTTCAGAAAAGCGCCTGGGAATTATCTCCGCTATTGCTCTGGAAAGTTTTTTAAAGCTTTTCTTTATTATTATACTTGGGCTTTTCGTAATCTATTATGTGTTCGACGGATTTTCGGATATCTACCACCAGGCCAGCCAATTTAAAGATTTTAAAGAAAAAAATACATTCAATGGAATTGAAGGTGCTATGAACTGGATGGTTTTATGTATGATTTCTGCTACAGCCATTTGTATCCTTCCGAGACAATTTCACACTGCTATTGTTGAGAACAGACAGGAAAAGCATATCAAAACAGCCATATGGTTTTTTCCGCTTTATCTTTTAATTTTCACTATATTTATATTCCCGATTGCCTGGGGTGGAAGATTAATTTTCGATGGACAGAAGGTCAATCCCGAGTTCTACTCCATTTTAATTCCTCAGCATTTTGACAACACTTTGATTACCGTTCTGGTTTTCCTTGGAGGATTAAGCTCATGTATTTCCATGATCATTATCTCTGCTATTACACTATCTATCATGCTTTCCAATAATCTCATCATCCCATATGGACTGCTGGGAAAATTAAAATCTGAAAACGAAGAGCAAAATACCAGAAGTATTACCAATATCAGGAAATTCAGCATTTTCGCCCTGATTATTATGGCTTTTGTTTTTTACAAATACTTTATCCTGAAGACATCCCTGGATTCTGTGGGCCTTATTTCTTTTGTAGTAATTGCCCAGTTGGCCCCTGCTTTCTTCGGAGCTTTGTTCTGGAGAAGAGGAAGCTATAAGGGCGCCGTTGCGGGATTGGCTGCCGGTCTCGCGATCTGCTATTTCGGGTTAATTATTCCCCAGTATTATTTTTCTTACAACCAGGAATTCAAAGGAGCCCTGAGAGAAATGTATGATGCTTTCGGATTCTTCAGCATTCCTTATTTAGGAAGAATCCCGCAGATCTTTTTCTGGTCTGTTCTGGTAAACACAGGTTTATTTACCATTATTTCAGTGAGTACCAAAGGAAATTACCGGGAAAGAAATTTTGCCGAACTGTATGTGGATATTGACAAATACATTCAAAATCATGAAAATGCCTTTATCTGGCGCGGAACTGCCTATATTTCCGATATCAGGAATATCCTTGAAAGGTTCCTAGGTAAAAATAAAACGGAACAAGCCCTTAGAATTTTTAATTTAAAATACAATATTGACTCCAACACCGAAACCGCTGATTCCAGGTTTATTAAGTTTTCTGAAAACCTGCTGGCCGGAAGAATAGGAACAGCCTCTGCCAAAATCCTGATAGAAGGCGTAACAAAAGAAGATAAAATCTCTTTGAAGGAAGTCCTCAACATTCTCGAGGAATCTAAAGAAAATATCAGCTTAAATAAAAAGCTTACGGAACAGTCTGAAGAACTGCAGAAATTATCCGACGATCTAAGGACTGCCAATGAAAACCTGATTATCAAAGACCGGCAAAAGGATGATTTCCTGGATTCCGTAGCCCATGAACTAAGGACTCCGATTACCGCCATCCGCTCTGCAGGAGAGATTTTAGCCGATGACGACGATATTCCTTCCGAAATCAGACAGGAGTTCTTAAATAACATTATCACAGAATCTGACCGGTTAAGTGAAATCATCAATGACATTCTCTACCTGGATAAGCTTCAGCATGGTGAAATCTCATTACATATCCGGGAAAATAATATTATTGAAACCTATAAAAAAGCATTAAATCCACTCCTCCATCTGATACAACAAAAAAATATTCATTTAAGTGAAGTCAACCTTTTGAACCAGGTAATTTTTGAATATGATGAAGCGAGGATGATCCAGCTGTTTCAGAACATCTGGGGAAATGCGTTGAAATTTACCGACGAACAGGGAACGATACAGACCAAACTTTTTGAAAAAGACCATCAATTAATGATTTCTATTTTCAATACAGGCAAACATATCCCTGAAGAAGATCTGGAAATGATCTTTGACAAATTTTATCAATCCAGAAATCAGAATATATTAAAGCCAACAGGAAGCGGACTCGGACTGGCAATTTCCAAAAAGATCGTACAGGCCCACGGTGGAAATATAAAAGCAGAAAACAGCGGTCTCGGCGTGACCTTCACGATCAATATTCCTGAAAAAAATATAAAAAAAGAGATTAAAAATGAAGTTGAACACCATTAAAACCCATTTATGAAAAAAATAATCATTGCAGATGATGAACACAAAATATTAATGTCACTGGAATACAGTTTTAAGAAGAACGGCTATGATGTTTATATCGCACGGGACGGAACAGAAGTTCTTGATTTTTTAAAAACAATGGTCCCGGATGTCATTTTATTGGATATCATGATGCCTAATCTTGACGGATACAGCACACTGGACATTATCAAGCAGGATGAAAAGTTTAAAGACACCAAAGTTATCTTCCTAAGCGCCAAAAACAATCCGAAAGACATTGAAAAGGGCCTTGAAATGGGAGCTAATGCGTATGTTACAAAACCCTATTCTATTAAAAAGCTGATACAGCAGATTGAAGAATTGTTTTAGAAAAATACCAAACACACTATTGATATGAATACTGATATTTTATTTAAACAAAGTATAGAAGATAAAGAAGAATTCTGGAAAGAGCAGGCCAGGGAAATAAAATGGTCTGAATTTCCTCAAACTATTCTTTCAAAAGATAAAAATGATTACCCGCAATGGTTTTCCGACGGGAAACTCAATATGTGCCATTTATGCATTGACCGGCATATTGAAGATGGTTTTGGAGACCAGACAGCTATTGTTTATGACTCACCTGTTACTCATCAGAAAAAAACTTATACTTTCAGAGAAGCTCAGGAAGAAATTTCAAAACTGGCAGGAGGGCTGAGTTCTCTTGGCTTACAGAAAGGAGATACAGCCGTTATTTATATGCCGATGATCCCGCAGACCCTTTTCGCCATGCTGGCCTGTGCAAGAATCGGGGTTATTCATAATGTAGTGTTTGGAGGTTTTGCACCTCATGAACTGGTAGTAAGAATTGACGACTGTAAACCAAAAGTTTTAATCACAGCTACCGCCGGTGTAGAGATCGCCAAAAGAATCCCTTACTTACCGCTTGTTGAAAAAGCTATAGAGATGGCACAGGATAAAGTGGATCATATCGTTGTTTACAACAGAAAACTGACAGAAAACCAACACGAAATGTTCGACGGCCTGATTGATTATGAAGAACTCGTTCAAAAGTCCGAACCTGTTGATTGTATTTCTGTAGCATCTACCCACCCGCTTTATTTGCTTTACACTTCAGGAACTACAGGAAAGCCTAAAGGAATTGTACGGGACACCGGAGGTTATGCCACGGCATTAAAATTCTCCATGAAATACATTTATGGGGTTGAACCGGGTGAAACGTATTGGGCCGCCTCTGATTTTGGCTGGGCAGTGGGTCATAGTTTTTCCGTGTATGGTCCGTTAATTAACAGGAACACCACGATTATCTTTGAAGGAAAACCCGTTATGACTCCTGACGCCGGCACTTTCTGGAGAATTATTTCAGAATATAAGGTTTCCGTTATGTTTACAGCTCCTACTGCTATCCGGGCAATTAAAAAGGAAGATCCTGATGGGGAACTGGTGAAAAAATATGATTTGTCTCACTTCAAAAAACAGTTTCTGGCAGGAGAACGGTGTGATGTTGCTACGTTGGATTGGTTCGCCCGCCACATAGGAGTTCCCGCTATTGATCATTGGTGGCAGACGGAATCGGGCTGGCCAATGCTGGGATTAATGACCTTCGATGACCGATACAAGATCAAAAGGGCCTCTGCCGGAAAGCCCATCCCCGGATACGACATTAAAATATTTGATGAAAATGGTCTGGAGCTTGACCCTCACCACGAAGGATACCTGGTTATCAAACTTCCGCTTCCTCCGGGAGCCATGCTGGGAATCTGGAAAGATTATGAGCGTTTTCAAAACAGCTATCTGTCCCAGTACAAAGGGTATTATTTTTCCGGAGACGGCGCTATACAGGATGAGGACGGATATATTTTCATCACAGGAAGAGTGGATGACGTAATCAATGTAGCCGGGCACAGGCTCTCCACTTCCGAAATGGAAGAGATTGTTTCTTCCCACCCGGATGTTGCAGAGTGTGCTGTGGTGGGAATAGATGATGATCTGAAAGGACAGGTTCCTTTTGCGGTAATTGTTTTAAAAAACGGATCTTTAATTTCCGGGGAACAGGTTGAAAAAGATATCATCCAAATGGTCCGCGAAAAAATAGGAGCCGTAGCTTTCCTGAAAAACGCAATGGTTGTCAAACGCTTACCCAAAACCCGGTCGGGCAAAATCTTAAGAAAGCTCATCAGAACCTTACTGGACGGAAAAGATTTCCAGATTCCCTCGACAATTGATGATGAAAAAATCATTGAAGAAATTCAGGAAAAAATCAAGGATTATAGGGCTTAGACCGGAAATTAAACATATATTTAAGTATCAGTTTAAATTTTCAGGTTACAAAAAATCATCACCCTGTTAACGGGTAAAACATACGGACAATATTATTTATCAATAAAAATTCAAATTTCAAAAAAACGAAAGGGATATGAGAAATTACTTAATAGAAGATTTACCACATTATTTTGAAGAATATAAAAAATCTATCAAAAATCCTAAAAAGTTCTGGGATAAAATAGCAGATCAGAACTTTGTATGGTACCAAAGGTGGAGCAAGGTTGTTAAGTACGATATGAACGAAGCTAAGATTACATGGTTTAAAAATGCCAAGCTTAATATTACCAAAAACTGTATAGACAGGCATCTTGCTGTAAGAGGAGACAAAACAGCCATCATCTGGGAACCGAATGATCCTAAAGAAGAAGCACAACATATTTCCTACAACGAACTATATACCCGTGTTAATAAAACGGCTAATGTTCTGCGTGATATGGGAATCGAAAAAGGAGACAGGGTCTGCATCTATCTTCCCATGATCCCTGAGCTGGCAATCACGATGCTGGCCTGTGCCAAACTGGGAGCTGTACATTCTGTTATTTTTGCAGGATTTTCCGCTTCTGCCGTTTCTTCAAGAGTCAATGACTGTGAAGCCAAAATGGTTATCACGTCAGATGGAAGCTACAGGGGAAACAAAGTACTGGATCTGAAAAGCATTGTTGATGAAGCTCTTGAAAAAAGCCCAACTGTTGAAAAAGTATTGGTGGTAAAGAGAACCCACAACGAAATCAAAATGAAAGAAGGCAGAGATTACTGGATGGCTGATCTCTATGAAAAAGCCTCCCCTGATTTTGTAACTGTGATCATGGATTCGGAAGACCCTCTTTTCATCCTGTATACTTCAGGTTCTACCGGAAAACCTAAAGGAATGCTCCATACCTGTGCAGGTTATATGGTGTATACCGCCTATACTTTTAAAAATGTTTTTAATTATAAAGAAAATGATATTTACTGGTGTACTGCCGATATCGGATGGATTACCGGCCATTCTTACATCCTTTACGGCCCCTTGTTGAATGGTGCTACAACAGTGATTTTCGAGGGGGTTCCCACCTATCCGGAACCGGACCGTTTCTGGGAAGTTATTGAAAAACATAAGATCACCCAGTTTTATACCGCCCCTACTGCCATCCGTTCTTTGGCAAAAGAAAGCACAGAATGGGTAGACAAACATGACCTGAGCACCCTAAAGGTCATCGGATCTGTGGGTGAACCAATCAATGATGAAGCCTGGCACTGGTTCAACGACCATGTCGGAAAGAAAAAATGTCCGATTGTAGATACATGGTGGCAAACCGAAACAGGAGGAATTATGATTTCCCCTCTTCCTTTCGTTACCCCTACAAAACCTACCTATGCTACCCTTCCGTTACCGGGAATTCAACCTGTTTTAATGGATGACAAACGCAATGAGATCACCGGGAACCAGGTAACGGGAAACCTTTGTATCCGTTTTCCATGGCCGGGAATTGCAAGAACCATCTGGGGAGATCATCAAAGATATAAGGAAACCTATTTTACAGCATTCCCAGGAAAATATTTTACAGGTGACGGGGCGTTACGGGATGAAGTAGGTTATTACAGAATTACAGGCCGCGTAGATGATGTAATCATTGTTTCCGGGCACAACCTGGGTACCGCCCCTATCGAAGACAGTATCAATCAGCATCCTGCCGTAGCAGAATCCGCTATTGTAGGTTATCCGCATGATATCAAAGGAAATGCCCTGTATGGCTACGTAACTCTTAAAGAAACCGGAGAGAGCCGCGATAAGGAAAACCTTAAAAAAGAAATTAACCAATTAATCTCCGACCAGATTGGCCCGATCGCCAAACTGGATAAGATTCAGTTTGTTTCAGGGCTTCCCAAGACACGGTCCGGGAAAATCATGCGTAGGATTCTGAGAAAAATTGCAGAAGGAGACTTCAGTAACTTCGGGGATATCAGCACACTATTGAATCCTGAGATCGTAGAGGAGATCAAAAACGAAAGAATTTAGTTTGAAATCCAATGTATTCCAAGGCCGTTTCTGTATAAGAAGCGGCCTTTTCTATGAAGTTTTGTTTATCCTAAACAAGCATCAACTTTGTTTCTTTTTTTTTGCTTCTTTCAACTTGTACCACTTTCTATCATTATTTGATTCATGAATCACATTGCATGGTCTTTACAATTAAACACCTGTTCAATAGACATTCACAAATAATAATTCATTACATTATAGATAAAACATTAATAAGTGAATTTTATTAAAATAAATTTGAAACATTAAGGAATTATTATTAACTTTAATAACAACTTTAAACCCACAATTATGTCAAATATATTAGCTGGGCTATTTGAGCATCACAGCGATTACAAAAAGCTAGAAGATGATCTTGAAAATTCAGGATTCCAAAATTCAGATTACATTATATATATTAATAGTGGAAACCACAGTAATCAATACCTTGCAAGTGTTTCTGTAAAGGATAGCAACCAGGTAGAAACTGCCCGGAACGCTTTCACTCAGAATGGGGTTCTCAAAACCTATTTATTTGAAAATATGAGCATTGACCAAGCGAATTACGACACTATTAAAAAAATATATTGATGCAAGAAACAGAGCAGAAATTCACAACAGTCCTGACATTAAAATTAAAAACGTCCAGTGACGGAATGAATTCTGAAGTGAAATTTTAAAGGTATAGAATCTAATAACCGAAAGTCCGTAGAGATATTCTGCGGATTTTTTGTGTTTGAAAAGAGTAAAAAATTTCGTATTTTCGTTCAAATATAGGCATCTGCACAAATGAGTTACGACTTAGAACAAGAGAATAAGGAGATCCTTGCCAGATATAAGGATCTGATTTCAAATACATACAGGACTTTGGATGAGGAAAATAACAAACTCATCCGAAAGGCATTCGATATTGCATTGGATGCCCACAAGGATCAAAGGAGGAAAACCGGAGAGCCATACATTTACCATCCTATTGCGGTTGCAAAAATTGTAGCCACAGAAATCGGTTTGGGAGCTACTTCCATAGCTTGTGCACTGCTGCATGATGTGATTGAAGATTCGGATTACACTTATGAGGATCTCAAAAAAATCTTTGGAGAAAAGATTGCCAATATCGTGAATGGGCTGACCAAAATCTCCATCATGAATCATCAGAATATTTCTGTACAATCTGAAAACTACAGAAAATTACTATTGACGCTGTCTGAAGATTTCAGGGTGATTCTGATTAAAATAGCAGACCGCCTTCACAATATGAGAACCCTGGAGAGCATGGCACCGGACAAGCAGAAAAAAAATTGCTTCAGAAACGGTCTATATCTATGCTCCTATGGCACACCGCCTCGGATTATATAATATTAAATCTGAGCTGGAAGACCTTTCATTAAAGTATAACAACCCTGAAGTATATCATGAGATCACCGAAAAACTGGAACTGGCCAAAGAAAGCAGGGAACGATATATTCAGGAATTTACCAAAGAAGTATCGGAAAGGCTTCGGGAAGAAGGATTAAATTTTAAAATCAAGGGCCGTGCAAAAGCTATTTCTTCCATTTACAGAAAAATGCTGAAACAGGGCGTTTCTTTTGAAGAGGTTTTTGACAACTATGCGATCAGAATTATTTATAAATCTGATGCTAAAAATGAAAAATTCCTGGCCTGGAAAATATATTCCATTGTTACTGATGTATACCACAGCAACCCTTCAAGAATGCGTGACTGGATCACTCAGCCGCGTTCCACAGGATATGAGAGTTTGCATCTGACGGTATTAGGACCCGATAAAAAATGGATTGAGGTACAGATCCGTTCTGAACGAATGGACGAAATTGCCGAAAAAGGGGTGGCTGCTCACTATAAATACAAAGAGGGTTACAAACAAAGCTCTGATGACCGGAATTTTGAAAAATGGGTAACAGAAATCCGTGAGGTTCTTGAGCAGCAGCAAAATCTTTCCACTTCCGAACTGTTGGACAATATTAAGCTTAATCTTTATTCTAAGGAAGTATTTGTCTTTACCCCTAAAGGAGAAATTAAAATTCTTCCTACCAATGCTACAGCTTTGGATTTTGCATTTGCCGTCCATTCTGACCTGGGGATGAAATGTTTAGGTGCCAAGATCAATGGAAAACTTGTTCCTATCTCCTATGTTCTTCAAAACGGGGATCAGGTGGATATTCTTTCCTCCCAAAACCAGAAACCCAAATCCGACTGGCTGGAATTTGTTGTTACTTCTAAGGCCAAGTCAAAGATTAAAAGTTATCTGAATTCTCAGAAAAACCAATTGGTGGAAGAAGGAAAAGAAATCCTTCAGAGAAAATTACGCCATGCCAAGATCAATTTCAATGATGATGAAGTCAATAAGCTTCAGAAATTTTTTAATCTGAAATCTTCCCAGGAGCTGTTTCTTAAATTCCAGAGTAATGAACTGGATGCCAGCAGTCTGAGAAAATATATAGAAAGTAAAAACGTATTTAATAATTTACTTTCCCGGTTCAGAAAATCTCCATCAAAAAATCTGCACTTTGAAGAACCGAAAGAGCAGAATCTGGATATGATCGTCTTTGGAAAGGACGAAGAAAAACTGAACTACAGCTATGCAAAATGCTGTACTGTAATTCCCGGCGATAAAATCTTCGGATTTATCACCATTTCTGATGGTATTAAGGTACACAGTGACAATTGTCCGAATGCCATTAACCTCAGGGCACAATATGATTACCGTGTCATTCCTGCCAAATGGGTAAACGCCGAAAGCTTCAAAAACAGAGTAAAAATTGAAATTGAAGGGCTTGACAGGATGGGAATGATCAATGATATTACCACTGTGATCAGTGGAAGCATGGGAATGGATATGAAAAGCATGTCCATTGAATCCAACAATGGCGTTTTCACCGGAAACATCAATCTGGAAGTAAAAAATAAAGGTCAGCTGGAAGAAACCTTCAAAAAACTTAAAAGCATTAATGGCGTTTCGAGAGTGAGACGATTACAATCTTAAACATGAATTTATCTCTTTATTTTAAAAAATTTTTCAACAACAGTCAGGCTTCAGGAATTATCCTTATTTTCTGTGTGCTTATTTCATTACTCATTGCCAATTCCTCTTTAGCTGAGAATTTTCAGCACTTTTTAGATCAGGAGGTAGGAACCCATCTGTTTGGGCTGGAATATCCTGTCAGCATCTGGATCAACGATGGGCTGATGGCTGTATTCTTTCTTCTGGTAGGTCTTGAAATCAAAAGAGAACTGGTAGAAGGTGAATTGTCTTCTTTTAAGAATGCTTCCCTACCCATTTTCGCTGCTGTAGGAGGCATGCTTGTTCCTGCTGTCATTTTCAGTATTTTCAACTCCGGGACGGAATACAGCAATGGCTGGGGAATTCCTATGGCAACGGATATCGCTTTCTCATTGGCCATTATCTCTATGCTGGGTAAAAAAATCCCTAATTCGATCAAAATATTTCTGGCTGCTTTAGCTATTGTAGACGATTTAGGAGCCATTCTTGTTATTGCTATTTTCTATACGGAACAGATTCACTGGACCTATCTGCTGCTGTCTTTTGGGGTAACTGCCCTGTTGTTTATTTTAAACTTTTTAAAAGTAACCAAAACTATATTTTATATCATTCCGGGCTTATTTTTATGGTATTTCCTTCATCACTCCGGAATTCATGCAACAATAGCAGGTGTATTGCTTGCTTTCTCCATTCCGACCAATGCATCGAATGTAGAAATTTCCCCTCTGGAAAAACTGGAACATCAGCTTCATATTCCGGTAAGCTTTATGATCATGCCTGTATTTGCCCTTACCAATACCAATATTACTTTTTCAAGTGATATGGTTTCCGGCATTACCAGTACATTGGGATTGGGAATTATTGGTGGTCTGATATTGGGAAAACTGATCGGAATCAATATATTCTCTTTAATCGCAATTAAATTAAAGCTTAGTTCTTTACCACAAAACAGCAATTGGCTTCAAATGATTGGTGTAGGGCTTTTGGCCGGAATCGGGTTCACCATGTCTATTTTTATTGCCCTGCTCTCTTTTAAAGATGAAATTCTGATCCAGGATGAAGCGAAGTTTGCTATTTTAATCGCATCTTTTATAGCTGCCATTTTAGGATTTATCATTTTAAGCATAAGCTCGAAAGGAAACATGGAACCGGAGGAAGACTAATCCTTCTTTCGGTTTTCCTGCATTCTTCTGTGCTCTTCACCACTTTCAAAGTCGGGCTCTGTGATGGGGGTATGATAGTGAGCTGCTTCTTTTTTGATTTCGTCAGATAATAATTTTTCGATCCTCAGCTTTCTGATGGCCATATTTAATTCATTACCGAATAAGAGCAGGTATACGTTCACATTCACCCAAACCATAAGCAGGATCATTGTTCCGATAGAACCATACAGAACGTTGTACCGGGCAATATTTTTTACATAAATCGCAAAGAAGTATGTGGTCACTACAAACAGTATTGTTGTAAGAATCGCGCCTGGAACAGCCTGTCTGAACCTGGCAATTTTTACTGTTCCCAACCAGTAAAATAAAGTCAGCAGTATAAAGTAAAACAGTGGAAAAGAAACAAATCCGATAATACTGGAAAGATTATCTACAAGCCATGAAATTTCATAAGACGGGGTGAAGGGCTTGATGACAACCTCTGCATAATACACCCCAAAAAGTGCTAAAAACACAATGGTTATAAAGCCTATTGTAATGAAAAAAGAAAGGATAAATTCTTTAACATCACTGAGCTTCTCATCCGAATTTTCATTAAATCCATTAATCAGAGAAAATGTACCGTTTGTAGCGAAAATCAAAGCCAGTATAATGGTCAGGTTACTAATCCCTTTCATATTGGGAATAATATTGTTTTCTATATAGCCTCTCACATCATTTTCCATATTGGATGGAAAAACATTATGCATCAAAACATTAAAAAATATAAAACTCAAGCTTATCATAAAGCGGCAAATAAGGCAAAACGGAAAGCAGGAACAGGATAAAAGGAAATAAACTCATGGTAAAGCTCCAGGAAATGGCAGCTGCCTTTCTGCCGATTTTATTCTTAAAAATTCCGGAGATATAAATCTGAAACATCTGCCAAAGTGATATTCCCAAAACAGGAATATGGATATGATCAAAAAACTCTTGAATTTTCAGTATAAATCTGGGAACTTTAATATTCATCTATTGTAATAATTTCACAATTAACGAAAGACTTATTCTCTGAAAGCCATTTTCTTTTCAGCTACATTGCAGGTCTTTCCCTACAAATATAATCATTTTCTATATCCTTATAACCGGGTAAGATTGGTCAATCTTCATTAATTATGTAAGATCTGCTTATTACTTTGCATGCTAATGATCATATCATATATGAAAAAGAAAATATTCTTTAAAAATTACAGATTTATTTAATATCAGTTGGTATAAGATGACATTAAACAATGCAAGCATTTCCCTTTTCCAACTTTACCGTCAGCTTAAAAAGCCCTATCTTTGCCTCTGAAACTTTTATCAATGCGAATCAGTTTACTTTGTATCGGCAAAACAGACGATAAGGAAATCACGTCTTTAATCCATTATTACCTTAACCGTTTACCCAAACACTGGAATTTTGAAATTACAGAAATTCCTGATGTTAAAAATGCTAAAAACCTGTCTCCCGATCTTCTTAAAAAAGAGGAAGCAAAAATTGTTTTTACATCATATTGACAAAAATGATCTTGTTGTAATGCTTGATGAAAAAGGAAAGCAACTGACCAGCCGGGAGTTTTCTCAAAAAATAGATACCTGGATGAGTTCTTCTGTGAAAAAAGTACATATTCTGATTGGTGGAGCCTATGGTTTTTCAGAAGAGATGTATAACAGGGCCAACGAAAAAATGTCATTATCTAAAATGACTTTCACCCATCAGATGATCCGGTTATTCATTGTAGAGCAATTGTACAGAGCCGATCAGATCCTTCAGGGAAAACCTTACCATAATGATTAAACACTAAAAAATGGCCTTGTTAGGCCATTTATATGGATTCAGAGAAATTAAAATTTTATTTCTTTGTACATTTAGTATAATATTCTGCGAGTATTGCTTTTTCATATCCCAGGTTTACAGCTTTATCCAGATTTTCACAGGCTTCTTTAGGTTTGGCTGTATCCAATAATATTAATGCTTTGGTAACGTAGGATTGGGCGAATTTAGGATCAATAGAAACAGCTTTATTCACATCTGAGAGCGCTTCTTTATATTTTTTCATTTTAAAATAAACATCGGCTCTTCCGTTGTATAACAGTGATTCCGGTTTTTCGGCTATCAATGTATTATAATCTTTTAAGGCACCATTGAGGTCTCCGTTATTTTTCTTCAGATTTGCCAGTCCGGTTTTAGCAAAAATATTATCCGGAGCAAAAGTCAGAATCTGGTTAAGATCCTGCATGGCCTGTTCCTTTTTTCCCTGGCTGTCGTAGATTTTGGAACGAGTGAGGTATAAATCCGGATTTTTATCGTCTACCTGAAGTCCTTTTTCAATATATTCCAGTGCTTTTACCTTATTTCCTTTCTGGCTGTGTAATGATGCGAGATTGGCATAAACGGGGGCCGACATCGGATTTGTTTTTAACGCTGATTCATACGATTTGAAAGCCTGAGTGGTTTTTCCCAATCTTCTTTGGGCTGTTCCCAGGTTGTTATAATATTCAGACTGGAATTTTTGAATCTGCTCTTTCGCTGCCAATTTTGAGTATTGCTCTTCAGCACATTTATAATCTGCTTTTTTGAAGCATTCTTCGGCCTGCTTTTTATCCTGAGCATATAAGCCGGATGTAAAGCTGATGGAAACTACAAGTAATAAAAGTTTTCTCATGAGGTTATGTTTTGTTTGTTGATCACTTTTCTGGCGAGTGCACCGAATATCACTCCCAATAAAGATCCAACAAACGCCCCCACCAAAATATCTATCGGGAAATGCACTCCTAAATATATACGGCTATAAGAAACTATTAAAGCCCATACAAATATAACATATGGAAACCATTTCAGCTTATTTTTCAGCAAAATACTCAAAAAAGAAGCTAAAAAGAAGGTATTGGAGGCATGAGCAGAATAAAATCCATACGAACCGCCACATTTTACAATTCTCATATAGGGCTCCAGGCTTGGATCGTGGCAGGGTCTGAGTCTTGCCACTCCATATTTGAAAACACTTGCCAGCTGATCTGAAACCGTAGCTCCAAGGGCAAGGAATACAAGAATAAAAACCAGGGATTTCAGCTGATAATTTTTGTATAAAAAATAAAGAAATATGATATAAAGAGGCACCCAGATCCAGGTACTAGAAATCAGCATCCACAGCTGATCAAAAGAAGGGTCTCCTAAATTGTTAAGGTAAAGGAATACCTGTTTATCTTCCTGAATAATTTCCTCCATATTATCTGCTTACAGGTCCTTCATAGGTTTCGTCCTCTGAAGGTTTTGGTTTTGGAGGTTCATTAGATGAGACAGGTTCCGTCAGAATATCTTTTTTAATATCATTCACCGGATTGAAGTCTTTGGCCGCATCTTTTACTTTCTCAATTTCACGTTTGATTTCTGAAACAGGGTTATCTGTTTCTTTCATAATCTCCGTTTTGATATCTTCCACTGCCCCACGCATTTTCCTAACACCTGCCCCCAGGTCACGTGCTATCTGAGGAAGTTTATCCGGTCCGAATAATACAACGATTGCGATGGCAATGAGTGCCATTTCTCCAATGCTTAATTCCATGCTGTAAAATTACAAAAGATTATACATTTATTTACAGTAAACTTAAATTTTAAACAAATTTTAAGAATTTAATGATTAACAGAATGGAAGGAACAAAACCGAGCATTGAAGTGGTTCTATTATTCTCTTAGTTGTCAATATCATCATTCTACCGGAAATTATTAATTAATAAATAATTAATTCAAATCTATGAGAATTATTTAATATTTTACTATATTTACCACACAACCTAAATTATTTAATATGAAAAAATTAGTATCCACTTTCAAATTACTGGCTGTATTGTCAGTATTAACTCTTAGCAGCTGCCGGGACGAAAACAATGACATTGCCCAACAGGAAGTACTTCAGAACAAAGTAACCATGGCAGATCTTAAAAAGGAGATCACCCCCTCTTCCCAGGCTGTTCCTGATGTTGTTCAATCTCAGCTGGAAGAATCAAAGAAAAATATTGAATATTATTTAAAGAATGATTTACAGATCACCGGAATCACTGTGCTGGGACAGCTTTCCACCACAAAAGGTATTGAGCTTTCACAGAGCTTGATTTCTGATCAGGACCAGTTTATTGCCATAGGAAATATTATGGACCCTTCTTCTGTAAAAATCGGGAAAATTGGAGATTTATATACCGGGGAGGATCTCATTACTGCTCAAAAAGGACTTAAAGAAATGATTTCAGAAGAGATTAAAACCGGTACGAATGTCCTGGAAGTAACATGGAACGGCAAAAATGGAAAATTCACAACACTTTGTTTCTACAATAGCACCGGGATTATCTGGGATAATATTTTTGGAGGTCTGGTCATGATGGATACGAGAGGCCAGGTGGAAACAACCAATGACGCAGCAGCAAAAGTAGCTTCCAAATGGTATAAGCAATGGTGGACTGCCAAATGGCTGTGGGGCTCTAAAAGAGGCGAGATCGGTTATAAAATTACCATTTACTATTCGGGTTCCACCGTATCCAATACCGATGTAAGCGACTGGGGTAATATCAGCTTGGGAAAAGCAAAAAGCGAAAGCAAAGTTATTAAAAATTCAGGTGCTTACGGCAAATGCCAGTATGCTTTAGGACTTTGTACACCAACAGGTTCTTTGAGCTTTAATGCCAGCAAATTCTCAGTATCTTTCTCAGGTTTGGGAAGCAATATTGTAAGCAACGGAAGCCAATCACTTTATCCGTAATTTGTCTTCACAATATCGTTTTCAAAATACTAAAGAGGTTGTCCAGACAGCCTCTTTAGTATTTTTATCAGGTACCGTTTAGGCGTTTTGTGTATGATTTTAGTCTTTTGGTTTCATTTTCAACCTTTCAATAGCATTGTCTTTCAATCCAAAAGTATTTTCCAATATTTCAAAAAGTTGCAGATCTTTTTCTATCGGTACAGATTCTTTAATGCCTTCGTTGGAACGAATATTCAATATATTGTCAGTATACGTATAGCGGGCATTTTCATCTACTTTTGAAAGAACCAGGTTCTTCTTAAAATTAGATTCGGGATGGGTAGATAAATACCAGTTGGCAATTTCCAGATCAACAGGTTCTACGTGTCCCAGCCTAAAGCGGTATATCGGAAGCCATTTCTGTTTCCACGTCCAAAGAATATAAGTGCTTTCATTTTGGGAAATTTTGAAAATACCATTAGGAGTCTGCTGTGCTTCTTCTTCATTCAGGAGTATGGGAGTGGTAAGGGTTACCGTTCCAAATCCGCAATCCACCAGATATCTTGTTCCTTCCAGATCGACAGTGAGCAATAAATGCGTTGGAGCTGCAACACTGTTTTCATCGCGTTTCCATACTACCCTGCCTAATTGCAGTTTCACGCTGAAACCTAAATACCGTAAGACTTCACTTAAAAGCAGGTTTTGTTCATAGCAATATCCACCCCGCGATGTGGTGATCAGTTTATTAAAAATATCATCCGGGCTTAAAGACGGAACAGTTCCCGTATAAGGGTCTATGTTTTCAAAAGGAATGTGCTTGGGATGAAGCTGATGAATCTTTTTCAACGTCTCCATAGTGGTTTCTGCATCACCGGAATAATGGATCCGCTGCAGATATTGTTGTAGTTTTAATGCATCCATACTTTAGGGTTTACCATTATTAATATTACAAAAAATTACTTTTAAAAGAAAGCGTAACTTCACCAATCTATGTAAATATTTTGTACAAAAAAAGGTTAAGAACTACTATCTTAACCTTTAATTTTTCTATTTTTTCTTGAAGAGAATATCATCATCAATCTTTCTCTTCTTGTGAAAAGCTGAATACGTAATCACCACACTGATGGCCATTAAAATAAATGCAAGGAAGAAAGGTGCCCCTGAAAACTTGAATGGTGCTTCGTCATGGGTAAAAAAGTAGAACAGATTGGTCATCATCGGAGGCCCAATAATCGAAGTAGCGCTCATCAGACTGGTTAAAGCTCCCTGAAGTTCCCCCTGTTCATTGGAAGGTACACTTTTTGTTATCACAGACTGCAAGGCCGGTCCACAGATTCCTCCTAAACAATACGGTACCAGAAATGCAAACATCATCCAGCCTTCTGATGCAAAAGCAAACAAAAACATTCCTACGGCATATAAAGCCAGGCCATAATAGATACTTTTCTGTTCGCCCAGCCTTGGTGTTGTCCATCTGATTAAAACTCCCTGCACCAGGCCAACCAATAAACCCACTACTCCCAGTGATATTCCTACCATTCTTTCCGTCCAGCTGAATTTATACATCGTAAAGAAACTCCAGTTGCTTTGTACAGCATGTCCGGCAATATAGATCAGAATCAAAGCGACAATAAGTCCTGAGATTTCAGGATGTTTACCTAAGAATTTAAATGAGCCTACCGGATTGGCACGTTTCCAATCAAATTCTCTCCTTTTATCTTTGTCCAAACTCTCCGGCAGGATAAAATACCCATACAGAAAATTAAGTAAACATAACCCTGCAGCTGCATAGAAAGGAACTCTTGCTCCGTAGTGTCCCAAAACTCCTCCCAATACAGGCCCTATAATAAACCCAAGGCCAAAGGCAGCTCCTATCAAGCCGAAGTTTTTGGCCCGGTCTTCATCTGTAGAAATATCCGCAATATAGGCACTGGCGGTTGTTACGCTTGCTCCTGTAATTCCTGCAATAATTCTACCGATAAACAGCCACCAGATCGTGGGCGCCAATGCCAGGAAAATATAATCGACTGCAAACCCGAAGAGGGAAATGAGAATAATAGGCCTTCGCCCATACTTATCACTCAGATTACCTACCAGTGGTGAGAAAATAAACTGCACAAATGCATAGGCAAATCCCAGCCAACCTCCATATTTTGCTGCTTCACTGATATCAGCATGAATAAGTTCCTCAATTAATTTAGGAACAACGGGTATAATAATCCCCCAACCCGTAATATCAATCAACAATGTAATAAATATAAAGCCTATGGCTGCTTTTTTCTTTGAATTTTCCATGATGCTGCAAAATTAATCAAATCTTAAAAAATAATGATTCTAAATTGCACTGTATTAAAGAAGTTTACTATTGTATAGCAGAATTATATCAGAAAACACTTTGTTTTTATATTATTTCCAACAACTCAAGGCGTAAAAAATTAAAGATCGGGCAACCATAAAATAAAAAAACCTGATTTCATATGAAACAGGTTTTTTATGATTCAATTAGGATATATAAGGCTAGTCACTATTAAGTTTTGTATAAATCATACGATTGGATATGATACATTTGATGAGGCAGCTTTTTTTAAGGGTAACTTTTACCACATTGCTGTATTGATAAGCGGTACTGTTTCCATTGAGGTTAGATCTTACTCCACGGCGATAATAAGTAGTCTGTGTTATAACCGGGGCATCATATGTTGCAGAAGTAGCATTGGGAATGTTGGTAAAAGTAACATTATCCGCTGAACTCTGCCATTGATATTCTGCATTTCCGGTCACCTGAGCCGCTGCAGTTACTGTAAACGCTGCTGGATCAGCATTGATATCCAGACAAACCGTTTGATCGGTTCCAATGGTTCCAGGATTGTTCACTGCATTTACAAAAAGTCTACCAACATTGGAATTTGCCTGGAATGAACATGTATAGAAACTGGATTTGGCCACCACCCTATACTGATTATTGTTAAATCCTGCAGGAATATTACTGATACTAAGTGTTGAAGTAGTAACATTACTGTAATTACTTCCATTGGCCAGATCTGTCCATACAGAGCCATTTAATATCTGCCATTGGTAGGTAACATTTGCCGGTGTTTCATCAATATCCGTATTGCTGATGACGGCTGTCATTGTAGCAGACCCACCTACAGGAACCGTTCTGTCAGAAGGTTGAGACAAATAAGTCATCGGATCTATATAATACTCTGACAGAATATTATACACTTTCATTTCATTAAATGTAAAACCAATTCCAAAGTCCGAATACGATAATCTGATTTCATCCCATGCAACGGTAGGCATTACTTTAATAATTTTCCGGCTCTGGTTATCTCCAAAATCAAAGAAAAAGTGCCCTCCAACCGGTGTTGAGTATACTTCCTGCCCGTTATTAAAGAATCTGAAGCTGGCATCATTAAAGCTGGCATTAAAGTTAAAGCCTTCAGAAGAGAAATCTATATATACAGGCTTATTGGCAGGAAAGTCAGTGCCGGTAGTTCCCACACTGATATAAATAGGACATACCCCCGCTCCGATACCCGGTTTAAGGGAAGCATATGAATTCACATCTATATCGGTCATATTGCTGGCATTAGCTGCTACCGCTCCCACTTTTAAACAAGGCGGAAAAAAGGTAATAGCATTAGCATACTGGGCAGAAGTATTGGTATCTAATAATCTCCCACAACCACCCATAGGTAAGGAAACCATTTCCTGCGACAGCACTTTGTCTGTCACCAGAAAGCATAGCACGATAAGAATATAGCGTAATATTGAATTTGTTTTCATCATTGATAATTTTAAGCGGTTAATGGTACACGGAATAATATTCATCCCTACCTAATCAGAGATGATTGCAATGATTGTCAGTCACTTAAAATTATTTGATTACAAATACAATATTAACGAACGAGCAGGCTGTAGCCGTCCCTACCACATCATAACGCAGGATACCATTGGCATCAATACTTACATTCCGTAAAACATTGCCATCAAAATCCGTTACATAATAATAGAGATCAGTAGCATTCACAAAGAAAGGAATGGCTGCAGGAGCTCCTGTACTTGTAACTTTCGGAGTAGAAAACTGTGTCTTATACAATTGATATAAATCCAATGTCTTGCCTGTACCTAAGGTAGAAGTATCAATACTGATAGAAGGCATATAGAAGAACTTAACAATATTTCCACTGATGGGAACCCAGTTGGGGTTCGCGGGTGTTCCGATATTCTGGGTTAATGCCTGCCTTTTCAGATCATATACCAACAGACCATTTGCCGGGGTGGCCACTGTGTTGAGATCGGAAATTCTGGGGATTAACACACCTTTATTGGTGCCGGTAACATCTAAAGCAGAGCTTTTATCAGGGTTGGGGGTGCCAATTCCCGTCTGCGCAGTAATAACGCTGCCAGCACATAGTGCCGCAGCCACGAATAATTTTTCGAATTTCATTTTTGTTTTGTTTTTTGTAAATATATAATAATTTACTGCATAATCGCATTTATTTTTTTCAATTAAAATATCGATATATTCATAATCCCATATAAATCATTTATTAATGAAATTACAGATTATTTTTAATCTCTAAGGTTAGATTTATTTAGCAATAAGTCTACTTTTGATGTTAAGTTTTGACATTTATTCGGATGAAAAAATTACTTAGAAATGGGCAAATTGGGGAAACGGAAATATAGATCAAGATAACTATTGGCTCTATTTCCATACTGATATCCGGGTGAAAAGAACTTTCAACACTAAGAATTCCGGCTGGCAATAAAAAAAAGCCTTTCTCTCGAAAGGCTTTTACTCATTTATTGTAGTCTAAATTACTTTGAAGCAAGTACTTCTTTGTTAGAAGTGGTTTTTCCATGTACTTCCTCTTCTTTTCCTTTTCTCAGGAAGTCATAAGCGATAGCCGATGCAATAAAGATGGATGAATAAGTTCCGAACCCGATACCGATCAACATAGCAAACATAAACCCTCTCAGGTTATCTCCACCGAAGATGAAAATAGCAAGGATTACAAGAATCGTTGTAAATGAAGTGTTGAATGTTCTACCTAGCGTGCTGGAAATAGAGTCATCAAACAGACCTGCCAACGTTTAAAGATTTCTTCTCTCTCAGGTACTCCCTGATTCTATCGAAGATAATCACGGTGTCGTTAATAGAATATCCTAATACCGTAAGGATTGCAGCAATGAAATCCTGGTTGATTTCCATATTGAACGGCATATATTTGTGAAGCAATGAATACGTCCCCAAAATGATAACCGCATCGTGGAACAGAGCTGCCACAGCCCCCAGAGAGAACTGCCATTTTCTAAATCTGAATAAGATATAAATAAAGATTCCCGCAAGAGCAGCCACAACAGCAAGAATACCGTGGGTCTGGATATCGTCTGCCACTGTAGGGCCTACTTTTTCAGAAGAAATAATACCCGCATGATCTTTATCTGCAGATTTAAAATCCGCTAAGGTAATATTAGCTGGAAGATCTCCTTTCAGGCCTTCATATAGTTTCTGTTCAATTGTCTGGTCAGCTTTTAAAGATTCATCTTCAATCAGGTAATCCGTTGAGATTTTTAATTGTTTAGCATTACCGAAAGTTTTAGCTTCTACCGAGGAGTTCTTACCATCTTCGGTCTTAAACAGTTTTACTAGTTTTTCTTCAACATCGTTAGCATTAACTTCCTTATTGAATCTTACTACGTAGTTTCTACCTCCTGTAAAGTCGATACCATATTTGAACCCTTGGGTAAACATAGATACTAAACAAATTACAGTTAATACAGCAGAAATAATATAGGCATATTTTCTTTTTCCGATAAAATCAATCCAGGTGTTTCTGAACAGGTTTTTCGTAGGTGGTGTCCAGACAGAAAGGTGTTTTCCTTTATTCAGTCTGCTGAAGATCATTACCCTTGAAAGTAATACGGAAGTGAACAATGTCATGATAATACCGATCATCAATGTCAAGGCAAACCCTTTGATAGGTCCTGTTCCGAAGAAGAATAATACAACAGCCGTTAATAACGTAGTTGAGTGACCATCAATAATTGCACTTAATGCATGCTTGAAACCGTCTTTATATGCCTCTAAGATGCCCTTACCTGCAAATAATTCTTCTTTCGTTCTTTCATAGATGATTACGTTCGTATCTACCGCCATGGCCATTGTCAGTACAATACCTGCAATACCAGGAAGCGTAAGCGTAAAGTCTCCGGAATCCATAATTCCGAAAATATAGAAAAGGTTTATTACCATCGCAATTACAGCGTACACTCCGGCACCTCCGTAATAGAAAATGATATACACGATGATAATCAGGAATGCAATCGCAAATGAAATCATACCGGCGTTGATAGATTCCTGTCCTAAAGACGGACCTACCTGAGTAGCCTGAACTACTTTAGCCCCTGCAGGTAATTTTCCGGCACCTAAAACGTCTACCAGCTCTTTAGCCTCTTCCTGAGAGAAGTTACCGGAGATCTGAGTTCTACCGTTAGGAATAGCATTTACAACATTCGGTGCAGTGTATACTCTGTTATCCAGGGTTACAGCAACCGGTTTTCCAACGTTTTTCTCTGTTAATGTTTTCCATTCTTTTGCTCCTTTGGAATCCATCTGCATATCTACCACTACTCTACCAAGCTCATCGTAGCTGATATTGGCAGTTTCTACAGCACCGTCTACCGGAGCTTTTTGATTGATGTTACCTCTGATCGCATACAATACCAGGTCATCCGGGCTTGTTGCTTCAGGTTTGTACCCCCACATGAATTGGGTATATTTAATGTTAGCCGGACGTAAGGACTGGGCTACTTTGCTGTTTAAAATTTTATTTACAGCGGCTGTATCAGACAATTTTACGTTGGCAACCCCATTACTTCTTAATTTCTCAAGCTGTAAAAGTTTCATAAGGTTTACATTTTTTGCAACCCCCATAGAATCTCCTTTTGCAGCAACCATAGTTGTCAAAGTCTGGAAATAAGGTGCAATTTCAGGAATCTGCTGTACTTCCCAGAATTGAAGTTTTGCAGAAGTCTGAAGCATTTTTTTCACTTTGTCGATGTCCTTCATACCAGGCATTTCCACAGAAATTCTTGCGGTACCAGGCACTCTCTGAACATTCGGCTGGATAGCTCCAAGCTTATCAATTCTTGTTCTGATTACTTCAAAAGCTGTCCCTACAGAAAGATCAATTCTTCTTTTCACAATACTTTTCACCTGCTCATCAGTTGTATTGTACTTGATTTCGGTCAGGTTTGTATTTCCGAAAAGTTCCGGATCAGCAAGCTTCAGGTTTGTTCCTTTTGCTTTGTTAATCGCATCGAACTGTTCAAAGAAATTGTCGATGTAAGATTTTGTAGAGTTTTTCTGAACTTCATCAGTCTTGTTTAAAGCCTCAATAAGAACAGGATTAGTAGAATAATTGGTTAAATCATTTACCAAATCTCTCTGGTTGATTTCCAATAGAACGTTGATCCCTCCTTTTAAGTCAAGACCAAGTTTCATTTCCTTGTCTTTAGCTTTAGAATAATAAAGCTTCGTATACCCAAGATTAAGAGTATCTTCCTTGATTCGTTTGATCTCTTTCTCGTTTCCTTTCGCAGCTTCAATCTGCGATTCAATTTTGCTGGCGTACCAGGTTGGTAATAGCTCGTTTAAGCAGATCAACCCCAGGACAATAGCAACAATTGTAATAAGTCCTTTTCCTTGCATTTTGTTATAACTACGTTAAATTAAGTCGGCAAATATAATGATTTTCTTGTATTTTATGAATTTTTAACAACAGAAATGGTTTATTTTCAGATATATTGGTAGTATGATTTCTATTTAAGATTTAACAATTTTTTCATAGTATGATCATGAAATTTTCAAATTTTGATTGGTATAAAATTTTCATTCATCATTCAACACACTAACTATCAAAATATTATGAAAAATTTACTTTTTACCATCTGTATTTTTTCTTCCTTAATCCTTAATGCCCAAAGCATTAATCTGGAAGAATTTGCTACCGGGCTCACCCGTCCTGTTGAGATTACCAATGCCAATGACAGCCGTTTGTTTGTGGTACAGCAAACCGGAATTATCAAAATTATTCAACCCAATGGGAATATTAATTCCACTGATTTTTTAAACATTACTTCAAAAGTACTCTACGGAGGTGAAAGAGGCCTTTTGGGATTGGCATTTCATCCGCAATATGCTACCAACGGATATTTTTTTGTATACTATAACAATACAGCAGGAAATATTGTTGTGGCGAGATATACCGTCAGTTCATCAAATCCTGATACAGCAGACCCCAATTCGGAGAAAATCCTGCTCAATATTCCTAAACCTTTTGATAATCACAACGGAGGAAGCCTGCATTTTGCTCCCGATGGAAAATTATGGATGATCACGGGGGACGGAGGAAGCAGTGGAGACCCGAATAATAATGCCCAAAATAAAAATGCACTTTTAGGAAAACTGCTGAGAATAGATGTAGATGCTACCGGCCCGTATAATATTCCGGGGGATAACCCTTTTGCCGGAGCAGGTGTTGATGGCGCTGATGAAGTCTGGGCATACGGACTTAGAAACGGATGGAAATTTTCTTTTGACCTGACTTCAGGAAACGTTATCATAGCAGATGTAGGCCAGGGAGCTATTGAGGAGATTAACAGAATGCCTCTTAACCAATCCGGCATCAATTACGGCTGGCGTTGCTATGAAGGAAATACTCCCTACAATACAACAGGATGTCCGGCACAATCATCTATGACCTTTCCTGTTGCCGTTTATGATCATTCGGGTGGAAAATGCTCCGTTACCGGAGGATACGTCTACAGAGGAACGCAATATCCTTCTCTTCAGGGAAAATACTTTTTTGCAGATTATTGTTCCGGCCAAATCGGAATATTAGACAGCAACAATATTATTACATGGACTTCTCCCTATAATGGAAGCAATTTCTCCACCTTCGGACAAGACTCGCAAAAAGAGCTGTATGTGGCAGCTGTCAATACCGGAAAAATATTCAGAATTACCACAGGAACTCTAGGGACCCAGGAAAATAATACCCTGGAAATGGTAAAGATATATCCTAACCCGGCTTCCAAAGAGATCTTCATTAATGGAATCAGAGATCCTAAAATAACAGCAGAGATCATCAATGCAGAAGGGAGGAAGGTTTTAGAAACCCAACAAATTATAAACGGAAAAAGTATTGATATTTCCGGAATACCGGCAGGAGTGTATTATATCAATCTTAAATCAGGAGATCTGAAATCCTACAGTCAGAAGTTAATTATTAAATAAGCTGATACATTACATAGAATCCGCAGCCCTGGTATTGATTACCCGGGCTTTTTTATTAAATATGTTACCATCGAAAAGACAGGAACCAGAAGCAATAATCTTTCGGGTTTTGAAAACCCTTCTGTTTCATTATCAAAAAGACCGTTCAGTGATACCGCAGTAAGCATTACGGCCGACACGAAAAAAATAATTTCAAAGCTACTTGGTTTTCCTGGAAGCTCTACACTTTTAAAGTGACTATCTAAAATCCAGAATCCAAGAAAAAGAATCATAAAGGGGAACGACCATATTCTGAACGTATCCCAAGCAATTGCATGCAATATCAGAGGAAATAAAGCTATTATTCCCAGGAAAAGCAGAATATATCCATTCACATTTCTGAACAATTTATAAATCATCAGCATCATAAAGGCAATGGGAATCCAGAATTTAATGGTAAATGCAGAGAAAAAAACTCTTTTCAGAAAATTCGGCCCTTCCTGTTTCAAATAGGTTACGAAACTCTCTGTATAAGCATCCGAAACAATATACCCGAAACGCCTGCTGATAAATCCTGAACTTTCCAGATAATTAAAAATAATTTCACGATTATCTTTCCCCGAAAACTCCTGATAGAGGGAAACCGAAATTATCATGGCTACAGAAACCCCCGAGAAAAATATTGCTTTCCTTATAAGGTCTGATGTTATAGCGGGTTTATTATTAATTTCATTCAGTGATAGCGCAAAAAGACAAATGGGAAGCATCAGAAAAAATGAAATTTCATGAATAAGCACACTTACCCCACACAATAGGGAAGCCAATGTGATGTACCGCTGTCTGATAAGGTACACAGCCAAAAATGTAAGCAGGAAAATCACCTGATCCAGGTACCCTATAAAATGAGCCGACAATACGATATACTGGGACAGAAAAAAGACCGTGTACAACAAAACTTTACGGATGTGGTAATTTTGAAAGGTATGCTTCACAGCAATAATCATTATTGCCAGGTATAAAAGAAATAATATTACCGCTGATACTATTTCTATCTGACATTCACTTTTTTCAAAAAAGAATCCGAAAATTTCCCCTGCAAGGCCTCTTTTGATGAATCCGGACCTGTAATCTACAAGCCAGTGGGCTTTTGCCCATTCATTAGGCAGTCTTACTGTCTTTAAAAAGCTGAAAGAAAGAGCATACGTGTATAAAAATATGACTGGAGCCCTATGCTTCATAGCTTCCTATATGGTCATAGAGAATATCCTTGTTTCAGGTTTATTTCTCATCATTCTAAGATCAAAAACCATGGCTACATTCCTTGTAAATGCCCTTCCTGCTTCCGTAATCTTAATTTCATTACCATTGATTTCAACCAATCCGTCGTTTTCCATTTCGGCAAGCATATCAAGTGCATTTTCCAATTCCGGGAAAGAATTAGTATGGGTAAAAGTAGTTTCCAGCTGACACATCAGATTCAGAATATGCCTTCTTACAATTAAATCTTCTTCGTTAAGAACATGACCTTTCACTACCGGAATTTCTCCTTTCTCAACAATGTCTGGTACTCCTCTACTGTTTTTACATTTTGGGCAAATGCATACCATGAATCTGAAATAGCTGACATTCCAAGGCCTACCATCAGTTGGGTATTGCTGGAAGTGTATCCCATAAAGTTTCTGTGAAGTTTCTTATGAATTAAAGATTGGTATAAATCATCATGTTCAAGGGAGAAGTGATCCATTCCCACTTCAATATATCCTAAATCCTGAAGAAGCTTCTTCCCATCTTCATACAATCTCCGTTTTTCTTCTCCACTCGGTAAATCATTTTCATCGAACCCCCTCTGTCCTACTCCTTTCACCCACGGAACATGCGCATAGGAATAAAATGCCAGCCTGTCCGGCTTTAACTCCATGGTCTTTCTGATGGTATGTTCCATCGCTTCCCAATTCTGATGAGGAAGCCCGAAAACCAAATCATGGCTGATTCCCCTGTATCCTATTTCTTTTGCCCATTCCGTTACCGCTTTTACATTTTCAAAAGGCTGAATCCTGTTGATCGCTTTCTGAACTTTAGGATCATAATCCTGAACGCCAAAGCTCACTCTTCTGAAACCAAGATCATATAAGGTCTGAAGATGTTCTTTGGTGGTATTATTCGGGTGACCTTCAAAAGAAAATTCAGGATGTTCAGCAATATCCACCGTTTCAAAAATCCCTTCCAACAATGTTCTTAAATTCTGAGGAGAAAAAAAGGTAGGAGTTCCACCCCCTAAATGCAGTTCTTTCAGTTTGGGTCTTTCATTAAACAAAGCAAGGTAAAGCTTCCATTCCTTCAATACGCTTTCAAGATAAGGAACTTCTACGCTATGCTGTTTTGTAATTCTTTTGTGGCATGCACAAAACGTACATAATGCCTCGCAGAAAGGTAAATGGATATAAATAGAAATTCCCTCCCCTGAATTGGTTTCACGGAATGACCTAATCACACTTTCTTTCCATTTTTCAGGAGTGAATGTTGTCTCATCCCAATATGGAACGGTAGGATAAGAAGTGTAACGGGGTCCGGGAATATTATATTTATCTATTAAAGAGTTCATTGAAAAATAAAATTTATAAGGTAGAATTTAACATAATTAAAATTCATTCTGCAAAATTAACCATTACTTACGAATTTTAACCTATGAATTATATTAGGTTCTATTTTATAATGAGTCTAAATACGTATGATCAATATCTTCGGGGAATAATGATAAATTCTATATCTTATATTTACAATTTTAATCTGGCTTTTACTATCCTGCCATTTCCGGCAAAAACGACGGTATTTCCATCTATCCATTGGCAGACAAACAACCCTTTTTCATCAGAAATCTTCTTCCATGTTTTACCAAAATCTGAGGAATAGCTAATATTCTGATCTCCTACTGCGACCATTTCTTTACCTTTGGATCCGGGCCTGATTTTCACGCAGGTCATATAACCTGCATTTTGACCTGACGCCTGTATCTGCCAGGTTTTACCACCATCCGTTGTGGTTGCTATATTGTTGATGTTAGCCTCCTGCCTGGTATAATCACCTCCTACAGCAACACCAAAATGATCTCCATAGAAATCTATAGAATACATTCCCTGGGAAGGTTCTCCCTGGATAAACGGAGTAGTAAAAGTTTCAAACTTCTCATTTTTTAAATTCATTCTCAGAATCCTCGATGCCTTTCCTCCCGTTGCTATCCACAAATAATTTCCGGAGGAAGCAATATTAGTGTTGCTTGCCGCAAAAGCAGCTTCTCCCGGATGTAACATCAGATTACTCCTGAACATACCCCATTTCCCGTTTTTATATACCGCCAGTTTCAGGACATTGTCTTTATCTGCATCGCTGAAAGCATAAGCCAGTTTATCATTTACGAAATGTAAGGCGTCATAGAAAGCTGTTTTTGCTGTATCTGTAAAAATAACCTGCGATTTTAAATCCTTCTTGTCAATTTTAAAGAAACGGGCCGGATTTACGATATTAATGGCATAAAAAGCACTTTTATCCTTCCCCAGGGTTCTGAATTCAAGTTTTCCGGCGTCTAATTCTACCTGTTTCTGATTTTCGGGATTTTTCAAATCAACAAAGCCAAACTTGGAACCTGTTCCACTGTACCAGACTTTATGCTCATCAACCTCAAGGGCTCTGATGCTGATCTTATCGGTCAGAATGTTTTCAAAGCCTTCTATCTGTTGAGAAAATATGATCACTCCAACGGATAGGAACACAATGGAAAAAAATTTTTTCATAGTATATGATGTTTATGTACAAAAAAAAACCGCCGGAGCGGTTTATATCAATATTAATCTATATCCTTATATTTTTCAGGATTATTAAGTTTACTGTTTTTTCTACCATAAAGGAAGTATACAATTCCTCCAAGCAATAACCATCCTGCGGAAAGCTCTTTTGCATGGTCACTCAGGTTATAGATCAGGTATAAATTGATGATCACCCCTAAACCAACTACAATTTGATAAGCAGGCACCTTGAAAGGTCTGATAAGATTAGGTTCTTTTTTTCTCATTACCCAAACGGCAATACAAACCAATGTAAACGCGAACAGGGTTCCAAAGCTCGTCATATCTGCAAGCGTTGAGATTGGCGTCAGAGCAGCAATCAGGGCAACTACTATTCCAAGTAAAATAATTCCTTTGTAAGGAGTTCTTGTTTTCGGGTGAAGTTCACCAAAGAATCTGGGAATTAATCCGTCTTTTGCCATTCCGATAAAGATTCTGGATTGTCCCATCATCATTACCATTACTACAGAGATCAAACCTACAGTAGCGGCAATTGTTACAATATTACTTGCCCAGTGTTTTCCGGCAATTTCAAAAGCATAGGCTACAGGTGCTTTTATCGCATCCGGATACCTTCCTTCCGGATTAAAGTCTGTATAATGCATCATCCCTGTCAGGACAAGAGATACACAGATATATAAAGCGGTACAGATTAACAACGAAGCAATAATGGCAAAAGGGACATCTTTTTTAGGATTAATCGCTTCTCCCGCCTGTGTGGAAACAGCATCAAAGCCAATATAGGCAAAGAAAATAGCAGCAGCACCGGAAATAATCCCCTGGATACCGTAGGCCGAGACCATATCTCCTTCGGAGTTTTTAATCTTTATCTGATCTGGAATAAAAGGTTTCCAGTTTTTAACTCCGTCAACAGCGTTATAAAGATCCGTATTGGAAAAAATAATATAAACCCCTGCAAAAATTACAAAAATAACCGCTGTGGTTTTTAATAATACAATAAGGTTATTCGCGCCTGCAGCTTCTTTTGTACCTTTAACCAATAATGCGGTAATCAATAAAACAAGAATAAATGCCGGCAGGTTCATTGAAAATCCTTCTCCTGTATAACTGGCAGGGTCGGAAGTAAGATAGGCAGGCAAATGAACCCCGAATATTTTCAAAAATTTGGTAAAATATCCTGACCAGCTCACGGAAACCGCCATACTCGCCATGGCATACTCTAAAATGAGACACCAGCCCATTGCCCAGGCAAAAATCTCTCCTACTGTTCCGTATGCATACGCATAAGCTGAACCTTCAACAGGAATAATGGAAGCAAATTCCGCATAACACAAAGCAGCAAAAACACAGGCAATACCTGCTATAATGAAAGAGATTGCCAGCGCCGGCCCGGCGTGATAATAGGCTCCGGTTCCGGTAAGCACAAAGATTCCACCACCAATGATAGCCCCTACTCCGATAGCTGTTAAACTCCATTTTCCAAGGACCTTTTTCAGCTCACTTTTCTTCATATCTGCCTCATAGGCACTTAGTGGTTTCTTAACCCAAATTTTAGACATGTTTTTTTATTTATTAAGGATTCACGAAAATATAAAAAATTTAGGAACTCTAACGTTTATCGGCAAATTTTCATCAATTATTTTAATAAAAAAAATTAAAAACCTGACCAACACATCATTTAAAGTATTTCAGCAAGTATTAATTTTTGTTTATTTTTGGCCGCATGAATGTATATGATCTTTTTATAAAGCCGTATGAAAGCTACACTGCCGCGCAGATCATACTGGAAGCTTCCGGAGCTTTATTTGGAACCCTGAGCGTTTTACTTTTCCATCAAAAAAAATATATGGGTATACCCTACCGGCATTATTTCTACTTTGATCTATGTATATATTCTTTTCAATTTTGGATTGCTGGGTGACTGCCTCATCAATGTTTATTACACAGTCATGAGTGTTTACGGATGGATTCTCTGGTCTAAAAATTCCAAAGATCACATTCATGTAGAGGTGACATGGGCGACCAAAAAAGAATGGATCTATGCAGGCCTCCTGTTTATACTGAGCCTGGCATTTGTCACTTTTATTTATTATTGCAAACCTTATATCGATAATCTGGAGAGTAACTATCTCGGTTTATATCATCTCGACTGGGCCAATTGGATGGATATTTTTACAACTTCAATATTTTTAGTAGGAATGTGGTTTATGGCCAAACAGCGCATTGAGAACTGGATTTTCTGGATTATCGGAGATCTGATTTGCATTCCTATGATGATTTTTAAGGGCCTTGGAATCACTTCGGTTCAATATTTGGTATTCACTATAATGGCTATCTTAGGATACCTTAATTGGAAAAAAAAGTTTAAAAGAAAAAAAAAGTACAATAAAGTCATGAAAAATTTTTTTAAAAAATAGCAGTAAGTATCTTTGCTATCAGCACCCTTACCTCTTGTCTGGCCTATTCAGACGGATACGGAAGTAATGGTGGTTATTATGGAGATCCGTATTATAATAACGGATATTATTACGCACCTTCCGGATATTACGGAAACGGTGGATATTGGGGCAATGACGGCTATTATTATAGAAACAATATCAATTATTATTATGATAACGGCGTTCCTTATTACTACTACAATTACAATAACTCCAGAAGGAAGGTGTATGTAGAAAGAAGATCTGATTCAAGACAAAACAGTGGATTCAGAGGTCAGTCTGGCAGCGGTAGTGGCTATTATAACAACAATAATAACGGATATTATAACAGAAATAATAATAGCAACAGAAATAATAGCGGAGGTTTTAGAAACCAGAATAGCGGAAACCAGGGAAACCAGGGTAATCAGAATTCCCAGAACAGCGGTGGATTCAGAAACGGCAGTGGTTATCAGACCCCACAAAGAAACTCAAACACCAATAGTGGCGGATTCAGAAATACGGAAAGCAACAGCAGCTACAGATCTGAATCTTCAAGTGGCAGCGGGTTCAGGGGCGGATATTCCGGTACTCAAAACAGCGGATCAGGTAACTCAAATAATACGACAAGATCCAATAGTGGTGGTTTTAGATAAAACGATTATAAATAAGGAAACGAACAGCTAACACTGTTCGTTTTTCATTTTAAATATAGTAATTTTGTTTCTTCATTTTAGATTATACAAGAAAATATGGATTTTTATAAATATCAGGGAACCGGGAATGATTTTGTAATGATAGATAACCGTGATCTTCAGTTTCCCAAGGACAGGAATATTATCGGAAAATTATGTGACAGACGCTTCGGGATTGGAGCTGATGGGCTTATCTTATTGGAAAATGATCCTGATTATGATTTTAAAATGGTGTACTACAACTCTGATGGCGGGGAAAGTACCATGTGCGGAAATGGAGGCCGCTGCCTTGTAGCCTTCGGTTTTTTCCTGGACATTTTTGAAGATAAATGTAAATTCATTGCTATAGACGGAGAACATGAAGCTGAAATTCATAACGGCATCATTAAATTAAAAATGATTGATGTAAATACCATTTCCCATGATGGAAACGATTTTGTTCTTAATACCGGCTCTCCTCATTATGTAAAGTATGTTGAAAATCTTGAAAATTATAAGGTATTTGCTGAAGGATACGGGATCAGAAATTCAGAAAATTATAAAGAAAAAGGAATCAATGTCAACTTTGTAGAAAAAAAAATCTGATGATGAGATTTTTGTAAGAACCTATGAACGAGGCGTTGAAGACGAAACTTACAGCTGTGGAACCGGAGTTACAGCTTCCGCTTTAACTTTTCTGCAAAAAGACAATCTAACCTCTGTAAAAGTTAAAACTTTGGGAGGCAACCTTAAGGTATACGCTGAAAGGAATGGAGATTCTTTTCATAACATATGGCTTGAAGGCCCCGCAAAGCAGGTTTTTAGAGGTAAGATAGACCTCCTCTAAAAACATAACTTTTAATCAATAAGTATAGGAATGAAAAAAACTATTCTCATTATTATTCTGCTGGCTTTTGTAGTCGCAGGATTTTTTGGTTTGAGATTTTATAATACATATTACGGGAACAACGTAGAAAAGGAAGGTTATGTACTGATCCCTCATAAAGCAGGCTTCGGGCAGATTATGGATTCTATCAGCCCGTATATCAAAGACAGGGAATCATTTGAAACGGTAGCCAAAGATAAGAAGCTTGCGGCCAATTTTAAGCCGGGGCGTTATCATATTGAAAACGGAACCGGAAATACAGACCTTGTCAATATGATTAAAGCAGGTAACCAAACGGCCAATTCCTTCAGGATCGGTGATTTTGGAGATATGTATCAGATGATTGGTAAGGTTACCAAAAAAACAGAATTGGATTCTTTACATTTTGTTAATGATCTAAACGGTATTGCCCAGGAGAAAGGCTATAAAAACGCAGAGGATTTAAAAAAGTATTTTTTCATTGATACTTATAATTTTTTCTGGACAGTAAGCCCAAGAGAATTTTTCAAAAAGTTTGATGATCAGTATAATGATTTCTGGACCAGTGAAAGACAAAACAAGGAACAACAGTCCGGTCTGACAAGAGACCAGATCTATGCCCTTGCTTCTATTGTTTATAAAGAGTCGGGCGGAAAAAAAGATGAAATGAAAACGATAGCAGGATTATACTTAAACCGTTACAGAAAGGGTATGAAGCTTCAGTCTGACCCTACGGTAATCTATGCCATCAATAAACAGACTAATTTTAAGGAACCTATTAAAAGGGTATTATATAAGCACCTGTCTACTCCATCCCCTTACAACACCTATGCTAATGCAGGTATTCCTCCGGGACCTATCTGTGTGGTGGATAAAAATTCAGTAGACGCTGTGTTAAATGCAGAAAACAATAATTATATATTTATGTGCGCTGATCCTGCAAGATTTGGATATCATAAGTTTACGGCAAGTGCTGAAGAACATGCTGTAAATGCAAAAGCCTATCAGGATTGGCTTAATTCAAAAAATATAAAATAGGCTTAGCAAACAATTAGAATTTAAACATAAAAAACGAACCTTATTATTTTGATAGTCAGCGGTTTATGAAGTATCAAAATAACAAGGCTATCTTTTCACGATTTTATACAAAAAAATAACCTATGAACAAGACAGAAATTGTCAGCATTTTCACCAAAAAAAACGTTAGGGCTTACCTTAGTACTTTCGGCAGCAGCAATGGCTTTTGCACAGGAAAAAGCAGGGATTTCAGGGATGATTGTCAACAAGAAAAACCAGCCTGTTCCTTATGCTTCTGTAACATTCAGTAATAAAGCGAACAAATCCTTAAGCGATGCTGTTCTGACTGATGAAAAAGGACAATACAAACTGCAGCTTGCTCCCGGAGATTATGACATTACAGTAGAAGCTATTGATTATAAAAAAAGTACCACCAGTAAAAACATTACCGGAAGCGGAAATATCGGGGCATTATCCATAGAACCTGAAGCTGCTACGACATTGGACGGAAAAACACAGGAAATCCAGGGAATCGTAATTACTGCGGCTGCTCCTAAGGCTTATAAGGTTGAATTGGATAAAAAAACCTATGATCCTTCACAGGATATCGTCAGCAAGGGAGGAAACCTTCAGGATGTCCTTTCGAATGTTCCTTCGGTGTCGGTAGATACAGACGGGACAGTTTCTATGAGAGGAAATTCCAATGTTAAATTTTTAATCAACGGTAAACCGTCTTCCCTTCTTGGCATCGATGACGGAGCTAATGCGCTCCAGAGTATTCCTGCTGATCAGATTGAAAGAATTGAGGTGATTACCAATCCTTCTTCTAAATTTGAAGCCAGCGGAACTGCCGGTATTCTGAATATCATCCTTAAAAAAGATAAAAAAATGGGCTTTAACGGAACGGTAACGGGAACATTGGGTTATCTTCCGCGTACCAACCTGAATGCCAATTTAAACTGGAGAAAAGGTAACTGGACCTGGTTCCTGAATGGTGGTGGTGGCTATCAGAAGAATGAAAGCACAATGAAGAATACAACCACAAGAAAAGACGACATTAGTGCCTTGCCTTCCGACTCATTTCCTTTTACCCAGTATTCACAACAAAATGGGAAAACTAAAAGGGAAAGTGACACCTATAACGTGACGGCAGGTTTTACCCATGACTTCAATGATAAGACCTCTATTAACTTCTCCGGAATGGTGAGAAGCTTTGATACTGATCAGACCGGACTTAATACTTATAATGAAAAAGTCTATCCTCTCCCTTCTTCTCTTAGCAATGTACTTAGAGAAAGGAACAGCTATGGAAATAATAAAAACCTAGCGACTCAGTTCGACTTGGGATTTGACCAGAAAATCGGGGATAAAGGACAGCTTTTATCTGCATCTGCCAGCTATCAGACAAATAAATCCGACGGGATCAATCAGATTGTACAAAAAACTTTTATTGAAAATGTTCTACAGCCTAAAGGGAATATCGTCAATAATGTAAGTACAGATTCTAAGACGGATACCTTCATCGGAAAACTTGATTATGAGCTCCCGATAGGTGAAAAATCTAAATTAGAAGCCGGAGCAAGGTATGATTATAACAAAAATTCCTATAATTATTTTGTGGACCAAAGTGAAAACGGACAGACTCCAACTACAAGATTTGATTTTACAAGTAACACCGTATATTCCGAGAACATCCTTGGAATTTATGCTCAGTTCAAAAGTAAAATAGGAGAAAAATTTGCCTATCAGCTGGGATTGAGAAGTGAATATTCCAAAATTGATGTCAACTTCCAGAATTTTGACAAAGAAGGAAATCCCGCCAATACCCCTGAAGTAAATAAAAATTATACAAAGTTCTTCCCTTCTGTCTTTTTAAGCTATGATATTGCGAAGAACAATCAGATCTTATTAAATTATTCAAGAAGGATTAACCGGCCAAGAGCATTCTCTTTAATTCCTTTTATGTCTTTTGATGATGACAGAAACTATTTCAGGGGAAATCCTAATCTGAATCCAACATACGAGAACTCTTTCGAGCTTGGATATAATTTGTCTAATAAAAAGATTACTTTTAATCCGACCTTATATTTTAAAAAGTCTGAAGACGAGCAAAACAGATATCAATATATAGATGAAACAGGAGCTGTTAATACAATTCCTTTCAACGTAGGTACTGAAACCAACTATGGTTTGGATCTTAATGGTACTTATGATCCTTTCAACTGGTGGAAAATAATGCTTTCAGCAGATTTATACGGATATAAAAATACGGGAAGCTATAACTTATACCCTGATAATCCGAGGACTTTAAATGACTTCTCAGGTTCGGGATTCTCTTATAGAATACGTTTCAACAATACCTTTAAGCCAACCAAAACATTGAGTGTCCAAATCCAGAGTTTTTACAGGGCTGCTGAGAAAACCGCAATGAATAACAGAAAAGCCATGTATGGTATAGATTTGGGAGTGAGCCAGACGATCTGGAAAGGAAACGGAATTATTGGATTTAACATCAGAGATATTTTCAATACGAGAAAAATGAGAAACTTCACAGATAATGCCCAGTTTACCAGGGAAATGGAAATGCAGTGGCAGCCAAGACAGTTTGCTTTATCATTTACCTATAGGTTTAAGCAGGGTGAGAAGGTTGACATTAAACCAAAAGTAAAGAAAGATATTAATTCAAATACAACAGGCGACGACGAGCAGGGCGGCCCAATGTAATCGATAAAAAATCCCGAAAGTAATTTTTCGGGATTTTTATTTTATTTTACAGGTTCTTTTTTGGCAATTTTTTCTTTTTCTGCTTCATAAATCCGTCTTCTCAAATCACTTGTTGAGAATCTGTGATCTCTTTTGTTATAAAAAATTTCAATTCCTTTTTCTTCGCAATATTGTTTGCCTGTAAAGTCTTTATCCAGATAATCGTCTCCAATGATTCTTACATCGATTACAAAGGATTTCAGAATATCCAAAAGGTCTTCCTCAGTATAATAAGGAACGATCTCGTCTACTGCATTCACAGCTTTTAACTGGATATATCGTTCTACAATCGTCTGGCTGGGTTTATTTTTGCCTGGACGGTCATGGGATGGGTCAATCTGAAGCCCTACGATTAAATAATCGCATACTGTTTTAGCTTCTTCAAGCATTTTAATATGTCCTGCATGTAATAAATCAAATGAGGAAAATGTAATACCTATTCTTTGTGTCTTCATATTAATTTCTAAAATTAAAATTTCGCTGAAATAAACGTTCTTTTAAACGGATAAAAGACCGGTGATTCAGGAAAGGTGTTTTGCAATTCTTTTTTATAATCGTTTTTAAATTGTTCTTTCAGTTCATCCGGAAGCCTTTCAATATAAGGAATCATGGCCGTTCCGGAAGCCCAGGTAAAGACGGCTTCTGCATCCCTGAGTACATGAGGAAATACTTTTTCAAAAACAATGATTTCTTTCCCTTTATTATCAAATAAAATTTGGGCATAGTCCTCTATTTTCAAAACCGTATATTCTCTTTTCCAGGAGTTATAAGCTGTTTTATAAGGCTCAGCTTCTGCTACTTTTCTAAGCAGCTGATGCACTACATATTCATGATTGGAAGGAATCTGTACGGCCAATTGTCCGCCGGCTTTAATTTTACTGATAATTCTCGGAAAAAGCTCTTTATGGTGGCTACACCACTGTATAGCCGCATTGGAGATCACCAAATCATAAGTATCAGCAAGGTGAAGCTGTTCCTCGATGCTTCTTTTTTCAAAATGCAACCTGTTTGTTGCAAAATGAGCTGCTTTTTCCAGCATTTCCTCAGAGGAGTCTATTCCCAAAACTTTAGAATCCTCCAGGTAATCCAAAAGTTTGGAAGTCAGTTCTCCTGTCCCACAACCCAGATCAATAACCGACAGATTGGTTTTTGATTCTACAAGCTTAAGCAAGTCAAAAAACGGGGCTGATCGTTCTTCCTTGAACTGGTCGTATATTTCAGAATTCCAGGCCATGATAAATAATTTTATGAGTTTCTGGTGTTCAGGTATTTCTGCCATTCCCAGGTTGTCCTTAAAGCTTCTTCCAAAGACGTTTTCAGACTTCCATCCCAGTTCCTGTTCTGCCTTGGCTGGATTGGCATATGCAATGGTAATATCGCCTTCCCTTCTATCACAGATCTGATAAGGAACATTTACCCCATTGGCGCTTTCAAAAGCTTTTACAACTTCTAAAACCGATGATCCTTTTCCTGTTCCAAGGTTATAAATATCTATTACTGTTTCCGCTGATTGATCTTCCATTAACTTTTTTAACGCTGCCACATGCGCTTTTGCAAGATCAACAACATAAATATAATCACGAACAGCCGTTCCATCTTCTGTTGGATAATCATCTCCCCAGATATTTAGTTTTTCACGAACTCCGGCTGCCGTTTGCGTAACGTAAGGCACCAGATTATTCGGAACCCCGATGGGTAATTCTCCGAGTTTTGCAGACGGATGGGCCCCAATAGGATTAAAATACCTTAGCAACGTTATTTTCCGGTTATATGCTTTTGCAAAATCAATAAGGATTTCCTCTCCCATTTGTTTTGTTTTACCATAAACACTTTCGGGCATTTTCAAAGGGGTATTCTCATCGATTGGCATCTTATCAGCCTGCCCGTACACAGTACAGGATGAGCTGAAAATAAAGTTTGAAATTCCTCTTATTTTAAATTCCTGAAGAATATTTATTAATGAAAATAAGTTATTCTCATAATAATCTACAGGGATCACCTGGCTCTCCCCCACTGCTTTGGAAGCTGCAAAATTGATACAACCATCAATATGGTGGGCATCAAAAACCTGGGTAAGAAGTTCTTTTCTTTTTAAGTCAAAAGGATAAAAAACAGGCTTTTTGCCTGTAATTTCCTCTATATTATTTAAAATAAATCTTTCTGAATTGGATAAATCATCTACGATAATGACCTCAAAACCATTATTGATAAGTTCCACTACCGTGTGGGAACCAATATATCCAAGTCCTCCTGTAACAAGTATTGCCATTTTTATTTTTTAATCTTTGTGTTTTTCTATATCATTTATTAATTCCACTTATTTTTCATTATAAATAATATGTCGAAATTACTAAATAATCCGAATTAATACTGATTTTATAAAGTAAAATTTTAAACCGGCAATCTCTATTAAATGATCAACTAGCTTATATATAAATACTTTCTACTTCATAAACTCAAGTACCGCGTCTGTAATATATTTCAACTGCTCTTCATCCAGCTCAGTATGCATTGGTAAAGAGATAACCTGATCCAGGAGCTTATCTGTATTCACAAAATCGGCATCATTACTTTCCTGAAAATATGCTTTTTGTTTTCTTAATGCTACAGGGTAATAAATCATTGCCGGAATTTCTTTTTCAGCAAGGAATTTTTGCAGTTCATTTCGTTTACCGTTAAGAATTCTTAAGGTATACTGGTGGAATACATGGGTGGAGCTTTCAGATCTTACAGGGGTAAGAATATGAGGATGATTGGCAAATGCTTCATCATAATAATCTGCGGCTTTCCTTCTTGCTTCGTTATAAGAATCCAGGTGTGGGAGTTTTTTTCTTAAAACAGCAGCCTGGATACTATCCAAACGAGAGTTCACTCCTACCTCATCATGATAATATCTTTCATACATTCCATGATTTACAATTCCTCTCAGGCGGTGGGCCAATTCGTCATTATTGGTAAAGATAGCTCCGCCATCACCATAGCATCCTAAATTTTTTGAAGGAAAGAAAGAAGTGGTACCTACCGTAGACATTGTCCCTGCATATTTTACTGTTCCATCGGAGAACGTGTATTCTGCTCCTATTGCCTGTGCATTATCTTCTATAACGTATAGGTTGTGTTCTTCAGCAATTTTCAATATTTCTTCCATATTGGCACATTGCCCGAATATATGTACAGGGATAATTGCTTTTGTTTTCGGGGTAATTGCTTTTCTGATCTGATCTGTTGAAATGGTAAATGTATCATAGTCAACATCTACTAAAACAGATTTTAGTTTAAGCAGATGAATAACCTCCACTGTTGCTGCAAAAGTAAAATCAGCAGTAATTACTTCATCTCCTTCTTTCAGGTCTAAAGCCATTAAAGCGATCTGTAATGCATCGGTTCCATTGGCACATGGAATTACATGCTTTACGTCTAAATAAGACTCCAATTCATTCTGGAAAGACTTTACTTCAGGGCCGTTAATAAAAGCTGCCGAATCCATTACATTTAAAACTGCATTGTCTACATCATTCTTTATTTTGTAATACTGACTTTGCAAGTCAACCATCTGAATTTTTTTTCATAAAATAAATATTTGTGTAAAAATAAGGAATTTAAAATCCTATCAAAAATTTTATTGGTTTTGTTTTTATCTTTATACAAAATATTCCTATGAAAAAATTTTTTACTTTTTTGTTTCTTAACCGGTTATCTTCATATTCCGGCTCAAACAAGGCTTGTTTTTGTATACTTTACGGATAAGCCCAATAAGTCGGCATTTTATGCCAATCCACTTTCAGAACTGACACAAAAGTCTCTCAACAGACGCACCACATTGGGAATTCCGCTCAATGATCAGGATGCTCCCATTGAACAATCATATCTGCAAAACCTTCAGAATCTTGGCTTTACTGTCACAGATTATTCAAAGTGGCTTAATGGTGCGGCTGTACAGGCAACTCCTGCACAGGTTTCTCTTCTGCAGGCCCAGCCTTTCGTGCAATCTGTCGAAAGTTTTGCCAGAAACGGATCAACAGGAGGCACAATTAAGCCGGTTGATAAATGGAAAGATCATTCAACCACTCAGAAAACACTCACAACCTTCAATTACGGATCTGGTACAGCCCAGATTGACCAGGTGAATATACGTCCCCTTCATGTGGCAGGATATACCGGAACCGGAGTTTCCATTGCTGTTATTGATGCAGGTTTTCCAACGGTAAATACTGGCAGTGCATTTTCCAGATTGTGGACTAATAACCAGATTAAAGCCGGTTATGATTTTGTCACCAAAACCAATGATATCTATAACCCATCTTTAAGTTCACATGGTACTGTGGTATTGGGAACTATAGGAGGATATCTGGAAAATATATTTGTAGGTTCCGCCCCCGATGCTGATTTTTATCTTTACCGGAGTGAAAACGCGGCAGTAGAAGTTCCTGAAGAGGAAATGTACTGGATTGAAGCTGCTGAAGAAGCTGACAGAAAAGGGGTAGAAATTATTACTACATCACTGGGCTACAATGTTTTTGACGACCCTCAATACAATTACACTTATGCTGATATGAACGGAAGCACCTCTTTTATTGCACGGGCAGCCGGAATTGCAGCAGAAAAAGGAATATTCGTTCTTGCAGCATCCGGAAATTCCGGGCAGCAACCCTGGCATTATCTGCTGACCCCTTCAGATCATGAAAAAGTATTTAGTATCGGATCGGTAGATACTGCCGGAATCTCATCAGATTTTTCTTCATATGGTCCTAATTCCCTTGGAGTGATAAAACCTGACGGAAGCACACAAGGTACTGCTACCACCACTGTATATGACGGATCTACCCTCACTGTAAACGGGACCTCTATTGCTACTCCTATTGCAGCAGGAGGCGTAGCTTGTTTCATTCAGGCCTTTCCTTCGATGAACAGGGATCAGATCAGATTGAAACTACGGCAAACAGCTTCCCTATATCCTAATCATACAGACCAGATAGGATATGGTATCCTGAATTTCGGTAGTCTTTACAGTTCTGTTTTGGATACTTCTGAGGCTTTGAAAAAAGAAAAATTCAGTATTTTCCCTAATCCTGTTAAAAATGTTTTGAATATTACCTCAAAAAATGAGATTAAAACATTGGAAGTTTATGATAATCTGGGAAGGCTCATCAGAAAAAATAGTAATCAAAAATCCATGAATGTGGCAGATTTTTCAAAAGGAACGTATTATCTGAAGATTCAGGCAAAGGATAAGATCTATTATGAAAAATTTATTAAAGAATAAAGTTACTCTCTATAAGTTTCCGGCTAAAGCCGATGGATTGGTTAATAATAATAGAACGGGCTGAAGCCCGTTCCAATTGATAATATTGCCGTATTTAATCATTACGCTGAGTTTCTGCTGGCATTAATATTTCCGAATAAAGAACGCGTCACCAGCTTTTCATAGGCGCCTTTATCTCCTTCTCCTTTTTGAATCTTCATCAAGGCGTATTGTTGAATACTCAATAACGGAAGAACAATTTTTTTCACGGATTTTTACTGATTTTCTGGATAGCGGATCTTCTTCCTGAAGCATTTTAAATCCGGTCAGCTCAAGCATAATATCTTTTGAAAGTTCGTATTCATCAAAAAGGATATTCCAGAATGTGCCGAATTTCGGATTGTTTTTGATATAATATGTCAAAGGAAAATAAGATTTGTTCATACTCATCATGGAGTTTAGAACCAATGTTTTAAAAAAAGTCCGAACCTTTGTATAATTCTCTTACTTCTTCAAATCTTCCCTGCTCTTTCATTTGCTGCATGGCATATCCAAAGCCGAAGAATCCCGGCACATTTTGCTTCAGCTGGGACCATGATCCCACAAATGGAATGGCTCTCAGGTCTTCAAACTTCAGTTCGCTTCCGTTTCCTCTTTTGGAAGGACGGCTTCCGATATTTGTTTTTCCATAGTATTCCAGTGTACTCATTTCCTGGAGATAAGGAACAAACATAGGGTGGGCTTTCAGATCTGCGTATTTTTTGTAGCTGATTTCCGCCAGTTCAGCAATCAGTTTTCTTTCTTTTTCCGTAAGTTCTTTTTTAGCATTTTTAAAGACATCATTTTCAACTCCTGCTGTTAAAAGCTGTTCAAAATTATACTTAGCCTGTTCTTTATTTCCGAAAATACTGGTAATAGTCTGCCCCTGAATTGTTAATTCAATTTTATTATTGGCAATAGTTTTACCTTGTGATGCGTAAAAATCGTGGGTTTTTCCTCCACCCCTTGCAGGAGGACCTCCTCTTCCGTCAAAGAAAATGACTTTGATATGATGCTGTTCGGAAAGTTTTGTTAAAAGTTCTTTTGCCTTATAAATTTCCCAGTTAGCTTTTAAATATCCTCCATCTTTGGTTCCATCAGAAAAACCAAGCATAATAGTCTGCTGATTTCCTCTTCTTTCAAGGTGTTTTTTATATACAGGGTTCTGATACAGTTCATTCATCACATTTTCGGCATTGGCAAGACCTTCCATGGTTTCAAAAAGAGGCACGATATCCATATTGATCTCTTCGTCTTTATATCCGCAAACTTTGAAAAACGCATATACGTTCATCACATCTTTTACAGCATCAGAATTGGAAATGATATAACGGTTCATTCCTCTGAGACCATTTACATTCTGAATTTCAGAAACCTGTGAAACTGTCAGCAGTGTATCTTTTACAATATCCTCAAAATCATCGGGATTTATTTTTTCAGAAACCTGAATCAGTCGGGTAAATTTCTGTTGCGGGTCAGCTTCCTCATTTCCGTAAAGTCTGGCAAATACTTCATCAATTGCTTTCTGATGAATCCGGCTGTCCTGCCGGATATCCAACGTTGCAAAATGAGTCCCGAAAATTCTCACCCGGTCCCTGAAATTGGTCAAAAGATCAAGAAACAAAGAATTGTGTTCATGAATTAATATATTTTCAGCTTCATCTGCTTTTGCTAAAATATCTTCTGCAGTAATGCTTTTTCCATTGAAAATAGCAGCATACAATTCTTCACTCAATTGAGTCAGGATCTCTGAAACTCCCCTGAAACTCAGCCTTCTCCTGATAAACTTTAAATGACTGTAATAGGACTTCAGAATGGCAGAACGAAGCTCTTCTGCCACTCTTTTGGTAACATCTGCTGTTACGAAAGGGTTTCCATCCCTGTCACCACCCGGCCAGAAACCAAGCTGGATGATGTCTTCGTGTAAATGAAAATGTCCGTTTCCAAACGTTTTTTTTAATTTTTGTAAATAATTCTCCGATGGTATCATAGTACACGTATCTCAAATACGAAATAATGCTCAGTGCTTCGTCAATCGGTGTGGGTTTCTCTTTGTTCACAAAAGGTGTTTTTCCCAACTGTTGTAAAAGCATATCGATCTGGGTAACGGAATCACTGGTAATGGCTCCCCTCAGGTCCTGGATAATACGTTGTACTGAACTCGGATAAAATTGTGTAGGGTGAGCTGTGAATACAACTTTTACACTAAAGTCCTTCAGCTTTTCGCGCACTTTTTCAAGCTTATGGTCCTGAAAAGAACGTTCAAAAAGATTGGTGACTGTTCCGTTATCGCTTTCGGAGTGAAGGTTGGGAAATGCTGCATCCTCAATACTGTCAAACAAGACCACCTGTCTTTCTATATATTGAATGATCTTAAAAAGCAGTTCGAGCTTTTGCTCCTCAGTCTCAAGGTCTGTATGATTTTTAAAAAATTCTTCTACAATAATCTCGGGAGTTTTTCCTGCTTCATAGCCGGTTCTGCTTTCCTCATAAAGGAAGGGAAGCAACATCCCGATATTGGTCATTTTATCATATGGCAGGCTCATAAATAATGAATTGTAGATCTGGAACTTATTTTCCACAATCTGCCTGAATTTTTCTGCGCGTTGGTCGTGTATCATAATAACAAATGTAAGTGATTTTGCAATGAGTTGAATTGACAATTGACAAAAAAGTTGGTATAAAATTACAGTAATTATTCCTCAGATTCCCAATCAAACATTTTGTAAATTTGTAACCTGGATCATCTCAGGGTATAGAGATTGGTCAAAAGTCATCCGAAAAGTTTCCAATATGGGCTACATCAGAGAATATTATGAACAGATTATAAAACTGCAGGAATCCGAATGGTCATTTATAGCAAAACACTTTCACAGAAAAGTATTTCCTAAGAATGAGATTATTACATTGCAGGGCAGCACGGAAAACTTTCTTTCTTTTATAGAAACCGGGCTGGTAAGGTCTTATATTCCTGATGATGAATATGGCTATACTTTCGGTTTTGGATTTGAAAAGGAGTTTATCTGTGCGTATGACTCTTTTCTTACCCGAACGCCTTCTGAATATGAAATGCAGGCACTGACAGAAACCGTGGCATGGCAGATTTCTTATGATGACCTGCAGAAAGTTTACAAAGAAACCAACGTTGGTAATCATTTAGGCCGTTTTGCCTCTGAAAAATTATTTTTATCCAAAAGCAAAAGAGAACTTTCTTTACTGAAGTTTACAGCTAAGCAGCGTTATTTACAATTATTTACCGAGCAGCCTGAGCTTCTGCAGCGTGTTCCCCTCAAATATATTGCTTCCTATATTGGAGTTACTCCACAGGCTTTAAGCAGAATCCGCAGGCAAATTAATTAACATAGGTTCATTGTATATCTCTCCTGCTCTGCTGAACTTTGCAGAAAATACAACAATGAATCTACCTATCCTTGCTTACGGAAATAATATTTTAAAACAGAAATGTCTCCAGATCAATGAAATTACTCCGGAAATTCATCAATTGGTAAATGACATGTGGGATACAATGGAGAATGCCAATGGTTGCGGACTTGCTTCACCCCAGATCGGGAAACCTTTACAACTCTTCGTTGTTGACAGTCAGATCACTTATCAAAACCTGGATACGGAAGATCAGATACTGTATTTCGAAAAAGGTGATAAGGGAATAAAAGAAACTTTTATCAATGCGAAAATAATCCATAGTTCAAAAGAAGCCTGGGAAGATTATGAAGGGTGCCTGAGCATTCCCGGACTTTCTCAAAAGGTAAAAAGGCCCTGGGAAATTACGATTGAATATCTGGACCGGAATTTTATAAAGCATACCAAAACTTTTAAAGGAATGACGGCAAGAATTATTCAACATGAGTATGATCATACTCAGGGAGTTTTATACATCAACCGACTGAAGCCATTAACAAAGAAACTGATGGAATCTAAACTTAAGAAAATTGCCAGTGGGAATATTGTGACAGGGTATCCTATGAAGTTTTGATCAACTTTTTGAGTCGTTTGGGCAAGTTGGCGAGATCAAGCTAGAGATGTATTAATGCATTTGAGGCCCATCAATATTGAGTTTTAAATGTATCTTCGTAAAAAACTTAACCAAAAATGAAATTCGGAATTATTTTTTATGCGATTTTAGGAATTTTAGCTTTATTCATAGGTATTTATCTACTGCAACATTTTTATTCTTCTTTCTATTATTTTTTTCATTGGTGCATTTATCAATGTCGTTTTCATTCATAAAGAATATTCCCTTCATAAAAATGATAAAATTGAATATGATGAAAATTCAATTCCTGATGAAGTTATAGTCAAATATTCACGTTCAGGTAGAATTATCGCTATTGCTACTTACAGTATGTTTGTGATCCTGGGATTATTTTTTTCTATCAGGTCTTAAGTTGAAATTTAATGAGACCGTACTAGTTGTATTAATTATACTTCTTGGATTTATCGGTTATTTTATTTTTAAAATCATTTCACAAGTCAGAAAAATATCAGAAATTATGATCTCCATCAATGGAAAAGGAATTCAGATAAAAAATAATGCAAGGTATTTATGGAATGAAATTCAACTGGAAAAGATTATTGTAAAACGTTTAGTAAGTCGTGAATCTAAACACGATTATAAACCTGAAATAAATTATTTATACTTCTTTCACAACGACGAAAAGATAGAAATAAACATCGATGATTTAGATATTACAGATTATCAGCTTTCCCAAGTTTTGAAAATATTTAGAGCTCGTTTTAATAATTCAGGTATAATATAATTCTGATTACAAAACATTCATTAATTTTACTTTTCACACCATTCCCACGCTACATGAAAAAAAACATTCATTTTCCTACTCTTAATAGTACTGTTCATCTCTTGTGAAAAAGATTGTTACAATGCGCCACAACCCATCGTTTTTTGAGTTCGTAAACTCTAATCATGAAAATCTTATTACCAACAGTACATTGACCACCTACTCAGTTCAAGACGAGAATAATGCCAACATACAATTGACCAAAACATCCGACAATAAAGTTATTTTAGAAAATGTAGGGGCCTATAATGGAACAAAAAAATATAAATTTTATTCTAATATTAAAAATCTGGATTTTTCCATCCAATCATCTGAATTTAAAGGAGGTTGTGATGGCTTTCAAATCAATAAATTAACGTTCACGGGCATTGGAATTGACGTAACAGACGAAAAAGGCTATTACAAAATTGTCTTGCAATAAATCTTCTTAACTTTGTTAAATTTGTAAAAATAACTGAATGAGAGTATTATTTCCGGCTTTATTGTTATTATGCAGCATGATTTTCGGCCAGAAAGCTGTTCCATCCGATTTCAAAAAAATCCCGGAAATTCTAGATAATATCGATCTACTCTATCCATTCATCATACCGGATAAAGATTATGCCTATTGGCGGGTACTCAGCAACGACACCGATTATGAAAAAGCGGTTATCTATGAAAGCCAGGCTCCTGAATTTATGACGATTAATGAACCTGTTCCGGAAAAAGGATTTTTTCAAAAATGTATAGGTAACAATTGTTTTTCATACATCCTTGCATGCAAAAATGAAAGACCGGTTTATTTTTCCAGCGAGCAGCAGTTGAGAGATTTTATCGGAACGGTAGACAATCTGCCTGAAGCTCTTTTACTGGCAAAAACATATGGGTATACGGTAGACACCACCAACCTTTTTACCGGAGCCTACAAAATTGAAGACCGCTATATTTCTTTATACCTTAAACAATCTAAGGGCTGTCCTGCTGTAAAAGAATCTTTTAGGGTTAAAATCAACAGGAAAACCGGAAAACTGGAGGCAAAAACTAATGGAGTGTATGCAAAGGATGAAAATTGTATTTCTTTATAGTTTGGTTCATTTTTGTAAAAACAAGGCCAACTTCAGAAAACAATAAAAAAAGTCTCATCCAGATGACAGAAAGATCTGCAATAGCTTTCATGAAAATCAACCATAGTAATTTTAAAATTCCATTAACTCAATTTTCTTTTTTCATTCCGTAAATTTGGGTAAAATAAATTTAGAACATGCTTAATTTTGAGTTTAAAAATCCGACTAAAATACTTTTCGGGAAAGGTGAAATTGCCAAGATTTCCAATGAAATCCCTAAGGAAGCCAGAATATTAATGATCTACGGTGGTGGAAGCATCAAAAACAATGGGGTATATGATCAGGTAAAAGAAGCACTTAAGGATCATGAGGTCTATGAATTTGGCGGAGTTCCTGCCAATCCTGAATATGAAGTGCTGACGAAAGCCATAGATTTTATTAAAGAAAACAATATCACCTATCTTCTTGCTGTAGGAGGAGGCTCAGTTATTGACGGAACAAAGTTTATCTCTGCAGCGGCCAGATATAACGGCGAGCCTTGGGATATCCTGAGAAAACAGGTAAGAACATTCGAAGGGGAAGGAATGCCGTTTGGAAGTATTCTTACGCTTCCTGCTACCGGCTCTGAAATGAATTCAGGATACGTTATCTCAAGAAGGGAAACTAATGAAAAGCTTTCTTCAGGAGGGCCAGGACTTTTTCCCCAATTTTCTGTTTTGGATCCTGAAGTCGTTAGATCTATTCCTAAAAACCAGATTGTAAACGGCATTACCGACGCCTATACCCATGTATTGGAACAATATATGACTGCCCCTTCTTCTGCAGATCTGCAGGAAAGAATTGCGGAAAGTATTCTGATCAGTCTTCAGGAAACAGCTCCTAAAGTATTGGCTGAAGATTTCAACTATGATGCTGCCGGAAATTTTATGTGGTGCTGTACAATGGCTTTAAACGGGCTTATCCAGAAAGGAGTGATTACAGACTGGGCTGTACATGCAATGGGGCATGAGCTTACCGCTTATTTTGGTATCGACCATGCCAGAACATTAGCGATTATTGCTCCATCACATTACCGTTATAATTTTGACAGCAAAAAAGGAAAGCTTGCACAATACGCCGAAAGAGTATGGGGAATTAAAGATGGAACAGTAGAAGAAAAAGCAGAGATGGGTATAAAAAAACTGGAAGAGTTTTTCCACAGTCTTCATATCAAGACCAGACTTTCGGAATATACGGAAGATTATAAGGGAACTGCTGAAAGAGTGGAAAAAGCATTTACAGACAGAAACTGGGCAGGTCTTGGAGAATACAGAAAATTAACGCCTCAGGATGCTTTTAAGATTGTTGAGATGAGCTATTAAATATTATTTTTGTTTCGTCTCTGCAGATAAAATATGGGAAGCGGGCTTTCAGCCCGCTTTTGTTAATATTTAACAGCAATATTTTGTTCTTACAACATACCATTCTATCTTTTGAAGAATTATCTTTTTTATAAACATTTGTTTAAAAAAACAAGAATTTCATTACAGATATTTCAAATTTATTTATATTTTAGCATATTCTTAAATTTGTAAAAATGAAAAAACAACTACTTTTATTTGCCTTTTCTGCTGTAGCGTTTACCTCTTGTAAAGATGATGATCTTCAAGCTTATGAAATGGAGATGATGAAAGGAGATTGGAAGGAGGTTAAAACGGAAGTCATCTCAGGAAAAGATAATAAAACAGTACTTTCTACCACTACTCCACAAGGATGCAGTATCAAAAATACCCTGTTCTTCAGAACCGATTTTTATGTAAGCTATACTGCTTACACAGGAACCGGAGCAGATTGTCAGCCTAATGCAAAAAGTGAAGGAAAATATACCTATGATGAAGAATCCAAGATTTTGGGAATTAAGTTTGACAATGATGAAAACAAAGATTACCGGGTTGATATATTAACCAGCAAAGATCTGAGAGTTGCTCAGAAATTTGGAAGCTTTGACCAGGACGGAGATAAAATTCCGGATATTGTCTATATTACTTACAAAAGATAAACCATAACTCCCGTTGATCGGGAGTTTTTTATTATTTTTATCTGAAATTAAAATTTGATATAATGAAGAAGATTTTATCAGCATTTCTATTGCTGTCTTTCGCCCTTTTCTTTTCGCAGGAAAAAAAGCCGATGTTCTGGCAGGACATTCAGAATTTCAAAAAAGAGGACCAGCAGAACCCGCCTCCCAAGAATGCCATTCTTTTTCTGGGAAGTTCTTCTTTTACAAAATGGACCGATGTAGCCGACTATTTCCCGGATAAAACAATTATCAACAGAGGTTTTGGCGGCTCCAGGCTTACCGATCTTAATGATTTTGCAGATGACCTGCTGGCTCCTTATCAACCCAAACAGATTATAATTTACTGTGGTGAAAATGATTTTGCAGACAATCACCAGTTGAAAGCAAAGGAAGTAGTTAAGAGGTATAAATCTTTTTATAAGAAAATACGAAAAAGATTCCCTCATATTGAAGTGGACTACATTTCTATCAAATATTCTCCGAGCAGAGAGGTGATCTGGCCACAGATCAGGGAGGCTAATAAAAAGATTGCTGCTTTCATGGAAAAAGAACCCAATGCTGAGTTCATTGATGTTACCAAAGCTATGGAAGATGAAAACGGGAATGTAAGAAAGGATATTTTTGTAGAAGATATGTTGCACTTTAAACCGGAAGGCTACCAGATTTGGACGAAGGTAATGAAACCTTATATGAAATAAAAATAGCGGCCCTGTTAAGCCGCTATTTTTTTATCCGTTTTTCTCATTTCTTTCTTTTCGATTTAGACTTAGCTTTCTGCTGGGCCCTGTTGGCACCGAATTTCTTAGGTGCTTTTCTCTTGGATGGCCCGCCCCAGTTTTCTTTCGTGTTCTTAGCTTTTTTCTCGTGGAAAGCTCCCCCTCCTTCATTCAGTTTTACCTGTACAGGGTTTTTCATGACCACTTCATCTTTTTCGGAAGCAATTTTATTAGGGTTGATCTTTACTTCTGCAGGGAAATCATTAAACTTTAATTCTTTATCCATCAATAATTCGATGTCCAATACAAGAGGTTCCTCTTTTTTGGTAACAAAAGTCACTGCTTTTCCTTCTTTGTCCGCCCTACCGGTCCTACCGATTCTGTGAATGTATTGTTCAGGGATATCCGGAGTTTCAAAATTGATTACGTGGGTAATATTTGAAATATCCAGACCTCTTGCCATTACATCGGTAGTGATCAATCCTCTTATCTCTTCATTTTCAAACCTTTTCATCGCTTTAAGCCTGTAATTTTGAGATTTATTGGAATGAATCACATCGAATTGTTCAGGAAAAAGCTCGTCAATTTTAGTAAACAGCAGATCAGCATGTTTCTTATTGTTATTGAAAATTAACACTTTAGACATATCCGTGTCTTTTTTCAACAAATACTCAAGTAAGTTGATCTTGGTATTAAAATTTTCAACTTTATATGCTGTTTGTTCAATTTTTTCAAGAGGAGTTCCGGACCTGGCTAATGAGATTTCAACCGGATTGGCAAAATATTCATCCAGCATTTCATCCACTGCTTCTGTCATGGTTGCAGAGAAAAGGATATTTTGTCTTTTCTCTTTCATCATTTCAAAAATATGGGTGAGCTGAGGCCTGAAGCCCAGGTTAAGCATTTCATCAAATTCATCGATAATCAATTTCTGAATTTCCTTCAGGGAGATCGCATTATCAATAGCAAGATCCATTACTCTTCCCGGTGTTCCTACTAAAATGTCACAGCCATCATTGAATAAGAGTTTCTGGGTATTGATGTTTTTTCCTCCATATATTCCAATTACTCTTGCAGTAATATTTTCTGTCAGTTTTTCAAGAATTTCAGTCACCTGCACTACCAGTTCTCTTGTAGGAACTAGTACCAAAACAGTTGGATTCCCTGTTTTGCTATATTTCCATGTTTTCAATACAGGTAAAAGATAAGCCAGTGTTTTCCCGGTTCCCGTTTGTGCAATTCCCATTACATCTCTTCCGGAAAGAATAGGTTTTAAGCTTTTTTCCTGAATTGGTGTAGGCTCGAATAATTCCAGGTCTGCTAAAACATCAAGAATTTTAACCGGAAGGTCAAAATCTGCAAAAGTGAGTTTTTCCATTTTGCAAAGATAGGTATTTAATTACAAGTTAAAAATTAGCATCATAAACATATCCTTTCCCCAGCTTTTTTCTGATAGGAAACTGATCCGTCTTCCCACTGGTTACAATACGTTGATGCGAGACATTGCTGCTCCTATTAGCACTTTAAAATTTAATTATTTCCTCGATACTCTCAGCAAAAGTATTAAAACCAAAATAACTGAGAAAACAAATCCTAACACAGCTACTAAAGACAATTCACCTATTCTGGGCCCGGATTCTGAAACAAAGACTATAGCCGTTGCAATAATATTTGCTCCCAGAACCATAGCTAAAATCAGATTAATCACACTGGACTTGATCAGCTGGTTGGTCTTTTCTATATTTTTAATCTCACTGGAAACCGTAAATTTGTTTTCATCTAACTTTTGAAGAACAGAGCGAAGTTCTTTCGGTATTTCATCTACATTATCCGTGAAGTTCATCATCCGGTCCATACCGGTTTTTAAAAGATTTTTCGGGCTGATCTTTTTGGTGAATATTTTCTTAGTGTAAGGATGAAGGCTTTTAACAATATCCAGTTCAGGGTTAATATTTCTTCCTACACCTTCTATCAGGCTAATTCCTTTAAACAGCAGATAAAAATAATCCGGCATATAGAGCCTGTTGTCTTTCAGGATATCCTTCATCTTATTGATAATGACCTGAACATTGATTTGCTGGAGGGATGAACTGTGGACAAAATTCAGAATGTCTTCTACATCACCTTCAAATCTTCTTTCATCCGGAATTTCATAGCTTATTGCCATTTTTTTAAGATAGCGGACTATTTTATGAGGGTTTTTGGCAACAAAGCTTACAATAAGGTTTTCGAGAATTTCCTTATCATTAGGCTGGATTTTCCCTACAGCACCAAAATCAATGAATACAATCTTTCCATCTCTTTTCACCAGGATATTACCGGCATGCGGATCGGCATGAAAGAATCCATAATCCAGGATCTGAGAAACAAACAGTCTTAATCCTATCTCGGAGACCTTTACCGGATCAATACCATTGGCCAGGAGAATGGATTTGTCCGTCACTTTGATTCCGTCAATAAATTCCATACAAAGAATATTGTTATTGGAGAATTCTTCATATACCTTTGGAATATAGGTTTCTTTATTATTTTTAAAATTAAGGCGGAATTGCTGAATATTATTTTTTTCGTTAATCAAGGAAACCTCTTCCAGTAATGATTTTTCAAAAGTGGAAATAGCCTGTTTCATATTCAGCTTTTCTCCTATTTCTGAATAGGTGGATATCAGTTTTTCAATATCTTTAATCAAGAGCAAATCGTCTTCAATGACAGACTGCACATCAGGTTTTCTCAGTTTCAGAATTACCGGACTTCCATCTTTCAGAACGCCTTTATACACTTGCGCAATGGAAGCAGTGGCTAAAGGTTCTTTCTGAATTTCCAGAAAGTAATCTTTTACGGAAATATTGAATTCATTTTCAAGGGCTTCTTCAACATCCATGTCTACCGTATCTACCTTGTCCTGCAATTTCTGAAGCTCCTGAATCAGTTCCGGCGGCAGCAAATCTTCCCTGTTACTGAATGTCTGCCCAAGCTTTACAAAAGTGGGTCCCAGCTCTTCCAGAGCCAGTCTTATTCTCTCATAAACTGTTCCCTTTGAAATAATTTCATCAGAATTTACTGAGGCATCATCTTGTTTATTACCCCCGTTCATTCTTGCCAGCAGGTCTTTAAATCCGTATTTACTTAACACGGAAATCAGTTTGGCAGATCTTTTCAGTTTTCTTTGCTGTTTATCGAACATAATTTATCAATAGTAATTGCAATTTACTCCAAAAACTGTTCCCAATAGTATTTTTATTCTGCCTGCACTCCTTCTTCATTAATTTTTTATATTTAGAAAGCTGAACCGGGTGGTATTTGAGAGTTAAAAGTTCATACTATAAAATTTCAACAAAAACACGGACGTATAATATATTTTTCTATATTTACGTCGTACAAACATTAAAACAAACCAATAAAAGTATTAGAACATGAAAAAATTACACAACAACAAACTATCAAGAGAGCAATTGAAAGGTATTTCAGGGAATGGTATCATCATCGGTGGTACCTGTTCAAATGAATGCTGCCCTACTGACGGAAGACCGAGATGTCCGAAATTAATTTGTCCTGCGGTCGTTTGCCCTCAGTATATGTAATTCTTTCAAAAAAATTTTAGGTAAATAAAACAGAAGGCTAATGCCTTCTGTTTTTTTGTTATATAAAACGCTCAGATAGTAAACACAATAAACAGTATATCAATATATTATTTCATCCAAATAGCAATAAAAAGAATGAAAAAAAACGTTTTTATATTGTACTATTAAAACTTATCAAAAAAATATTCAACATGAAAAATTTACGTAACAAAAAACTTTCAAGGGAACAATTAAAAAGTATTTCCGGAAACGGTCCTGTTTTCAACTGCACCTATGAATGCTGTCCTGAAGACGGAAGACCATTATGCCCGGGATTTTATTGCCCGGATGTCATATGTCCAAATTAACTGACAGTAACAAAAAAGAATGCAGCTGCATTCTTTTTTGTTATTTAAGATAAGTGTCATAAAGGTCTTTTCTCCGGTCTTTCATCACCTGGACGGAGCCATTATGGTGCAGGTCTTTCAATAAATTCAGATCTACATCCACGATCAGGGTCATCTCGGTATTCGGAGTGGCTTCTCCTTTTACAGCATTAGACGGAAAGGCAAAGTCTGAAGGTGTAAATACAGCAGCCTGTCCGAACTGGATATCCATATTATTAACCTTTGGAAGATTTCCTACGCAACCGGCAATTGCGACATAGCATTCATTCTCTATGGCTCTTGCTGCCGCACAGTGCCGAACCCTCATATAAGCATTCTGGGTATCTGTAAGGTATGGGACAAATAGTATTTTCATTCCCTGATCTGCCAGAATTCTGGGCAATTCCGGGAATTCCACATCATAACAGATGACAAGGCCTACTTTACCACAATCGGTATCGAAAACTTTGATTTCATTGCCACCTTTCATTCCGTAATATCTTTTTTCATTTGGGGTAATGTGAATCTTTCTGTATTCATCCATACGCCCATCACGATGAAGAAGATAGCTTACATTGTAGAGTTCATTGTTTTCAAAAACAGGCATGCTTCCGGAAATAATATTCACATTATAACTGATGGCCAGCTCTGAAATTCTTTCTTTAATCTCTTCGGTAAGTTTTGCCAGTTCTATCATACTGTCTCTTTCCGAAAGATTATTGAAGGGGGCCAGTAAAGGAGTATTGAAAAGTTCAGGGAAGAGTACAAAGTCTGATTTGTAATCTCCCATTACATTTACAAAAAACTCCACCTGCTCATAAAAAGCGTCTATATCTTTGAAATGCCTCATCTGCCATTGTACCAATCCCAGGCGGATGATACTATCCTGCATCGTATTCGGGTTTTTGCTGTAGTAGATATTATTCCACTGCAAGAGAACGGCATTTTCTCTGGACGCTTCATCTTCGGGAAGGTATTTTTTCAATACCCTGATCGGCAGGAAATTATTTGAAAGCTGAAAAGATAACACGGGATCATAAATTTCTTTATCTCTCACCCTTCGTATATATTCTCTTGGAGAAAGCTCATGGCTGTGCTTGTGGTAATTCGGGATTCTGCCGCCCAGAATTATTGATTTTAAATTTAATAATTCGCATAATTCTTTTCTGGCATCATACAATCTTCTTCCGAGACGCAATTCTCTGAATTCGGGATCAACAAAAACTTCTATCCCATATAAAACATTTCCTTTTGAAGTGTGTGTATTGAAGGTATAATTACCTGTAATATCACTATAGGTATGATCATCCCCGAATTCGTCATAATTCACAATAATAGACAGCGCCACTGCAGCCAGTTTTCCATCTACTGTAATACAAATTTGACCATCCGGAAATATTCTGGTGAGCTTTTCTATACTTTTCTTAGACCATATTGATTCCGACATTTGCGGATAAGCCCTTTTCATTGTTTGTGCCAATTCATCATAATCCTGAACGCTCAGGGGTCTTGTTTCTATTTGCATTTGATGTAATTTTTACTTAAATTTAGTGAAAATTCTGCAACTAATAAACTTCCGTATTAAACGGGGTTGTGATTCTATCAACTTATTACATGTTTCCATTTCTATATGAAACAATATGCATCGATGCAAGTAAGCCCTGTATTCGTTTTATTTTTTATCCCGGTCAGTAAATAAATAAAAGTTTCTAATTATCAGTATTAAAACAACATTTTTACCTACCTTTATGTTAAATTAATATTTTGTTCTCAAATGACTATGACACCTAAAGAAGTTTTGAAAAAATGGATAGATAGCTTTAATGCGGCTGATGCGGCTTGTATTGCAGAATTATATGCAGAAGATGCAGTAAACCATCAAGTTTCAAATGAGCCAGTAGTGGGTAAAACTGCTATTTACGAAATGTTTGCAAATGAATTTGCAACAGCTAAAATGGTTTGCATCGTAGAAAATATTTTTGAAGATGGGGAATGGGCTATAATGGAATGGAAGGACCCTCTTGGACTTCGCGGATGTGGATTTTTTCATGTAAAAAACGATAAAATCATATTCCAGAGAGGATACTGGGATAAACTCTCATTTTTAAAGCTACATAATCTCCCTATTGAATAATAAAGAAATTACCATTTACAAAAAATACTTTTGAAAGATGTTGAATATAAGGGAATATGGAAAATAGGATATTGGAAGATAAAACATTTAACAAAAAAATCCTGCCCGTTTTCTGGGCAGGATTTATATTTTAAATTCAAGTCAAAAAACTATTCCCACTCAATGGTTGCAGGCGGTTTGCTTGAAATATCGTAAGCTACTCTGTTGATTCCTCTTACTTCGTTGATGATTCTGCTGGAAACAGTATCTAAGAACTCGTAAGGAAGTCTGCTCCACGTTGCCGTCATAAAGTCGATTGTATTAGCAGAACGCACTACAGCTGTATACTCGTAAGTTCTTTCATCTCCCATTACTCCTACAGATTTTACCGGAAGTAATACTACGAATGCCTGTGATACTTTCTCATAAAGATCGTTTTTGTATAACTCTTCGATGAAGATATCATCAGCTTCCTGCAGGATTCTCACTTTTTCCGCATCTACAGCACCCAATACTCTGATTCCTAATCCAGGGCCCGGGAAAGGGTGTCTGTATACCAGGTGATGAGGGATTCCCAATTCTTCTCCTACTTTTCTTACTTCATCCTTGAAAAGCTCTCTTAATGGCTCCAGTAATTCGAATTCCATATCTTCAGGAAGCCCTCCAACGTTGTGATGGGACTTGATCACTGCAGATGGTCCGTTTACAGACTGACTTTCAATCACGTCAGGATAAATGGTTCCCTGAGCTAAGAATTTAGCGCCTTCAATTTTGTGGGATTCTTCATCAAACACATGGATAAACTCGTTTCCGATGATTTTTCTTTTCGCTTCAGGATCATCTACTCCGGCTAATTTTGAAAGGAACCTTTCTTTGGCGTCTACCATTTTAATGTTCATGTGGAAATGTTCTCCATATTGATCCATTACTTTCTTGCCTTCATCTTTTCTTAATAATCCCGTATCTACGAAGATACAAGTCAACTGATCACCGATAGCTTTATGGATCAAAACAGCCGCTACAGAAGAATCCACACCTCCGGAAAGTCCAAGGATTACTTTATTATTCCCTACTTTCTCACGGATCTCTTCAACCGTTCTGTCAATATAGTTGGTCAGTTTCCAGTTTTTCTCTGCATTACAGATTCCGAAAACGAAATTTTCAAGCATTTTCCCTCCTTCTTCTGTATGAGAAACTTCCGGATGGAACTGAACACAGAAGATTTTTTTGTCTTCGTTAGAGATGGAAGCTATTACACCTGATTTTGCATTTAATTCAAAACCTGCAGGCAACGCTCCTACTTCGTCAAAATGGCTCATCCAAACGACGGAGTTCTGAGTTACTCCTTTTAACAAAGAGCTTTCTTTAACAATTTCAAGATTGGCTTTACCGTATTCTCCTTTTTCTCCTTTATTTACTTTTCCTCCTAAAAGATGAGCCGTCATCTGCATTCCATAGCAGATTCCCAACACAGGAACTCCCTGCTCATATAATTCTTTTTCAACCAGGTGGGCATTTTCTGCATTTACAGAACTTGGTCCACCGGAAAGGATGATTCCTTTGGGTTGTTTTGCTAAAATATCTTGTAATGGTGTATTGTAAGGCAAGATTTCAGAGTATACGCCCATCTCACGGATTCTTCTTCCGATAAGCTGGTTGTACTGGGATCCGAAATCTAAAATAATAATACCGTTGTTCATTTTTGATAATTGATAAATAATATTAATTTAAAAGCTTCAAGCAATAAGCTTTAGGCAGTAAGCTTTTTTATAATACAATAAGCTTACTGCCTGCAGCCTAAAGCCTATTGCTTACTTAACTGTTTTACAAAAAAAGACTTGGAATGGTTCCAAATCTTTTTCGTGATTTTTATTAAAACTTTCCGATGTCTTCTCTGTAGAAGCCGTAATCGAAATGTACGTGCCCTGCGTCTTCGTAAACCTTTTTGCGGGCATCTTCATAGGTAGCTCCTGTAGCCACAATGTTCAGTACTCTACCGCCATTGGAAACTACTTTATCTCCTTTTCTGATCGCACCGGCATATAATAATTTACTGTGCTTTAATTTGTCTTCTCCTGTAATTTCGAAACCTGTTTCAATGTTTCTCGGATAACCTCCTGAGCACATTACCAGGCACACTGCTTTTTCGTCTTTGAACTTAAGTTCGATATCCTTTCCTTCCATACAATCCTGGATCACATCCAGAAGGTTGTTTTCCATCAGTGCCATCAATACCTGAGTTTCAGGATCTCCGAATCTCATGTTATATTCAAGAAGGTAAGCACCGTTTTTCGTTACCATCAATCCGAAGAAGATGATTCCTTTAAATCCGAAACCTTCAGCCTTAAGACCTTTAATGGTAGGTTCCAGGATGTTTTTCTCGAAATCTGCATAGTGCTCCTGAGTAAATTCCGGGCTTGGTGCTACGGAACCCATACCTCCTGTATTAGGTCCTGTATCTCCGTTTCCGGCTTTTTTTATAATCTTTTGCAGCTACACAAGGGAAAAGTTTTTCACCATTAGAGAAAGCGATGATAGAAGCTTCAAAACCTTGTAAATATTCTTCGATAACTAAACGGATTCCGGCATCACCATAGATTCTTCTGATCATGAAATCATGGATCGTTGCTTCAGCTTCTTCAAGGTTGTCACAGATAACAACTCCTTTTCCGCCTGCTAAACCACTTGCCTTGATTACTAAAGGATACTCCTGTGTTTTTACATATTCTACCGCCTCATTATATGAATCAAATACTACAGCCCTGGCTGTTTTGATATCATAGGTCTGCATAAATTTCTTAGAGAATGCTTTACTTCCTTCCAGGCTTGCCACCTTCTGGGTAGGACCAAAAACTTTAAGATCGTGTTTTTTAAACTCATCCTTTAAACCAGCTACCAATGGAGCTTCAGGACCTACAATCGTAAGATCAATCTTTTCTTTAATAGCGAAATCTCTAAGTTCTTTGATTTCTGATAAATGAACATTTTTCCCTATTACATCGGTAGTAGCATTCCCGTTGGCAAAAAACATTTTAGAAATTCTCGGGTCATTCTGAAGCTTTGCCGCTAAAGCAGATTCTCTACCGCCTTCACCTATGATTAATATTCTCATACTTTATTTATTATCTAGTCTTAATTTACAAATATATAATTTTGAATGCTATAAATACAATCCCTGATTATTTTTTAATTCTATTTTAATTAGTGGAAAAAGTGTCTGACACCTGTAAACATCATCGGGATACCATGCTCATTAGCAGCTTCTATGCTATCCTGATCTTTTACACTTCCACCCGGCTGAATAATTGCTTTGATACCTTCCTGGGCGCAGAAGTCCACTACGTCACGGAAAGGGAAAAACGCATCTGAAGCCAATACCAGATCTCCGGAGAATTTTTCCTTTGCTCTTTCGATAGCCTGTTGTGTTGCCCAGATTCTGTTAACCTGTCCTCCACCGATTCCGAATGCCTGGATTCCGTTGGAAACAACAATAGCGTTTGACTTTACATATTTTACCACTCTCTGAGAGAAAAGCAATGCTTTTTTCTGTGCTTCTGTAGGCTGTACTTCAGTAACTACCTTAATGTCATCAGAGAAATGAAGATCATTGTCCTGAACTAAAATACCGCCATCAACCTTTACCCAGGTTTGTTTATCTGAAACAGGGTTTACGATTTTGATGATTCTAAGGTTTTTCTTTTTTCTTAAGATTTCCAGAGCCTCTTCATCAAACTCAGGGGCCATTACGATTTCAAGGAAAGTTTTGTTCAGTTCTTCAGCTGTTGCCGCATCAATCTTATAGTTCATAGCAACAATTCCGCCAAAAATAGAAACCGGATCGCATTCGAAAGTTTTCTGGTATGTTTCCAATGCGGAAGTTCCGATCGCCACACCACAAGGTGTAGAGTGTTTTACAGCGCAACAGGCCATTTCTTCTTTGAACTCGTTGACTACTTTCCAGCAAAGGTCCATATCACGAAGGTTGTTGAAAGAAAGTTCTTTACCTCCAAGCTGTTCAAAGTCTTTCATAGCTCCGTTCTCGAAAGTAGAAACATAGTAAGCTGCAGTCTGATGAGGATTTTCACCGTATCTCAGATCAGATACTTTTTTGTATGAAGCATTTAAATACGTTGGATATTCTTCATCTAAAAGCATTCTTGAAATAGCAGCATCATAAGCAGAAGTAAGGTTGAATACTTTTCCTGCAAGCTTTTTACGGGTTTCAATGTAAGTGTCTCCATTTTGCTCCATTTCCAGCTTTACTGTTGTATAGTCCTCCACATCAGTAATTACGGTTACAGAATCAAAGTTTTTTGCTGCAGAACGAAGCATTGATGGCCCTCCGATATCAATAAACTCTACTTTTTCGTGTAAAGAAATGTCTTTGTTCACATTTTCAAAGAAAGGGTAAAGGTTTACGATAACCATGTCAATCAGACCAATTCCGTGTTCCTGAACGGTTTTCATGTGCTCTTCGTTGGTACGGACTGCTAAAAGTCCGCCATGAACTTTTGGATGCAAGGTTTTCACTCTTCCGTCCAACATTTCAGGGAAATTGGTAATTTCATCGATCTGAACAGGATTTAAACCAGCGTCTTTCAAATGTTTGAACGTTCCTCCTGTAGAAATCAACTCATAATTCTGAGCTTCCAAAAACTGTGCGAATTCTATTAAGCCACTTTTGTCAGAAACACTGATTAAAACTCTCTTTTTACTCATTACTTTCAATTTTTACTTTTCACAGTTATTTCAAACTGTACCCGGTTCTTTCACCTCCGGATTACTTTTTATTTTACTTAGATTTTTTTGATAATGTAGCAATGTATCAGTCTAGCAATGTAACAATACCTTCAACATTGGTAAATTGGTACACTGGTACATTGTTATATTTATTAGTTTCCCAGTACCTTATTGATCGCTAAGGGAAATATTTCATATTCGATCTGATGAACTTTCTGGGCTAATGTTTCAGGAGTATCGTCAGCAGTTACTTCAAAAGATTTCTGAAGAATAGCTTCTCCCTCATCAATACCCGGAGTCACAAAATGTACCGTTGCCCCACTTTCTGCTTCCCTGGCTTCAATAACGGCGTTGTGTACATTCATTCCCCACATTCCTTTTCCTCCGAATTTCGGAAGCAATGCCGGATGAATATTAATTATTTTACCGTTCCAGTTTTCACAGAATTCAGGTTTCAAAATGGATAAAAATCCTGCCAGTACAATAAGGTCTGTATCTTGTGGAATTACTTTAGCCAATTCGCTGCTGAAATTCTTTCCTCTTGGAATCAGTATGTTTTCTATATTATGATTCTTTGCTCTTTCCAATCCGAAACATTCTCTGTCTGCTACCACTAAAGCCACTTTTGCATTCTGGATCTCTCCCGAGTCAATAGTATCAATGATTCTCTGCAGATTGGTTCCTGAACCGGATACGAGTACTACAATGTTCTTCATTATTCAGATGCTAGATATCAGATATCAGATTACAGACTTAAAGTCTGATGTCTGGTGTCTGAAATCTGATGTCATTTAAAATTTCAAATTGATTTTTTCTGCTCCTTCAGTGATTTCCCCGATTTCGTAAGCATCATCTAAAAGGTGTAATATTTTTTCTGCATGTTCCGCATCTACTACGATCACCATCCCTACACCCATATTGAATGTTCCGAACATTTCTTCGCGGGCTACTCCACCTCTTTTTTCCAGTTCAAGCATTACACTTGGTATTCTGATTTTTGAACCGTCAATAGATGCACAAAGTCCTTCAGGAATAATTCTCGGAACGTTTTCATAAAGGCCTCCGCCTGTAATGTGAGCAATCCCGCTTACTTCGATTTCTTCCAATACTTTATGAATATCTTTATAGTATAATCTTGTAGGCACTAAAAGGGTTTCGTATAAAGGTTTTCCTTCAAATTCTTCTTCAAAATCCGGGAATACTTTTCTTACTAAAGAGAATCCATTTGAGTGGAACCCTGAGCTTGGCAATGCAATAATTTTATTACCTGCTTTAATTTTGGAACCGTCAATGATCTGGTCTTTTTCTACGATTCCTACACAAAATCCTGCCACATCGTAATCTCCCGGCTGGTACATTCCCGGCATTTCAGCAGTTTCTCCACCGATTAATGCACAGTTGTTATCTTTACAGGCTTCCACCATTCCTAAAACGATTTCTGCTGCAATTTCAGAATCCAGCTTCCCACAAGCCAGATAATCTAAAAAGAATAAAGGTTTTGCACCGTGGCACAGAATATCATTGGCACACATTGCGAAGCAATCTACTCCGATAGAATCGTATTTCTTAGTATCTAAAGCCACTTTCAGCTTGGTCCCTACTCCATCTGTTCCTGAAACAAGAACCGGATTCCTGTATCCTCCGATTTCATAGAAAGCACCAAAACTTCCCAAATGATTCAATACATTGGAATTGTGGGTTTCACCGACCGCTTTTTTGATCTTGTCAACCGTTTTGTATCCTTCTTCTTTGTCTACTCCTGCTGATTTGTAAGTGTTGCTCATGTCTGCTTAGATTTTTAGATTTTCAGATTTCAGATTTCAGACTATTGGTATCTGGCTTCTGGAGTCTTGTATCTTTAATATTTCAATTACTTTTATATTCAAATTTAGAAAACAAAAAAAGCCGACAATCTTTTCAGATTATCGGCCGTTATTTTATCTCAGAATTTCAGAGCCCACAATTTTCCCTTTATGAGAAAAACATTGTTTATAGGAGGTCTGAATTTTCATCTCTTTTTCTTTTTGCAAAAATAGTAATTTTAAATGAATATTCAAATTCTATTTTTCAAGAATAGATTCAATGGCTGCAATCTTTTTTATTTTCTCCTTTAACTCATTGTCTTTCTCTTCGTTAGAAATCTTTTGAGCTGCTTTATCAAAGTTATCATTGAAGAATGGAAGAGAGAAAGTTTCCACCACATTTCCTCCATGGAAAGGGAAACGCTTCGATGCAGCTTCCAAAACTCCTGCTCCACCTCTTCCTCCGGGAGATGTAGACATCAGTAGCATTGGCACTTCGTTCCATACGGTTCTGTCTTTGATTCTTGACACCCAGTCGAACACATTTTTAAACGCCGTGGAATAGGTTCCGTTATGCTCTCCTAAAGCTACCAATAACACCTCTGCTCCATCGATTTTTGCTGCAAAATTATAAGCTTCCTGCGGAACACCGTTTGCCAATTCTCTTTCATGCTTATAGATTGGCATTTCGAAAGGATTTAGATCGATTACTTCCACTTCTGCATTTTCAAACAATGTTGATGCATAGGTTACCAATTGTTTGTTCATGGAAACTTCTGAGTTACTTCCTGCTATTGCTAAGATTTTCATATATAATTTTTTTTTAAAGTTATATGAATAGCTACCGGTTGGTTGATAGCTATTTCATACTATTTTAAGTTTAAGTTTAAGTTTAAAGGATACAAATTTAGTTTTTTATTTAAGATAAGAAGGCAATTCCATGGGTACTTCCATTAATAATATTTCTGTGTCTTCCACTGCTTCGATATTAAAGCTTTGGGTATCCCAGATTCCTAATCCGTCTCTTTCATTCAGAACACGGTCCCCTACTTTTGCACTCCCTTTCAAAACAAATGCGTACACCCCGTTTCCTTTTTTGTTGAGCATATAATTTTTACCATTGCCTTTTTTAAAGTTGGCTATATTAAACCATGCGTCCTGATGGATCCAGACCCCATCATCATTTTTATTCGGGGATAAAATCTGTTGAAATCCGTTGATTTTTTCACCTTCTTTGATACTTTTCTGATCATATCTTGGCTCTACATTTAATTCTCTTGGAAAAACCCAGATCTGCAGAAATTTTACTTCTTCATCTTTATTTTTGTTGTATTCGCTGTGCATAACCCCGGTTCCGGCACTCATCACCTGGATTTCACCTTTTCTGATGACTGCAGTAGTTCCCATCGAATCTTTATGTTCCAAATCTCCTTCCAGAGGAATGGAAATAATTTCCATATCCCTGTGCGGGTGGGTTCCGAATCCCATTCCCTGGGAAACGGTGTCATCGTTTAACACTCTCAATACCCCAAAATTCATTCGGTCCCTGTTTTGATAGTTTGCAAAACTGAATGTGTGGTAAGAGTTTAACCAGCCGTGATTGGCATGGCCTCTTGAATCTGCTTTATGATATACTGTTTTCATTTCTGTGATTATTTATGATGCAAATGTACGGGATGCGGACGGTAATAAAGTTGATGTAGGTTAAGAAAGGAAATTGGGCAGCAAAAGGCAATGAAATGACTGATTATTTTGCGGTATGAATGTATGTTATTCGATTAAGCAATACCGCAGATTTGTAAATCTTTAATTTTAAACTTGGGTACACTTCAAATGCAATATTTTTAACTTAAAAAGACTAAAAAAACTTTTGTGACTTTTGTGGTTGAGTTCTAACCACAGATGACGCAGATTGACACAGATGTTTACGGATAGCTTTAGCACACAAGTAAGTAAACACACCAGTTTAATAATAAAAATCTTGGATTTTTTAAGCTTTTGTGTACTTCTAAACGCTAATGCTCTTAACTTCAAAAACTAAAGTGTTCAAAACTCTTGCGACTTTTGTAGTTTTAATTTTAACCACAGATGACTCTGATTTTCACAGATGTTTATGGATAGCTTTATTAATATGTAATTTGAATTCTATTAAATTAATTTAAAAATGTACCTGTTGAATCTCTTCTTCAATTTCCTTAGGAGTTTCATCTTCAGATTTAATAAAGATCATGGTTACTAATGCTCCAATCAGCATACAAATTCCACCAACAACTACATAATCCATTGCCTGTTTGCCAAAAATGCTGCTTACAACAGGACCTCCGAATAATCCGTTGATGATCTGTGGTATGACAATAAAGAAGTTGAATATTCCCATATACACTCCCATTTTCTTTTGTGGGATGACTTCAATCAGCATGGCATAAGGCATGGCAAGGATACTTGCCCAGGCAAATCCTAATCCTACCATTGAGATCCATAAATTGTTCACATCTTTGATAAAATACATGGAAATGAGTCCTAAACCTCCACAAAACAACGCCAGGGCATGGGTTTGTTTCTTTCCGATCCATTTTGCAATAGGAGTCAATAAAAACGCAAAAGGAATAGCCCAGAGATTATACATTCCGAAGAGTTTTCCTGTCAGGTCTCCTGCATCATTAAATGCTTTTGAATGTGTATCTTCCGGGGAAAGTCCCATATGATGCGTGGCCAGAGCGCTGGTTGTAAACACCCACATGGTGAAGAGTGCAAACCAGGAGAAAAACTGAACAATACCCAGTTTTTTCATTTGTACAGGGATAGTTGCAAAATCCTTAAAAATATCTGAAAATCCGGATTGTTTTTTTTCTATTGCTTTTCCATCTTCAAATTCAGCAAATTCTTCCGGAGAGTATTCCCTGGTTGTAATGATGGTATATAAAATGGCTATAATAAGTAACGCAGCACCTACATAAAAAGAATAGATCACGTTATCTGCCACATACCCTTTGGGAGCTTCATTGGAAATTCCAAGTTTTGTAAGCCAATCCGGCAAATATGAACCCAATACCGCACCGATACCTATTAAAATTGTTTGCACTGAAAAACCTATTGTCCCCTGATGTTTTGGGAGCATATCCCCCACCAGCGCCCTGAAAGGCTCCATAGCGATATTGACAGAGGCGTCCATCATCGCCAAAAAAATAACAGCCAGTAAAAGGGCATTCGCAGCAAACATCTGTGTAACTGATGCTGCATTCGGCAACAATACCAATCCTATGGCGCACAGAACAGCACCTATCAGGAAATACGGTTTCCTTCTCCCTAAGGGGCTCCAGGTATTATCTCCCATATGCCCAATGATAGGCTGAACGATTAATCCTGTAATGGGCGCCACTAACCAGAACCATGATAATTCATGAACATCAGCTCCTAAATTACCAAGAATGCGGCTCGCATTTCCATTTTGTAGTCCGAATGCCATCTGAATACCTAAGAATCCCATACTCATATTGATGATCTGGGCAAGTGAAAGTTCCGGTTTTATTTTTTTTGCCATATTATCTTCCAATGTATTATTTGGTTTTCAGTTGCCGGATCAATACCTCTTCAAGAGGTGTTTTTTCAGCCACTACTTTATCTACCACTTCATTAGGAACCGTCATAGACAGTACATATTGTCTGATCTTCCAGCTTCCATTGATTTTTTCTACCACCCCGGAGCCTCTGCATATTTTCATCTGGGTATCCAGTAATTCATCAAACCAGGCCAGTTTTCCGTCTTTACTGAAATAAACATTCCTTTTAAGAGCGGTAAAATTCCAGGTTTTCTTTTTATCAAAATGGGGTTTTGCCCAAATCATGAAAGCTTTTTTTATCCCAGATTTCTGTGGCATCGGTCCCGATGAAGGTGGACTCGTCAGCAAAATAATTAAAGTAAGTATTGTAATCTGCCTTTGCTGCTGCTACATTGAAAGCATCAAGCATTGTACTGATTTCTGTTTTCTCCTTTTCAAACCCGTTTTTAGATTGTGCTGAAAGCACGGTAAATCCAAGTAAAAGAATCACATAAGCGGTTAATAATTTTTTCATATAGCTAATCATTTATTTTTCAAGCTCAATAATCAATGAAGTTTTTGCAGGAATGACAATGTTGTTATGAAGCATCCATTCCTTTCCTGAAATCACGTCTTTTCCTTTTGAAAATCCTTTTAATGATTCTTCAAAACGTTTCAAATCTAACGCCTGATCTTTTTCATTATTGTTAAGGATCACCATAATACTTTCTTTTTCATTGTATCTGAAATAGGTAAAGACGCCATCCTGAGGAACATAATTTTTAGTTTTCCCGGTATGAATTACCTCTTTGCCTTTTCTCCAATTCAGTAATTTTTGGGTAAATTGAAAGAAGTCTTGTTGTTCCGGCGTCTGCCCTGCAGGGTTAAATGCGTTTTGCTTATCGGACTTCCAGCCACCCGGAAAATCTCTGCGAATATCTGCATCACCCCCTTTATTTTTGTCGCCCCGCATTCCGATTTCTGATCCGTAATAAATCTGGGGAATGCCACGTACCGTTGAAATCAGGGTAAGACCCATTTTGTATGCCTTAGGATCTGCATTAAAGATTTCATTCCATCTTTCCGTATCATGATTTTCAAAGAAAACCAGGATATTATTGATATCCGGATAGAGGAAATCGCTGGTAAAAGAGTCATAAATTCTGATCATTCCTGTATTCCAGCCTTCTTTTTCTTTCAGGGCTTTAGGCATATCTGCGAACAGCATAAAATCCATTACAGACGGCAAATTAGAATTATATCCTGCTGCTTCTCCCGTTTTAGAATTTTTCTGCCACGCTGAAATTTGCCCTGCCGTATACAACCAGGTTTCTCCTACAATATTAAACTTCGGGTATTCATCGGTAATAGCCTTCGCCCATTTTGCCATAACGTCCTTGTCATTGTAAGGATAAGTATCTACACGGAAACCGCCTAATTCTGCATATTCAATCCACCAGATGGCATTTTGGGTTAAATATTTTAAAACCAATGGATTTTTCTGGTTGATATCAGGCATTGTTGTATCAAACCATCCGTCCAGTGCATATTTTTTATCAATTTCTGAAGCATTGGTATCAAACTGGGTGGTTGTTTTATAGTTTGAGCGTTTGAAGCCTTTATCTCCGTCATTAAACCAATGGATCCAGTCTTTTGCGGGAAGATCTTTGATCATCCAGTGTGAAACGCCCCAATGGTTGGTTACGTAATCCATAACCAGCTTCATATTTCTTTTATTCAGTTCACGGGAAAGATTTCTGTATTCTTCATTCGTGCCATAGCGGGCATCAATTTTATATAAATCGGTTTGAGCATAGCCATGATAAGAGTAAACTTTCTCATTGTCTTCATTCACTGGTGTAAGCCATACTGCCGTAGCGCCAAGATTCTGAATATAATCAAGGTTGTTGATAATCCCTTTAAGGTCTCCACCGTGTCTTCCGTTAGGCAGGTTCCGATCTGCCTTTTCAGTTAATTCCGGGTTTGAATCATTTTTTTCATCTCCATTAGCGAAACGATCCGGCATAATCAGATACATAACGTCCTTAGAGGTAAAAGATTCACGATCTGCAGATCCGGGGTTTCTCTGCTTCAGTTCATAGGTATAAGTTCCCAGGCTTTTTTTACCCTTCTTAACATTGATGGTAAACTTTGGAACATTAATTTCATTGGTATTTACGGTAATAAAAGCATAATTAGGATTTTCTACTTTCTGAATATCTTTAACACGGATACCATCTGAAAGTGAAATTTCATTATGGGCAATATCTTTTCCATACACCAGGATCTGAAGTTCGGGATTTTTCATTCCCTTCCACCAGAAAGCCGGTTCTACTCTTTCCAGTGTTTTCTGAGAAAAAGCGGCAGAAGCTATGGAGAGGGTGAGTACTGCATATATTGTCTTCATATTAAAGTTCAATTTAGCATTAAATTTTCAAATATTCCTGCAATATATTAGAATTCATGCCTTATACCCAACATTTTTAAAATTTTTTATTGAAAATATTCACGTATCTAAAGTTCTTTAGAAAAAACAAACATATATAAAATACCCCGGACATTGAAAACAATGAACCGGGGCACCTTAATGTTTATTCTTTAAAATTATTTTACAGGTTTAACAGAGATTGCAAAACCTCCGCTTCTCGCCATTTTAAAATTAATTTTTGATTTGCTGGTAATTTCTTTTTTATAGATATTATAGCTTTGAGGATTGTCGATATAATCCGCATCTTTTCCATCTTCATAAACTGTCGCTACATATTTTTTTCCTTTATCCAGGAATGAGAAATCTACAGTATAATCACGTTTGTTTTCATCGGTAATACCTCCTACAAACCAGTTTTCGGTACCTTTTGCTTTTCTTGCAGTGATTACATAATCTCCCGGCTCTGCAGATAAGATTTTCGTATCATCCCAATCTGCTGCTACATCCTTGATAAACTGAAATGCATCCATATGCTTTTTGTAGTTCTCCGGAAGGTCTGCCGCCATCTGAAGAGGCATGTACATCGTTACATACAGTGCCAATTGCTTAGCCAATGTAGTTTTTACAAAACGCTTATCTCCAGGGAAGTAATAATCCAGCTTAGTCTGGAAAATTCCCGGTGTGTAATCCATAGAGCCACCCATCCATCTTGTAAACGGAAGTACGGTCTGATGATCAGGCTTATTTCCTCCGAATGCTTCATATTCTGTTCCACGGGCTGCTTCTGCAGAAATATAGTTCGGATAGGTGCGGCTCTCTCCTGTTGGACGTACAGATTCGTGAGAGTTTATCATAATTTTATAGTCGTTTGCTTTTTCAGCAATTCTATAATAATGATTGATGGTCCATTGAGAATAATGGTGCTCTCCTCTCGGAATAATATCTCCTACATATCCGGTTTTTACAGCGTCATATCCATATTTATTCATTGTCTGGAAAGCTTTATCTGCCCATCTTTCATAATTCGTTGCAGAACCTGAAGTTTCATGATGCATAATCAGCTTAATTCCTTTGGAATGAGCATACTCATTCAGCATTTTGATATCAAAATCCGGATAAGGGGTAATGAAGTCAAAAACATATTCTTTGGAATTCCCGAACCAGTCTTCCCAACCGATGTTCCATCCTTCAATCAGAAGTCCCTGGAATCCGTTTTCCGCTGCGAAGTCTATGTATTCTTTAACTTTTGTATTGTTTGCGGCATGTTTTCCGTTTGGAGTAAGCTTTGTAAAGTCTGTTTTGCCTAAGTGTACGTTTTCAGCCGTAGAATATGCCCATTGGGATTTTCCGATGATCATTTCCCACCATACTCCCATGTATTTTGTAGGATGAATATAAGACGTATCGGTATATTTTGTAGGCTCATTAAGGTTGAAGATCATTTTAGAATCCATCACTTCTTCTGCTTTTGGAGCAACGATGATGGTTCTCCAGGGTGTTACCGATGGAGTCTGGATATATCCTTTTGCTCCTTGCCTGTCAGCCGTTAAATGGGTTTTGAATTTAAAATTCTGTGCATCCACTTCAAGGTGTGAAGCAGGGTAATCTAATACTGCTGCTTCAGCAACGTTGATGTATAAAGGATTTTTTCCTTCTTTCTTAAGCATTAACGGAGACTGCACTGCATTTTTCACTAAGGTCTGTGAGGCATTGGCGTCAAATGCTTTATCCCATTGCGCGGGAATTTCAGACACTTTTGTTTCCTGGTACTGATATTCCTGGGAATCGTAATCTGCTACGATCCACCATGCTTTCATATCGGTAGGAAAATCGATTTCAGAATCTTCTTCCCTGATTACGAAATAGTTCAGGTTTTTCTGTTGTGGGAATTCATACCTGAACCCTAATCCATCATTGAACAATCTGAATTTTACCACAATACTCCTGTCTGTAGAAGCCTGATTCAGCGTAATTGCCAGCTCATTATAGTGGTTAATATAATTTTTCTTTTCTCCTAAAACCGGCTGCCAGGTTTCATTTTTAGAATCTCTTTTTTCATCGATTTTTGCAAAACCGTTATTCAGATCGAACTTTGCATCTTCCGGCTTGGCTATTTCAGAAGCAAATTTTATGGCTTTGTCTTTAAATAATCTTAATCCCAGTTTAGAATCTTCAACCACTACAGCCCCATTGTATTTCAGGTTATAGTAAGGTACCCCTTCTTTTAACTGGAAGTTCATTTCAAACTTCCCGTCCGGGGATTTTAAGGATTGAGCTTTTACGCCTGCAAACATCATTGAGAGCAAAAGTGCTCCAACTATAATTTTCTTCATAATGACTATTTATACTTAAAAAAAATAAATAAAGTGCTGCAATAAAGCAGCACTTTGCTTTATCAATGTAATACTTATTATAATTTTGTAATGGTTAACTTATAATACGCTGAATTATGCAAATCCAGTTCTATTTTATAGTTACCTGCTTCTGAAACCTTATATCCATGGTCATCAGTTACCGTACCTTCAGCATTGAAATAGGTTTGTACTCCTTTTCCTGAAATCAGGGTTTCATCAGCATTCTTAGGCTGAATTTTAAAAGTCCAGTCATCGTTGGCTCTGAACTTAAATGACCCGGCATTGCTCAATGCGATGGAATTGATGACATAAGTCTTTGTGGAAGGATTGTATACAAAATCAGTATCTGAATTCCATCCTGTAGGAGTTGCATCACCGATCACACCAAAGTTTGCCAACACGGAGGAATAGGTATTGGCTGCCCAATCTACTTTAATATAGTATGTTCCTGCTGCAGGTGCTTTGATATTGTCTCCATCCAGCTTCAATTTGCCTGAAAGGGTTCCGTCATCTCCTTTATTTCCCGGCCAATCCTGATTGATAGAAAATTTATATTTTCCATCCTCGTCACCGGTTACGGTATTGATCCAGATAAACCCTCTGTATTTGTCATTTTTCTCAGGGGAAAACAGATTAGGTGAATTATCCGGAGCCCAGTTTGCATAACCCGCTGCCCCAGCATAGCTACCTGGCACATTGATTTTAGGGTATACCAAATCCGGATTAGGAGTATAGGGAGTTACTTTAAGGGCTATAATATTGGAATAAAAAACAGCTGATCCCACAGAAGTTTTCAATCTTACTTCGATGTCATTCACTATATCCGGTTTTGCACCAATGTTGAACATTGCTGCATTAATAGCGGCATGGGTAGCTGTACCCGTCACAAGGTCGTTGGAGAAATCAATGGTTGCACTTTTTTTGAAGTTATCACCTTTGATTCCGAACTCTACTTTCTGATTGGGAACGACAGCAATATTAAATATAGGTTTTGTCCATGTAAATGTGATGACAGGATCATTGGCATTAAGTTCATTAAGAATAATTGCACTTTTATCCGCAGTTATTTTACCGGCAGATGTTTCATTAATGACAGCCTGATCTTCATCTTTCTCACAGGAAAAAATTAATAGTCCGGTAAAAACCAGGGCCAATATTTTGAATAGATTTTTCATTTTTAGCAGAATTTAAATTAATATCCGGGATTCTGAATCAGGTTAGGATTCGCAACAATGTCTTTAGCCGGTATCGGGAATAGATTTCTATAGCTTTCCACGGCTTTACCGTCTTTTACATTTCCTTTCCATGGCCATAGATAATCTCCTGTTGTAAACCTGTTGAAACGGATAAGATCACTTCTCCGGGTCATTTCCCATGACAATTCTCTTGCTCTTTCATCTAAAATAAAATCAAGATTGATAGAAGATACGTTTCCGTTTGTATTGCCATAAGCACGTTCTCTGAGCTGGTTAATATATCCAATGGCAGTAGCCTGATTTCCGCCGGCACCTCCTCTAAGTACAGCTTCTGCATACATCAGGTAGATATCTGCTAAACGATATAACGGAATATCTGCTTCTACCCAGTTGTTATGAGCTCCAGCTGATCCATTGCTTTTAATGTTTTTGTATTTGATAAATGCATATCCATCATTGAAAGACCCAAGATCATTGATTTCCAAATTCTGTCCAGATGTATAGAATCTTCCTCTTTTATCACTTCCGTTAGCTGGAAACAGGCCTACAAAAGCCTTTGTAGTTCTTAAACCACCCCATCCAACATTGATCCCGAAATCAGAAGAAGGCATTGTTCCTCCAACCGCAGCATGCACCATATAAGTTGTTCCCCCGTTGGTCTGTGTATTGATTCCATCAAAGTTTACGCTCAGGATCTGCTCCGGATTATTAACATTATTATCTGCAAGGAAAAGCTCATCGTACTTAGGTTTTAAAGAATAACCAGCTGCAATTACTTTATTACAATAAGTGATACAGTCTGTATTTCTCTGGGTTCCTGTATACACCTCAGCATTTAAATATAATTTTGCCAGTAAAGACCATACGGCGGCTTTATCTGCTCTTCCGTATTCATTGGTTCTGGGATCTTTTAGTTCATTGGCTACGGCAAGAAGTTCAGATTCGATAAAATTAAATAAAGCTTTTCTTTCTATTCTCTGAGGGGGATTTTTAGAGCCCGGCATATAGGATTCATCTACAAAAGGTACGTTTCCGAACATATCAATCGCATGGTAATATGATTGTGCTCTCAGGAAGCGAGCTTCAGCTCTCATCAGTTTTGCCTGGGTAAGATTATCTCCGGAAATCCCATTGGATGCTAATTTTTCATCCGTCACATTTCTCAGAAATTCATTACAATAAGCAATTTCTGTAAATACCCTGTAATACATTGCTGCAATGAACTCATTGGAAGCATCCCATGTCATTTTGTGAAGGGTATGAAGGTTTCCATCGTTCCACCCGATTACAGCTTCATCAGTTGTCACTACGTTCAGGTTGTACAATAGTCTTGTATACTGGGAGAATCCACCATTGATTCCATTAATATCGCTATCCGGCTGGTCCCCGTCTCCACTGATTTGTCCTCCCATGGCTAATCCTCCGTAAAGCTTTGCCAGGATATTTTTATAATTGGCAAAATCCTTATAAACGCTTGCTGAAGTAACGTCTGTAATCGGCTCTCTTTCAAGATCTTTAACACATGAAGTTGCAGTTAATAAAAATACTGCAGAAAGAGGTAATACTATATTTTTAAGTTTGATCTTATTGAGTCTCATCTTAATTCTTATTTAAAATTGAAAGTTAAAGCCTAAGGAATAAATTCTAGGCATTTGATAGTAACCATTGTCTATTCCACCAAACACTTCAGGATCTACTCCTGAGTATTTAGTAATGACAAAAACATTCTGTGCCATTCCATATACTTTCAGATTGCTTCCTTTAGAGAAAATTTCACCAAAGTTGTAGCCGATATTGATATTGTCTAATCTCAGGAATGAGGCATTCTCCACATAAATATCGGATTTATACTGAGGAACAGCAAACTTATACTGTGGTGCCGTTGAAAATACATTCTGAAGGTACTCATTTGTAGAAGCCGACTGCAGAGAGCTGTTTGATGCTGCATTATTATATACATAATTTCCTAATACAGCCCTTGCGCTTAATGCAAAATCCCAGTTTTTGTGAGAGACTTTAGTAGAGAAACCTAAAATAGCATCAGGGGTAGTCGATTTATAATAATACATGTCTTTTGTAGTGATTGCTCCATCTCCGTTTCTGTCTACATATGCACCATCAACCGGCTTCCCGTTGGCATCATATACCTGCTGGTATACCCAGAATGAATTAGGGGCATATCCTACAGCATGAGCCTGGATTCTGTTTCCAGCCGCTCCTTCTATCCCTCCGACTTCCATATTAAATGATTCATCTGCCCGGTCTTTTAATTTTGTAATAATAGGTTTGTAATGGGTCGCATTAAAGCTTACTTCCCAGGTTGTTTTTTCAGTTTTAACAGGGATTACCGTAATACTTCCTTCAATACCTTCATTCTTCATATCACCGATGTTCTGCCAGCTTGCATTACTTAAACCTCCTGCAGGTTCATCCGCATATACAAGAAGATCTTTGGTATCTTTTCTAAACACATCAATGGAACCTGTAATCCTGTTTTTACTAAATCCAAAATCTAACCCTAAGTTTTTCGTAGTAGTTGTTTCCCAGGTAAGGTTTGGATTGTAATTAGCCGGTCTGAACATATAATAAAATTCGTTTCCGAACTGATAACCGGCTCCCGGATAACTAGGATTGTAAGCTGCAAAAGCCGGGTAATTATTAGGCTTATTACCGTTAATTCCCAGTGCAGGCAATTCCTGTTGCCCTGTTTTACCCCATCCTGCTCTCAGCTTTAAAGTACTGATGGCTGATACATTTTTAATGAAGTTTTCTTCATTGAGTTTCCAGGCTACAGAAACTCCCGGGAAAACACCCCATACATTATCTCTGGTTCCGTTAAAGAATCTTGATGAACCATCTTTACGAATAGACCCTGATAAGATATATTTGTTATCTATAGTGAAAATTGCTCTACCATAGAAAGATATCAGTGTGTTTTGAGAAGCAAAATCCAGGTCAGTCACATTATTACCATTTCCTCTATATGTTATTGCTCCTGGAATTGAAATACGAAAATCCTGATAGGCATATCCAGCTGTAATATCTACTCCTGTGTTAATTGCTGATATATTTTTGACATAATTTAAATAGGTTTCCAACAACTTATTTTTCTTCTCCATAGAATAGAAGTTAGAGCTTCCTTTGTCATCAAAGCCTGATTTGTATCTTCCATCTTTAAATTTATGTCCCTCACTTTTTGTATAGTCATAACCGGCATTAACATTAAAACGCAAATCCGGGAGAAAATGAAATTTATAATCTAATTGAATATTCCCTAGCCCTCTGGTTACCGAAGAAACATCACGAACTGCATTCAGCATTGATAAGGGGTTTGCATTGGCATTACCATTCAATTTATTTGTAAGAACCCCATTTTTATCTTCTGTTACAAACCATTCATAATAGCCTCCATTACCCGGTACAATATTCGTATTGTCATAAACGGATTGTGTAGGGTCAAAATAGGTTGCGGCTTTAATTACTCCTCCGTCCACAAATCTGTTGTCAGTAAAAGTTCCTTTAGCATTCACATTCACTGATAAATGATTGTCAAAGAATTTAGGATTCAAATTCAAACCTACGGATGTTCTTCGGAATGAGTTTGTTTTAACAATACCATTTTGTTCGTTATATCCTAAAGACAAACGATAAGGTAATCCTTTAATTCCTCCTGTGAAGGCAACATTATTGTCTGTTCCCCATGCAGTCTGGTAAATAACATCCTGCCAGTTGGTATTTGAATTTCCAAGTCGTTGTTTATAGCTGTCCGGAGCGTAGGTATTTACAAAATTTCTGAATTCATCAGCGTTGAGTACATCCACATTACCCATTTTTGTAGATAAGGAAGTTACTGTTGAGAAATTCACCTTAAATCTTCCGGAACTTCCTTTTTTGGTAGTAATCAAAATAACTCCGTTAGAAGCTCTGTTACCATAGATTGCAGTGGCTGAAGCATCTTTCAGGATATCAAATGTTTCAATATCATTAGGATTAATTAAAGCTAATGGATCTGAAACTCCATTGACTCCTACAAAATCCTGGGGAACACCATCAATTACAATTAAGGGCGAGTTTTCTCCGCTTAAAGAAGATGCCCCTCTAATCCTGATTTTAGTACCAGACCCTGGAGCACCACTGTTATTGGTAACCTGTACTCCCGGTGTTTTACCCTGGATCAGTTGTCCGGCAGAAGTAGCACCTCCGTTGAAGTCTTTTGCCGTTACAGAAGTAATAGACCCTGTAAGATCAGATTTTTTCTGTTTTCCATACCCGATCAATACAACTTCTTCAATCTTCTTCTCCTTTGTGACAGAGTCTGTTGTCTGCGCATGCATTATTGTACCGGCCAATAAAAAAGCGGGCGCAACTTTTAATACCGTTGTAAAATTCTTCACAATTTTTATTTTTTATATAGTTTCGTTTTTGTTCATTTTGGCAAGAAGCCAGCTTTGCAATTTATAAAAAAAATAGAATTATCATAAATTTAATATAAATTAGGATAAAATTATGTATATTACGATACTTTTATAAATTAAATATCTAAAATTCAATATATTAAAGGATACTATGTTCTACATAATATAGGTTTTGATTTATCATTAAGTTAAACAACTGTTTAACCTAATTTCATCTTTGGCCTTTAAATTAGTATTAAAAATCATAATAACTCCACAAATAGCGGTATTCAAGAGATAATCCTTATCTTTGCAGTTAAAACTTTACTATAAATGTCAAACAGAAAGATGATTACGGCAGCTTTGCCTTATGCAAACGGCCCTGTTCATATAGGACATTTGGCAGGTGTTTATATTCCTGCGGATGTTTACGCAAGATTTCAGAGAAGATTAGGAAAAGATGTAGCGTTTATCTGTGGTTCGGATGAGCATGGGATTCCTATTACCATAAGAGCAAAAAAGGAAGGTGTTACTCCACAGGATATCGTTGACAAATATCACGAAATCATTAAAAAATCGTTTTCTGATCTGGGAATCTCATTTGATGAATATTCAAGAACGACTTCCCAAAAGCATTATGAGACCAGCCAGGACTTCTTTAAAGTTTTGTATGAAAAAGGAAAATTCACAGAAGAAGTTTCGGAGCAATATTTCGATGAACAGGCAGGAGAGTTTCTGGCTGACCGTTATATTGTAGGAACCTGTCCAAATTGTGGCAACGAAAATGCATACGGTGATCAATGTGAAAAATGTGGCTCTACCCTTTCTCCTTCAGAATTAATCAACCCGAAATCAATGCTGAGCGGAAATGTTCCTATCCTTAAAGAAACCAAAAACTGGTACCTTCCTTTAAATGAATATGAAGATTTCCTGAATGAGTGGATCATTGAAGGTCACAAAGACGACTGGAAACCGAACGTATATGGTCAGGTTAAATCCTGGTTAAATGATGGATTAAAACCACGTGCCATGACCAGAGACCTGAACTGGGGTGTTCCTGTTCCACTTCCGAATGCTGAGGGTAAAGTATTGTACGTGTGGTTTGATGCACCGATCGGATATATTTCTTTCACTAAAGAATGGGCAGAGAAAAACGGAAAAAACTGGAAAGATTACTGGCAAAGTGAAGACAGTGATCTGGTACATTTTATCGGAAAAGATAATATTGTATTCCACTGTATTATTTTCCCATCAATGATGAAAGCTCACGGAGATTACATCATGCCAAAAAAATGTTCCGGCTTTTGAATTCCTGAACCTTGAGAATGATAAAATTTCCACTTCAAGAAACTGGGCAGTTTGGGCTCATGAATATGTAGAAGATTTCCCTGGTCAGCAGGATGTTTTAAGATATGCACTTCTTTCATCAGCTCCGGAAACAAAAGATAATAACTTTACCTGGAAGGATTTCCAGACGAAGAATAATTCTGAGCTGGTAGGTATCTTCGGAAACTTTATCAATAGAGTTGCAGTTCTTATCCATAAATATTATGACGGTATTGTCCCGAAAGGTGATGTAAACAGTCCTGAATTACAGGAAATAAATAAAGCTGCAAAAGAAATTTCAGGATTCCTTGAAAATTACGAATTCAGAAATGCGTTATCCGCTTTAATGAATCTTGCCCGTTTCGGAAATCAGTATCTTCAGACAGAAGAACCATGGAAAACCATTAAAGATACTCCTGAAAAGGCAGCCCAATCTTTATTCGTAGGAGCACAAATTGCCGTTGCTTTAGCTCAGTTATGTGAACCATTCATGCCGTTCAGTTCTGAAAAGCTATTGAATATGTTCAATGTTGAAAAGAAAACCTGGAATGATATTGAAACACAGTCGGTTTTAATTGAAACAGGCCATAAAATTAATGAAGCTTCTCTTCTTTTCTCAAAAATTGAAGACAACGTTATCGAAGCTCAGATCCAAAAGCTTGAAAACACAAAACAAAACAATAAAAAAACAAATCCTAACGCCAACCCAATGAAAGAAGAGATCACCTTTGATGATTTTACGAAAATAGACTTAAGAACAGCAACGATTTTAGAAGCTGAAAAAGTGGAAAAAGCAGATAAATTATTAAAACTTACCGTAGATACAGGCGTAGACGTAAGAACGGTGGTTTCAGGGATCGCAGAAAGCTTCACTCCTGAAGAAGTCATTGGCAAACAGGTAATGATTTTATTAAACCTTGCTCCAAGAAAAATCAGAGGAATTGAATCCCAGGGTATGTTATTATTAACTACTAAACCGGACGGAAAATTATCTTTCGTTACACCGGACGACAATGTTGAAAACGGTATCGAAATCGGATAATTACATTCCTATAAAAAGACTAAAGGCTGTTTCTTATGAAATAGCCTTTTCTTTATAATATGAGCCCTAATTCATTCATATTTGTTCTCCGATAGATGTACATATTCTTTCTAGAGACAGGTTTAGGTTAAAACTAATGGAAAATGAAAACATAAAAATAAAACGGACCAAGAGTCCGTTTCTATTGATGTTGAATATGTTTTAAGATTTAAATATTGTTTCCATTCATTACAGGATGGCTTTCAAATCATATCTTAATCAGCTTTGCCAAATAAGAATCTTCATCCTTCATGATTCTTTCTATGGCAAAACCATTGTGCTGAGCTGCATTTTTTAAAGTATTAAAATCCAGGTACAGCCAGGTAATCGGCTCTTCGGATTCTCCTTTATAATGAACTACATAATCCAGTTCTCCATAATATCCACCGGCGGGAATATAGATTCCCCCATCCTCATCACGGTCGAACATATAAAGGATATCCGTACTGTCAATTAAAATTTGTCCTTTGTCATTTAATAAAGCATACAGCTTTTGAAGATACGTATCAATTTTTAGAAAGGCTTTCGAAAATTCCTGTACCATTCATCAGCAGTAAAATGGTATCGAAGGTTTCTCCTGAAAAATCAAGTATATTTTCACAAATTGTTTTTTTGATGCCTCTCAGCTTGCAAACCTCAATAGATTTTGGAGAAATATCTAAAGCTGTTACATCAAGATTTCTTTCGTTCTGAAGATACAATGCGTGAGAACCAGCTCCGGCGCCTATATCCAGGATTTTCCCTTCTGATAATCTCAATGCTTTTTGCTCAATAGCATTCATTTCTTCAAAACCTCTGAATAAATAATCTACCGGAAGCTCATCCAGTTCAGAAATTGAAGTTTCGGTCTGCAAATCTTCAGGATTTTCATTATGGTAATAATCCCAGATTGCTCTGCCCATTAAATCTTTCATGGCACAAAGATAAGACTTCAGGGTCCAAAGTTCAAAAATCATCATTACTCTTAAGCTTCAACCTTCATCTTTATGTTTATCTGATGTTGATTCAAACTTTGTTATCCCATCGATTCTTTTTCTTTATGCCTGTCTGGCTGAGATTCATTTTCAGCGGCACCGGCTTTCCAGTATGAATAAGCGTACAACTCTTGTGAAGTCCAGTTCTTTTCTTTTCTAAGATAAGTACGGATTTCTTTGACACTTGAAAACTCACAAGCTACATAACCAAATTTGCTGGCCTCAGGAATGGCAATACTTTTAACAGCATCAGCAATCTCACTTTTCAAATGAGGTTCAGCATTATGGAACCATTTAAATTCTATATCAGCTTTAGTATGAAGTGCCTGTTCATCTTCTTTTCCGTGAACTTCCATGATACAAATTCCTTTTGCGGTTTCGGGTAGTGTTTCTAGGATAACGCTGAGAACAGGAATAGCCGTAGCATCCCCTACCAGCAAATACCATTCCGCCTCAGGATAAAGCTCTTTCCCATCCCGGCGCATCATGATCCCTAATTTTGAGCCTGCTTCAGCTTTTCTCACCCATCTTGATGCGGGTCCACCATCTCCATGGTCTACAAAGTCAATGATCAGCTCATTTTTCTCCAGATCAATTCCTCTGTGAGTGTAGGTTCTGATTGCCGGGGCAATTTCTTTAGCCGGATATACCCACTGATGATTATCATCAAGCATAGGGAAATGAATTTCATTGAGCCCGGCCGGCGGAACAGCAATTTTATTATTATCTCCTACAGTAGTTTCTTTAAATAAGGAAACCTCCGGTGAATATAGATAAACTCTGATAAAATGATCAGTAATATATTCTTTTCTGGTTACTTCGGCAATAATCTGCCCGGTTGGAATTTTAGCCATAACTGAATTTTTTAAATTAAAATCCGGTTTCCGATCAACATCAGAAACCGGATTTATAGAAAGTATTGTAGTTCAGATCAGGACTATAGAGCCTAATCTGATTTTTTTAAAATTCGAAAGTATAGGACAGATTAAATGTTCTCCCTCTTCCTTTATAATTAAATAATTCCGGAAGTCCGTAGGAAGAATATAAAACCTGGGAACGTTTACTCCAGATAGTCTGGTAATCCGTGTTAAACAGGTTTTGGATCCCTAAATTGAGTTTACCCCAATTGAACCGGTATCCTATCATTAAATCTGAGGTATTATATCCATCAATCACATTATTCAACTCATCTGTCAACTTGAAATTCTGTAACGACTGAAATCTGAATGACCAGTTTTTCAGATTGTACCCAATGTAGGTAACCAATTTTGATGGCGAAGCATTATAAATCTCCTGCTTTTTCCATTCTCCTTTATTGTCGACCTCAGACTTGATCAAAAGCCCGCTCGCTCCGAAGTAAACACCATTACCCAAAGCGTAAGAAATTTCAGCTTCAATTCCCATATTTCTTAATTTCAGGTCATTGACCAGAATCTGGAAAGTCTTTTTATCTACAGTGACACTTTTATCCGAATTACTTAAAAAACCGGCTACCTGGGCTCTCAAACCTCCTTTATTAACACGGTACCCCACTTCAAACTGATTGGTTTTAATCGCCTGTAATGGCTGATCTTTCACATTAATACTGGATACAACATTCCAATGGGTACCGTTGATTTCATATTTTCCAATTCCATAATATTTTGCAGGATCAGCCAGACTTGCTCCTTGAGAAAACGTTCCCCAGATCTGGTGCTGGTCATTAAGCTTATACAATAATCCTGCATTAACCAGAGTTACATTATACGAACTTTGGCCTCCCGGAATCGCTGATGCTGATTGCCCATACCCCATTGCCATCTGTGTCTGCTGCTCTGAGCCTACAAAATCATCCATTTTAACTGTAATGCTCTGATAACGTACTCCTGCATTGAGCTGTAATTTGGGGAAGATATTGTATTTTGCCTGAATATATCCTGCATAACTTTGTGAATGATTGGTAGGGTATCTTCCCAGCCTGTATTGTGTTTCATTAATCAAGCCACCACTGGACATGGTTTTGGAAATATCATAAACTGATTGGTTTCCTTCAAATTTTTCAAAATCGATATCGGCTCCATACGTGACGTTCAGTCCGCGCCAGGATTTGGATAACAAGGCTTTGATTCCCGAATAATAGGTATCTTGCTGGGAAGAAGACATATAAGCAATTTTTTTATTTTGCTGTAAAGTTACATTTCCCGGGAAGGGATAAAACCCCAGTTTTTCACCACGGGTAGCAAATTGTACATACAGATCCTGTCCTCCCAATATCCCGTTTCCGGTATATGCTACAGTTCCCATATAACGTTCCGTACCTATATTTTTATCAGAAGAAAAACCGTCCCTCATTTCGAGTAAAGATGCATTCTTCTGAGTGAAAGCACCTAGGTTTTCACCTAAAAACAAACTTCTGTCTCCATTGAATTTTGAATTGTAATATTGAACTGAAGCTGTTATTTTATGTTTATTATTAAACTGATACCCTCCAGTAGCTAAAATATCTATAGATTGATTGTACTGAAGATCAGTTTGTGTAATATCGGTAAAAAGTTGTTTCTTGTCTGCCCCGTAAGCCCCTCCATTTTGTTGATAAGCAACCCCCAATCTTCCAAAAAGCTTTTCTCCTTTTCCAGCAATAGATTGAGCAGCACGGAAATCATGATCATCTTTCCCCATAAAACCTGTACGCACACCCAATTCGGTTTCTCCACTGATTCCGTTTTTGGAAGGAATTTTGGTAATAATATTGATGATTCCTCCGGTAGCATTGCCGCCATAAATTGAGCTTGCCCCGGAAAGGATCTCAATTCTTTCGATATTGAAAGGGTCAATAGCATCCAGCTGACGGCTGATTGCCCGGATACTGTTCAAAGAAACCCCGTCAATCATAACCAAAGCGGAGCGTCCCCTCATATTTTGTCCGTAGTTAGTTCTCCCTTGTGGGCCGATATCCATACCCGGAACCAGAATAGAAAGCATTTCTTTAATAGGAACACCACTCTTTGCCTGCTCCTGTATTTTTTCTTTCTGTACCACCCAAACCGTACCCGGAATTTCTGAAATTTTTGTTGGTTTTCTGGAGGCTACAATAACCACATCGTCAATACCTTTAGAGGCTATAGAATCTGTAATGGTCTGGGAAAACATTAAACCCGATGCCAATAGACCTATGAATGCATACTGCTTTTTCATTCCTTTTAATAAAAGTTTTTTATAATCCTGCAAAGATAATTCTTATTTAGAAAGAATAAAAATAAGATAGGGAAATTTTTCATTGCAGTTATAAAGATTATAAGAAGGAAGTTCCTACGAATATAAGCTATAAACGTTATCATAATTTCCCATGGAGGTCTCCAGCTTTCCTAATAAAAGCGCAAGATCCCAGCCCAATGAAGGACCAGGATCTTACTGTGAAAAACAAGGTTATTTTTTATACCGCAGGGCCGGCTGCGTCTTTAATTTCTTCTAATAATTTTTTCCGTTCACGAAGTCTTCTTCTTGCGATCACTGATTTACCTCCAAGCACTCTCACAAATCTGAAATACCGGAACCGTTTTGCTCCGAAATGATGTGTGATAACATAAAATAATACTCCAAAACCCGCCAGTGTAATATATCCGAATATTTTTTTGGTCGCTATAATAACAGCGTTAAGCTGAATTGTTTTCATATTAGCCGCTACATTCTGGGGACTCACTGCCATTCCATCCATATAAACGGCCAGATCTCCTACCGCAACCACCTGAAAACGGTATTGAAACCATGAGTACAATGTTGAAAAAATCCCTACTGCCAAAAAGGTCCTCCAAACTAGTACCAATCCTATGGCAGCAAGCATTTCATCCATTTCAAGTTTGTCCAGTGTATAGAACCATACTGAAATAAATAAGGAGCACATTCCGTATCCTTTTAAGAACATAGGCAGATACCAATAGTCATAATTGAACTCCAATACCATAGAAAAGTACATAATAATAGCATAAGCTGTCATAGCAGCAAAACCTGAAAAAATATACATTTTCAATGGCTTTTCTTTTTTAAACCAGAATACAGCAATGACACCCGCCATAATAATTCCCGGAACCATCAACACACTCAGTCCTGCATTTGTGACCTGATCATACCCCAGAACCCCTACAGCAAATGTAGTCTGAAGAGAAGCCGTTCCTAAAAACATCCCCAGCCAGAACAACATAAATAAACCATGCTGAACATTATTTTTGGTAAAAATCCTGAAAGACAGATACGGACGTTTTAATGTTAACTGCCGGATGGAAAGCAATGCAAAACTTACAAAAGCCGCTATACTTGCATTAATGATATTCTTTGAGTTCAGCCAGTCCTGCTGTCTTCCGAAAGCATATACATAGGCTGAAAACATGAATGTAGATATAAACAGCAGAATACTCAGCCAATCAATATAATGTAAAGGTACTTTCAGGGCGAAGTATTTATTATGCATAAAAATCCAATGAATCAATGCGAGCATAAAGCATAAAACAGATGCCAGTATATAAAACTGCTGCCAGTTATAAAGAAGGGAAAATTTTGCTGCATAGTATGCTGCTACCTGGTTCATCACCAGCACAAACGTATAAAACACGCCATAAAACATTCCCCGGTTTCCAATCATAACCATCAATGGCAGGAAGAGCTCTATTGTGACCATCATTTTCATAAACCCGATACACAGGGAGGTTGCTACAAAAATCATTGGCTGAAGAGTCGTTGCATTCACATAGCTCAACAATCCTAACAATATCAGCAGTAAGACCATTTTATCTCTGACTTTGAACCTCATTTTAATTCTGAGGACAACAGGCATACAGGCTCCCATTCCGATTGTGGTTGCATAATTCGCCCACATAAAATATTCTGTTAACGATCCGGTTCCGCTTACCAGATAGCTGATATTTCCCGTATACACACCTCCCAACGGCATTACCACAGCAAGCAGCAATACAATCAGTAACAGCTGTATGGGTTTGGGTACCCAATCGTTATATAATCCTTTATTGTACATGATTTTTTAGATAACAGATTTCAGATACCAGATAGCAGACTTGTTCGTCTTCAGATTCCTTACACTTTGTCTGAATCTGATATCTTCGATCTTTTTAGTCCTGATTGATATTCACATTCATATTCATTCCTGCACTCAGCTTATCCAGGTCTTCTTTTTTTATTGGAAGCTGTAAATTCAATTCTTACAGGAATTCTTTGCTGTACTTTGATAAAGTTTCCGGTAGAGTTATCTGTAGGTACACTGGAATATCTTGATCCGGTAGCCGCAGAAATTGCTGTCACTACTCCTTCAAATTTCTTTCCTCCTAAAGCATCAGCAGTCATGGTGATCTTCTCTCCCACTTTAATATTAGGCATCTGACTTTCAAGGAAGTTTGCGGTCACCCATTTTTGTCCGTTTAATACAATTGTAGCTACCTGTTGTCCCGGTTGAATCAGTTGGCCTTCAGAAATTGTTCTTCTTCCCATCACACCGTCATAAGGAGCGGTAATAACAGTATAAGAAAGGTTGATCCTTGCCATATCCAAGGCAGATTTTGTTCTTTTAATTTCAGCATCATTGATCCCCAGTTTACTTTTAACCTCTGTTGTGGAAAGGCTGGCTGATTGTTTTTGATTAACCAGCGTTTCATACGCTGCTTTTTGAGCATCATATTCTGTTTTTACCTGGTCATATTGTTGTCTGGTAACAGCTTCTGCAGCCAAAAGGTTTTTATACCGGTTTAAATTCTGTTCCGCATTCCACAATCTTGCCTTTGCTCCGGCAATATTGGACTCCATAACATTGATATTATTGGAAACGGTATTAACGGAAGAGCTTGTCGCTGTTTTCTGGGCCATTGCATTTTGATAAGCCGCCTCAGCCTGTCCTAATTGGGTAAGGATTTCCCGGTTGTCAAGAATCACCAAAGTATCTCCTTTTTTAACTTTTTGATGCTCAATGAATTTAATTTCTTTAATATAAGCAGATACCCTTGTATTGATCGGATTAATAAATTCCTCTACCTGAGCTGCTTCCGTGTAGGTTTTGTTTCCGATGTGGAAATATTCACGTATTAACCAGAATAATCCGAAGCCAATCACCAGAAAAACGATGATATTGGAAATGACTGCCCTGATTTTATTTTTCTTATTTTGTTTTTTTTTGCCTTCACCGCTTGGTCTTACTGGTGCTGTATTTTGAGTGGTTTGTTCCTTGTTTTCCATTGTGTTGTTTTTCAGTTTAAAAAATTAAAGTGTTCCCGTAGATTTCAAAAGGTTATAATATTGATACAAGACATTAATCTCTGCATTGGCATAATCCAGTTCTGACTGTAGTTTCTGGTTTTGCGCATCAATCATTTCCGCCTGTACCGCCAACTGATTCAAATACTTCGCTTCTGTAATTTTGTAGTTCTCTTCTGCCAGTCTTTTGGAATCGTTCAGAATTTCAGCCTGCTGAATAGCTTCCTGGTATTTTGTATAAGCCGCATTCACACTCATATCCACGTTTTGCTGTACTAAAGTCATTGCATCATTCGCCTGATTTTTTTGCAGCTCACCCAATTTTACTTTTTCTTTCGTCTTATAAAGACTGTCTATGTTATAACTTAAAGAAACACCCGTCTGCCAGCCTCCTGAATACATATCCAGGACAGGATTTCTTGTAGTAATAGGTCTTTGTAAGGTATATCCACCAAATCCTGCGATGGTAGGCATATTATCGGTTTTAATAATTTCTATATTTTTGTCGGCAACATCTATATTCTTTTTCGCTGATTTGAGCAAGGGATTGCTGTCATGAGCAAGATGGGTATAATATTCCATTCCGATTCCTGCATCTTTATTTTCTAAACTTTCCGTTGGAACGATTTCCGTATCAGAAGATAAACCTAGCGCAATATTTAAATTATAGGTAAGGATTTTCCTGTTATTGGCCAACGCCAGGATTCCCTGGTCTAAATTTTTAATAGCCAGTTCGGCACGGATCACTTCATTTCGGGTTACCATACCCTGCTGATAGAATTTCTGAATATTCTTAAGGCGTTCCAAAGCCAGTTTTTTGTTGTTCTGAAACACTTCTTCCTGGTTCATGATTTTATAAACATCCAGATAATTTGAAATCACTAAAAATTTCACATCCTGTTTGTTTTTTTCAAGATCCAGCTCAGAAAGCTGCTCACGAAGTCCGGCCATTTCTATAGACTTGTTGACCAATCCTCCTTTGAAGATCAATTGTGTAGCCTGTACAGCATAAGAACTTCCATAATGAGGCATCGGAACTTTGGCAGAATTCGAAAAATCTTTATCGATGGCAACGGCATCCCCCAGATAAAACTGGCTTGTAGATGCAGTAATCGTAGGAAGCTTCTGAAGCTTGACAATATTTGTGTTTTGTTTCGCAATATCTATATTTTGCGCTGAAACTTTTAACTGCTGATGGTTTCGGACTGCCAGTTCGGAAACCTCACCTGCGGTCATCTGTTTAATTTGTTGTGAAAAAAACAGCGCAGGGAAAGCTGCTATCAGAACTGATAGTGCTGTTTTTATTTTCTTTGTCATTTTACCTTGTTTTACAGATGCAAAGTTAGGCTAACAACAAAATCAATCAAATGTTTGATTTTTGGAAAAAGATGTTCAAATGTAAGATTTCAGTTTTCAAACTGATGTCTGTATTGTGTAGGGCTTACCCCAAGATGTTTTTTAAAAAAGTGTGAAAATGAATATTGATCACTGAATCCAAGGATTGAAGAAATCTCTGAAACCGGTTTATTAGACGAGTTTAAAAGAACCTTTGCTTCATTGATTACAATTAGGGCAATAATCTGGCTGGCAGACTTTCCTGTAATTGACTTCACTACTGAGGAAAGATGTCTGGTTGTAATTGATTGCCGTTCGGCATAAAACTCCACTGTTTTTTCTGTAAGATGGTATTTCGAAAGGTCTGTAAGAAACAGGAAAACAATTTCTTCCTGTCTTGTCATCTGGTTCATGGAATTATTATCTTCCTTGGAAATTATTCCGGCCATCTGATAACAGAAGACGGAAAACAGATGTTCTACCATTTCCTTTTTATATAGCATTTCCGTTTCAGAATCCAGGATATATTTCAGGAAATTGACACTTTTCCAGACTACTTCCATTTCATTTTCAGGAAAAGGGACTCCTTTATTCATTTGTTGCCTGAAGTAACGGTAGGTGATCAGCCGGTTGAATTTCAAAGACAGGGCCGAGATGAATTCTCTTTTATAAGAAACCATACGGGACTGAAAATCATCGCTTACGGAAACAACTTCGTAAATGGTCTGAGGATCGGTTACCATAAACATATTGGCAGAAACTTCCAGATCACTGAAGTGCTGACGAAGCTTGATTGTCCCGGATTTTATGAAAATAAATGCCGGATTATCGGGACGGAAAGGTTTATCAACAGCAATTCTCTCAAAAATATTACGCTGTGTAAAAATTTCAACGCCGAACTTTTCTAAGGCAGACATAACACAAATGTAAGCAATCTTACCAGTGATTACAAAATTTTATTATTTTAGCGTTTACCAAATTCTACGTTACTATGAGAAAGGTTGATTTATTATTTGCGGAATATAGCAAGAGCCATAGAAACGCAACCAACAAATTCATCCATTGGATCTGTGTACCTTTGATTTTCTGGACAATTCTGGGTTTTGTATCCCTGATTCCGGCACCGCATCTCTGTATTTCTTACTTCGGATGCATCAGTGTGGCAAGCCTTATTACCGTCATACTGATTACTTTCTTCTACCTTAGGCTTTCTTTACGGATAAGCATTATTATGCTTTTTTTGATGTTTCTGATGGAACACTTTATTTACCTCACCAATATTCAATTTGGCAAACAATCATGGGTGATCTATCTCATTATTTTCATCATCACATGGATTTTTCAGTTGATAGGACATAAAATAGAGGGCCAGAAACCTTCCTTTCTGAAGGATCTTCAATTTTTATTAATAGGGCCCATTTGGTTATTAGGTTTTATTCTTAAAAAAACGGGAATCAGATATTAATCAAAGTTATCAGTAATTAGCAATAAGCAATTGCTCATAGATTTTAAGCATACTTTTTGATGGTATCTTGGAAAAACAACTATGAAGAGTATTATTTTATCTTCACTTTGCCTGATCCTTATCAATTGTAGTAAATCAGGACCGGCTCAACAGGAAGCTAAAGCTGATTTGGTAGACATGATCTCTGAAGACAAAGTTTCTGCCAATGTACCGCCACCAAGTTCGATTTCTGAAAAGCTTTTTCCGGATGAAAAGTCAACCACAACCTCTATTTCAGAGCATAAGGCAGATACTATCCGGAAAGTCATCAAAAACGGAGATATGAGAATTCAGGTAGGCGATATTAAAAAAGCACAAAACCAGGTTAATGATATTCTAAAGAAAAATAACGCTTATATCCAGAAAGAGGATTTCCAGAATACAGACATGGATGAAAATCTTAATCTGGTTATCAGGGTTCCTTACAAAAGCTTTGATATTCTTATCAATTCTTTTTCAGACGGTGTAGGTTCTGTTTTATCAAAAAATATTTCATCCAATGATGTTACTGAAGAGTATACTGATATTTCCATCAAATTAGCCAATAAGAAAATTTATCTTGAAAAATACCTTGACATGCTCAAAAGAGCCTCCACCACAAAGGACATGTTGGAAATACAGGAAAAAATCCGGGGACTGGAAGACGAAATCGATGTAGCCGAAGGAAGGCTTCGTTTCATTGATGATCGAGTTAATTACAGCACTTTGAACCTTAGCTTATACAAGGAAAAGGTAAGAAGCTCAGCAACTTCTAAAATTGGTTTTGGAAGCCGTTTTATAGACTCTTTCACCGAAGGTTGGAACAGTTTTGTAAGTTTTTTTCTTGGTGTCATTTCACTATGGCCTTTCTTTTTGATTATTCCTTTTATGATATTTCTCTGGCGTAAGTGGAAGTTGAGAAAACGAAATAAGTAAACATTCTTACATGGCCCATAAAGAATAGCCATTCATCTGTTTTATCCTGCAACCAAGTTAAATATTTTCGAGTAATTTCATATAAAATCCGGGCATCTCCGATGCCCGGATTTTTATTTTTAACTAGCTATTAAAATGATCCTTTACTGTTTCCAATACTTTTTCATCAGACATTTGCTGGGAGGTCCCCAATGTAATCTCAAGATCCCTGTATTGAGCTGTATCGTGCAGGAAATGCTTCAATTCCTCCTGGGTAACACCAGGACCGGTGATAAACAATTCCTGGGTATTGGTCAGCAGGCGTTCAACTTCTTTAAAAAATTTATTCCTATTGGTAATTTCAGCATTATTTCCTGCATTTTCACTGGAATTGCCATGCTGTATCTCTGCTTTCACAGGTTTGCAGAGAAAGAACTCCGAAACATTTTGGGCATCATGATTTTTTACTACGATAGCCTTTTCTGTGTCGATCCATATTCCTGCTAATTTTTTGTCAGACATAATTTATTCTTTTAGGATTATACCTTGTAAAAATCAAGAATAATGCAAAGCATACGTTAAGGGCTGTTAAATGTTTTTAAAGGTAAAAATAGAATTGGAAGAGACCGAAACAGGAAGAAACAGATTACCGCTCAATTTACTATCAACATCATTTTACTTATTTTCCCAATACAAATACTGCCGGAATCTTGTGAAGCTCAGGCCTTTGTTTCTGCCAGTCCTTTATCGTTTTTGTTTTAATAAATTCATGTTCTGCATCATTGATATTAGCAGCGATACATAGCCTGGTATTAGGTGATAAGAATTTACACAGGTCTTCAAAAAGCTGGTTGTTCCTGTAAGGAGTCTCCATAAAAATCTGTGAATATCCGGTTTTCTGGACCAACCCTTCCAGATTCATAATCTGTTTCTTTTTTTCCCCTTTATCAATAGGAAGGTAACCATGAAAGGTAAATTCCTGTCCGTTGAATCCACTGGAGATTAAGGCCAGAATAATGGATGAGGGTCCTGAAACAGGAATCACCCTGACATTTTTTTCGTGGCACCATTTTACAATAAGATTTCCCGGATCAGCAATACAGGGTAAGCCGGCTTCTGAAAGCAACCCAAAATCCTGACCTTTAAGCATCAGGTCTTGAGCTTCTTTGATATCAGCATTTTCAGTGTATTTATCCAATAAGAACAGTTTCAGATCTGCCTGCTTTTTTTCAGGAGCAAAAAATTTGATTACCTTTCTTGCGGTCTTTTCATTTTCTACAAAGAAATAATCTGTTCGCATGATATATTCTTTCAGAACAGGAGAAAAATGAGTAAGAGGCGTATTTTCTGATAAGTAAGCAGGGAGTAAAAAAAGCATTGTATTAATTTTTTTTAGTTCTTTTATGTAATAAAGGGTTGTGGGAAATATTCAGACCGGTCCATATAAAAAGCAGCAGATTTTTTTATTTAAGTATCTGGTTACTGATTTCATTGCAGCCTTTTTCCAATAGCTGGAATACTTTTTCAAAGTCTTCCATACTTCCCCAGTAAGGGTCAGGCACTTCTGAATTTTTATGATCCCCCAGTACTTCTAAAAATAAAGAGACCTTCTGACGCTCCGCTTCATTTTTAGCTTTGGAAATCACGTCCTCGAATACATCAATATCCATACAGTATATTTTATCGAAGATTTCAAAGTCTCTCCTGGTGATCGGTCTTGATCTTTGACTGGAAATATCAATACCATGATTGGCAGCTGTCTTAATTGCCCTTTTATCAGGATGCTCCCCTTCATGTAATGAAATGGTTCCTGCAGAATCTACCAGAAAATCAGCCGGAACCTTGGTTTTCATAATTCCCTCTGCCAAAGGGCTTCTGCATATATTTCCTAAACAGATCATTAATATATTCATATTTTATCTTTTGCTATTTAAAAGTAGGAAACAAAGGCCTACAAGCCTTTTTATCCTGACAAAACTAAATAAAAAATGAAGAATAAAAACTATTCTCCACTTTTCTATTTCAACTAAACTATTATTTCCTAACTTTTGATTCTTTCTGTAAGGTCTTTTACATACTTCTTGACTTCTTTATCAATTTTTGATACATCCTTGATGGTATCACAGGCATACATTACAGTAGAATGGTCTTTTCCTCCCATTTCTTCACCAATTTTGGTAAAGGTAGCGTTGGTAAATTCTTTTGAAAAATACATAGCCAGCTGTCTTGGAAGCGCAATTTCTCTTTTTCTTGTTTTAGATAAAAGCTGCTCTTTTTTGATCCCGAAATAATCACAAACAACTTCCTGTATATAAGGAATATTGATAATTTTCTTTTGATTGGCAGCAATCTTATTAATAGTCTCTTTTAATAATTCTAAGCTAAGATCTGTTTTATAAATAGTAGAATAAGCAATCACAGAGTTAATAATCCCGATAAGTTCTCTTACATTGGTTTTAGCTTCTGCAGCAAGGAACTCAAGCATATCATCAGGAAGAACAATTCCGTCTCTGCTCAGTTTATTCTCAATAATTCTCTTACGTGTAGTTAGGTCAGGAGATTTGATTTCTGCAGAAAGTCCCCATTTGAAACGGGAAACAATTCTGTCCTGAATATCCATGATGTCAGCAGGCGCTTTATCTGACGTAAGGATAATTTGTTTTCCATTTTGATGCAGGTGATCAAAAATATGGAAGAAACTGTCCTGAGTAGCAGATTTTCCGGATAAGAACTGGATATCATCAATAATCAATACATCCACCATCTGGTAGAAGTTGGCAAATTCTGTCTGCTTATGAGCTTTCGCAGCAGAGATGAATTGCTGGATAAATTTCTCTGAAGACAAATAAAGAACTACCTTATCAGGAAACTGGTTTTTTACTTCCAGTCCTACCGCCTGGCCTAAGTGGGTTTTCCCTACTCCATAACCTCCATATAAAAATAACGGGTTAAAAGCTGTTGCACCGGGTCTTTTTGCGATTGATCTTGCAACCGTAGCGGCAAATTTATTACTTTCTCCTTCCACATAATTATCGAAAGAGAAGTCGGCCTTCAAATTAGAATCAATATTTACTTTCTTGATTCCCGGCACTACAAACGGATTTACAATATTGGATGAGAATCCTTGCGGCATCGTCTCCTGCACTTTAGGAGTCGGTACACTTTTTCCTTTCATATTCATGGTAACAGGTTTCTCCAGTCCACTTGGCCTGTTTTCCATTACTGAATACCATAATTTAACGCCTTTTCCAATATTTTTTTTCAGGGCTGCTGAAAGAAGCGATAAGTAATTGTCTTCTATATATTCTTTATAGAAATCACTGGGAACCATCAAGGTCAGGTTATTATCAACCAATGAAAATGGCTGTACTTTATCAAACAATAAATCAAAAGATTTTTCAAGCTTTTTTAAATCAGAATTATCCTCAGCCGCGTTCAAATTATCACGCATAAACTGAAGACACCTCTGCCATATCATCATTAAATTTTCATCCATATTTAGCCCCGATTAATTGTTCGTTAGTACTGTTTTTTTGAAGGAAGACAAAGGTCCAATTTTTTCTTTTTAAAAAAAAATATTGCAGGTATTGATTATTTAAAAATATATTTGTATGTATAATTTTAACCAAAAAATGATACACACAACACACTCAATACGAGTACGTTACGGAGAAACAGACCCTATGAAATATGTATACTACGGAAATTATGCCGAGTACTTTGAGGTAGCCAGAGTAGAGCTCTTCCGAAGCATAGGAATGTCCTACGATGAAATTGAAAACCAAGGCATTTGGCTGCCGGTTTCAGAGTATAAAATTAAGTATATCCGGCCGGCTTTATATGATCAAAAATTAGAAATTCATACCTATATTAAAAAAATCCCTGGAGTAAAAATTGAATTTGAATATGAAATTTACAATGAAGAGCATATTAAAATAACGGAAGCTTCCACTACCCTGTTTTTTTTAGATTGCAAAAACCAATAAGGTTATCAAATGTCCGGATTTTTTAATGAAGCTTATTGAAGAAAACTGGATAAGGAGATAGGTGATAGATGTCAGATGTCAGATGTCAGATATCAGATGTTAGATGTTAGATGTCAGATGCTAAATGGATGGATAGATAGATTGAAATCTGGAATTGCAGGAGAGAGATGGGTTGGGATAGCTATAAATAGGGAAATTACATCAGCAACTTAAACATAAATACTGAAAACTTTGAATTTTAATTCGCACCTTTGTTCTTATAATAACAATACCTTTAATTACTATTTATGAAGATTGCATTTTTGGGACCCCACGCCAGTTTCACCCAGCTTGCGGCCGCACAGCTTTTTCCAGAAGAAGAACTTGTACCACAGGCTAGCATTCTGGATTGTTTCAGTGCTGTGGAAAATGGCGAAGCAGTAAAAGCAGTAGTTCCTTTGGAAAACTCTATAGAAGGAACCGTTTCCATGACATTGGATTATTTATACAAAACTCCTTCCATCAAGATTGAAGCTGAAGCTGTAATGCCTATTGCGCATCATCTGATGATTCATCCGGAAAACACTATACAGGATATTGAAAAAGTATATTCGCATCCGCAGGCATTGGCTCAAAGTTTCCATTTTTTGGATACTCACTATAAAGAAAAACCAAGACAGGATTTTTCGTCTACAGCAGCAGCGGCCAAATATGTTTCGGAAAATAAGGATCTCAAAATTGCAGCAGTTGCCAATCAGTTTGCTGCCAATTTATATGGATTAGAAATTATTAATCGTAATATTCAGGATTTTGAACAAAATCATACCCGGTTTATTATCATTTCAATGCAGAAAAACACATATGATAACAGCAGACTGGAAACTCTAGGCGAAAAGTCAGGGATGCTGATCACTTTGCCGGAAGATCATCCGGGAGGCTTGCATCAGGTATTGTCTGTTTTTGCCTGGAGAAAGATGAATCTTAGTAAAATAGAATCCAGAACTTTAAAAACAGGATTAGGTAATTACTTTTTCTTTATTAATGTTGTTGGCCCATGGAAAGAAATTTTACATGACAATGCACTGAAGGAGCTGGAGTCTATCAATGCCGAAGTGGACTTTTTAGGAAATTATAAAGAATTTCTTTTAGAAAGCTAAATATTTTATTGTACAACATTTTTCAATATAAACACTGTCATTCTGACGGTGTTTTTTTTTAATACATACCTTATCTCGCGGAACAAAACATCTCATACATCAACATTTAAGGCATGTTATTATCTTTTTGTACAAAACTGAAATAATAAAAACCTTTTAATATATAGTAAAAATACTATAGTAAAATTTTAATCAAAAAAATATATTTCAATAGAACGAGAGTTAGAAATATTTTTTATTACATTTGTCTCAGTCATATTTAAAGATAATTAATTCGTAATGGTATTATGAAGTATATTGAAATATAATATAAACATATGTTTAAATATTATTCATCATAATACCAGTAAAATAAAAAAAATAATAATACGGGGCATAATTTTTGCTATATTTAGAACTTAGAACTATTAAAACTTTGATCATGAAAAAAAAATTTTACAGCTTACTTTTAGCATGTGCAGCTTTCCCTCTATTTTCACAGGTTGGTATTAATACTGCTACTCCGGCTGCAACACTTGATGTCAATGGGACATTAATAGTACGCGATACTCCACAAGCTACTGCTTTACCCGGTTATCAACTCTTAGCAAGCAATCAGGGCAGTGACCAGGTTTTCGTTATGGATCCGCAACTTATTATTTCGGCTGCTAATGTAAACCCATCCATGTATGCCGCTAAAAAAACTGCAGGAATCAGCCTTTTAAGCCTGGGACTTTTCCCTTCGGGCTTCAGAGCAGTTAACTTCCTGGCAGCAGAAAGAACCTTAGGATCTGCCAGCTTATTCAATGACACAGATAATTCTTATGTAATTCCATCCACAGGTGTTTATGCTGTAGGCTTTACATTCCGTTATGGAACCGGCCTTCAGGCTTCATTGTTAGCAAATAACCCGGGGGTTGGTATAGTAAGAACAAGAGCTGGTGTGGCAACTACTATAGACAGCCGTCCGTTCAGTGGAGCTAACCTGCTTGTATTGAGCTTGACAATTTCCGAAAGTTCTCTTAACTCACTCTATTCCTTCCAGGCAGGAGACAAAGTTTCATTTGGTCTTGTCGGATCAACAGCGTTGGACGTAGGTTTATTAGGATCCAGTGTTGCTTCATTCTACATTTACAAGATATCTGATTAGTAAAACATATTGTTAGTTATTTATACAGTTGATCCATCACAGAATTGTGATGGATTAATTTTTACCCATATTCAAACATTTGTTTATATTTGATAAAAACTATATAATGAATGAACTGCTCATTATCATATTAATCATAGTTGTTTTTGTCATTTTCAAGAACCTGAATAATAAAATCAGAAATCTTGAAAAACAAGTTACCGATCTTAATTCCAAAATAAATGCCCGGTCCATTCATTCTGAACCCGCCGAGCAGAAAGCCGCTTCACGACAAGATGAACCTTCCCCGGCTATTTCAAATAATAAACCCCTCAGGAAAGTTGTACAATTCAATAAAAACAATAACGAACAGATTCCGGTAGCTGAACCAAAAGATTGGCTACGACCTGTCTTAGATTTCCTTAAGCAGAATGCCCTTACCGTCATCGGGATTTTTACCCTGGTTCTTGGTATAGGTTATTTTGTAAAATATGCTATTGATAAAAACTGGATCGGAGAAGCTGCAAGAGCCGGAATAGGATTTTGCACCGGTGCCGGAATTATACTGACCGGTCACTTCCTGAGAAAAAATTATGCAACATTTGCCTCCATTATTACCGGCGGAGGAACTGCCGTCCTATATTTCACAGCAACCATTGCTTTCAGGGAATATCACCTTTTCACCCAGAATACAGCGTTTGGTATCACGACATTAATCACCGTCATTTCCATTGTTCTTTCTTATTATTACAGGAGTGAAATATTGATTATCTTTTCATTGCTGGGAGGATTTTCAGCGCCTTTAATGGTCAGCACAGGACAAAGCAATTACCTTTTCTTATTCATTTACATCAGTCTTTTAAATACAGGAATGCTGGCAGTCACCTTCCTTAGACACTGGAAAAGTGTGGGATGGACTGCTTTTATTTTCACTACCCTCTACCTGTTCACATGGACATCCGAAAAAACAGAGCTTCTCAGCATTGTATTTTATATCATTACTTATCTTATTTTCTACCTCTTTGCCCTTCAGGACTACATCAGGAAAAATATACTTCCGGTTCCGGATATTTTAATGCTGGCGCTAATCAACTTTACCAGCACTATAGGACTTGTGTATACTTTTAATGCATTGAAGTATGAGCCTGTTATTATCTTCCCTCTCCTATTTGCTTTTATCAATACCATTCTTTTTTTCAGGGAATATACAAGAAAGAGCTCCGGGACTGCTTATTCTGTTTTTGCAGGAATTACAGTGAGTTTAGCTACTCTAGCCATTGCTCTTCAGTTCAGGACACACCTCATCACCAGCGTATGGGCCATAGAGGCAAGCTTACTCCTTTTTATATGGAAAAAAACGGATCAGAAAATTTTTTAAAACGTGTTTTTACATTCTCTTTCCATTGGTGATCATTGCCCAGATTCTGACATGGACAGAATATTTTAATGCTAAAAACCTCAGTATTATAGTAAACCCGGTATTTTTAACGAGCCTGGTAACTATAATTTCAACAATTTTTAATTTATATTTATTAAAAGCCACTGAAACAGAAAAGAAAGACAGCTTTTGGGAAGCTTCCACACCGGTAATCAGCTATGGAATTATTTATACAGCCATCCTGCTGGAAATTATCTATCACATTTCCGGCATGTCCTGGGCTGCAATCACTCATATAGGACTATTGTTCAGCCTGTATTATATTTTTGTTATTTTACTTTTCAGAAAGAAACAAAATATAAGCAATAGTCTTCAGACAGGGTTTATTTATATATTCCTGTTTTTATTAACGGTTAATGCATCTGTCTCTTCTTCATCTGTTGTCACAGACATTCTATTTAAAAAACTTTCATCGGGATTTTATTTTGTACATCTGCTCCAATGGATACCTTTTATATATATAGTCTTCCAGGTTGTTCCTTCCTCAGGGTTTCACAAACAACCCGTTTCCTACTGGATACTGTCTTTAGCCTTCACTATTGCTGTAAGTTTCGGACTTTATCATCTGTATATATTTGCCAATACTCAAGATATTTCACAGTATTATGTGATTAAAAAACATTTTAATGTTCTTTATCTTCCTATCATATGGGCCATCCTTGCCAGCATCTTTATTTATACCGGGTTGAAAAAAAAACATTCAGGAATATAATAAAATCGGTTTTGCGCTTATAGGAATGATGGTGATAAAACTGTATGCCTATGATGTATGGCAAATGGATAATATCTCAAGGATAAGTGCATTTATTATTTTAGGAATTATCTTATTAATAAGCTCTTTTACATTTCAGCGCCTTAAGAATATGGTTAAAAATATGGTTGACAAAAAGGAGAAAAAGAAGGAAAGTTCAGACCCTCCGTCCGGCTAATCATTCTTATTTCTAAATAAAATTCAAAACATTTTTAAATTTTATTTACATTTTACAAAAAATAACTATATTTATCACGTTTTTAACAGTTATATATTCTGATTATGAAAAAATTACTCTACTCTTTTTTACTATTGTCCTCTGCAACTTTATTTGCACAACAAAACCCTAGCATCAGGTTTGCTGTTGCCAATAATATTATTGGGACGGTAGAGATGTTCAATGCAAAAAAAAACGATTGTACAAAGTTCAAAGGTATATAGCAGTGCTGCCAATCTTCCTCAAACCCTGAAAAAATACAGCTTTATTTCTACACAAGGATTTACCGAGTATAAGATCAAAAATGGATATGAAGGGCTAGACAGAATCTCACTGGCAGACCTGAATGCGCAATATGATATTCCGGCAGACACCCCGGTTTTTATCGAAGGATATGAATTTACCGATACCAATACCCTGGTTTATGGAGATATCCTGGGTAAAATGGAAGCAAAAAATTACAATGGTAAAAAAACACTTTTCATTTCCACTTCCAGATAATTAAAATACCATAACAAAATAAAGGATACCGTAGCCCGGTATCCTTTTCTGTTAGTATTTATTATTCCATTTCTTCCTGAGCTCTTCGTAAATTTTCTTTTCAGTAGAATTGTTTCCCGGCTCGTAAAGCTTCACATCTTTAATCTCAGCAGGCAGAAAATCCTGATCTACAAAGTTTCCTTCATAAGAGTGGGCATATTTATATTCTTTGCCATAGTCCAGGTCTTTCATCAGCTTCGTGGGTGCATTTCGCAAATGAAGTGGTACCGGAAGGTTTCCCGTCCGCTTCACCAATGCCAGCGCCTCGTTGATCGCCATATAAGTTGAATTACTTTTGGGTGATACAGCCAGATACACTGCTGTTTCACTTAATATAATCCTTGCTTCCGGATTTCCGATAACATTTACTGCCTGAAAACAATTATTGGCAATAACCAGTGCGTTAGGGTTAGCCAGCCCTATATCTTCAGCTGCTAAAATAAGCATGCGTCTTGCAATAAATTTGATATCTTCTCCTCCTGCAATCATCCGTGCCAGCCAATATACTGCGCCATTAGGATCACTTCCGCGCATTGATTTGATAAACGCTGAAATAATATCATAATGCTGTTCTCCGTTTTTGTCATAAAGTGCCATTGTTTCCTGAAGAACCTCCAGAACATCGGTATTGATGATTTCCTTGGTTTTTGAATCCTTATACTGGTTCAGAACAAGCTCTACCGAATTAATCAGTTTCCTGGCATCTCCTCCTGAATATTGAATTAAAGCTTCTTTTTCCAGAATTTTAAAATCCGTACCTTCTTCTTTATTATACCTTTCTGAAGCAATATCAATAAGTTCTTCCAGCTTTTCATAGCTCAATGCTTTCAGAACATACACCTGGCTTCTTGAAAGCAAAGCCGAAACTACTTCGAAACTCGGATTCTCAGTGGTAGCCCCTATTAAAACAATCCAGCCTTTTTCTACCGCATGCAGCAATGAATCCTGCTGTGATTTATTGAAACGGTGGATTTCATCAATAAATAAAATGGGAGATTTTCCGGAAAACAGATTCTGCTTCCTGGCATCCTCAATGACATCACGAACATCTTTCACTCCGGAGGAAACTGCAGAAAGTTTATAAAATTTCCTACCCGATTTCTCCGAAATAATTTCCGCTAATGTTGTTTTTCCTGTTCCCGGAGGCCCCCAGAAGATCAGGGAGTTCAGGGTGTTGTTTTCGATCATTTTCCTGATCGTCCCTTTCTCTCCGGTAAGATGCTCCTGCCCCAGCACATCATCCAGTGTTTTAGGTCTTAATTTTTCTGCTAATGGAATATTTTGATTCAAGGTAATTTTATTTTTTGAGATAAATATTTTATGTTTCAGATCTCTGAAACTTCTAACAAAATTAAACTAATTTTCATTTTTTTACCCTATTTTTGCATTGTTTTGAAACTTACATTCAATAAAATCATCACATTCCCGTTGGTAATTTTGATCAAATTTTACCAGTGGTTCATCTCGCCGTTACTTCCTAAAAACTGCCGCTACGAACCTACCTGCTCACATTATATGCTGGAAGCGCTTCGCGTCCATGGTATATTTAAAGGGTTCTGGCTGGGAGTTAAAAGAATTTTGAGATGTCACCCATGGGGCGGAAGCGGATATGATCCGGTGCCTCCTCATCATAAAAAGCAATAACAAACTATTAAATCAATAGAAAAATGAATACTTTTTTTTTCAGAATTTACCTCACCATATTTGTTTCATTGATTACCCAGTGCCTTTTTGCCCAGCAATATCCAGGAGGCTTATCTGACGGTACATTAGAAATCAACGGAAATAATACACCCTG